>NZ_VATX01000015.1:0-536545 GCF_005774635.1 Glutamicibacter sp. V16R2B1
CGTAACCAACCCGCGGATATCAGATTCGACCACGTCGTCGCTGAATAACAGCACGAGTCATGAACCGGCCTGAAGGTCGGGGCTCCCGGGGAACGGCAAGGCGACCACGCGCCCATTCGGATGCGGGGTCGCCTTGTTCTGCCTATCTTGACAAAGTCAGCAACATATCAGGTGCCGGCGGGCAGTGCTTGCGGCCGCCTGGAACGGGTGATCCCCGCCAGTTGGGTGCAGCTGGCGGGGATCACTGGTGCCACGGGGTCGCCGAAGGCCTGGTCTTAGGCGAAGGCGGAGATGCCGGTGATCTCCCGGCCCATGATCAGCGCCTGCACCGTTTCGGTGCCCTCATAGGTGTGCAGCGCCTCCATGTCCGCGAAGTGGCGGGCCACCCGGTTGTCGGTCAGGATGCCGTTGCCGCCCAACAGGTCCCGAGCGTTCGCCGCGATCGAACGGGCGGTGCGGGTGGCGGTGTACTTGGCCAGCGAGGCGGCCGGGCCGGTGAGCTTGCCCGCCATTTCGCGGCGGGTGGACTGCACGGCCAGCAGCTGGATGGTCGCCAGCTCGGACTGCATGCGCGCCAGTCGCTCCTGCACCACCTGGGAGGCGGCCAGCGGGCGGCCGAACTGCACGCGCTGCTTGGCGTAGGCCACCGCGGATTCATAGCAGGCGGTCGCATGCCCAACCGCCGCCCAGGCCACGCCCAGGCGGGTGGCGAAGAGCACCGCGGCGGTGTCCTTGAAGCTGTTCGCGCCGGGCAGGACCATCTCATCGGGAACAAACACGTTCTCCAGGCGGATGTGCGCCTGCCAGATGGCGCGCAGCGACAGCTTGTTCTTGATCGTGGTCGCGGTGTAGCCCGCGGACTGCTGGTCCACCAGCAACCCGCGCACCTTGCCCTCGTCATCGCGGGCCCAGACCACGCTGATCCCGCCGACCGAGCCGTTGCCGATCCACTTCTTCTCGCCGTTGAGCACGTAGCCGCCCTCCACCCGGGTGGCCCGGGTTTCCAGGGACACCGAGTCCGAACCGTGGGTGGGTTCGGTCAGGGCGAAGGCGCCGGGCAGTTCCCCGCGCAGCATCGGCACGCCGAACTTTTCGATCTGCTCGGGGCTGCCGCACTGCAGGATGGAACGCAGTGCCAACCCGGCCTGCACGCCCACAATGGTGCCCACCGAGCCGTCGCCGCGGTGCAGCTCCATGTTCACCAGCCCGGCGGCCATGGCGCTCATCGGGGCGTACCCCTTGGGGGTCTGCCCGTCGCGCAGCAGGTCGGCGTCGCCCAACTTCTTGACCAGGTGCAGCGGGTAGTCGGCGGTCTCCCAGTATTCGTGCGCGACCGGGCGCACCTCATCCAGGGTGAAGGCGCGGGCCTTGTCCCACCAGGCCCGGTCCTCGGGCTCAAGGTCCTCGAAGACGCCGGTGGGATCGATCTCCACGTCGGTGGTCCACAGCTCGTAGTCCGGCTCGGTGACACCGGTGGGGAATTCGTAGGTGGTTTCTTGGGTCATGGCAGGTTGCTCCATCGGCGAAGGTGAATCTCTCGTCCACCAGCCTAATGGAACTCAGTTTCATGTCAAGAAACTTTGTGTCAGATCTTCTTCTGCCGCCCTCGGCGGCGCGGTTCAGATCCCGCCGGCCTGCTTCAGCGCCTGGGCCACCTCATCCAGCACGGCCTGCTGGTCGCCGCCGGGGTTGATCACGGAAACCACCACGGTGGTGCGCTGCCCGGGAGCCGTCTCGGCCTGCTCCGGGGAAATGAGGTCGGCAAAGCGGCTCAGGAAGCGGCGCACGTCCGCGGCCAGCTCATCACGGCCGGTCGCCGCGTGGTCGCGCAGCCAGGTGCGCAGGTGATCGTTGTGGATCGAGACCAGGGCCGCGCTCAGCCCCAGGCGCAGGGAACGCTCCCCGGGTGCGGCAAACAATCCCTTGGCGCGCAGATAGTCGTTAAAGGCCCGTTCGAAGCGGTGGGTGGAAACCAGCTCCCGGTCACGCAGCGCGGGCACCTCCTGAAGCAGCTGGTGGCGCAGTTCCGCTGCCGGGGGATTGGCGGTGTACTGGTCAAACACGACCGACACCGCCTCGGTCAGCGCCTGCATGGTCGGGGCCGAACTGGTGCCCAGCACCGTCTGCAGATGGGTGATGATCATTTCCTGGTCCGCGAAGACCATATTCTCCTTGGAACCGAAACGGCGGAAAAACGTGGAACGGGACATGCCGGCGGCGTTGGCCAGCTCATCGACGCTGGTGGCGTCAAATCCCTGGTCGATCAGCAGTTCGAGGGCGGCAACGGGCACGGCGGAAGAAGTGATCATGATTTGTTGAATCTAGCATGTTTCCGCGGTTTCCCGCCCCGTCCGAACCGGGCGCACCACCCCGGCCACGACGGCGGTGCCCCAGCTTCGCAGTGGGACGGGGCGCTGGGCCGAAGCTGGGATCTGCCAGTGTGGGGCCGCGTTGAGATTGTGATAGGCCGCCGCCGTGATTAGGCTAAACAACATGATGCGCCGCACCGTGGTGTGGTCATCGGCCCGAAGCACGACCTGAAACGAAAGAAGTGAGGATCGATGGGTATCTCAATTGCAAATGCCGCACTACGTCTGGTCAGCGGTGCGTACATCCTCAACAGCGGCATCAACAAGCTGCGCCTGGATGAGGAAAGCGCCGCCGGGCTGCAGCAGATGGCCTCCAACGGCGTGCCGCAGCTGGGCAACATGGAACCGGCAGCGTTCGGCAAGGCGGTCTCCGCCACCGAGATCTCGCTGGGCTCTGCGCTGCTGCTGCCACTGGTTCCCTCCCGCCTGGCCGGACTGGGGCTGGCCGGCTTCTCCGGAGTCATGCTCAGCATGTACCTGCGCACCCCGGGGCTGACCGAATCGGACGGCATCCGCCCCACCGCCGAGGGCGGCACCCTGGCCAAGGACGTGTGGCTGGCCGGAATCGCCGTCGCCCTGATCTTCGGGCGCCGCTCCTACCGGCAGCAAAAGAAGAAGAACAACAACAAGTAGGCTTTTCGGGGCCGAACCCACCGGGTGCCCCCGCCATCGGCGATGTCCGTCCCGGCCGGGGCGGGCGCGGTTGGTTCGGGGTGGCTTAAGCAAAACCGCGGTGTTGGCAGGACCAGTTTCGGTCATGCCAACACCGCGGTTTTTGCGTCTGCGCCTAGTCCTGCTGGACCGGCTGCTTGGCCTGCTGCGGCTGCTCCGCCGGGCGGCCGCGGAAGAAGACGACCACCAGGATGGCGGCCAGGGCCACCAGCCCGGGCAGCAGCATTGCCTGCCCCAGGCCCACCGAGATCGGCTCATGCAGGAAGTCGGGCAGCACCGCGCCCGGGGTCAGCTCCCCGGAGACATCGGGCAGCGGGGCGTCCGGGCCGGCCTGGGACTGCACCTGCGCCGAGATGCGCGACTGCATCATCACCGCGATCAGCGCCGAGCCGAGCACCGCACCGATCTGCCGGGTCGTGTTGTACACCCCGGAACCGGCCCCGGCGTTGGCCGGGCCCAGGTCGCGGGTGGCGGTCAGCGACAGCGACGGCCAGATCATGGCCGAACCCAGCCCCTGCAGCACCGGTGGAAGCAGCAGCACCCACAGTGGGGTGTCGGCGTGCATCAGGAACGCGTAGCTGACGATGCCCCCGCCGAACAGTGCGAAGCCCGGGATCGCGAACTTGCGCGGGTCGTGGGCGGTCACGCGCTTGCCCACCCACGGTGCGCACACGGCCGAGACGATCGCCATCGGTGACATCAGCAGCGCCGCCTGGGTGGGGCTCAGTTCGCGTACCGACTGCAGGTAGAAGATCATCGGCAGGCTCAGCGTGGTGATGGCCAGGCCCATGAAGCTGATGCCCAGGTTCGCCAGGGAGAAGTTCCGGTCGCGGAAGAGGCCCAGCGGCACCAGCGGTTCCTTGGTGGTGCGCGACTGCCACCAGATGAACGCCGCGAACAGCACCAGCCCGGCAACGATCAGGTGCACCGAGCCGATCGGCCCGATGAACGGTTCCCAGTTGGTGGAATCCCCCTCCTGGATGCCGTAGACCAGGGCGAACATGGCCGCCGCGGAGAGGATCACGCCCAGCGTGTCGAAGGTCGGCGAGTGCGGCTGGAGCTTGGGCACCCAGCGCATCACCAGGATGAAGGTCAGCACGCCCACCGGCAGGTTGATGAAGAAGATCCACTCCCAGCCCAGGGTGTCCACCAGCAGCCCGCCGGCGATCGGGCCCACCAGCGAGGCCACCCCGGCCACCGCGCCCCACACGCCCATGGCCGCGCCACGGTGACGGTAGGGGAAGAGCCGGGTGATCATCGTCATCGACTGCGGGGACATCATCGCCGCGCCGAAGCCCTGCACGGCGCGGGCGGCAATCAGCGAGCCGATGCTGGGGGAAAGCCCGCACCAGGCCGAGGCGCCGGTGAACAGCACCAGGCCAATCAGGTAGATGTTGCGCGGGCCGAAGCGGTCGCCCAGGCGCCCGGTAATCAGCAGCGGCACCGCAAAGGTGAGCAGGTAGGCGCTGTTCACCCAGATGATCGCGGTCAAATCCGCGTGCAGCGCCCCCATGATGGCCGGCATCGCCATGGACACGATCGTGGTGTCCAGCAGGATCATGAAGAAGCCGATGACCAGCGCCCATAGCGCCCGCCACGCGGCCTTGGAGTCAAATTCGGGGGAAGTCACCTGCCAAGCTTAGACCCCTGCGGCCCGGCATGCCGTTCCCTGGGCCTAGGGTGAGGGGAATTCCACGTTGCCGCAGATCCGGGTGACCACATCCCCGCCCACCCAGATGCCGGTGCCGTCGTTTTCCACGTGCAGGATCGCCGAGCGCCCCACCCGGGTGCCCTGGCGGACGGTGTAGCGCTGCGGGGCCAGGGCCGCCTCGGTCAGCCACTGCCCGAATCCGGCGTTCAGCGAGCCGGTGGCCGGGTCCTCCTGGATCGCCTCGCTGGGCACGAAGGAGCGGGCCTCGAAGTCGGCCGGAGGCTGCAGCACCACCGAGCCGAAGCGCTCCTCGGAACGGTAGCGGTCCGAGGCATCCAGCGGGCGCAGCTCCTCCCGGGTGCCGGACACGCGCGGCAGCACGCTGCCGCGCGGCTGCCAGGACCCAAAGGTGACGCTGGAGGAGGTGTAGGGGCCGATCACCCCCAGCTCCAGGCCCTCCAGGGCGGGGTAGTCCGGTTCGATGCCCAGCACCACGTCCGCATCGCGCAGCAGCAGCCCCACATGGTTCGGCCCGTTGACCAGCCACTGGTGGGCGAGTACGTCCTTCGGGCTGATCCCCAGCCCGCTGATCGCCCACTGCAGCACATCGTCCTCCACCGGCCCGCTGCGCGTCAGCGGCGGGGCCAGGAAGGAAAGGCGGCGCAGGTGCTTCGCCCCGGCCTCCCGCTCGACGCGCACCTCGATCAGGCCTGCGGCGCACTGCTGGATCAGGTGTTCGTCGCGGGCCGGCTGCCCGCCGGCCTCCAGCCAGGCCTGGGCGGCACCCAGGGTGGGGTGCCCGGCGAAGGGCAGCTCCGTGCTGGGGGTGAAGATCCGGATGGAGTAGTCGGCCCCCGGCTCGGTGGGGGCAAAGAAGAAAACGGTTTCGGACTGGTTCATCCACCGTGCGAAGCTCTGCATCGCCTCGGTGTCCAGCTCATCGGCGTCGAAGACCACGGCCAGCCCGTTGCCGCTGAAGGCGGTGGGCGCGAACACATCAACCTGCTGATAGGCGAAGACGGGGTTCATATATTGCATGGTGGCACATCCGTGCGCGCGGGTCAGCCGGTGTTACGCACTGAAGTGGGCGCATGACACCGGCTGACCCTTAGCGTTGCCGGCCCGTGGGCCGGAGGGGCAAACTGACAGCCGCCGGGTGACGGGCTACAGCCTGCCTACCAATGGTGGGCGACATCGATCACCAGCCGTGAACCGGTGCCCGGTCCATCCAGCGTGAAGGCCCGCATCGGCAGCCGGGCCCGGGTGGACAGGCCCCAGTCGGTTTGGCCTTCGAAGCTGCCCAGGTAGGCCAGCTGCCGGAAGGTGGTGTAGTCCAGGGAGCGGATCGTCGCCCCCGGGTTGTAGGTCGGCTGCCCCTTGGAGTTGTAGGCCGGGGCGTTGACCGTGATGGACAGCGTGGCCCCGCCGCGCAGCGTGACCTTCTTGCCGCTGCCCGGGGCGTAGAGCGCGTTGACGTACTTGACGGTGTACCCGGTCTTCTTGCCCGTCAGGTCAATGACCAGGCGGTCGAAGCAGGCGTGGCGTCCGGTACGCACATCGTCAACGCTGGTGGATCGTGCATGGGTGGACACCGTCTTGGTCAGCGATCCCCAGTAGACGGTGGCGCATGCGGTGGCCGGCGACGCTGCCGGCACCGATACTGCAGTGGCCGATGGTGCCACTGTCATGAGTCCTGTTGCTATTATTGCCGCGGCTAATCCGAGCTTCTTGCGGCGCATTGCCCTCACCGGCTTCCCTTCTGTTTGAGCGCCTGGACCACAGCACAGTGATCCATGAAACCAGTACAGGTGGTGTGCCCCACGAAAACAAGGGACTGTTGGATTCGGCGCCCAAACGGTATCGGTTCGATACCTAGGAACTTTGCGCGGTTCCACGCTGTGCGTACATTCGGATGTCGCCCAGCAACGTTAAAGCCGACTGTGACATGCTGTGAACATGCTTCCCAGTCCTACTGCACCGATTGAAGACCTCGAAAGCAAAGTCACCGACGTTGTCGAAGCCTCCGGGTTCCTACCCGAATCGTTGCGATTCTGGGCGGTGATCGCGGTCGGGTTACTGCTGGCGGCGGTCCTGACCTTCGTGCTCAGCTTCGCGTTCACCCGGATTTTCCACCGCAGCCAGACCATGTCCAGCGACATTGCCGCCACCCGGCTGCCGTTCTTCGGCGCCCTGGCCGCAATTGTGGTCAAGAGCGCACTGCTGGCACTGCGCCGGGACCAGACCGGATACCAGTTCTGGCAGTTCGCCTGGCTGGTCGTGCTGGTCACCTGCGTCACCTGGTTCCTGATCCGCCTGTCCAAGGGGATCGAGAACTTCATGCTGGAGCGGTTGCAGAAGAAGATCGGCACCGGACGCAAGCTGGCGAAGGTGGAAACCCAGATCGGGCTGCTGCGCCGGGTGCTGGCCGCGATCCTGGTGGTGCTGGCGGTCGCCGCGATCCTGCTGACAATCGAACAGGTCAGGGCGCTGGGCGCCGGTATTCTGGCCTCCGCCGGCCTGATGTCGGTGGTCGTCGGTCTGGCGGTGCAGACCCCGCTGTCCAATGTTTTTGCCGGCATGCAGGTGGCCTTCACCGACTCGATCCGCGTGGGCGACACCATCGTGGTGGAAGGCGAACGCGGCTCGGTGGAGGAGATCACCCTGAGCTACGTGGTGGTCCTGCTGCTGGATGGGCGGCGCATGATCCTGCCCTCCACCTACTTCACCACCACGCCGTTTGAGAACTGGTCGCGGCGCTCCACCGAGATCAGCGGCAATGTGGTGCTGGAGCTGAAGTGGAACGCCCCGGTGGACTACCTGCGCAAGCGCACCACCGAACTGCTGGAGTCCTCGGATCTGTGGGACGGGCGCAGCAACTCCCTGGTCGTGACCGACGCGGTCGGCGGGCTGCAGACCGTGACCATCTATTTATCGGCCCGCAACGCCGGCGACCTGTGGGACCTGCGCAACATGGTGCGCGAAAAGCTGCTCGCGGAGCTGGTGGCCGACTACCCCGAAAGCCTGCCCGACCCGCGGATCCAGCCCGAGATCGGCTCCTAGCCGCATCCGGCCGGCCGCAGCTGAGGACGGCGCCCGCAGCCTGTGCTGCCGGCGCCGTCGCTCTTTAACGCCCGTGCAGCCCTGGGCGGCAGAGCGTGGGTGCGCCGCTGTTCGTTAAGGGCAGGGTCCGGCGCAGGGGGTAGCGGCGGAAGCAGGACGCCTAGAGGCGCAGGGCGGCCGGACCGTAGTCGTCGAGCTGCTGCTGGCGCAGGGTGCGGCGGCGCAGCTCGTCGATCAGCGACCCCGCCTTGGCGATCAGGTCCGCGATCATGGTGTCATCGCGCTCAACCCAACGGAATTCGGGCACCGCGTTCAGCGGGACGAAGTTCTCGTGCTGTTCCCACACGAACAGGGTGCGTTCGGCGCCGATCACGTACTGCTGCCACAGGATCTGGCGCAGGTAGTGGCGCGGAACCCGGTTGAAGGGCTTGTTCGTGGTCTTGATTTCAGCCAGCACCGGGGTGCCCTGGGCATCGAAGCCCAGCCCGTCCGGGGTGGCCAGGTGCAGGCGGTTCTCCCGGGAATGGAACAGCTGGCTGGAGGGGAAGATGTTGAAGTTCTCCAGCACCCAGTTGGCGATCACCGGCTCGCGGCGCCGGCCGTGCTCGGTGTAGGGGTTGCCGGAAAAACCGGAACCGTACAGCTTGTCCCAGGCCGCGGACTTGATGGAGCGTTCGGTGGACAGCTTGGCGACGTCGGTGGCGGTAATGCCCTGTGAGCGGGCCCGCAGCCATTCAATGCGGTTCGACGAATCGGCCAGCACCCGCTGGAAGCACTCATGCCCCGCAGGGGACCCGACCGGCGAACCAAGGGAAGAAGCAACACTCACCCGTCCCATTGTTCCCCATCCGGGGGTCGAAACCCGGCTTCGGCGGGGTGCGAGTCGCACCACCCGGGATCCGGGATGCGTCACACCGGCGGGCCAGCGCCGGACCTAGAGGTGCTCGGCGACCGCTGCCAGCAGCTGGTTCACGGTGGGCACCGATTCGGCGCGCAGCAGCTGGCGGTCCTCATCCAGCAGCCGGATCACCGGGGTGGAACTGATCCCCAGTTCCCGGCCCAGCTGCCATTCGGCCACCACGTCGACCTCGCGCACCTCCAGCGCCGGGACCAGCTCCGCCACCCGGCGCACCACCTGGCGGGCACGGACGCAGGGGGCACAAAACGGCTGGGTGTAGAGTTCCAAAACCATGGTGCGCCCAGCATACCCGGGCGTTGGCCCGGCCCGCCGTGAGTGCTACCACGGTAGGAGAAAACGGGCGGCGTTTTTCGCCCGCTCGGCCGAGGACGCGGTGGGTGCGCGGCTGGAAAGCTGGGATCATGCTTGAAAATACTGCTGTTCTCAGTGCCCGGGCCCTGACCCGCCGCTACGGTTCGACCACCGCCCTGGACGGGGTGGACCTGGACGTGGCGCGCGGAGGCTCCCTGGCCATCATGGGGCCCTCCGGATCCGGGAAGTCCACCCTGCTGCACACCCTGGCCGGGATCGAGACCCCGAACTCCGGTTCCGTCACCCTGGCCCTGCCCGGCCGGGCCCCGGTGGAAATCACCGGCCTGGGGGAGGGGCAGCGCTCGAAGCTGCGCCGTGAGGCGTTCGGCTTCGTCTTCCAGTCCGGGCTGCTGATCCCGGAACTGACCGCGGAGGAGAACGTGGCGATGGCCCTGCTGATCAACTCCACCCCGCGCCAGCGGGCCATCGAACTGGGCCGCCAGGCGCTGATCCGGATGGGGCTGGCCGGCATGGAGCAGCGGCGGATCGGTGAACTGTCCGGCGGGCAGGCGCAGCGCGTGGCGATCGCCCGCGCCCAGATCACCGGCGCCCAGCTGATCTTCGCCGATGAGCCCACCGGTGCGCTGGATTCGGCCACCGGGGCCGAGGTGCTGGACGCGCTCTTTGCCGGCACCGTCGCCGAAGGCAAGACCCTGGTGATGGTCACCCACGACGAACAGGTCGCCTCCCGCTGCGACCGCGTGGTGCGCCTGCTCGACGGGCGGATCGCCAGCGATTCGCTCTCCGGCCAGGCCGACGGGGTGTTGCGCTGATGAACTCACTGTATCTGGCCTGGCTGCTGGGGCGGCGCACCAGCGGGCGGCGCGGGCCCCTGCTGCTGACGATCACCAGCTACGCGGTGGTCACCGCCCTGGTGCTCACCGTGGTCGGTGGAGCGCTGGCATTCCGCCAGCTGCCGGCCGAGGCCCAGGGCACCTACCTGTCCCTGGCCGCACTGGCGGTCATGCTGCTGATCATCCCGTTGCTGGTGCTCGGACGGGCCGCGGCCCAGCTCTCGGCGCGCAGCCACGACCGGGCCCTGTCCTCGCTGCGCCTGATGGGCGCCACCGGTGGGCAGGTGCGATGGATCAGCGTGCTGCAGGCGGTGGCCGCGGCGATGGCCGGCGCGGTGCTGGGCGTGGGGCTGTATTACCTGCTGGCCCCGCTGGTGGGGCTGATCCACTTCCAGGGCCGGGCGCTGGGCAACGCGGTCTACGCCTCCGCGCTGGTGGTGGTCGGGGTGCTGCTGGCGGTGGCGGTGCTTTCGGTGATCAGCTCACTGATCGGGCTGCGCAAACTGGTGATCACCCCGCTGGCCGTGCGTCGCCGCGCACTGACCCCCAAGCCCCGCTGGGTGCGCGCCCTGATCGCCCTGGGCGTGCTGGTGGTGCTGTACAACGTGTTCACCTACCTGGATGTCATCGCCCGGGATCTGGCCACGATGCTGGTGATCCTGGTGCTGGGCATGGGAATGGGGCTGGGCGTGATGAACCTGGTCGGCCCGTGGCTGGTGGCCATGGTGGGCCGTGCCAAGCTGCGTAAGGCCCAGGACGGGGCGCAACTGCTGGCGGCCCGGATGATCCTGGAATCCCCGCAGCAGGCCTGGCGCCAGGTCTCTGGGGTGGCGATGGCCGCCTTCATCGCCGTGGTCGGCGGCACCGGCGCGGCGATGATGCAGCTGACCGGGGACACCGGCAGCGCCGGATGGGAGCAGCACCTGGGCAAGGACGTGCTGAGCGGGGTGCTGCTGACCCTGGCGGTGAGCTTCATCTGCGTGGCCGCCTCCAGCACGATCACCCAGGCCGCCGCCACCCTGGACCGGGCGGACCTGTACCACGGGCTGAACCGGCTGGGCATGCCCTACGAGCTGATGAACCGGGCCCGGGTGAAGTCGGTCATGATCCCCACCCTCACCGCGGCCATCGGGTTTGGGCTGGCCTCCCTGGTCCTGGTGTTCCCGCTGGCCGGAATGGCCCTGATCATGCAGCCGCTGACCGTGCTGACCGTCTGCGTCGGGGCGACCGGCGCCGGGCTGCTGCTGGTCCGCCTGGCGATTTCCGTTGCCGCCCCGCAACGCCTGCTTTCGGCCGGGGAGCGCGGGGGGATCCACGCGCTCGCCGAATAGGGCGGGCACCGGGCAGGCCCGGAACGGGTCGGCGGCGGGCATCGGGCTGCCGCCGACCCGTTCCCTTAACGTCTGGAGGGGCGGTTCCGGGTTGGGGCGCAATATTTGTTCATCCGCGCCGGTGGCCGCACCGCACCGGAAAACCGGGGATGGCGGAAACCCACTCGAAGCTGTGGCCTGAATTACAGTTGACGCGTGTTGCCTAATGAATGCGGCACCGCGTAATGTTGCATCCGGTCCAGGTATGGTTTGCCTAACCAACCTTGGCCGGTTTTTGGTCCCTTGCTACTGCAGATGGAAACAAGATGAAACTAACTCGTCGTCATACCCTGGTCGCCGCGGCGGCCGCCACCGCGCTGGCCCTGACCGGCTGCGCCGCGGACACCGCGAAGGAGGCGCAGCAGAGCAGCGCTGCCGCCTCCGGCCCGATCACCATCGAGCACATCTATGGGGAAACCACCTTCGACCAGGTGCCCGAGGACATCGCCACGATCTCCTGGGTCAATGCCGACGCCCTGCTGGCCCTGGACACCGTTCCGGTCGGCATGGACAGCGACATCTGGGGGCAGAACGCCAATAACTCGACCGACTGGAAGGACGCCAAGCTCAAGGAGCTGGGCGCGCAGATCGGCTCCGAGAACGCGCCGACGCAGTTCTCCGTCGCCGACGGGATCGACTTCGAGGCGATCGCCCAGGCCAAGCCGCAGGCCATCTTCGCTGCGTACTCCGGGTTGACCAAGGAGGAGTACGACAAGCTGTCCAAGATCGCTCCGACCGTGGGGCCGATCGAGGCCAACTACCTGACCAGCTGGCAGCAGACCACCGAAGCGGCCGGCGAGCTGCTGGGCAAGGACGAGCAGGCGCAGCAGCTGATCGAGGACCTGGAAGGTGAGTTGGCCGGGCAGGCCGAGAAGTACCCGGTCTTCAAGGACACCAGCTTCATCGCCGGGGATTTGTCCCAGCCCAAGACCATCAGCCTGTACGCCGGGGAGGACAACCGCCCGCGCTTCCTGACCTCGCTGGGCATGAAGCAGGCCGAAGTGGTCACCCAGAACACCCCGGAAGGCTCCTTCTACTTCGAATGGTCCCCGGAGAAGGCCAATGAGCTGAAGTCCGACATCTTCTTCGCCTCGGTCGCCTCGGGCACCACTGTGCAGGACGCGCTGAAGAGCAACGAGCTCTTCGCCCAGATCCCGGCCTCCAAGACCGGCGGGCTGGTGGCCATGGAGAACGACCAGCAGGTGCTTTCGGTCTCCGCGGCCTCCCCGCTGTCCCTGTCCTGGGCCATCGACAACGTCGTGCCGAAGCTGGCCGACGCCGCCCAGAAGGCCGCCGAGGCCAAGTAGCGCCGCGTTTGCGGCTAGGAGTTGATCGCCAGGTAGTGCAGTTGCGCCTCAAGCGAATGGGTTGCCGCGCCGACAAGGCGCGGATCAAGGTCGGGGTACACCAGGTCCAGCAGTTCAGCGGGCGTGGCGTGGGCCCCGGCCTTGCCCAATGCGCGCAACCCGGCACGCACCTGCTCCAGGCGCTGTTCGCGGTGCTGCCGGTAGGCGGCGATCAGCGCGTGCGACCCGGCATGCTGCGGCCCGTGGGCTGGATGCAGCGGCAGGTCCGGCAACCCGGCCAGGCGCTGCAGCGAATCCAGGTAGTCCACCAGTGTGCCGTCCGGGTGCTCCAGGATGGTGGTGCCCCGGCCCAGGATCGTGTCCCCGGTGAACAGCCCCGGCGCGTCCTGGCGGAGGAAGCACACCGAATCGGAGGTGTGCCCCGGCGTGGTGAGCACCTGCAGCCGCACCCCGGCCGCGTCGATGACCTCCCGGTCCGACAGCGGCGCGGCGTCGCGGCAGTGCTCGGGCAGCAGCGCGCGCACCGGGGCGTTGGTCAGCCGGTGCAGCCGGTCGATCCCGCCGGTGTGATCGGCATGCCGGTGGGTGATCAGCACCAGCACCACCCGGTGGGCGGCCAACGCGGCCAGGTGCTCCTCCAGGTCCGGGCCCGGATCGATGAGCACCACGGGGCTGCCGGAGCCCAGCGTGGCGTGGACGTCGAAGAGCAGGTAGCTGTTGGTGCCCTCCAGGGTCATCTGCGAGGGGTTCGCGGCCCGCAGCACGGCGAGCCCGGGGCCCAGAACGGTGGGACTGGCAAGATCTTTCATAGCAACGAGTGTAGGAAGCAATGAGCGCGACCGAAAGTACAACGCGCAGCACCGCGATCCGCCCCGGGCGCAAGCTCGGGGTGTGCCTGGGCCTGCTGCTGCTGCTCATCCTGGGCGTGGGCGCCTCCCTGGCGTTGGGGGCCCGGCCGGTGCCGTTGGCCTCGGTGCTGGGCACCCTGGCCGATTATGACGCGGCCAACCCGGAACATGCGGTGGTGCATTCGCGCATTGCGCGCACCGTCGGGGCCCTGGTCACCGGCGCGGCGCTGGGGCTGGCCGGGGCCGGGATGCAGGGGCTGACCCGCAACCCGCTGGCCGACCCCGGGATCCTGGGGCTGAACGCCGGCGCCGCGCTGGCGGTGGTCGCCTCGATCGCGCTGTTCGGCTCGCTGGGCCTGGGCGGGATGATGCTGGCCGCGTTTGCCGGGGCCGCGGCGGTGATGACCCTGGTCTACCTGGTCGCCTCCATCGGTCGGGAGGGCGCCACCCCGATCAAGCTGGCGTTGGCCGGCGCCGCCCTGGCGGTGGGGCTGACCGCGGTTACCAACGCGCTGCTGATGATTTCCCGGGCCGCGCTGGACGAATTCCGGTTCTGGCAGATCGGCACCCTGGCCGCGCGCGGGGTGGACACCTACCTCACCGCCCTGCCGGTGGTGCTGCTGGGCTGCCTCATCGTGCTGGGCACCGCCCGGGTCTCCAATGCGGTGGCGATGGGCGAGCAGACCGCGACCGCGCTGGGCTTCAACCTGGGCCGGATGCGGCTGCTGGGGTCGATCGGGATCGTGCTGCTGGCCGGGACCGCCACCGCGGTGGCCGGGCCGATCGCGTTCGTCGGGCTGATCATCCCGCATGCGGTGCGCCTGCTGATCGGTTCGGACTACCGCTGGCTGATGCCGGGGTGCCTGCTGGCCGGGCCGGTGCTGATGCTCGCCGCCGACGTGCTTGGACGGCTGATCGCCCCGCCGGGGGAAGTGCAGGCCGGGGTGATGTGCGCGCTGGTTGGCGCGCCGCTGTTCATCGCGCTGATGCGCCGCGGCATGAAGGCGGTGAGCCTGTGAACCTGCCAACCTCAAAATCCCGGGTCACCGCCGCCCTGGCCGAACGCGCCCCGCGGCGCACCCGGGCAGCGGTCAGCGCCCTGTGGCTGGTGCTGGCGCTGCTGGGCGGCGCCGCCGCCTACCTGTTCTGGGGGCGCGAGGCCCTGGACCCCGGCGAGGTGCTGGCCGTGCTGGGCGGGCAGAGCGTGCCGGGCACCTCGTTCATCGTGATGGAGGACCGCCTGCCCCGCCTGGTGGTCGGGGCGCTGGCCGGGGCCGGTTTCGGGGTCAGCGGCGCCCTGTTCCAGCGCTGGCTGGGCAACCCGCTGGCCAGCCCCGACGTGATCGGCGTCGGATACGGTGCGGCGGCCGCGGCGATCGTGGCGATGGTGTACTTCGGGGTCAACGGCTGGGCGATGAACGCCGCCGCCCTGGCCGGCGGGCTGGGGGTGGCGGCGGTGATCTACTGGCTCTCGGCCTCCGGCACCCGCACCGGCCCGCGGCTGATCCTGGCCGGGCTGGCGATCGGGGCGATGCTGCAGGCGGTGATCCAGTACCTGCTCACCCAGGCCCAGCTGAACACCGCCGGGGACGCGATCCGCTGGCTGACCGGCTCGCTGTCCGCCGCCACCTGGGATGCGGCGGCGGTGCTGGGCCTCGGGCTGGGGGTGGTGGGCCTGGTGCTGGTGCCGGTGGTGGTGCGCCAGCTGAAGCTGCTGGAGCTGGGGGAGGACACCGCCGCGGCACTGGGGCTGAACGTTCCGGCGGCCCGCGCGCTGCTGGTGTTCACCGCGGTGGCGATGGGCGCGATCCCGGTGGCTGTCACCGGCCCGCTGGCCTTCGTCGCCTTCCTGGCCGGGCCGATCAGTGCCGCGCTGACCCGATCGGCCATTAACATTGGATTATCAGCCCTGACCGGCGCGGTGATCGTCGTGGTGGCGAACTTCGCGGCCGCGAACCTCTTTGCGCAAGTGTCCCTGCCGGTGGGCGTGATCACCGGAGCATTCGGCGCACCGTTCCTGCTATGGGTCCTGGTGCGTGCCAACTCAACTGGAAACGGGGGATAACCCATGGCCGATCTGCGGGCCACAGGCCTGACGCTGGCCTACGACAAGGTCACCATCGTCGATGAACTCTCACTGCAAATCCCCGCCGGGGAAGTGACCATGGTGGTCGGCGCCAACGGCTGCGGAAAGTCCACGCTGCTGCGCGCGCTGGCCCGGCTGCTCAAGCCCGCCCAGGGCCAGGTGCTGCTGGACGGCTCGGACATCCACACCCGCCCGGCGCGGGAGGTGGCCAAGAAGCTGGGGCTGCTGCCGCAGACCCCCAACGCCCCGGACGGGATCACCGTGCGCGAGCTGATCAGCCGCGGCCGCTACCCGCACCAGGGCTGGTTCAAGCGCTTCTCCGCGGAGGACGAGGCCGCCGTGACCCGGGCCATGGAGCTGACCCGCACCTCGGAGCTGTCCGAACGCCCGGTCGATGAGCTCTCCGGCGGGCAGCGCCAGCGCGTGTGGATCGCGATGGCGCTGGCCCAGGAAACCGGGCTGCTGCTGCTGGATGAGCCGACCACCTACCTGGACATCGCCCACCAGCTCGAGGTGCTGGACGTGATCGCCGAGCTGAACCGCACCCGCGGGATCACCGTGGTGATCGTGCTGCACGATCTGAATCTGGCCGCCCGCTACGCCGACCACCTGGTGGCGCTGAAGGACGGGAAGGTCTTCGCCTCCGGGCACCCCAGCGTGGTGGTCACCGAGAAAACCGTCAAGGAGGTGTTCGGGATGCCCTCGCGGGTCATCCCCGACCCGGTGGCCGGCACCCCGCTGGTGCTGCCCATCGGCAAGCACCGGGTGCTGCGCGCCGAAAGCCTGCTGGCCGCGAACGGGATCGTGCGCCGGGACATCTCCACCCCGGAGGTCACCGAGCAGCCGGCGAAGCAGCCGCGGACCCCGGAGGGGCGGCAGGAGCTCTCCGCCGAGCTGCGGCCCAGTGCCGAGCACTGCCCGACCCTGGCGTTTGAGACCGAGGTGGTACGCGCCGAGAACATCTCCCACTCCTTCCGGCGCATCACCCTGGCCGGTCCGGACCTGGAGCACTTTGGCACCAACAGCCACCCGCTGGACATGCGCATCAAGCTGCTGCTGGCCACCAACAAGGCCGGCATGCTGCCCCAGGAGCTGGCCGCGATGCGCCCGGCCGGGCTGACCAGCCCCGCCGAGCAGGCCGGCTGGTACCAGCGCTGGCTGGCGACCGACCCGCAGGAGCGCGGGGTGATGCGCACCTACACGGTGCGCGCCTTCCGCGACGCCGGGCACCGCGACAACCAAAGCGGGGACTGGCCGGAACTGGACATCGACTTCGTGCTGCACGGACGCTACGTGGACGGGCACCTGCAGGGCGGGCCGGCCACCGAATGGGGCGCCGGGGCGAAGCTCGGGGACCGGATGCTCCTGCTGGGGCCGAACAAGGCGCTGAACGACGCCAGCTACGGCGGCATCGAATTCCGGCCCGGCAACGCCACCCGCGTGCTGCTGGTGGGCGATGAGACCGCCGCGCCGGCGATCTGCTCGATCCTGGAGGCGCTGCCCTCCACGGTGACCGGCGATGCGTTCATCGAGGTCCCGGAGGCCGGGGACATCCTGGGCACCACCACCGCCTCCGGGGTGTCGGTGCAGTGGCTGACCCGCGGCACCCAGCCGCACGGCAAGCTGTTGGAGTCCGCCGTGCGGGAGGCGGTGGCGATCCCCGCGGCGGGGGTGGTGCACACCAACGCCGACCCGGAGGACGTGGACATCGATTCGACGATCCTGTGGGAAACCGGCGGCGGCTCGGCCGGGCCGTTCTACGCGTGGATCGCCGGGGAGGCCTCCGCGGTCAAGACGCTGCGCCGCTACCTGGTCAAGGACGTGGGCATCGACCGCAAGCAGGTGGCCTTCATGGGCTACTGGCGCGAGGGGAAGACCGAAAACTAGGCTGCCACCCTCCCATTTTCGACGCCAGACGGAGTTGCTGCCGGGGCAGGAGTGCGGATGTTCCGCGCTCCTGCCCCGCGGTCGTTAACCCGAACCCGGCGCGGATGCGGTGCGGTGCGGTGCGGTGCGCTGCGCCAAGGGGCGTGCCTAGCAGTCGTCGTCGATCAGCGCGGTGAGGATCCGGGCCAGCTGGGCCTGGTCCGCCGGGTCCAGCCGGGCGAAGAAGTCGTTCATCTGCACGCGGCGGTCCTCGCGCAGCACGGCGCTCAGTTCCGCGCCGGCCGGGGTCAGGCTGATCAGCCAGGCGCGGCGGTCGGCCGGGTCCTGGGTGCGGCGCACCAGCTGCTTGTCCTGCAGCTGGTCGACCACCTCGGTGGCCGAGCGCGGGGCGATGCGCAGCTGTTCGGCCAGTTGGGAATTGCGCAGCCCGCCGGGGCTATCCCCACCCTGGCTGGCGCGGGCGAGCAGCATCATCGCCCGGGACTGGTGCGGGGTGATGCCGTGCGGGTCCAGGGCCAGGCGTGTCTGCCGCCTCACAGACCGGGCCGCACGGTGGAAGAGGGAGGCCAAGTCGGGCTGTGTTTTCGCATCGGGCATGGATTCAGAATATGGCAGTGCTGCCAAGAAATTCAAGATGCAGCCACATAGTGAGGTTACCTCTGTTATTATTGGGTGGTAAGTTTTCCCGCACCCAGGAGGCGGACATGAACCAAACCCATCGGGCAGCGCCCCGAACCGAGCGCGCCGGCGGATCCAACCGCGAACGCAAGCTGCGCCAGGACCGCGCCCAGCTTGAGCAGCACCCGGTCTCGCTGCGCCGCATCGGGGCCCTGTTCGCCCCGCACCGCGCCACGCTGATCGTGGTGGTGCTGCTGATCGTAGCCTCCTCGCTGATCGGGCTGGCCCAGCCGTTCATCGTGCGCGAGCTGATCGACCACGCCATTCCGCAGCAGGACGTGCGCGCGCTGGTGCTGGGTGCCGCCGGGCTGGTGGGGGTTGCGGTGATTACCGCGCTGTTCGGGGTGATCCAGACCTGGCGGGCCACGCTGATGGGGCAAAAGGTCATGCACGGGCTGCGCACCTCACTGTTCAGCCACCTGCAGCGCCAGTCGCTGGCGTTCTTCACCCGGTCGCGCTCCGGGGAGGTGCAGTCCCGGCTCATTAACGACGTGGGCCAGATGCAGTCCGTGGTCACCAACTCGGCGACCACCATCGCCTCCAACCTGACCACGGTGGTCGCCACCGCGGCGGCGATGGTCGCCATCTCCTGGCGGTTGAGCCTGATCTCCCTGGTGGTGCTGCCCCTGGCCATCATCCTCGCCCGCCAGGTCGCGCAGCTGCGCCGCCGGATCACCTCCCGGCGGCAGGCCGAAATGTCCACGCTCACCTCATTGATCGAGGAGCGGCTGAGCATCTCCGGGGTGCGCCTGGCCAAGCTGATGGGAACCACCGCCGCGGACAGCGCCCGCTTCTCCGAATCCAGCGCCCGGCTGATCGACCTGGAAATGCGCAGCCAGTTGGCCGGACGCTGGCGCATGGCCACCATGTCGGTGATCTTCGCGGTGGTGCCGGCGCTGCTCTACCTGGCCGCCGGGCTGCCGGCCACCTCCGGCGGGATGACCATCGGCACGCTGGTGGCCTTCACCGGGCTGCAGGCCGGGATCTTCCGCCCGGTCATGGGGCTGATGAGCGTCTCGGTGCAGTGGGTTTCCGCCTTGGCGTTGTTCAGCCGGGTCTTTGAGTACCTGGATACCGACCAGGCGCTGCCGTTGCCCGAGCGGCCCGTGCGCCTGGAGCCGACGCGGGTGCGCGGACAGGTGCGTCTGGAGAACGTTGGATTCCGCTACCCGCAGGGGCACCAGGACACGCTGCGCGGGATCAACCTGGAACTGGTCGCCGGGCAGACGACCGCGGTGGTCGGGGCCACCGGCTCGGGCAAGTCCACCCTGGGCTCGCTGATCCCGCGCCTGGCCGATCCCACCAGCGGCCGGGTGCTGCTGGACGGGCAGGATCTTCGCACCCTGGACCCGCAGGATGTGGCCGCGGTGGTGGGGGTGGTCTCCCAGGAGAGCTACCTGCTGCACGGCACGATCCGCGAGAATCTGTCCTGGGCGGCACCGCAGGCCACCGAGGAGCAGATGTGGCAGGTGCTTGAGGATGCACAGATCGCCGAGCTGATCTCCTCGCTGCCCGAGGGGCTGGAGACCATGGTCGGCCAGCGCGGGCACCGCTTCTCCGGCGGGGAGCAGCAGCGCCTGGCGATCGCCCGCACGATGCTGCGCAATCCGAAGGTGCTGGTGCTCGATGAGGCCACCAGTGCGCTGGATACCGTGACCGAGGCGCAGGTGCAGCGGGCCCTGGACCGCCTGGCCCAGGGGCGCACGACGCTGCTGATCGCCCACCGGCTGAGCACCATTGCCCGGGCGGAAAAGATCGTGGTGCTTGATGCCGGGCGCGTGGTGGAAGAAGGCTCGTTCGATGGGCTGGCTGCCGCCGGCGGGGCCTTTGCCCGGCTGCTGGGCAGCAGCGACTACTCGCGCCAGCTCAGCAGTTAGCCTCCGGCTGCCCGCCGGGCTGCTGGCCGTCGAGGTTGGAAAGGATCCGGGTCAGGGCGCGGCCGATGACCTCGCGCTCGTCGGCCTCCAGCTGATCGAAGATGGCTTCGCGGATGAAGTTCACGTGGCTGGGGGCGGCGGTGCGGATGGTGTGCCAGCCCTGCTCGGTCAGGCTGATCAGGTTGCCGCGCCCGTCGCGGGCGTCCGTGCAGCGTTCGATCAGCCCCTTGTTCTCCATTCGGCGCAGCAGGTGGGACAGGCGGGAGCGGTCCCAATCCAGTTCACGCGCCACATCGGCCGGGCGCAGCTGCTTGGAGTTGGATTCCGATAGGGTGGCCAGTACGGAGTACTCTCCGGACTGCATCTTTGAATCCCGCATCAGCTGGCGGTCCATGGCACTGGGAAAGTGCCACAGGAACTCGCGGATGATGCGCCACAGGCGCTGCTCCTGGTCATCGAGCCAGCGCGTTTCCTCGGCCATGTGCCGTCATCTCCTCGTCGGAACCCCGGAATGCTAGATGTTGTTGACACGTCAATTATTCCGTGGCATTCTGTTTTTGGCAAACATAGATGACGCGTCAATTTGATGGCGCAGTTCGACCCAGTGAGGAAAGCAGCACATGAACAAGATCGCCATCGTTACCGGCTCCACCCGCCCCGGACGCCTGAACCTCTCCGTTGCCCAGTGGGTGCTGGAGCGTGCCCAGCAGCGCGGGGACGCCGAATATGAAATCGTCGACATCCAGGACTTCAACCTGCCGGTGCTCGACGAGCCGTTCCCGGCCGCCTACCAGAACTACCAGCAGGAGCACACCAAGGCCTGGGCCGCCAAGCTGGAGGAATTCGACGGTTACATCTTCATCACCGGCGAGTACAACCACTCCGTGCAGCCGGCCCTGGCCAACGCACTGAGCTACGTGAACCTGGAGCTGAACAACAAGGCCGCCGGCATCGTGGGCTACGGCTCGGCCATGGGCGCCCGCGCGATCGAGCACCTGCGCGGGATGCTCTCCGAACTGCAGGTCGCCCACGTGCAGAAGACCGGGCTGTTCTCCCTGTTCACCGACTTTGAGAACTTCACCAGCTTCGCCCCGACCGAGATCTCGGCCACCTCGGTGGAACCGATGTTTGACCAGCTCGCCGCCTGGACCACCGCCATGAACTCGGTGCGCAAGCCGGCCCTGGCCGACGCCTAGCAGCCGGCACGCCGCCTCGCGCGAGCCGGTCACCGACCGCGAGCCGCGAAGGCGGGCACACCGACAACCCATCGCACGGCGCGGGAGTGCGCGGAGCAGCGCCTCCCCGCCCCCGCGCCAGTGCTTTAACGTTTTCCACCGAGCATTAACATTTTTCACCGACCCCGCTCATTGCGCTGCCATGCCAACGCGTTAGGGTGTGATCAATGAGCTGCATCCGTGACCAATGATTGCAGGAGGGCATCATGAGCGAGGAACATTCCACCAAGGGCACCTATGTGACCGGCGACGAGTTCAAGCGGGACACCAACTACATCCAGGACCGGATCGTGGCCGCGGACACCGACCTGGAGCAGGCCACCGGCCCGTCGGACAGCAAGATCGGCCACCCGGACGCCGCGCTGGGCGAGGGCGCCGAAACCTGGCCCGTGGAGGCCGGGCGGTACCGGCTCATCGCGGCACGCGCCTGCCCCTGGGCGAACCGCACCCTGATCGTGCGCCGGCTGATGGGCCTGGAAGACGCGATCTCGGTCGGCATGCCCGGGCCCACCCACGACGCCCGCAGCTGGTCCTTCGACCTGGATCCCGATGGCCGCGACCCGGTGCTGGGCACCGAGCGGCTGCAGGAAAACTACCTCAAGCGCTTCGCCGACTACCCGCGGGGCATCACCGTGCCGGCGCTTGTGGACATCCCCACCGGCGGCGTGGTCACCAACGACTACCCCCAGATCACCTGGGACTTCTCCACCCAGTGGAAGCAGTTCCACCGCGAAGGGGCCCCGAACCTGTTCCCGCGTGAGCAGCTGGAGGAAATGCTGCCGCTGATCAAGCTGATCTTCACCGAGGTGAACAACGGGGTCTATCGTGCCGGGTTTGCCGGGAACCAGCAGGCCTATGAGGATGCCTACGACCGCCTGTTCGCGGCCCTGGACCAGCTCGAGGAGCGCCTGGAAACCCGCCGCTATCTGATGGGGGACCACATTACCGAGGCGGATGTGCGCCTGTTCGTGACCCTGGTGCGCTTCGACGCCGTCTACCACGGACACTTCAAGTCCAACCGCAACAAGCTCACCGAGATGCCCAATCTGTGGGGCTACGCGCGGGACCTGTTCCAGACCCCGGGGTTCGGAGACACCATCGACTTCGTGCAGATCAAGCAGCACTACTACATCGTGCACGAGGACGTGAACCCGACCCAGATCGTGCCCAAGGGCCCGGACCTGTCCGTGTGGCTTGAACCCCACGGGCGCGAGTCGCTGGCCAACGGTCCCCAGTTCCTGGACGGCACCGCACCGGATCCGGTGCGGGAGGAGGAGCGGGTTCCGGCCGGGCACAACCCGCTCTACCCGGCCTAGTCCGACGCCCCAGCCGGTAGTGGCCCTACGCGGCCAATGCCGGCTGGTTGGGGTGCCAGACCCAGTTGCGTCGGTATCTTTGCTCCGGATCCTGCTGCGGACTTTGCAGCACATAGGGAACCCCGTTGACCATGCGGATTTTCAGGAATCCGGCGTGGAAGGCCAGGTGGCAGGACTTGCACAGCAGGCATCCATTGTCCACGCTGGTTTTCCCACCCAGCACCCAGGGCTGGCAGTGGTTCACCTCGCACCGGTGAGCCGGCATCGTGCAACCGGGATTGATGCATCCGCGGTCTCGGGCCACCACCGAGCGGGTCTGCCCGATGGTGAAGAGTCTTCGTCGTCGTCCCAGGTCCAGCACTTCGCCGGCCCCGCCCAGGATTCCCGGGATGATTCCGCCGATGGAGGCGCTGCAACGCAGTTCGTTGGCGCTGATCCGCTGGCCGTGACTGGTTAGCCCCGCCGCGTCCGTCATTCCGCGCAGTGCGTCGTATTCGATGGTGACCAGCAGGTCGACCATCGAGGGCAGCACCAGACCGGAGCCGTTGGGTACCGCGATGGAGGTCGGCTCCCCGGGACCACGCGGCGTGGCGGTGGCCGGACGGGGGCTGAACAGGGACTGGCGCACGATGTCCAGGACCGTGCGCAGCAGCTTGCGGGCGCGCACGGCGCTCGGGTCGCTGGTCTCTCCGCTCGGGCTTTCGGGGGCGGCGCCGGCCGCAGCCCGGGCTTGCCGGTTGGCCGCCAGGTTCGGGTTGGACAAGCGGTCGGCGGTCATCAGCAGCAGTTCGTGATCCGTGGTCGTGCAGGTCAGTTCCCACACATGGCCGTAGGGGCCCAGCCCGCGGTAGCGCAGGCCCGCGCAGCGTTCATGCACCGCTTCGCGTTCGGCAAGATCCGGGGCGCTGAGCTCCTCGCTGATCGACTTCAGCTCCGACTTCACGGCCGAATGCCCCTGCGCGGCGGCCCCGTCCACCCGGCGTTCGGCATCGCGCAGCCTTGCGCCGGACAGCTGCAGCGAACCGAGCTTCGCGGCGGCCGCGCCCACGGTGGCCGGGTTCTGGGAGGCGTCGGCAAAACGGCTGGACAGCTGCGTGAACTGGGCCGGACGGCTGCCGCTGCCCACCAGCTGGCGGTGGGTGCGCACCAGCGCCTTGGCGGCAAAGAAGTTCGCGTCGATGACCCGGGCCACCAGGTCAATTTCCGAGCGGAACCGGGACTTGGCCGCGGCGGGGATCTTGGCGTTGACCGGCAGCGGCGCCCCGGTGGCCAACTCGATGGTGGAGGTATCCAGCGCATGGGAGAGCGAGTCGGCCTGCAGCCGGTGCGCGGCGGTGCCCGCCACCGCACCGGCCGCCCGCACCCGGGCATAGGTGGCGCTGCGCTGCAGCGACTCGGTCACCCGCAGCATGCTCAGCGCCTCGGCGGCGGTGAGTTGCTCATCATCCAGCCCGTCAAGCACCTGGCGGGCGGCGGCATCCAGCAGCGCGAGCACACGCAGGCTGCGGCCCGAGGGCGAGTCGGCCTCGCCGCCGGTGACCAGCTGGGTGAGCCGGTCCATGAGTGAACCGGGAAGTGTTGGTGCCATGACCCGATGATGCCCGCAAAAACCGGCGGCCGGAGCCGATGAAGCAAATCTGTGGATAACAATTTTCGGGCCGCCGTCCTGCCGGTGCCGTGCCAGCGCCGCACCCGTGGCCGCACCCGTGCCGCGCTGGGGCGCAAATCGGAAACCGTGGGCGCCGCGTGGCAGGATTAAACCCATGACGATCATTGCTGCAGCGGACGGATCGGCACTGGGCAATCCCGGGCCGGCGGGATGGGCCTGGTACATCGACGAACAGAACTGGGCGGCCGGCGGGTGGGACCACGGAACCAACAACATGGGCGAGCTGCAGGCGGTGCTGGAACTGTTTCGGGCCACCGAGCACCTGGCGGGCGAGGAGCTGCGGATCCTGTGCGATTCGCAGTACGCCATCAACTGCATCAGCAAGTGGATGCCCGGATGGAAGAAGCGCGGCTGGAAGAAGGCCGACGGCAAGCCGGTCATGAACCAGGAAATCCTCAAGGAGCTGGATGCGGCGATCCAGAACCGTTCCTACACCTTCGAATGGGTGCGCGGCCACGCCGGACATGAGCTGAACGAGGCGGCCGATGAGCGGGCGCGGGCCGCGGCCACCGCCCACCAGCGCTCCGCCCCGGTCCCGCACGGGCCGGGCTTCACCCGCGACGCCGCCCCCGGGTCGGCGGCTGCGGCCACGACGGCGGCCACGACGGTGTCCGCGGCGGGGCCGAGGACCACAGCGAAGACCGAGGCTGAGACCGGCGCGGGCCAGGCCGCGCCGGTGCACACCGGGTCGCATGCCGCGGCGCCCGGGGAGCTGGCCGCATCGGGCCAGGCGGAGCCGGCCGGAGCGGAAACCACCGCCATGGTGTTCGGCCTGGAGCGGGGGATGCTCGATGGGAAGGTGCGCACCTCCTTTGAGGAGTTCGTCGACTTCCTGCACCCCGGATACCAGGAGGTCAGCCGCCACGGCGGGCTGCTGGACGTGGCCACCGTGCAGCAGGTGCTCGACTCCGGGCAGCGGCTGCCGGCCACCGGTCCCACCCAGCTGCTCACCGCCCACGCGCTGGCCGATGACCTGGTGCTGCTCGCCTACCGGATGAAGCCGGCCGACGGGTCGGCGACGCTGGTGTGCTCCTCCTGGTGGCAGCAGACCGAGCAGGGTTGGAAGCTGCGCTTCCGGCAGGAAACCGCCGAACAGCCGCGATAGGATCGGAAACCATGAAACAAGTGATCACCGAGCAGTTCGCCGAGCTGGCCGCGCAGCTCGATGAGCGGGCCGGGCAGGGTACCGAATTCTGCGCCCAGTTGGCCGTCTACCACCGCGGGGAACTGGTGCTCAGCCACACCGCCGGAGATTACCTGGCCGGGGACGCGCTGACCTGCATCTACTCGGTGACCAAGGGGCTGGGGTCGCTGGTCATCGCGTTGCTGGTGCAGGAGGGCAAATTGGACCCCGAGGCCCCGGTGGGGCGCTACTGGCCCGAATTCGCGGTCGCCGGCAAGGAGCAGGTTACCGTCGGGCAGCTGCTCAGCCATCAGGCCGGGGTGCTGGGGGTGCCCGGCGGGGTTCCGGAGGAGGTCCTGCTGGACTCGCGCCGGCTGGCCGGGATGCTGGCCCAGATCCCCAGCTACTGGCCGCTGAGCCAGCACATCGTGGGCTACCACTCGCTGAGCATGGGCACCTTGATGGAGGAACTGGTGCGCCGGGTCAGCGGACAGGAGCTGCAGCAGATCTTTGAACAGCGCATCCGCCGGCCGCTGGGCGTGGACGCCTACATCGGCCAACCCGCCGAGCTGGAGCCGCGCTTCCGCCCCACCCTGATCACCAATACGCCCGAGACGTTCGTGGACCCGTTGTCACTGTCCGGGATGTCGCTGAACTCGCGGGCGGGGTTCGCCGTGGACGGCGTGCGCCACGGCCAGGCCGGGCTGCTGGCGTGGGCGAACAAGCCCAACGTGCGCGCCGCCGGGCCCACCAGCCTGGGCGGGGTGGCCAACGCCCAGGCCCTGGCGGCGATCTACGCCGCCTCCTTTGGGCCGGTGCCGGAGCTGGGTATCGAGCGCGGGCTGCTGGATCCGGACACCTGGGCGCAGGTCTCCCGCGAACGGATCTTCGGCCCGGACCGGATCAGCGGGCAGCCGCAGTCCTTCGGGCTGGGGTTCACCAAGGGCACCCCCGGCCAGGAGTACGGCTCGATCTTCGCCTACGGGCACAACGGGGCGAATTCGTCGATCGCGTTCGCCGACCCGGCGCACAAGCTCGCGGTCGCCTACCTGCCGGCCGGGCCGGAAGGCGAGACGCAGAACCCGACCGGGATCCAGCTCAGCCGAACGATCCGCCAGATTCTGCAAGCGAAGGAGAAGTAATGAAGTTCGTGGCACTGGGTGACTCGTTCACCGAAGGGGTGGGCGACGTGGACCAGCTGCGCCCAAACCAGGTGCGCGGGTGGGCGGACCGGGTCGCCGAGGTGCTATGCGCCCAGGGGGACTGGCAGTACGCGAACCTGGCCATCCGCGGCAAGAAGATCCGCCAGGTCATCAACCAGCAGCTGGAGGCGGGCCTGGCCCTGGAGCCGGACCTGGTGACCATCTACGCCGGCGGCAACGACATCCTGCGTCCGAAGGTCGACATCAACTCGCTGATGCGCGGGTATGAGGGCATGGTGCAGCGCTTCACCGACTCCGGGGCGAAGGTGGTGCTGTTCACCGGGTTCGACACGGCCGACTCGCCCCTGTTTTCCCGCACCCGCCCGCGCACCGCGCTGTACAACGAGCTGGTGCGCACCATCGCCGAACGCCACGGGGCGATGATCGCCGACTACTGGCGCTGGCGCGAATTCAGCGACCCGCGCCTGTGGGCGGTGGACCGGCTGCACATGAACGAGCTGGGGCACACGATGATGGCCCGGCGCGTGCTGGGGGTGCTTGGCGCCCACGGCGTGGTGCCCGAAGCCTGGCAGGAGCAGATCCCGGCCCCGGTGCTGGCCCCGGTGCCGGAGAACTCGCGCGGGGAAAAGATCCGCCAGGACCTGGGCTGGGCGCGCGAACACCTCGCCCCGTGGATCAAACGCCGGCTGACCGGCACTTCCTCGGGCGACACCCTGCAGGCCAAGTACCCGCACTACATCACGCTGGGCACCGGGCAGTAGCCCGCGGCATTGCGCGCGCCGGGCGCATCTGTGCCGGGCGCGCGGCTGACAGCCGGTGTTGTGGGTTCCGCCACGCACCGGCTATCCTTAACGAGGAGTTCCGGGGCTGGCCCCGGGATCCACGCCGCTGACGGATGGCGGGAGAGACCCTCCCACGCCACGGAAGGGCGCCGAAGGAGCAATTCCTCCCCGGGAAACTCTCAGGCCACCGTACCGCCATCAAGAGGCAACTCTGGAAAGCAGCCGGTTTGACCGGTTCACCGAAGGTGCAAGTAGTCGCATCCGTTTGCCGGCTACGTAAAACTCTCAGGTATGACAACAGGGATGGGGAGGGAAACGACCTTCCATTGGCATGCGCCTTGACAGATCCCACGGAGTTTCCTGCACCATGACCATCACGCAGACCTCGCCATCGACGAGCAGCGAATTCGTCTCGCGCCACATCGGCCCACGTCAATCCGACATCCAGACCATGCTCGAGACCCTGGGGTACTCCAGCCTGGATGAGCTGGTCGACACCGCGGTGCCCGCGGACATCCGCCAGGGCGAGCCGCTGCACCTGCCGGCCGCACTGAGCGAGACCGAGGTGCTCGCCACCCTGCGCGGCATCGCGTCGAAGAACGTGCTCAAGACCCAGATGATCGGCCAGGGCTTCTACGACACCATCACCCCGCCGGTGATCCGCCGCAACATCGTGGAAAACCCGGCCTGGTACACCGCCTACACCCCGTACCAGCCGGAAATCTCCCAGGGCCGCCTTGAGGCGCTGCTGAACTTCCAGACCATGGTCATGGACCTCACCGGCCTGCCGATCGCCAACGCCTCGCTGCTCGATGAGTCCTCCGCCGCCGCCGAGGCGGTGCTGATGATGCGCCGGGCCAACAAGAAGAAGGCCAACGGCAAGACCGTGCTGGATTCGAACCTCTTCCCGCAGACCATCAAGGTCGTGCAGGGCCGCGCCGAGGCGCTGGGCTTCGAGATCGAGATCGCCGATCTGGGCGCCGGGCTGCCCGAGGGCGAGATTTCCGGGATCGTGCTGCAGCAGCCGGGCAACGACGGCGCGATCGTGGACCACCAGCAGATCATCGCCGCCGCCAAGGACGCCGGGGCGATGGTCACCGTCGTGGCCGACCTGCTGGCGCTGACCATGATCACCCCTCCGGGGGAGCAGGGCGCTGACATCGCGGTGGGCAACACCCAGCGCTTCGGGGTGCCGCTGTTCTTCGGCGGCCCGCACGCCGCCTACATGGCCGTGGGCAAGGGCATGGAGCGTTCCATGCCCGGACGCCTGGTCGGGGTGTCCACCGATGACGCCGGGCTGCCGGCCTACCGCCTGGCGCTGCAGACCCGCGAACAGCACATCCGCCGCGAGAAGGCGACCTCCAACATCTGCACCGCCCAGGCGCTGCTGGCCATCTGCGCCTCCATGTACGCGGTCTACCACGGCCCGGCCGGGCTGAAGCAGATCGCCAGCCGCACCCACAACCACGCCCGGGTGCTGGCCAGCTCGCTGATCGCCGGGGGCTACACCCTGGCCGCCGAATCGTTCTTCGACACCGTGGTGGTCAACGTGCAGGACGCCTCCGCCGTGCTGGCCCAGGCCTCCCTGGCCGGGATCAACCTACGCAAGGTCAGCGACACCCAGGTGGGCGTCTCCACCGACGAAACCACCACCAGCGCGCACATCGCCGCCCTGGCCGAGGTGTTCGGCGTGCAGCTCAGCGCCCCCGAGGGCTTTGAGATCCCCGAGGCGATGGTGCGCACCAGCGACTACCTGACCCACCCGATCTTCAACACCATCACCTCCGAAACCCAGATGATGCGCTACCTGCGTCGCCTGTCGGACCGCGACCTGGCGCTGGACCGCACCATGATCCCGCTGGGCTCGTGCACCATGAAGCTGAACTCGGCCGCCGAGATGGAATCCATCACCTGGCCCGAATTCGCCGGCATCCACCCGTTCGTCCCGGCCGAGCAGTCCATTGGCTGGCGTGAGCTGATCGCCGACCTAGAGGGCCGGCTGACCGCGATCACCGGGTACGCCGGGGTTTCGATCCAGCCCAACGCCGGATCGCAGGGCGAGTACGCCGGGCTGCTGGCCATCAGCGGCTACCACGCCTCCCGTGGCGAGGCGCAGCGCAACGTCTGCCTGATCCCGGCCTCCGCGCACGGCACCAACGCCGCCTCCGCGGTGCTGGCCGGCATGAAGGTGGTGGTGGTCAAGACCGCCGCCGACGGCACCATCGACGCGAACGACCTGGACGCGAAGATCGAGGCCAACAAGGACGTGCTGGCCGCGATCATGATCACCTACCCCTCCACCCACGGGGTGTACGACACCGACGTGCGCGAGGTGTGCGACAAGATTCACGCCGCCGGCGGTCAGGTGTACATCGACGGGGCGAACATGAACGCCCTGGTGGGCCTGGCCCAGCCGGGCCAGTTCGGGGGCGACGTCTCGCACCTGAACCTGCACAAGACCTTCTGCATCCCGCACGGCGGCGGCGGGCCGGGCGTGGGCCCGGTGGCCGTGGCCGAGCACCTGGTGCCGTTCCTGCCCGGGGACGCCAACGGCGCCTACACCGAGCGTGACGGCGTGCCGGTGGTGGCCACCGCCTTCGGTTCGGCCGGCGTGTTGCCGATCTCCTGGGCGTACATCGCCATGATGGGCGCCGAGGGCCTGACCCAGGCCACCAAGACCGCGATCCTCTCCGCGAACTACATCGCCACCCGGCTGAACGAGCACTTCCCGATCCTGTTCACCGGCAACGGCAACCTGGTCGCCCACGAGTGCATCCTGGACCTGCGCGAAGTGACCGCCAAGACCGGGGTCACCGCCGAGGACGTGGCCAAGCGGCTGATCGACTTCGGCTTCCACGCCCCGACCCTGGCCTTCCCGGTGGCCGGCACCCTGATGGTGGAGCCCACCGAGTCCGAGGACCTGGCCGAGATCGAGCGCTTCATCGAGGCGATGATCACCATCCGCCAGGAAATGGAGGAGGTGCTGGCCGGGGTGTACGAGGTCGCCGAGTCGCCGCTGCGCCGTGCCCCGCACGCGGCCGCCGCGGTGATCACCAGCAAGTGGGACCGCAAGTACTCGGTCGAGCAGGCCGTGTTCCCGGTGCCGAGCCTGAAGCAGGACAAGTACTTCCCGCCGGTGGGCCGCATCGACGGCGCCGCCGGCGACCGCAACCTGATCTGCTCCTGCCCCGCCCCTGAAGCCTTCGAAGACTAGGACATGACTACCGTGACTGACATCAAGCACACCGTGCTGCACGCCAAGCACGAGCAGCTCGGCGCGAACTTCACCGACTTCGGCGGCTGGGACATGCCGCTGCGCTACGGTTCGGAACTGGCCGAGCACAAGGCGGTGCGCTCCACCGCCGGCCTGTTCGACCTCTCCCACATGGGCGAGGTGTGGGTCAGCGGCCCGCAGGCCGCCACCGCGCTGAACACCGCCCTGGCAGGGAACCTCGGGGTGGTGAAGCTGGGCAAGGCGAAGTACTCGCTGATCCTCAACGAGGCCGGCGGAATCCTCGATGACCTGATCGTCTACCGCCTGGAGGAGGAGAAGTTCCTGGTCGTGCCGAACGCCGGCAACGCCGCACTGGTCGCCCGCGAACTGGCCGAACGCGCCAAGGGCTTTGACGCCACCGTCCAGGACGTCACCGCCGAAACCTCGTTGATCGCCGTGCAGGGCCCGAACGCGCAGGCCATCGTCAAGGCGCTGGCCGCCGACGAGGCCGGCGCAAGCGTCGTGGAGGAGATGAAGTACTATTCCGCCGCCCGCCTGGCTCTGGGTGGGGTGGACACCATCCTGGCCCGTACCGGGTACACCGGTGAGGACGGCTTCGAGCTGATCATCGCGAACGAGGACGCCGAAGGCCTGTGGGAGCAGATCGTGCAGATCGGCAAGGACCACGAGCTGGTGCCCTGCGGGCTGGCCGCCCGCGACTCGCTGCGCCTGGAGGCCGGCATGCCGCTGTACGGCAACGAGCTGTCCACCGAACGCAACCCGTTCGAGGCGAACCTGGGCCCGGTGGTCTCCTTCAAGAAGGAGGAGAACTTCATCGGCCGCCAGGCCCTGGAAGAGGTGCGCGCCAACGGCACCGCCCGCAAGCTGGTGGGCCTGAAGGGCCTGGGCAAGCGGGCCGGGCGAGCCGGCTACCCGATCCTGAAGGACGGGCAGGTCATCGGCGAGATCACTTCCGGCCTGCCCTCGCCAACCCTGGGCTACCCGGTGGCGCTGGGTTACGTGGATGTTGCGCACAGTGAAGTCGGCACGCAGCTCGAAGTGGAGCTGCGCGGTAAGACTTTGCCATTTGAAGTTGTCGAACTGCCGTTCTACACCCGCGCCAAGTAACGTTGATACCGACGGGCGTCGCACAGCGCCCATTGATTCCCTTCGGAGAGGAACCATCATGAGTAAAGTTCTTTCAAGCCTGCGCTACTCGGCCGAGCACGAGTGGATTGACGACTCCAGCCCGGCCAAGGTCGGCATCACCCAGGTCGCAGCCGATGCCCTGGGCGACGTGGTGTACGTGGACCTGCCGGAGGTCGGCGACTCCGTCACCGCCGGTGAGACCTGCGGCGAGGTCGAGTCGACCAAGTCGGTTTCCGACCTGTACTCCCCGGTCACCGGCACCATCGTCGAGGTCAACTCGGAGGCCGTGGACAACCCGGCCATCCTGAACGAGGACCCGTACGGCAACGGCTGGCTGTTCACCGTCGAGGTCAGCGAGGAAGGCCCGCTGCTCTCGGCCGCCGACTACGCCAGCGCCAACGGCGGGAGCGTCGAGTAAATGGGCAACACCACTTTCCAGTCGATGGCCCCCGCCTCGCTGACCCAGTCGTTGGGTGAGCTTGATCCTGAGGTGGCGGCGCGGATTGATGCTGAGTTGGCGCGTCAGCAGCGTGGCCTGGAGATGATTGCCTCGGAGAACCACACGGCGCAGGCGGTGATGCAGGCGCAGGGTTCGGTGTTGACGAACAAGTATGCCGAGGGCTACCCGGGCCGCCGCTATTACGGCGGCTGTGAAGAGGTCGACGTGATCGAGACTCTGGCCATCGAGCGCGTGAAGGACCTGTTCGGGGCGAAGTTCGCCAACGTCCAGCCGCATTCGGGGGCGCAGGCCAACGCGTCGGTGTATCACGCGCTGGTGCGTCCGGGGGATACCGTGCTGGGGTTGAATTTGGCTCATGGTGGGCATTTGACCCACGGGATGAAGCTGAACTTCTCCGGGCGCCTGTTCAACATCGTGCCCTATGGGGTGGATGAGGCGACGAACCTGGTGGACATGGACGAGGTCGAGCGTCTGGCGGTTGAGCATTCCCCGAAGATGATCGTGGCCGGCTGGTCGGCGTACCCGCGCCAGTTGGACTTCGCCCGCTTCCGTGAGATCGCGGACAAGGTGGGTGCGTACCTGTTCGTGGACATGGCGCACTTTGCTGGTTTGGTGGCTGCGGGGTTGCATCCGTCGCCGGTGCCGCATGCGCATGTGGTCACCTCGACCACGCACAAGACCCTTGCTGGTCCGCGTGGCGGCATCATCCTGTCGAATGACGCGGAGATTGCCAAGAAGCTGAACTCGGCGGTGTTCCCGGGTCAGCAGGGTGGGCCGTTGGAGCATGTGATCGCGGGCAAGGCGGTGGCGTTCAAGATCGCCGCGTCGGAAGAGTTCAAGGAACGCCAGGAGCGGACCTTGGCTGGGGCGCGGATTCTGGCGGAGCGTTTGACCCAGGCCGATGTCGAGGCCAAGGGTATCAGCGTGCTGACCGGCGGCACTGATGTGCATCTGGTGTTGGTTGATCTGCGCAACAGCGAGCTCGATGGCCAGCAGGCCGAGGATTTGTTGGCGCAGGTGGAGATCACGGTGAACCGTAATGCGGTGCCGTTCGACCCGCGTCCGCCGATGGTGACTTCGGGGTTGCGGATCGGTACCCCGGCGTTGGCGACGCGTGGTTTCTCGGAGGAGGCGTTTGCTGAGGTGGCTGAGGTTATTGCGCAGACGTTGATTGCTGGTGTGGAGGGTAGTACGGGCAAGCTTGGGGAGTTGAAGCAGCGGGTGCTGGATTTGGCTGCGGCCCACCCGCTCTACCCGGAGCTGCCGAAGGTGTCCAAGTAACACCCGGTAACACCCGATGAGGGGTCCGGGAAGTGCGCTGGACGCACTTTCCGGACCCTTCGTCATCACGGGAACTTCGCGTTCCCACACCGCGGGTCTTCCAGGCCGAGTCCTGGAACCCGCACCTATTTAGGGCCGGCCCGGCCGGTCTCGTTATACCTAAGGAAGTGATCTGCGATGGCAATCAGCGTCTTTGATTTGTTTTCTGTGGGTATCGGCCCCTCATCCAGCCACACCGTGGGCCCGATGCGCGCGGCCCATGCCTTCATCTCCCATGTCGTGAACAAGGGATACCTGGAGCAGCTGGAAACCGTGCGGGTTGATGTCTACGGTTCGCTGGCTGCCACCGGGCGGGGACACGGCACCTTCACCGCCATCCTGCTGGGGCTGGAGGGCTACGAGCCGGAAAGCATTCTGCCCGCACAGGTCGATGAGCGCCTGGCCGACATCGAATCCGGCGCACCGCTGCGCCTGGCCGAGCAGCTCGGCTCCCGCAAGGACATCGCCTACTCGGTGCCCGACATGATCCAACACCCGCTGACCATCCTGCCCCGGCACACCAACGGCGTGAAATTCGCGGCGCTGGACGCCAGCGGTGAAACGCTGCTGGAGGAGACCTTCTACTCGGTGGGCGGCGGGTTCATCGTCAAGGACGGCGCCGAGGAACGGATCGAGAAAAACCTCGAGGAAAAGGTCAAGGCCCAGCCCTACCCGTTCACCACCGCCGCGCAGCTGCTGGACTACTGCGCCGAGACCGGCAAGTCGATCGCCCAGATCATGCTCGCCAACGAGGAAACCTGGCGCACCCGGGAGGAAATCTACTCCGGGCTGGTGCACATCTACAACGTCATGGAACAGTGCAAGGACTCGGCGCTGGAACGCACCGGGGTGCTGCCCGGTGGGCTGAACGTCCGCCGCCGCGCGCCGGAATGGCATGCCCGGCTGCGCAAGGAAGACAAGGACCGCGACCCGGTCTACTGGCAGGAATGGATCAACCTCGTGGCGCTGGCCGTCAACGAGGAAAACGCCTCCGGTGGCCGGGTGGTCACCGCCCCGACCAACGGGGCCGCCGGCATCATCCCAGCCGTCCTGTTCTACGCCACCCATTACGCTCCGGGCGCCAAGTTCTGGAACGAGGAGGAAAAGCACGAGGCCGTGGTCAAGTTCCTGCTCACCGCCGGGGCCATCGGCGTGCTCTACAAGGAGCAGGCCTCCATCTCCGGGGCAGAGGTCGGCTGCCAGGGTGAGGTCGGTTCGGCTTCCTCCATGGCCGCCGGCGGCCTGGCGGAGGTGCTGGGCGGCACCCCCGCCCAGGTGGAGAACGCCGCGGAGATCGCCATGGAACACAACCTTGGTCTGACCTGCGACCCGATCGGGGGACTGGTGCAGATACCGTGCATCGAACGCAACGCGATCGCCGCCTCCAAGGCGGTGAACGCCGCGAAGATGGCCCTGATGGGCGACGGGCAGCATCACGTGACGCTGGACGAAGTGATCATCACGATGCGCGAAACCGGCAAGGACATGAGCGACAAGTACAAGGAAACCGCGATGGGCGGCCTGGCCGTCAACGTCGTCGAATGCTGATCGCCGACGCCTGAGCCGCGGCGGGCACCACCGCCGGCGGCCGCGGACACCCAACGGGTGGCGGAATGCTCCGCCACCCGTTGTCCTTTAACGCGGTGAGCCCCGGGACGGGAGAAACACCCCTTGACCGCGCCGTCATTAATGGGGCCCACCTGTAAAGCGCTCACCCGGCATCGTCCGATGCCTGGCAGCGTTCCACCGAATGCGGCCCTGCCGGGGCGTCACGGGCTGTGAGATTCGCGGCACCGATTCGGGAAAGCAACCGTTCGGTGATAGAACTAAAAGGTAAGGATACGTTCCGGGGTGCCGATCCCCGACCAATCCAGGAGGTGAACCGCATGGAAGACGGACCAAGTCGATCTACCACCACGCGAACCTCCGTTCCCACTTTGTTCCTGGCCCACTAGCCCGGAAGTACTCAGCCATGCACGGGGGTCTCGCGACCATGACCCCATTCGCCAGCGCGCCAGCTGCCTGACCAGTAGATTTATCCCCGCATCCAAGAAGCGGGCTTCGTCCCGGGCTTCCTGCAAAAGCCCGCGGAAATCTGCGGAAGGGCGGGTCTCGGCGCGCCCCTGAACCGTGTTTGGACTGATGCCAGTGAACACCACCGACAAGGTAGATTTCTCAACTACTTCCCGTATGATCCGTCGCGCCATTGACGAGCGCGACATGGCCGAACTGTCCCGGGTGCTGGACACCCTGGAGGTCCCCGAGGTGCTTGAGCACCTGGAAAGCCTGCCGCTGAAGGACTCGGCGATCGCCTACCGGATGCTGCACAAGGACCGGGCCATGGACGTCTTCGAGATGCTCGACGCCCCCGTGCAGGCCGAACTGCTCGAGGCCATGCAGGGCCACCCGGTCACCGAGGTCTTTGCCGCGATGGACCCCGATGACCGGGTGGCGCTGCTGGATGAGCTTCCCGCCCAGGTCGCCGCGAAACTGCTGCAGGGCCTGGGGGAGCGTGAACGGCGTGAAACCAATGTGCTGCTGGGCTACTCCTCCGGGGTGGTGGGCCACGTGATGAGCCCGAACTTCGTCACCACCCACCCCGGTCTCAGCGTCGCCCAGACGATGCGGCGCATCCACCGGGTCATGGACGATGTGGAAAGCATCTACACCGTGCTGATCACCGACGGCGCGCGGCGCCTGGTCGGGGTGGTCAGCCTGCGTGAACTGATGGGGGCCGATGATGAGCAGCTGGTCGGCGAACTGGCCAGCGAGCCCTACACCGCCACCGCCAACGAACCGGTGGCGGTCGCTGCGCGGCGCACCATCGACACCCGGGTGATGGTCATGCCCGTGCTGGATCTGGAGGAACGGGTCGTGGGGGTGCTGACCATCGACGATGCCATCCGGCTGATCGACCTGGAGGAAGAGGAGCGCTCGGCGCGCGGAGCCGGCACCGAGCCGCTGCGCCGCCCCTACCTGACCACCCCGATCCGCTCACTGGTCAAGTCCCGGCTGGTGTGGCTGCTGGTGCTGGGCATCGGCGCGACCCTGACCGTGCAGGTGCTCTCCAGCTTCGAGGAGACCCTGGAGTCCATGGTGGTGCTCAGCCTGTTCATCCCGCTGGTGGTGGGCATCGGCGGGAACACCGGCAACCAGGCGGCCACCACCGTGACCCGCGCCCTGGCGGTCGGGGACATCCGGGTGGCGGACCTGGGCCGGGTGCTGCTGCGCGAGGTGCGCGTGGGCGGGATCCTGGGGCTGTGCCTGGGCTCGCTGGCGCTGCTGATCGCCAGCCTGGTCTTTGACCTGCAGGTGGCGCTGATCATCGGCGTCACCCTGGTGGCGTTGTGCACGATCGCCGCGGCGGTGGGTGGGATCATGCCGATCATCGGCAAGCTGCTGCGGGTGGATCCGGCGGTGTTCTCCAACCCGTTCATCTCCACGTTCGTCGATGCGGCCGGGCTGGTCGTGTACTTCAGCGTCGCCATGAGCGTGGTGCAAAACTTCGGCGGGATGTAGCGGCGCTGGGGTGTGACACCGCCAACATTTGGACGCCAAGCGTGTGCGGGACGGAATAATGCCGCCGGCCGCGGTGTCACACCTAGCATGGCGCAAAGCTAACTCTTTACCCCCATCACCATTCCCACCCGCGACGGGCAGGGCCTTGAGCTGCGCAACCGCGTGGTGCTGGCCCCGATGTGCCAGTACGCGGTCGACGCCCGCGACGGGGTGCCCACCAGCTGGCAGCTGGTGCACCTGGGCTCGATGGCCCACGGCGGGTTCTCCCTGATCCACACCGAGGCCACCGCGGTCGCCGCCGAGGGGCGGATCTCGGATCGGGATTCCGGGCTGTGGAACAACGAACAGGAGCGGGCCTGGGCGCCGATCGTGGACTACGTCCACTCCCACGGCGCGAAGATCAGCGTGCAGCTGGCCCACGCCGGGGCGAAGGCCTCCACCTACGCCTGGCTGCCCGGCCCGGCGAAGGACGGCAAGACCGGCAGCATCGGCGAGCAGGACGGCGGCTGGCAGACCTATACCTCCAGCCCCTCTGACCTCTACGGGCTGGCCCCGTCCACCGCAATGAGCATCGAGCAGATCCAGCGTTCGGTGCGCGACTGGGCGGCGGCCGCGCAGCGGGCCGACGTTGCCGGGTTCGACGCGATCCAGATCCACGCCGCCCACGGCTACCTGATCCACCAGTTCCTCTCCCCGCTGTCCAATACGCGCACCGACGAGTACGGCGGCAGCTACGAGAACCGGGTGCGCTACCTGAAGCAGGTGGTGCAGGCGGTGGCCGAGGTCTGGCCGCAGGAGAAGGTGCTGGGCATCCGCTTCTCCGGGGAGGACTGGGTGCCGCAGGGCTGGGGGATTGCGGACACGGTGCGCCTGGCCGGGGAGCTGTACCAGATGGGGGTGCGGGCCTTTGACGTCTCCAGTGCCGGGATCGGCGCCTTCCACGGCCCCAGCGGCCCGGGCTACCAGGTGCCGCTGGCCGCCGCCGTGCGCCAGGGGCTGCCGCAGGACGCGTTCGTCACCGCCGTCGGGGCGATTACCGACCCGGTGCAGGCCGAACAGGTCCTGGTCACCGGCGCTGCGGACGGGGTGAGCATCGGACGGGCCGCGCTGGGCGACCCGCAGTGGGCCAACCGCGCCGCGCACACCCTACAGGCCGAACCTGCCATCCCACCGCATTACTGGCGCGGGCGCTGGTAGTTCCCTCAAAGGCACCGCAGAACCGGTCTTCTGCGGTGCCATGATCCGTTGCGATGGGGCAGACTGGCAAGACACCAGCTGATGAGCCGCACCTCTTCCGGGGAACCACTTGGGGTGTTAGGTTAGTCACACGGATCTAGTCGCTGCGCGACTGCAACGGTCGCGTGCGGAAGGGAGTCAGCATGGCACTGCGCGCGGATTCTAATGGAATCGACGCTTCGCTCTATCGAAAGACCGGCTCTTGGAGCACTGTTTTGGCAGATGCTTCGCTGGGAACCACGGCGGCGCAGGAGGCCGCTGACCGGCTACCTGATGAAGTTGCCAAGACCCTCAAAAGTCAGCAAGCGGATCCTCGCGACATCTCAGCAATGACCGAAGCCCTGCAGCCGGTCGAGGGGCTGCGCGCCCCGGTGGCCCGCATGGTTGCCGTCCACGACGGACAGGTGGTGCTCAATGAAATCATCCCGGGCCTGAAGGTGGAAAACACCACCGTGGACACCGGACCGTTCCCGAACTTTGTGGCCCTGGCCCGCGCCCGCGGCGGGGCCTTCTCCTATCTGGTGGCCGAGGCCGGGCGGGCCGGCGGTGAAGTGCACCTGTACAACACCACCTCCCCGGAACGGGTCGCCAGCCGGGGCATCGTGGGCGTGCCGGAGGAAACCCACGTGGCCCGCAAGGTGCCCGGGGAATACGACCAGCCCAAGAACCAGGCCGCGGCCGAAGAAATGGCCCGGCGCAACGCCGAGGAGGTCGCCGACCTGATCCGGGAGATGGCGCACGATAACTACGTGCGGCTCATCGTGATCTCCGGGGATGTGAAATCCCGGGAGATGGTGCGCGACTATGTGCACTCCTCGCTGCAGCCCCTGGTGGCCATGCTGGAGGCCAATACCCGCACCGGCGGGGCCGACCGCAACGCCGTGGACGCGGAAATCCGCAAGCTGGTGGATACCGTGACCGCGACCGAGCTGGAGACCCTCTCCCAGCGGGTGGCGGACAACTCGGGCAACTCGCGGGCGAACCTGGCCCTGGGCATCAACGAGGTGGTGGAGGCCCTGCAGCAGGCGCAGGCCGACACGATCCTGGTCAGCCAGTACCAGGATGAGCACACGCTGCGGGCCCTGAGCGCCGAACCCTGGGTGGCGGTGGAGGATGATCCGAACCACGCCGAACTGGTCATCGGCCAATGGCCGGCGCCTGAGGTGCTGCTGCGGGCCACCGCGCTGACCGATGCGACCATCCGCTACGTCCCCGACGGGCTGCTGCCCAACGGGGTGGGCATCGCTGCCCTGCTGCGCTGGCCGCGCAACAACCACTGATCCCACTAGTCCCAAGGCGTGAGCATTACCCAATGCTCACGCCTTTTCCCTGCCCGCCGCCGACCAGGGCGCCAGGGGCGGCGCTTAGCTGCCGGGCTGTTGCTCCGGCGGGTTATCGGTTCCCTGCCCCGCAGTGCCCGGTCCCTGCTGCGGTGGGTTCGGGTACGGCGGAAGCTGTTCGGCCGGCGGCGCCCAATAGGCGCCCGTGGGGTGCCCGGGGTGCGGGGCCTGGCCCGGCGGGTAGTTCCCCTGGGCCGGGTGCCCCGGCACCGGGTACTGCTGCCCCGGGTACTGCTGCTGGTGGTACTGCGGGAAATGCGGGTGACCGCCGGTTGACCACGGCACCAGGTATTCCGGCTGCGGCGGCAGCGGAGCCGGCCCGGCGGTGCGCTGCACGCCGAAACGATCGGCCAGGCGCACCAGCAGGAAGGTCAGGACTGCGGTCAGCACCAGTGAGGGCAGCAGGGCCGCGAGGGATCCCTCGGTGGCGTTCATGTCCATCAGCCCGGCCGCGCCCATCAGGAACAGGAGCACGTTGTTCACCACGTGCATTCCGATGGCCGCCTCCAGCCCACCCGTGCGCCAGGTGAGATAGCCGGCGGCCAGCGCGAAGGCCGCCACATCCAGCAGGCCGTAGACGTCGTAGATGTGCCCGAAGACGAACAACGGCAGGGGCAGCAGGATCGCGAACAGCGGATGTTTCAGCCAGCCGCCGATGATCTGCATCAGCATCCCGCGGAACAGGTACTCCTCGGCCAGTGCCTGGAACGGCACCAGCAGCAGCACCAGGATCACCATCAGCAGCGGGGAATCGGGCACGCTCTGGGCGGGCACCGGCGCGGAGGGCAGCACCCCGGTCTTTTCCAGCAGCAGCCCGCCGCCAAAGTAGAGCAGGTACACCCCCAGCGCCGCACCCAGGCACACCGCCAGCCAGCGGAACCGCAACCTGCCGGTCACCGACCACAGCAGGCCCACCGGCTTGGGGCCCAGCAGCAGGTAGGCGAAGAAGCAGGCCGGGATCAGCAGGATGAGCGAGAGCATGGTCAGGATGAAATCCGAGGGATTGCTCATGTCCAGTGCCAGTTCCTCGCTGGCCGCCAACGGGTCGCCGGTGCCGGTGTCCATCCACGCGGTGGGGGAGGCCAGCATCATCGCGATCATGGCGATGACGATCAGGACCGTGAGCGCCAGATAGAAGCCCAGGGTGGTGCCGCCCACCGCCAGCGGCTGCCACCACCGGTACTGCCGGTCGCGGCGCATCAGGCGGTGGAAGGCGTAGCGGGGTTCGGTGTGCGGATCGGCGCCCGCGGTGGAAGGCGAAGGCTCAAGGCGTTCTGGCTGGCTGGTCATAAGGCAATTCTCGCTGGTGCGGTGGGGTAAACCCATGAACCTTTGGGTGGATTTGTTTGCTCATCCCCGCGGACGGTGCCGCACGGGCGGTGCGCGATTCGCCGCTGCCCTGGCCCCGGCGCGCTGGCTACACTGGTGCGGGCACCATTGCGCATCGTCTTCGATGTGGTGCCACGACATCCGGGCACGCAGCGGCCCATCTCGGGCAGGACGACAAAGGCAGGCACGTGGGCCATCACCATCACGAACATTCGCAGATCCTCTTGGATCCCCGGCGCCACAAGCGCGCCTCGATCATCCTCTGGGCGCTGCTGGCGCCGGTGGGAGCCATTGCGCTGGTGATGGTGATCGTGCTGTGGCCCCAGGGAAACTACGATCGCTTCGCGCTCAGCGGCCCGATGGACACCAGCGGGTCGGTGCAGATGTCCACCGGCACGGTCACTCGCACCGAGTCGCAGATCTGCCCCTCCAGCCAGGGGCTGGACGAGGTGGGCGGCAAGGAGCTGCAGTGCCCGGTCACCTACGTGATGCCCGACGGCGGCGGGGCGGAGATCCAGCTGGAGGTGCCGCCCGAAACGCTCAGCTCCCGGGATGTGGGTTCCGGGGATCGGGTGCGCTACCTGGATTTGGCGGGGGCCAGCACCGAGGCGGTGCCCTATGTCTTCGTCGATTTCGTGCGCACTACGCCGATGGTGCTGCTGGCCCTGGCCTACGCGCTGGTGGTGGTGCTGGTCGCCGGGTGGCGTGGCGGGCGGGCACTGATCGGGCTGCTGGGCGGGGTGGCGTTCATGATGATGTTCATGGTCCCGGCCCTGCTGGAGGGGCAGAACCCGGTGCTGGTTGCGCTGGTGGGTTCCACGGTGATCATGTTCGGTGCGCTGTATTTTGCCCACGGCCTGAACGCGAAGACCTCCACGGCGCTGCTGGGCACCCTCTTCGGGCTGGGCGTCACCGCCTGGCTTGCCGTGTGGCTGACCGATGCGGCGGCGTTGACCGGGGCCACCGATGAGCACGCGATGACCCTGTCCACGGTGGCGCCGCAGGTGTCGTTAACGGGGCTGCTGATTTGCGGGCTGCTGATCGGCGGGCTGGGGGTGCTCAACGACGTGACCATCACCCAGTCCGCCACCGTCTGGGAGCTGGCCGAGGCCGCGCCGCGGGCCACGGCCCGCGAACTGTTCGCCAAGGGTATGCGCATCGGGCGGGACCACATCGCCTCCACCGTGTACACGATCGCCTTCGCCTACGCCGGGGCGGCGCTGCCGATCCTGGCGATCGCGGCGCTGAGCAACCAGGGGGTGGGCAGCACGCTAAGCACCGGGTCGATGGCCGAGGAGGTCATCCGCATCCTGATTGGCTCGATCGGGCTGGTGCTGGCGATCCCGGTGACCACGCTGATCGCGGTGCTGGTGGTCAAGGCCACCGGAACCGGGGGAGCCCATGGGACCCTGCCGCGGGACCGGCGAGCCGGCACCGAAACCGCTGGTGCGAACCATTCTCACATTAATGTAGAATAGTTCTCATTAGTGATTCTTTGGAATGGAGCCGCCCGTGACCGCACGCCACCTGACCCCGACGCTTCTGCTGCTGCCAGTGGGCGCACTGATCCTGGCCGGGTGCGCCCAGGGCAGCGCCCAGTCCCCGCAGGAGCAGCAGAACCCCGATGCCATTGAGGTGGTCGCCACCACCAACGTTTACCGTGACATTGCCCAGCGCATCGGCGCCGACCGCGTGCAGGCCACCGAGATCATCTCCTCCCCGGCCCAGGACCCGCATTCCTATGAGCCCACCGCACGGGACAAGCTGACCATTTCCAAGGCCGAGGTGGTGCTGGCCAACGGCGGCGGCTACGACGCCTTCATGGACCAGTTGATCTCCTCGATGCCCTCCGAACAGGTGGCCCAGCAGATCCACGCCGTGGACACCTCGCCCGAGGCCGTCGAAGAGAGCGCCGAGGCCGGGCACGATGAACAGGGAGAGCACGAGCACGAGCATGGCGGGCATGAGGGTCACCAGCATGCCGGGTACAACGAGCACGTCTGGTTTGACCTGGACTCGATGCAGGCCCTGGGGGAGCGGTTGGCCAGCGAGTTCGGCAAACTCGACCCGCAGCACGCCGAGCAGTTCCAGGCCAACGCCGAGCAGTTCAGCACCGAGCTGCAGGAGCTGAAGGACCGGGCGGCGGCGGCCGGGCTGGACGGCAAGAGCTTCGCGATGACCGAGCCGGTGCCCTTCTACCTGCTGAAGGACGCCGGGATGCACGACGCCACCCCGCAGGGGCTGAGCGAAGCGGTCGAGGCCGGCGGCGACATCCCGCCGCAGACCCTGAAGAAGATGAACGATGCGCTCGCCGACGGACAGATTGACCTGTTGGCCTACAATATCCAGACCGAGGGGCACGACAGCGTCGCGATCCGCTCCACCGCCGAGGCCCATTCGGTGCCGGTGGTCGACTTCGCCGAGACCATGGGCCCGGATGAGGACTACGTCGGTTGGATGGGCGCCCAGGTCGATGACCTGGCCGCCGCAGCAGGCAAATAGCGCAGGAGCCCGCCGAACCGGCGGTCGAGCCGGCGGCCGGACCGGCCTGTGGAGCACCGGCCCGTGGCGCGCCGGGCAGGGCGGGCGCGGTGGTTCCGTAGACTTAAGCCATGTCCCTGATCACCCGACAACTGCGCCTGGCCGTGGGCCGGGCCCGAGCCCTGGCCGCCGAACCGGCGGTGCGCCGCAGCATCAACGCCCAGCACCGGGAACTGCGCCAGGCGCACACGGTCCTGTTCTTCTCCGAACCGCCCAGCCAGATCTACCAGCTGCAGGTGTGGCTGCGTCCCTTCGAGGCCCTGGCCGAATCCGGGGCGCGGATCGGAATCGTGGTGATGAACGCGCTCACCGCCCGCCAGCTGCTTCAGATGACCGGGCTGCCGGTGTTCTTCTCCCGCTCCATGGAACAGGTCGAGCAGCGCCTGGCCAAGGCCGGGACCAGGACCATCTGCTACGTGAACAACGCGCAGGGCAACTTCACGATGCTGCGGATGAACGGCCCGCTGCACGTGCACCTGAACCATGGGGAGAGCGAGAAGATCTCCATGGTCTCCAACCAGCTCAAGGCCTACGACCGGGTGGCGGTGGCCGGGCCGGCGGCCATCGAGCGCATCACCGCGCACATCCCGCGCTTTGACCCGGCCGCGCTGGTGCCGATCGGGCGCCCACAGCTGGATGGGATTACCCGCACTACCGGGCTGCGCCGGCTGCGGGTGCTCTACGCCCCCACCTGGGAGGGCGATTCGAAGGCGATGGGCTATTCCTCGCTGGAAACCCATGGCGCCCAGCTGCTGGAGGCGTTGGCCGGGGACGAGCGCATTGAGCTGCGCTTCAGGCCGCACCCGAAGACCGGGGACACCTCGGCGCCGGTGGGCAAGCTGCTGGCCGGGCTGCGCCGGGAGTACGCCGCGCACCTGGACCCGGTCGCCGACCCCGGCCAGTCCCTGGCCGAAAGCGACGTGGCGATCTGCGACATCTCGGCGATGGCCTATGACGCGATCGCGCTGAATGTGCCGCTGCTGGCGGTTGGCAGCCAGGACTGCGAACTGACCCGCCGGCTGCCGGCCGGCCAGCTGCTGGGCTCCGCGGCGGCGGGCCAGGACCTGGCCGAGCGGGTCCTGGAACTGGGCCGGGCCGGCAGTGCCGGGCAGCAGGAGCTGGCCAGCTACTTCTTCGCCACCACCACCCCGGGGCAGGCCACCGAGCTGCTGGGCCGGCTGGTCTGCGGCTCCTAGCGCTGGCGGAACACCGTGTCCTGCCACGGGCGGTGCGCGGCCTCTTCGTGGGAGAGCAGCACGTGCTTGATGTTCGTGTACTCGTCGAAGGAGTACTGGCTCATGTCCTTGCCCTGCCCCGAGGCCTTGTAGCCGCCGTGCGGCATCTCGGAGATGATCGGGATGTGCTCGTTGATCCACACACAGCCTGCCTCGATCTCCGCCGCGGCGCGCAGGGCCCGGTTCACATCCCGCGTCCAGGCGCTGGCCGCCAGGCCATAGGGGGTGTCGTTCGCCAGGGTGATCGCCTCATTGTCCGTGTCAAAGGGCAGGGCGACCAGCACCGGGCCGAACACCTCCTGCTGCACGATCGCCGAATCCTGCCGGGCCCCGGTGATCAGCGTGGGACGGAAGAATGAGCCGGGGCGCGGCAGCCGGGTTCCGCCGGTGCGCACCGTGGCGCCCTGTGCGAGCGCCTGGTCCACCATGGCGGCGACCCGGCGCAGGTGGGTGTCGCTGATCAGGGACCCCATGTCCGTGTCCGGGTCCGTGGGATCTCCCACCACCATGGTTTCCATCAGCTCGGTGACCCGGGCGGTGAACGCCTCGAAGACCGAGCTGTGCACGTAGGCGCGGGTGGCGGCCGTGCAGTCCTGCCCGGCGTTGATGGTGCAGGCGGCCACCGCGCCGTGTGCCGCGGCCTCCAGGTCCGCGTCGTCGAACACCACGAACGGGGCCTTGCCGCCCAGTTCCAGGTGCACCCGCTTGCCGGTTTCCGCGGCCAGGGCCATGATGCGCCGGCCCACCGCGGTGGAACCGGTGAAGGAGCTCATCCGCACCAGCCGGTGGCCCACGAGCTGTTCACCCACGCTCGGCCCCGGACCGACCACCACGTTGATCACCCCGGCCGGCAGCCCGGCGGCGTGGGCGGCCTCGGCGAAGAGCAGCGTGGTGCCGGGGGTGAGCTCACTGGGCTTGAGCACGATGGTGTTCCCGGCGGCGATCGCCGGCAGGATCTTCCACGCGGCCATCTGCAGCGGGTAGTTCCAGGGGCAGATCGAACCGATGACCCCGACCGGCTCGCGGCGCACCATTGAGGTGGAGTTCCCGGCGTAGTCCCCGGCCGCCAGGCCCTGCAGGTGGCGCGCCGCCCCGGCGAAGAAGTTCACGTTGTCGATGGAGCCGGGCACGTCGAACTCGGTGGACATGCGGATGCTCTTGCCGGTCTGCGCGGTTTCCACCGCGGCCAGCAGTTCGGCCCGGGATTCCAGTTCGCGCGCCAGCGCCAGCAGGTGCCCGGAGCGTTCGGCGGGGGTCAGCCGCGACCAGGACCTGAAGGCGGTGTGGGCCGCGCGCACCGCATCCTCCACGTCCTCGGCGCTGGCGTAGTCGATGGTTTCCAGGACGGTGCCGGTGGCGGGATTGATCCGCTCCACCCGTTGGCCGCCGCCGCGGCGCCAGGCGCCGTTGATGAACTGGTGGCCGTGGGGGAAGTCGTAGCTGTGCATCTGGGGTCCCTTTCCTGGGGGTGGTCGTTAATGGGTCCGGCCGCGGGCCGGTGCCGGCGCGAAGTTCTAGGAGTCGAAACCCATGCCGAGCTTGTCCATGGCCTTCAGGAACAGGGAGCGTTGGCCCTGGTTGCGGTCGGCGCGGGCCAGGTGCCCGGTCATCAGCTTCACCCCGAGCCAGGCGGCCGGTTCGGGCGGGAATGGGATCGGCTTGCGGCGCACCATCTCAAGTCCGGTCAGCTCGGTCGGCTTCCCCGAAAGCAGGTCCAGCATCACCTTCGCCCCGAAGCGCGTGGCCCCCACCCCCAGGCCGGTGTAGCCGGCCGAGTAGGCCACCTTCCCGCCGTAGGAGCTGTCGAAGAATGCGAAGAAGCGTGAACAGGTGTCGATCGCCCCGCCCCAGGCGTGGGAGAAGCGCACCTGGCCCAGCTGCGGGAAGCTGCCCAGGAAGTGGGCGGCCAGCTTTTCGAAGGTCGCCTCGGAGCGGTCGTAGCTGGAGCGGATCCGCCCGCCGAAGTGGTAGAGCGCGTCGTAGCCGCCGTAGAGCAGCCGGAAACCGCCCTCGGCGTCAATGGTGGGGCGCACGTAGTGGAAGCGGTTGTTCATGTCGGACAGGCCCACCAGCTTCTCCCAGCCCAGCGCCGCCCGCTGCCCGGGGCTGAGCGGTTCGGTCATCAGCGCGTAGTCGTAGACCGGGATGGTGTGCAGCCGGTGCCGGGCCAGCAGCGAGGGGAAGGCGTTGGTGGCCAGGGCGACACGTTCGGCCTGCACCTGTCCGCTGGGGGTCAGCACGCGCAGGCCGCCCTCCACCGGCGCCAGCGCTTCGGCGCGGGTGTGCTCGTGGATCTGCACCCCAATCTCGTCGCACACCCGGGCCAGCTCCCAGGCCAGCTTGGCGGGGTGCACGAGCACCCCGTCGGTTTCGCTGTACAGTCCGGCCTTGAAGTCCGGGGAGTTGATCCAGCCGCGCACCTGATCGGGGCCCAGGTAGAGCGTGTCGGGGTGTGCCGCGTGCTCCTCGCGCAGCCATGGGACCTGATGGTCCTCGGTGGCCACGGTGAGGATGCCGTCCTTGATCAGCTCCACGTCCATGTTGTAGCGGGAGATGGTCTCCAGCAGCTCCAGCAGGTTTTCCTCACCGAGCTCGGTGAGCCGGGCGTTCTCCCGGGGCAGGTGCTGTTCGCCGTTGGATTCGCCGTGCACCAGGGAGGCCTCGCAGAACCCGCCGTTGCGTCCCGACGCGGCCCAGCCGATGCGTTCGGCCTCCAGCAGGATGACGCTGCGCTGCGGGTCGCGCTCCTTGGCCTGCAGGGCGGTCCACAACCCGGTGTAGCCTCCGCCGATGACCAGCAGGTCGCAGGAGGCGGGACCTTCCAGGGCCGGGTGCGGGTCCGGGCGCAGCGGGGTGTCGAGCCAGTAGGACGTGTGCCGGGCCCCGGCCAGTGACTGGCGGATGCGTTCGGGGTCGATTTCGGCCTCGTGCCGATCAAAGCTCAGCGGGCCGGTGGCGGGGGTGGATGGGGTGGCGGTCACGGGCAGGTTATCCCTTGTCGAGGTCGGTGAACGGGTGGGCGAAGGCGGGCCCGTTCATCGCCAGCGTTGGAAGTGGTGGGATGACCAGTGTGGTCGCAGCGGGGGAGGGGTGCTCAGTGGGAGCCGGAGGCTGGCCACGCTTATCCCTCTTCCCCACAAGGATCACGGTTGAATGTGTAATGAATGTGATTCATTACACATTCAACCGCGGTGGCCGGCGGACTGTCAAGACCCGGAGGGCACCAGGGGCGCGGCCGCCGGGACGGCGCCCGCGCTCTGGGTGCTGCGGTGCGCCACGGAGCACCCGGCGGCGTTGCGGGCCGCGGTGGAACCGCGGACCCGGCGCCCGGCGCTGATCCCCAGGGCGCAGCCGAACATCAGGGTGAATTCGGCCAGCGCGATCACCAGCATCCACAGGTGCCCGTCCGCATGGCCGCCGGAAGCCGCGGCATGCGCCCCGTGACCGGCGTGCCCCAGCGGCAGGCCCAGCACCATCACGACGTGCGCGATGCCCATGGCCGCGCTCATCAGCAGCAGCCCCAGCAGCTGCCCGGTGCGCAGGGCGTCCACCGAACACTTCAGGCACCAGAGGGTCATCACGCCCAGGGCGATGACCCAGCCCGGCGAGTGGGGCAGGGCCAGCAGCATCAGCACGTGGGCGGCCGCCAGCGCTGCGGCGCCGCCGGCCAGCACCCAGGTGCCCGCGGTGCGCCTAGTTTCCGCCGCCACAGCACTCGGCCTCACCACTGGAGCAGCAGCCGTGCTTGACCGGCTCGGGCACATCCAGCACCGGGGAGCGGTCAAAGAAGCCCTCGGGGCGGATCTTGAACCCGACCGAGTCCACCGGCATGATTGGCCAGTCCTCGGTGCGCGGGAAGTGGGTCAGCGCAAAGGTGTGCCACAGGCTGATGTCCTGGGTGTCCACGCTGTGGTCATCGGCGATCCAGTCCTTGATCCCCTCCACGCCCGGGTTCTGGTTCACGAAGTCGCCGGTCGGGTAGCGGTGCCCGGCCTCGCGCTTGGTGACCCACAGCGCCTTGGAGGCAAAGGTGGCGCGCTTGTGGATCGAGGAGCCCTCGGCGGCCAGCAGGGTGGGCAGGCCCTGCGGGTGCAGCTTGAAGCCCACCGGCTTGCCCAGGTAGTTCTTCGATTCCGGGTTGGTGACCACCCAGGAGCGCCCGGAGGGCATGTTCGCATCGCGCACCGCCTGCTTGGCGGTGGACAGCACCGTGTGGCTGCGGCTGAACGCGTTGCCGCGCGGGTTCTCCTGGCTGATCGGCAGGCGCACCGCCTCCTCCTCGATGACCTGGCTCGGCCCGCCATCCAGTGCGAAGTCCAGCCGGGCGCCGAAGATGTGCTGGTGGAACGGGGCCCCCAGGCCCGGGGCCATCTCCGAGGCAAAGCGCTCGTCGCGCATCGCGGAGGTGAACACGATGCCGGTGGCCTTGGCCTCGAATTCGATGGTGCCATCCAGGTACAGGTACCAGTAGAAGCCGTAGTCGTAGTTGCCCACGGTGGTGAAGAAGCTGATCACCAGGCGGCGGTTGCGTCGGGTGTACTTCACCCCCGACCAGTCATCGGAGTGCTTGGAGAGGATCGAGGAGTCCTCCTCGTGCATGCAGATGCCGTTGTGGATGGTGCGGGCCTCGCCGTCGGCGGTGGCCACCACCGGGGAGATGTAGTGGATTTCGCCCAGGCAGTCGCAGCCCAGTTCCAGGGAGTTGGCCATGCGTCCGATCAGGTACTCGCCGGTGTCGAAGTAGTTCTGCCAGCTGCGCACCGGGGAGGGGTCGCCATAGGGCACGACCATCTCGGCGATCGAGGCGCGGTCCAGGATGCGTCGGCGCTGGCCCTTGTCGTCGAAGGCGATGTTGTACAGCACCAGGCCCTCGCGCATGTCGAAGCCCACGTCCAGGCTCCACTTCTCCCACTCGACGTGGTTGCCGTCGGTGACGGTGAAGCTGGGGCCCTCCGGCTGGGTGATCAGCAGCGGCTTCTGGGTGTCGCGGATCGGGCCGGTGAGCTCGGGGTCGGTGTAGTTGCCGTGGTCGGCCGGGATGTCCACCGGTCCAAAGTCCAGGATCTGGTCCACCTTGCCGGCGACGGTGTCGATGTAGACGACCAGCCCGTCCACCGGGTGGGCCCAGGCCGAGTCCTCGGCGAAGTCCTGGCGGAAGGCCAGCCCGCGCAGGATGCGCCGCCCGGACTCCTGCGGGTACTCAAAGACGCCGGCGGACAGCGGCGCGACGCGCACCTGCTCGACGGTGAGATCGCGCTTGGCCAGCGCCTGGATCCAGCCTTCGTCCGCGGCCACGATGGCCTCGACCTTTTCGAACTCCTCCTCCAGCACCGGCAGCTGCCCCACGGCCGCCGCGTCGACCTCGGTGACCTGCTCGATCTCGTTGCGGGTCAGGTCCAGCACCACGTCCTTGGGCTCATTCAGCGCCGAATCCATGAGCATGACCCGCACCCGGCGGGCCGGGGCCTGCAGGTTCGGGTCCTCCAGCCCCAGGTAGGCGATGCGGGTGGAGCCGGTGAACAGGTTGTTCTCCTGCAGCAGCCGGCGGGCGGCGGCGATTTCCTCGGCGCCCAGCAGGGTGTAGTCGACGGTGCGGGTCTTCATGTGATGCAACCTTCCAGGGGGTGTGAAGCGAAACACTTTTAATTCTCTACGTGTAGAGAATACGGATTTGTGGAGTGCTTCACAAGGGGGCGCGGGATATTTCTGCCCCGGCCCTAGACTGGTGACATGCCCAAGATCGTTGACCATGAGCAGCGCCGCCGCGAAATCATCGAAGTCACCTGGCGCTTCATTGCCCAGCAGGGCTTCGACAAGCTGAACCTGCGTGATTTGGCCGCCGCGGCCGGTTACGCCAACGGGGGGCTCAAACCGTACTTCCCCACCCGCAACTCGCTGCTCTCGGCCACGTTCAACTTCGTGTTCAACTCCACCGGGCGGCGCATCGCCCGCACCACCCGGGGCCTGGCGGGAATGGCTGCCATCCGCGCCTTCGCCGCCGAGGTGCTGCCGTTGGATGAGGAGCGCCGCGACGAGTCCCGGGTGGTCATCCACTTCTGGCACGTGGCCCTGCAGGATGAGAAGATGGCGCAGCTGAACGCAAACTCCATGGATGACTGGCGCCGACAGCTCGATGGCTGGCTGCATCAGGTGCCGGGCCTGGACCCGCAGCGCGTGGAGGTGGCGCGCAATGCGCTGATGACCTTCCTGCTCGGGGCGCAGATCACCGCCGTGCTGGACCATGCGGGCAACTCGCGCCAGCAGCTGCTGGCGCAGCTGGACTACCTGCTCGAATCCCTGCATTAGCCCCCGGGGCGCAGCGGCGGCAGGTGACAGCGACGAAAATCTGCCGTACATTCAACGTGACGCGCACTACAGGGGCGGTGCCCGCGCCGGGAGGAGAGGGATGTACCAGTTTCAGCACGTGGATTCGCACACCGCCTGGTCGGACCTGGTCTCCCAGTCCTTCGTTCCGCTGCGCAGCGAAGCGGTGTCCTCCGGCCGGTTCCGCGCCAGCCTGGCCACGAACATGCTCGGCGGGATCGGGATGATGCGCATCAGCGCCAAGCCCCACGCCGTGCAGCGCACCGAACCGCTGGCGGCGGCCGGGGACGGGAAATACTTCAAGGTTTCACTGCAGCTGACCGGGCATGGGCTGCTGGTCCAGGACGGACGCCAGGTGCTGCTGGCCCCCGGGGAACTGGCCATCTACGACACCCAGCGGCCCTATTCGCTGGCCTTCGAACGCGAGGCGACCACCATGGTGGTCATGATCCCGCACGAGCAGTTCCGCCTGCCCCAGGAGCAGGTCCACCAGATCACCGCCGTGAAGCTGGACGGACGCCATCCGCTGGCCGGCACCGTCACCCCGCTGCTGCACCACCTGGGCGAGCACCTGGACCAGTGGGATGAACACGGCGGCGCGCCGCTGGCGCGCAACGCCTCGGACCTGCTGGCCACGGCGCTGGGCGGGGTGCTGACCCCGGCCAGCCCAGCCGGGGACAAGCAGCGCCAACGCCAGCGAATCCAGGAGTACATCCGAACCCGGCTGGCCGATCCGGCGCTGTGTCCGGGCAGCATCGCCGCCGCGCACTACCTTTCGGTGCGCAGCCTGCACGCCCTGTTCGCCGCCGAGCCCCGGCCGGTCGGCGCCCTGATCCGCCACCAGCGCATGGAACTGGCCGCCGAACTGCTGGCGGACCCAATGCTGGCCCAGGTGCCGATCCAGGCGATCGGCGCGCGGGTGGGCCTGCCCGATGCGGCCGGCTTCGCCCGGGCCTTTGCCGCCCACCACGGGGTGAGTCCCAGCCGCTACCGGCAGCAGCTCGCCGGCTAGGGCCCGCCGCGCCGCTCCCGGATTTTCACCGCCCACAGGCCAGGTCTGCACCCGATGCCAAGTGGTGTGCGCGCAATGCCAAGACACCTGCGGCGCCCCTCACAGATGCTGGGATGGTCATCGTTTGGAATGGGGAAAAGCAATGGGTATCGAACAGCGCACCTTGACCGTGCCGGCCCTCGTTGTCATGATCATCGCGGCCAGCGCGCCGCTGACGGTGGTCGCCGGCGGGGTGAGCACCAACTTCGCCGTCACCGGGCTGCTGGGGGTGCCCCTGTCCTTCGTCGTGCTCGGGGCGATCCTGCTGGTGTTCGCCATCGGCTACACCGCCATGAGCCGGCATGTGAGCAACGCCGGCGCCTTCTACGCCTACATCGCCCAGGGGCTGGGCAAGCCAGCCGGGGTGGGTGCCGCGATGGTGGCGGTGGTCAGCTACAACCTGATGCAGATCGGCATCTACGGGCTGTTCGGCTTCGCCGCGGCCTCCTTCGTCAACGCGGTGCTGGGCACCGCGATCCCGTGGTGGGTGTGCGCCCTGGTCGCCTGGGCGCTGGTGGCAGTGCTGGGGGTGAACCGGGTGGACTTCTCCGCCAAGGTGCTGGGCATCGTGGTGGGCCTGGAGTTCCTGGTGGTGATCATCTTCGACGTGGTGGCCGTGGCCCAGTCCCCGCAGGGGGTCAGCAGCACCGGTTTTGCCACCGGGGACCTGTTCATGCCCGGCATCGGCGCGGTGCTCGCGTTCTCGATTGCCGCGTTCATGGGCTTTGAGTCCGGCACGATCTACAACCAGGAGGTCAAGGACCCCAAGCGCACCGCGCAGCTGGCCACCATCATCGCGGTGAGCATCATCGCCTGCTTCTACGCCCTGTCCTCCTGGGCGGTGCTGGTGGCCCTGGGGCCGGACCAGGTGGTGGGCGCCTCCCAGGAGCACGGCCCGGATCTGATCTTCGTGTTCCTGGCCAGCCACGCGCCGGGCTGGTTCATCGACCTGGCCAACCTGCTGTTCATCACCAGCCTGTTCGCCGCGCTGCTGGCCTTCCACAACGTGGTGGCCCGGTACTTCTACGCGATGGGCCGCGGCGGCGCGCTGCCCCGGGTCCTGGCCCGCACCTCGGCCCGCACCCAGGCCCCGCTGGCCGGCTCGCTGACCCAGTCGGTGCTGGCGCTGCTGGTGATCGCGGTGTTCGCCGTGATCTCCACCGGCAAGGATCCGATGTTCATCGTGCTGACCATGTTCACCTGGATGACCAATTCCGGGGCCTACGGGCTGGTGCTGCTGATGGCGCTGACCTCCTTCGCGGTGGTCGGGTACTTCGCCCGGCGGCGCATTGAGGCCTCGCTGCTGACCAGGGTGATCGCCCCGATCGCCGCGGGGATCGCCTTGAGCTATGTGTTCACCCAGATCGTGGTGAACTTCGATGTGCTGATCGGGATGGAGGAGGCCGGGCCGCTGCAGTACGTGCTGCAGGCCGTGGTGCTGCTGCCCGGGGTGCTCGGCTTCCTGATCGCCGTCATCGCCCGCCGTTCCCGGCAGGACCAGCACGACCCGGCCCGCGACGAGGTGCCGGCCCACCGCGGCTAGGCCCCGGACGGCCGCCACCACGTCCTACCGCCGGCACCGCCTGCACCGGGTGCCTGTCCTCCCGGTGCGCCGCTGGCATGATTGAACCAAGACCCACCTGCGGGATCACCCGATCCAGGGCCCGCAACAGACCGAGTCGAAGGAGTTAGCAATGACTACCGCCAACACCGAAGTACAGTACGCGAACGCCGAGCAGCTGCTGGCCGCGATCCAGCCGGCCTCCGGGGGCACCGAGGTCCACGACCCGGCCACCGGGGACCTGGTGGGCCGCGTGGCCGAAGGCACGGCCACGGACCTGGACGCCGCCGTCGAGTCCGCCCGGGCCGCCCAGCCCGGCTGGGACGCCCTGGGCCATGAGGAGCGCAAGCGCCTGCTGAACGCGGCCGCCGACGCCATCGAGGCCAACGCCGAGGCGCTGGCCGAACTGCTCTCCCGGGAGCAGGGCAAGCCGCTGAACGGGCCGAACGCCCGCTTCGAGGTCGGCGGGGCGGTGGGCTGGCTGCGCGCCGCCACCGCCTATGAGGTGGAGCCGGAGGTCGTGGTCGATGACGGGCAGACCCTGGCGGTCAAGCACTACCGGGCGCTGGGCGTGGTGGGCGCGATCGGCCCGTGGAACTGGCCGATGATGATTTCAATCTGGCAGCTGGCCCCGAGCCTGCGCATGGGCAACACCGTGGTGATGAAGCCCAGCGAGTACACCCCGCTGTCGGTGGTGGCCCTGGTGCACGTGATCAACCAGGTGCTGCCCCAGGGCGTGCTGCACGTGGTGCCCGGCGGGCGTGAGGTGGGGGAGAAGCTCTCCAGCCATCCGCAGATCGCCAAGATCATGTTCACCGGCTCCACCCGCACCGGCAAGGCGATCATCCGCTCCTCCGCGGACACGGTCAAGCGCCTGACCCTGGAACTGGGCGGCAACGACGCCGGCGTGGTGCTGCCGGACGTGGACCCGGCAGCGGTGGCCGAGGACCTGTTCTGGGGAGCCTTCATCAACACCGGGCAGACCTGCGCGGCCCTGAAGCGCCTCTACGTGCCCGAGGCGATCTACGATCAGGTGTGCGACGCGCTGGTTGAGGTCGCCGGCAAGATGCCGATGGGGGTGGGCCTGGAGGAGCAGAACGTGCTCGGCCCGCTGCAGAACAAGGCCCAGTACGACATCGTCGCGGACCTGGTGCAGGACGCGGTGGACTCCGGGGCGCGGGTGCTGCTGGGCGCCAACCCGGATGGGCAGGCGGCCGGCTACTTCTACCCCACCACCCTGGTGGCGGACATCGACCCGCAGAACCGCCTGGTCACCGAGGAGCAGTTCGGCCCGGCCCTGCCGATCGTGAAGGTCAAGGACGTGCAGGAGGCGATCGAGCTGGCGAACTCGCTGGAGGTGGGCCTGGGCGCCTCGGTCTGGTCCGCCGACAAGGCCAAGGCCCAGGAGGTCGCCGCCCAGCTGCAGGCCGGCACCGTGTGGATCAACTCGCACGGCACCATTGACCCGCGGGTGCCGTTCGGCGGGGCCAAGCAGTCCGGCTACGGGCTGGAGTTCGGCCTGGACGGGCTGAAGTCCCTGGCCCAGCCGCAGATCATCAAGAGCTAGCGCCAGGCTGCACCCACCGGCGCCGGTCACGGGAAACCGTGTCCGGCGCCGGTGGCCGTTAACGTGCGATGCGGCGGGGCCGAAACCGGGTGGGGCCAGGCTCAGGGCTTGGGGTTGTGGTGGTACCAGATGTCCTCAATGAATGGTTCGCTGCCGGCGCGCAGCATCACGATGCTGTCCGGGAAGCGGGTGCCGTCGGGCAAGGTGATGTCGATGGTGGCCCAGGAGCCGTTCCAGTAGCCCAGTTCGAAGCTGCTGGGGTGGTAGCGCTGGACGATGTTCGCCTCAAGGTGGCGTGTTGAGCGCTCGTAGCCGTTCCACGACAGGGCGCCAAAGACGGCCGCGATCAGCAGCGCCACACCGCCGGTGAGCAGCTGGACGCGGATGGAGGAGCGGGCCTTCCACGTCTGTTCCCCGTCGCGCAACCGGCTGAACCGGCGTCGTCGGAACAGCCCGTGCAGCAGCAGCGGAATGCCAAAGACCACCAGGATGCCCGCGATCCCCAGATGCATCATCGGGGTGAGGTAGTCCACCTCAGCGTATGTCCGTGCATCCATGATCCAAATCTAGTGCAGCGGATCACCCTGTCAAGGGTTGCCTCCACGCCGGGAACAGCACCGCGGTCCGGGTCCCCGGCCTGTGCCAGGGACCCGGACCGCGGTGTTCTTCCGGGCCGTGCCGGATTTTGCGCCTATTCCTCGACGAAGCGGTCGGCTACGATGAGGGCCTGTTCCAGCCGGTCCAGTGCCTCGATGAGCACCTCGTCGGGGATGTTCATCGCCGGGACGACGTGCAGCCGGTTGAAGTTGGCCATGGGCAGCAGGCCGGCGGACTTCGCCGCGGTGACCACCTCGTTCATCTGCGGCGAACTGCCCCCGTAGGGGGCCAGCGGTTCTCGGGTGGCCCGGTTCTTGACCAGTTCGATCGCCCAGAACACCCCCGTGCCGCGCACCTCGCCCACCGCCGGGTGCTCGGTGGCGAACTGGCGCAGCCGCGGCCCGATGATCTCATCGCCCAACCGCTTGGCGTTGGCGATCATGCCCTCGTCCTCCATGGCGTTGATCGTCGCCACCGCCGCGGCGCAGGCCAGCGGGTGCCCCGAGTAGGTCAGCCCGCCGGGGTAGACCTGCTCGCGGAAGGTCTCGAAGATCGGTTCGCTGATCGCCACCCCGCCCAGCGGCACGTAGCCGGAGTTCACGCCCTTGGCGAAGGTGAGCAGATCCGGGGTGACGTCCCAGTGGTCCACCGCGAACCATTCACCCGAGCGCCCGAAGCCGGCCATGACCTCGTCGGCGATGTACACGATCCCGTATTTGCGGGTCAGTTCGCGCACCCCCTGCAGGTAGCCGGGCGGCGGCAGGTAGATGCCCGCGGTGCCGGGGATCGTTTCCAGGATCAGCGCGGCAATGGTGCCCGGGCCCTCCAGGATGATCGTGTCCTCCAGGTGCTTCAGCGCCCGCTCGGTTTCCTCCGCCTCGGTGGTGGAGTTGAAGTAGGAACGGTACGGGTAGGCCGGGAAGAAGTGCACCACCCCGTCGGTGGCCTTGTCCGAGGCGAAGCGCCGCGGGTCCCCGGTGATGTTCACCGCCATGTGGGTGCCGCCGTGGTAGGAGCGGTAGGCCGAAAGCACCTTGTTCCGCCCGGTGTGCAGCCGCGCCATGCGCACCGCGTGCTCCACCGCGTCCGCCCCGCCATTGGTGAAGAAGATCTTGTTCAGATCCCCGGGGGTGCGTTCGGCGATCAGCCGGGCCGCCTCGGAGCGCACGTCGCTGACGTGCTGCGGGGCGATCGTGGCGATCTTGGCGGCCTGCTCCTGGATGGCGGCGATGACCTTGGGGTGCTGATGGCCGATGTTGGTGTTCACCAGCTGGCTGGAGATGTCGATGAGCTTGCGCCCCTCGCCGTCCCAGACGTGGGAGCCCTCGGTCTTCAGGATCGTCATCGGGCTGAACGGGCCCTGGGCCTGCCAGGAGTGGAAGACGTGCGCCTTGTCCAGCTCGTAGGCGCGCCGGCCCGCGGCGATCTGCTCGGCGGAGAGATCGCTGGTCAGTTGTTCGGTCATGAGTTCTATCCTTTACTCAACGAAACGCGTTGGGTGACGTGCGCCGGGGCGCGGCGCTAGTCGTTCTGCGGGAAGCCGAGGTTGATGCCGCCGTGGCTGGGATCCAGCCAGCGCTTGGTCACGACCTTGTTGCGGGTGAAGAACTTGAAGCCCTCCGGACCGTAGGCGTGCTGGTCACCAAACAGGGAGGCCTTCCAGCCGCCGAAGGAGTGGTAGCCCACCGGCACCGGGATCGGGACGTTGACCCCGACCATGCCCACCTGGATCTGGTTTTCAAAGCGGCGGGCCGCGCCGCCGTCGTTGGTGAAGATCGCGGTGCCGTTGCCGTACTTCGAGGCGTTGATCAGCTCGATGCCGTCGTTGAAGCTTTCCACGCGCACCACCGAGAGCACCGGGCCGAAGATCTCATCGGTGTAGATGGACATGTCGGTGCCGACCTTGTCGAACAGGGTCGGGTGCAGGAAGAAGCCCTCACCGTCCGCGTCGGTGGAACCCTCTCGCCCGTCCAGGACCAGTTCGGCCCCGGCGGCCACGCCGGCATCGATGTACCCGGCGACCTTGTCGCGGTGTTCCCCGGTGATCAGCGGGCCCATGTCGCAGCCGCGGGTGCCGTCACCCACGCGCAGCTTCTTGGAGCGTTCGGCGATCTTGGCCACCAGCTCATCGGCGATCGGCTCCAGGGCCACGACCACGGAGATGGCCATGCAGCGCTCGCCGGCGGCACCATAGCCGGCGTTCACGGCCATGTCGGCCGCCAGGTCCAGGTCGGCGTCGGGCAGCACCAGCATGTGGTTCTTCGCCCCGCCGAAGGCCTGGACCCGCTTGCCGTGGGCGGTGCCGGTCGAGTAGACGTACTGGGCGATCGGGGTGGAGCCAACGAAGGAGACCGAGGCGATGCGCTCGTCGGTGAGCAGGGTGTCCACCGCCTCCTTGTCCCCGTGCACCACGTTCAGCACGCCTTCGGGCAGCCCGGCCTCGGCGAACAGCTCGGCCAGCCAGTTCGCCGCGGTCGGGTCCTTCTCGGAGGGCTTGAGGACCACGGCGTTGCCGGCGGCGATGGCCACCGGGAAGAACCACAGCGGCACCATGGCCGGGAAGTTGAACGGGGAGATGATCGCCGAGACGCCCACGGGCTGGCGCAGCGACTGCACGTCCACCCCGGTGGAGGCGTTTTCCGAGTATTCGCCCTTGAGCAGGTAGGGGGCGTTGCAGGCCAGCTCGACCACCTCCATGCCGCGGGCCACTTCGCCCAGCGCGTCATCCAGCACCTTGCCGTGCTCGGCGGTGATGATGGCGGCCAGTTCGCCCTTGCGCTCGGCCAGCAGCTCGCGGAAGCGGAACATGATGGCGGTGCGCCGGGCCAGGGAGGTGTCGCGCCACTTCGGGAAGGCGGTTGCCGCGGCGGCGATGGCGGCCTCGGTGGTGGCCTTCGAGGCCAGGGCGACCTCGCGGGCGACCTCGCCGGTGGCCGGGTTGTAGACCTTGCCGGTGCGGCTCTGGCCCTCACCGGAGAAGGCGGCGTTGTTGACCCAGTGCTGCAGGGTTTCGGTCATGGTCGTGGTCATCGAGGTGGTCCTTTCCGGGACGTTCGGGTGCTCTTGAAAACATCATGGGCTAAAAATATGACGAACCACACAGACAACGTGTCATGATTTACCTGTAGGAGTTATCGAACTGTAAAGGCTGGCCGTGGGTGAACTGACAATGGCGCAGGTACTGGACCTGGAGGTGGTGCGCGCGGCGGAGCCGGTGGTCTACGGGAGCAACCAGGATCTGCACCGCCCGGTGCGCTGGGTGCACGTCACCGAATCCCCGGACAACGCCGGACTGCTCGAAGGCGGGGAACTGGTGCTCAGCACGCTGCGCAACGTGGAACCCAGCCCACGGCGGCTGCGTGAATTCCTCGACGAGCTGCAGCGGGCCGGGGCGGCCGGGGTGCTGATCGAGTACTACTCGGCCGAGCCGGAGGCGTGCCGGGGGTTGTTTGAACAGGCCACGGCCGGACACCGGCTGCCGGTGATCTGGCTGCGCCGGCGGGTGCGGTTCGTGCAGATCACCGAGGTGATCCACAAGCTGCTGGTGGCCGAGCAGTTGCGCGTGGTCGAGTTCTCCCGGCACGTGCATGAGATCTTCACCGAGCTCTCGCTGAGCGAAGCCGATGAACACATGATCGTGGAGCGCACCGCCGAACTGCTGCAGGCCCCGGTGGTGCTCGAAGACGTCCGCCACCGGGTGCTCGCGCACGCCGGGGCAGGGCAGGGGGCCGCCTCGGTGCTGGAGCACTGGATCAGCCGCTCGCGGTTCGTGGCCTACGCCGAATCCACCGGGCGCAGCCACGGGGCCGAGGACTGGCTGCAGACCCCGGTCGGAGCGGTCAAGAGCCGTTGGGGCCGGCTGGTGGTGCCGGCCCGGCTGGAGGATGAAGCCAATGCCGCCCTGGTGCTCGAACGCGCCGGGCAGACGCTGACCATTGCCCGGCTCTCCGGGCGCGACCAGCGCGAACTGCTCTACCAGGCGCGCACCTCACTGCTGCACGAACTGCTGCAGCACCATTCGCTCTCCGCCGGGGAGGTGCAGGTGCGCGCCGAGGCGCTGGGGTTGGACGCGGCCGCGCACTACGTGCCGGTCGCCGTCGGGCTGATGCTGCCGGCCGGGCAGAGCCCCACGAGCATGCAGCTGCGCGAACGCGAGGTGCTGGAGGTCATGGACCAGGTGGCCGAGACCATGCGCCTGGGCGTGCTGGCCGGCTCCCTGCGTTCCGGGGTGCTCGGGGCGGTGCTGCCGGTGGCGGCCCGGGAACTGGTCGAGGGAACCTTGCAGCGTTTCTCCCGGGAGCTGGGCGAAAGCCTGAGCCTGACGGTGGCGGTGGGCGTGGGGGCCGAGGCGACCGGGATTTCCCAGTGCGCCAAGAACCTGGAGGATGCCGCGCAGGTGGCCGAGATCGTGCCGAACCTGCCCACCCGCGCCCAGCCCTACTACCGGTTCGCGGACCTGCGCCTGCGCGGGGTGCTGGCGGCCATGGGCCAGGACGCCAGGATGCGCAGCTTCGCCCACACCGAGCTTTCCGGGGTGCTGCAGCCCCTGGACGCGGAGGGGCTGGAACTGCTCGAGCTCTACCTGCGCCACGGCGGGAACAAGTCCGCGCTGGCCAAGGCCGGGTACCTCTCACGCCCCACCCTCTACGCCCGGCTGGCCAAGCTGGAGGACAAGCTGGGGCTATCGCTGGAAAGCGCCGAATCCCGGGCCAGCCTGCAGGTGGCACTGATGTGGTACCGGCTGCACGGCTAGCTCCCGGCGCCGCCTGGTCCTAGCCGTTGGCGTCGGCGGTGGGTTCCGCCTGGCCCGCACCGGGCCCGTAGAGCCGTCGGGCATCGGGCCGCTGCTGCTGGGACCAGTCCGCGATCCATGGCCCGGTGCCTGCGGAGACGTCATGCACGCCCTCCTCCAGCCAGCTGAAGTCACCGTCCAGCAGCCGCTGGGCCAGCTTGTCATCGGTTTGCGTCGTGTTCTGCCACAGGCGCTCGAAATGCTCCTCGCAGCGCAGCGTCGCCTGCTCGCAGAATGCCTCCGCCAGGGCCAGCGCCGCATCGTGCCGGCCGTCCTGGGCCTCCTGCAGGGCGTGGGTCTTGGAGATTACCGCCGCCATGGCGAACAGTTCGGCGCCAATGTCCACGATGTGCCCCAGGAAGTTCTGCTGGCGTTCCATGGCCGCCTGCCAGCGGGCCATGCCCGCAAACGTTTGGCGGGCAATGCGCCGCGAGGCGCGTTCCACATAGCGCAGGTGCCGGGCCAGCGGACCGTGTCCCGTATAGGCGGTGGGCAGGTTCCCGGAGCCCAGCGCCAGCTGGGGCAGCCATTTGGCGTAGAACCCCGAGGCCCCCAGCGCGGCCTTCGCCTTCTGCTCCATGCTCGAATCCGACCGGGCCAGGTCCCCGGCGGCCTGCAGGTGCGCGTCCACCGCCTCACGGGCAATGAGCAGGTGCATGATTTCGGTGGAGCCCTCGAAGATCCGGTTGATTCGCAGGTCCCGCACCAGCTGTTCCACCGGCACCGCGCGCTCGCCGCGCTCGGCCAGGGATGCGGCCGTCTCGTAACCGCGTCCGCCGCGGATCTGCAGCAGCTCGTCGGCAATCTTGCAGGAAACCTCCGAACTGTAGAGCTTGGCCAGTGCCGCCTCGATGCGCACGTCCTTCATCCCGGCATCGGCCAGTGAGGCGGAAAGTTCAAAGACCGATTCCAGGGCGTAGGTGCTGGCGGCGATGTAGGACAGCTTGGAGGCCACCGCCTGGTGCCGGCCGATCGGGTGGCCCCACTGCACGCGTGCCGCGGACCACTCCCGGGCAATCTTGGTTGCCCACTTTCCGGCCCCGGCGCACATGGCCGGAATGGAAAGCCGGCCGGTGTTCAGCGTGCTCAACGCGATCTTCAGCCCGCTGCCCTCCTTGCCCAACCGGTTGGCCACCGGCACCTTGACCCCGTGGAATCGGGTGACCCCGTTCTCAATTCCGCGTAGGCCCATGAAGGCGTTGCGGTTCTCCACGGTGATTCCGGCGCTGTCCGCCTCCACCACGAACGCGGTGATCCCGCCGCGGCCAGCCGGCTGGGAGCCGGTGGCCTCATGCGGGGCGACGGCGGCCATGACCACCAGCAGCTCGGCCACCACCCCGTTGGTGGTCCACAGCTTCGCGCCGTCCAGGATGTAGTGCTCCCCGTCCTCGCTGAGCCGGGCCTTGGTGCCCAGGCGGGCCGGGTCGGAGCCGACGTCATTCTCGGTCAGCAGAAAGGCGCTGATCGCCCCGGCGGCGCAACGCGGCAGGTAGGTGCGCTTCTGCTGCTCGGTGCCAAAGCTCTTGACCGGTTCGGGCACCCCGATGGACTGGTGGGCCGAGAGCAGCGCCCCGATAGCGGGGGAGACCGAGCCGATGCGCATCAGCGCCCGGCCGTAGTCCAGCAGGCTCATGCCCAGTCCGCCGTATTCGGTGGGGATCTTCATCCCGAACGCTCCGATGCCGCGCAGCTCGGCGATGGTTTCATCCGGGATGCGGGCCTCGGCCTCGATGCGGGCCGCATCGATGTTCTGCACCAGGGCATCGAGCCGGGAGAGGAAGTGGGCGCCGCGTGCGGCGGCGTCCGGGTCGGCTTGCGGGAACGGGTCGATGAGGGAGAAATCGACATCCCCCATGTACAGGCCCTTGGCGAAACTGGGCCGCTGCCAGTCCTGTTCACGGGAGGCTTCGGCGACTTCCCGGGAGCGGGCCGCGTCGACGTGGTTCAATCCGGCTTGTTGGTTCATGGCAGATCCTTAGTACCAGCGCGCAATCTGCCGGCGGCAGACTGCCAGACCGATGAGGTGCCCCAAGCCTAGCGCCGAACCGGCCCCTGGGGTAGGGGTAGGCGCCGACCCAGGACCCAACAACCCAAGGCCGGATGCAGCCCGGCGGGCCGCTCCAGCAGTGGAGCGGCCCGCCGGGGTTGGGGTCCAGGACCCTAGATCTTGCTGGAGGCCTCGGCCAGGACCGAACGCAGCGTGGATTCGATGTAGTCGAATTCGCTTTGGCCGATGGTGATCGGCGGGGCCAGCTGGATCACTGGGTCGCCGCGGTCATCGGCGCGGCAGTACAGGCCGGCCTCCCACAGGGCCGGGGTCAGGTACTGGCGCAGCAGCCGCTCGGATTCCTCATCGTTGAAGGTCTCCTTGGTGCTCTTGTCCTTGACCAGCTCGATCCCGTAGAAGTAACCGGCCCCGCGCACGTCGCCGACGATGTCCAGATCGGTGAGCTTGGAGAGGGTTTCCTTGAACTTCTCCGCGTTGTTCTTCACGTTCTCGTTCAGCGATTCGCGTTCAAAGATGTCCAGGTTCGCCATCGCCACCGCGGCCGCCACCGGGTGACCGCCGAAGGTGTAGCCGTGGTAGAAGGTGGTGTCACCCTTGGTGAACGGCTCGAACAACCGATCCGAGGCGATCATGACGCCCAGCGGGACGTAGCCGCTGGTCAGCGCCTTGGCGCTGGTGATGATGTCCGGGACGTAGCCAAAATCGTTGCACGCGAACATGGAGCCGATGCGGCCGAAGGCGCAGATGGTTTCATCCGAGACCAGCAGCACGTCGTACTCGTCGCAGATTTCACGCACGCGTTCGAAGTAGCCCGGGGGAGGCGGGAAGCAGCCCCCGGAGTTCTGCACCGGCTCCAGGAACACGGCGGCAACCGAATCCGGGCCTTCGAACTCGATGGCCTCGCGGATCCGTTCGGCGGCCCACAACCCGAAGTCCTTTTCATTGTCGGCAAACATTTCCGAGGCCCGGTAGAAGTTCGTGTTCGGTACCCGGAAGGTGCCGGGCACCAGCGGCTCGAACGGGGTCTTCATGTCCGGCAGCGAGGTGATGGCCAGCGCCCCCTGCGGGGTGCCGTGGTAGGCCAGGGCACGGGAAATCACCTTCGTCTTGCCCGGCTTGCCCTTCATCTTGAAGTGCTGTTTGGCCAGCTTGAACGCGGATTCGACCGCCTCACCGCCGCCGGTGGTGAAGAAAACGCGGTTCAGGTCGCCCGGAGCGTAGCCGGCCAGGCGCTCGGCCAGGTCAATGGCCGGTTCGTGGGCGTAGGACCACAGCGGCATGAAGGCCAGCTTTTCGGCCTGCTTGGCCATGACCTCGGCCAGTTCCGTGCGGCCGTGTCCGGCGTTGACCACGAACAGGCCCGAGAGCCCGTCAAAGTATTCCTTGCCCGCATCGTCGTAGATGTTGTGGCCTTCGCCCCGGGTAATGACCGGGACGGTGCCCCCGGAGGCCAGGTGTGAATGGCGGGCCATGTGCATCCACAGATGGTCGCGGGCGGCTTGTTGGCGGTCTGTGCCGCGTGGAGTTGTGCTCATCTCGTTCCCCAGTTGTATTCCTGTTTCTTTAGCGAGAGGTACATGAAGGTGGTGGTGCTTTTGACCCCTTCGATGCCCCTGATGTTGGCGACGACGCGAAGCAGGTCCTCGTCGTTGGCGCAGATGACTTCCGCCAGGATGTCCGATGGACCGGCGGTGACCACGCAGTAGTCGACCTCGGGCAGGGCCGCGATGCGATCCGCTGTGGTGTTGATGTCTTGGGAGGCGACGATGCCGATCATGGCCTGGCGGGTGAAGCCCAGTTCCAGCGGGTCGGTGACCGCCACGATCTGCATCACGCGGCTTTCGACCAGTTTTTGTACCCGCTGCCGGACAGCGGCTTCACTCAGGCCCACGGCCTTGCCGATAGCCGCATAGGAGCGACGCCCGTCCTCCTGCAGCTGCTCGATGATCTCCTTGGAGATTTCGTCAATTGCGTGGGGGGTACTTCCGTTGTGCGGCACCGTCATTAAATATCGACCTCCCCGGTCATTGCTGGAAGCGCCGTTGCCACCCGGCCGCGGCACTGAGGTGTAATCCCGACCATACAGCGACTAAATCAGTTGCGGAAGGGCTATGGAGAAAATGATTTCGTTGCACCCTTTCGGGCGCGTAAAGGATTCTTTCGTTTGACTCTTGTTTCGCGCCGGAAATGCTGAAAGGATAAGCGGCACCAACGACTGTGGCGCACGCCACAGTTCCCCGTGGACCTTGCTGATGAAGGGAAGCCCATGTCTCACTCGCAAAGACGACTGCCTGAAGATCCACAGATCAGGGCGCTGGCCCAGGCCCTGGCCGCTCGCTCCATGTCCCGCCGTTCGGTGCTGGGGGCCGCCGGCGCGTTGGGACTTACCGGTCTGCTGGCAGCCTGCGGCACCAGCGGCACCGGAGGGGGAACCTCGGCGGCACCGGTAGACGTCACCGATCTGTCCGACTCCGAAAAGGTCGTGAACTGGGCCAACTGGACGCTGTACCTGGACTACGACGACAAGACCAAGAAGTATCCCACCCTGCAGCAGTTCACCAAGGACACCGGCATCAAGGTGAACTACTCCGAGGACATCGATGGCAACGACACCTACTACGGCAAGGTGCAGGGCCAGCTGGCCGCGGGCCAGGACATTGGCCAGGACATCTTCACCCTCACCGACTGGATGAGTGCCCGGCTGATCCGCCAGGGCTACACCCAGGAACTGGATCACGGCAACATCCCGAACATCTCCAACCTGCTGCCCAACCTGCAGGAGGTGGACTTTGACCCCGGACGCAAGCACTCACTGACCTGGCAGTCCGGCTACGCCGGCATCGCCTGGAACAAGAAGCGTTTCCCCAAGGGCCTGAAAACCGTTGCCGACCTGTGGCAGCCGGAGCTGAAGGGCCGGATCACCGTGTTGGATGAAATGCGCGACACCATGGGACTGCTGATGCTCGACAACGGTGTGGACATCTCGGGGCAGTGGGGTGAATCGGAGTTCGGTACCGCCCTGGATACCCTGCGCCAGAACATTTCCAACGGCCAGATCCGCCAGGTCAAGGGCAACGCGTACAAGGAGGACTTCATCTCCGGGGACGCGATTGCCGGGATCGTGTGGTCCGGGGACATCGTGCAGATGAACTTCGAGAACGACGACCAGTGGGAGTTCGTGCTGCCCGAAGCCGGCGGCACCCTGTGGAGCGACAACATGATGGTGCCCATTGCCGCACCCCACAAGGCCAACGCCGAGAAGCTGATGAACTTCTACTACGAGCCGCAGGTGGCCGCCGAGGTTGCGGCGTACGTGAACTTCATTTCCCCGGTCGTGGGGGCCCGCGAAGCCATGCAGTCCATTGACCCGGAACTGGTGGACAACCCGCTGATCTTCCCCACTGAGGAAGACCTCAACCGTGCCTTCGCCTTCCGGTCCCTGGAGCCGGAGGAGGAAACCAGCTTCAGTTCCGAATTCCAAAGTGCCATCGGGGCTTAAGAAGCCGAGGGGAGCAGATTCGTAATGTCTCGTGCACAACACCAGGCAGGGCAGCGGCGCGCGCTTTCCCGGGCGATTGCCGAAGCACAGATGACCCGGCGCGGGGTGCTGGGCGGCACGGCGGGCCTGGCCCTGGCCGGGCTGCTGGCGGCCTGCGGCACCGGGGGAACGGGCAAGACCACCACCGCTCCCACCGCCGCCGCCGACCTCTCCGACGCGGAGCAACGGCTGGGATGGGCGAACTGGACGCTGTATCTGGACTACGACGACCAGTCCAAGACGTACCCGACACTGGAGAAATTCATCAAGCAGTCCGGGATCGATGTGCAGTACTCCGAGGACATCGACTCCAATGACTCGTATTACGGGAAAATCCAGGGACAGCTGGCGGCCGGGCAGGATATCGGACAGGACCTGATCACTCTCACCGACTGGATGAGCGAACGGCTGATCCGCATGGGCTACGCCCAGGCGCTGGACCACGCCAACATCCCCAACGTGGCCAACCTGCTGCCGGATTTGAAGGACGTGCGCTTTGATCCGGGCCGGAAATTCTCACTGACCTGGCAATCCGGCTACACGGGCCTGGCCTGGAACAAGAAGGCCTTCCCCAAGGGGCTGCGCAACGTCGAGGACTTGTGGGATCCGGCGCTCAAGGGGCGGGTGACGGTGCTGGACGAAATGCGCGACACCATGCCCATGCTGCTGCTGGACCAGGGCGTGGACATCGCCGGCAACTGGGGGCAGGACGAATACTCCTCGGCCCTGGAAGTGCTCGAACGCAACATCGCCAACGGACAGATCCGGCAGGTCAAGGGCAACTCGTACAAACAGGACTTCGTCTCCGGGGACGCCCTGGCCGGGATCGTGTACTCCGGGGACATCACCCAGCTGAACTTCGAGGAGGGGGACCAGTGGGAGTTCATCATGCCCGAGCGGCGGGGGCTGATCTGGTCCGACAACTTCATGGTGCCCATCGGTGCCCGGCATAAGGCCAACGCCGAGAAGCTCATGGACTTCTACTACGATCCGGTCGTCGCCGCGGAGGTGGCCGCATACGTGAACTACCTCTGTCCGGTGGTCGGCGCCCAGCAGGAAATGGCCAAGATCGACCCGGAGCTGGTCGAGGACCCGCTGATCTTCCCGGATCAGGAGTTCCTGGCCAAGGCCACCACCGAACGTGAACTGTCGGTTGAGGAAGAAACCGAACTGCAGAACCAATTCCAAGCAGTCATTGGGGTATAGGACGAAATGAACACTCAAATTCGCAGCCGGGAATCGGCCAAGACCCGCACCAACACCAGCGAAGGCGCGGATCTGCACCTGCGCAGCATCTCCAAGCGCTTCGCGGAATTCATTGCCGTAGACCAGCTGGACCTGACGGTGCCCTCGGGCACCTTCTTCGCCCTGCTCGGCCCCTCGGGCTGCGGCAAGTCCACCACCCTGCGGATGATCGCCGGACTGGAGGCTCCCAGCGTGGGCAGCATCTCCATCGGCGGCCAGGACGTCACCCAGCTGCCCAGCCACCAGCGGCCGGTGAACACGGTGTTCCAGTCCTATGCCCTGTTCCCGCACATGAGCGTGCTGGAAAACGTGGCGTTCGGGCTCAAGCGCAAGAAGGACCGCGAAGCGATGCCCAAGGCGAAAGCCGCCCTGGAGCTGGTGGAGCTCGGGCACCTGGCCGCCAGAAAACCCGCCCAGCTCTCCGGCGGCCAGCAGCAGCGCGTGGCCCTGGCCCGTGCCCTGGTCAACCGTCCCCAGGTGCTGCTGCTCGACGAGCCGCTCGGCGCCCTGGACATGAAGCTGCGCCGCCAGATGCAGCTGGAGCTGAAGAACATCCAAACCGAGGTGGGACTCACGTTCATCCACGTGACCCACGACCAGGAGGAGGCCATGACCATGGCCGACGTGGTCGCGGTCATGAACGAGGGACGTATCGAGCAGATGGGCCCGCCCCGCGAACTCTACGACCTGCCGCGCACCGCCTTCGTGGCCAACTTCCTGGGCAAGTCCAACCTGATGCGCGGCGAGGTCACCGGCGGCGAGGCTGGAATGCTGCGCGTGGATGTCGCAGGCAACCAGGTCCTGCTGCCGGCCGAACGCGCCGTCTCCGCCCAGGGAGAGATCATGGTTGGGGTGCGCCCGGAAAAAATGCACATCGCCGCCACCCCGGATGCGGTGGAACCGGGGGCGAACCTGCTCAGCGGCACCATCAAGGACGCCTCGTTCACCGGCACCACCACCGAGTACCTGGTGCAGGTCGAGGGGATCGGCCTGCTGGGCACCTTCTCGCAGAACCGCGGGCAGCAGCCCGGGGACGTGGGTGAACGCGTCTACCTCTCCTGGGACCCGGTGCACACCTTCGGACTGGAGGGCAGCGAAAACGCGGCGGCGGGGGTGGAGGAGTCATGAGCACCCCGGTGATGACGAAGCGCGGAAAGATTGCGGACCTGCGCAGCAAGGAGGAGATCAAGGCCGAACGCAAGAAGGGGCGCACCGGCCTGTACCTGGTGCTGCCCGGCATCATCGGGCTGCTGCTGTTCTTCGCGCTGCCGGTGCTGGTGCTGCTGTCCATGTCGCTGTACACCCGCCCACCGGGCGCGGAAATCGGGGAATTCGTCCCCTCCTTCCAGATCAGCAACTACGCCACGGTGCTGTCGGCGTACTGGCCCGAGCTGCTGCGCTCCTTCTGGTTCGCACTGATCGCCACGGTGCTGGCACTGCTGATCGGCTACCCGATGGCGTACCTGGTGGCGGTGCGCCTGCGCAACCACGGGCTGCTCAAGGGCATCCTGCTGGTGCTGCTGATCGCCCCCTTCTTCTCCAGCTTCATCCTGCGCACCCAGGCCTGGAAACAGATCCTGGCCGATGAGGGATTCGTCGCCCAGAGCCTGAAGGCGCTGGCGCTGCTGCCGCCCGACGGGCACCTGACCGCGACACCCTTCGCCGTCGTGGCGGGGCTGACCTACAACTTCCTGCCGTTCATGGTGCTGCCGATCTATGCCAACCTGGACCGCCTGGACACCCGGCTGCTGGAGGCCTCCGGGGACCTGTACGCCAGCCCGGCGACCACCTTCCGCAAGGTCACCCTGCCGTTGTCGGCGCCCGGGGTGTTCGCCGGAACCCTGCTGACGTTCATCCCGGCGGCCGGCGACTACATCAACGCCGCACTGCTGGGCAACAACCGCAACACCACGATGATCGGCCAGGTCATCGACTCCCGGTTCTTCCGGGTCATTGACTATCCGGGGGCGGCGGCACTCAGCTTCGTGCTGATGCTCTCCATCCTGATCCTGGTCATTATCTATATCCGACGTTTTGGCACCAAGGAATTGATGTAGGAGCACATGATGCGACACAAGATTGGACGTTGGATCATCCCGGCCATCGGCGGGCTGGCCTTTATCTACCTGCTGGTGCCGATCGCGTACATATTTATCTACTCCTTCAATGACGCCGGCCGCACCAACCTGGAGTGGCGCGGCTTCACCTGGGGGAACTGGCTGAACCCATGCGGCGCCCCGGCCGTATGCCAGGCACTGGGCAATTCGCTGCAGATCGGGGTGGTCGCCACCGTGATTGCCACCGCGCTGGGAACCTGCGTCGCCCTGGGGCTGGTGCGCTACAAGTTCAGGTTCCGCAACGTCAGTGACCTGCTGATCATCCTTCCCCTGGCCACGCCGGAAGTGGTGCTCGGTGCGGCGCTGCTGGCGCAGTTCCTGAACCTGGGATGGGAACTGGGATTCACCACGATCGTGATTTCCCACGTGGTGTTCTGCATGGCCTTTGTGATTGTCACGGTGCGGGCCCGGGTCTCGGCCCTGGATCCCACACTGGAGGAGGCCGCAGCGGACCTGTACGCCAACCCGCGCACCACATTCTGGAAGGTCACCTTCCCGCTGCTGCTGCCCGGCATCATCGCCGCCGCCCTGCTGAGCTTCGCGATGAGCTTTGATGACTTCATCATCACGAACTTCAACTCGGGCAACTATGAGACCTTCCCGAAGTTCATCTACGTGGCCGCCACGCGCGGCATCCCGGCCCAGGCCAATGTCATCGGCTCGGCCATGTTCATCCTGGCCTTGCTGGTCGTGGTCATCGGGCAGGTGCTCAGCTACCGCAAACGCCGCGCCCTGGAAAAAGCGCAATAACCCGCCAAGTGAGGCCACCGGCCGCAGGACAGCACCCGTGCTGCGCTGCGGCCGGTGGCGGCTGCCGGGCGGGGAGCGCCAGCCACGGTGGCCTACACTTGGTTCCCGGGGCGCAACCCAGGCGGTGGAACGACAGTGAACGGGGTACGGGGCACGATGGAAGATCAGCAAGTCTGGCTCAGCGAGGAACAACGCGAGGCCTGGCTGGCCCTGAACAGCGTGATCACCCTGCTGCCCGGAGCACTGGATACCGAGCTGCAGAACCTGCAGGGCATCACCCTGTTCGACTACCACATGCTCGCGATGCTCTCCGAGGCCCCGGAACGCAACCTGACCATGACCGAGCTGGCCTCGCGCAGCAGCGCCTCGCTCTCCCGGCTGTCCCACGTGGTGAAGAAGCTTGAGGCCCGCGGCTGGGTGGTGCGCCTGCAGTCCAAGGGGGACGCGCGTGTGAAGATCGCCTCATTGACCACCAAGGGATGGGACATGTTGGTGCAGATGGCCCCGCATCATGTGGCCACGGTACGCCAACTGGTTTTCGAATCCCTCGATGACAAGGACGTTAAGGATCTGAGGCGGATTGCGCGAAAAATTGTGCAGCGCCTGGACCCCGAACACTGGATCCTGGAGCCCTCCTGAGCCGATTTGGATTGCCGCCGATTTATTGGCTATCCTAATATGGCGTTAATCGCGCGCTTCGTTGTGCCGCCATTGCGGTGGCATGGTGGGCGTGCGTAGCCCGTAATACCGAATATCGCGACCACCTGAGTACGGGGAAAATGCTCTACCGGTCACGAAGTTCACCGTCTTACATGCTTCAAGGCGCTTCGGTTGGTTCTCACCCAGCCTGGTTACCTTCATAGTGTGCAGTATTAACGGTGTTTCACTGGTTGGCGGGACTCATAACGCCTGAGTGGTATGGGCTCGTTGGCCCTTGTCACGCGCGAGTACCGTCAAATTTTACTACTACTAACTGAGGAGTGATCATGGCAGCTGTATGCCAGGTGACCGGTGCAGTTCCGAACTTCGGACACAGCATCTCCCACTCGCATCGTCGCACCAAGCGTCGTTTCGACCCGAACGTCCAGAAGAAGACCTACTGGGTTCCTTCCCTGCGTCGTAAGGTGACCCTGAACGTTTCCGTTCGCGGTATGAAGCTGATCGACGTGCGCGGTATCGACGCCGTTGTTTCCGAACTGCTTGCGAAGGGTGTGAAGCTCTAAACATGGCAAAGAAGGATAAGGACGTACGTCCGATCATCAAGCTGAAGTCGACCGCCGGTACCGGATTCACTTACGTGACTCGCAAGAACCGTCGTAACAACCCGGACCGCATGGTTCTGAAGAAGTACGACCCGGTTGTCCGTAAGCACGTTGAATTCCGAGAGGAGCGCTAAGACATGGCCAAGAAGTCAAAGATCGCCAAGAACGAACAGCGCAAGGTCATCGTCGAGCGTTACGCCGAAAAGCGTCTCGAACTGAAGAAGACCCTTGTGGACCCGAACGCTTCCGACGAGGCTCGCGAAGCAGCCCGCGTGGGCCTGCAGAAGCTTCCTCGTGACGCTTCGCCGGTGCGCGTGCGCAACCGCGACTCCATCGACGGTCGCCCGCGCGGTACCTTCCAGAAGTTTGGTATCTCCCGTGTTCGCTTCCGCGACATGGCTCACCGCGGTGAGCTGCCGGGCATTACCAAGTCCTCCTGGTAAGCACCAAAGTTTAGGGATTCGTCCCCAGCAGCATGCCGCTGCGCCGACTGGCGCGGCGGCATGCTGCCGTTAACGGCCGGACTGGATCATCACGGTCGTGGCTGGTCGGTGCGCCGCTGCCACCAGCGCCGGCGGGCCGCGGGCTCGTTCGAGGGCTGCTGTGGCTTGCGGGCGGCACGTCGATCCCGCCACCGGGCCACTTCTTCCTCCACGTCGCGCAACTCCGTAATCACCGGCGGACCACCCTGCAGCTGACGGCGGGCCTCAATAACGCGGCGGTTGAAATCCTTCAGATGCTCCCGCACTCCGGCCTCGCCGGGCAGCTGGTCCAGTACCTGCTCCAGGTGCTGATCCTCAACCCGCAACGTCAGGGCCGGAGGACCCAGTCCGCTGATCTGTTCGCGCTTCATCAGGCCCTTGAGCCACCAGTCCGGGTCGCTGTCGCCGGTGACATGGTCAATCCTTTGACCTGCCAGCGCCAGGTTGTCGAATTCCCCGCGAGACATGGCTTCCTCGATCGCCGAATTGGCCACCTGCCACGCCTCATCCTCGGCGTGATACTGCAGGGGAGTGCGGGGCTTGGCCTGCGGGTCGCTGCGTCCTGCCCGCCGGGCATATTCGTCCTCGGGCAACGCCTCCTCGCTGGAGCGCTGCATCTGATAGCGGGCGGCATTTAGCGACGCGTCTTCGCCGGGGCGTTTGGACTCGTTGCTCATGAATCCATCGTGTCACCGTGCCGGTCGCTGCGGCAATAGTCGCCGTCCGCCTCCCAGTGTCGTGCCATGGCCCGTAGTAGCCTGAAAGCCATGACCAGAAAGTATCGACACGGAGCGGTAGGCCTGCTGGGGCACGGGGAACCAGCGGATACCGTCCATGCCAACCGGGAACGCTGGAACGGCTGGGGGCAGGGCAAGACTGCCCTGGTAACCGGCGGCAACGCCGGGCTTGGCTTCTTCACCGCACTGGGTCTGGCCGCCAGTGGGGCACAGGTCATCATCGCCAGCCGCTCGATGCAGCGCAGTCGCTTGGCCCGGCAGCTGATTGAACAGCTCGTCCCGGGCAGCCGGATACGGCAGCATGAACTGGACACCAGCAGCTACGCCTCCGTTGACCGGCTTGGCCGCGACCTGGCCTCGGTGGAACTTGACATCATCGTCGCCAACGCCGGCCTGATCCACACCCCACGGCAACGCCAGGTGGGCGTCGACGGGCACGAACTGACCCTGGCCACCAACTTCCTGGGCCATGCCCGGCTCATCGGCTCCCTGGCTGAGCAGTTCCGCCAGCGGCAGCTGCGACTGATTGGCCTGGGGTCCATGTCCACCCGGATGTTGCCGGCCGACCCGCAGAACCTGGAACTGCACCACGGGTACAGCGCCTACCGCGCCTATACCCAGTCCAAGGCGGCCCTGCAGTGCTTCACCATGGCCCTGGATCACCGCCTGAAGCAACTGTCCTGGCCGGCCCGGTCGTTGGCCGTGCACCCGGGGTACTCCATATCCGGTCTGAGCATCGCGGTGCCGGGGATCAACGAACCGACCCTGGCCCGGCGCTGGCGCGATCAGCTGCAATCGGGCTTTGCCCAGGGCAAGCACCAGGGGACGGTGCCGATCATCGAGGCAGCCCTGAACCCGGGGATCGCCGCCACCGAACGCGGGGTGTATTTTGGCCCGGCACTGCTCTCCAAGGGGCGGGTGCGCATGGTCAAACCGTCCCGGTTGACCCGCAGCAAGAAACTCCTGGATCCGGTGTGGGAGCTTTATCGGCGAGCCAATGATGGGAGCGACCCCTTCGGCCTCTAGCAGCAGATGGCACAGTCTTCACTCAGCGCCGGATCGGCGCACCTCAAAATGTGGCGAACTAGTCAAGCCGAGCGTGAAATTCGGCCAATCTCCAAAAAAATCCGCAGATTTCCGGTGATTTCGGGCGTTTCGCCCATAATCATTTGATAGGTTCTGTTTCTAGAAGACCGCGCGACCGCGTGGCGTCCAAGGCTCGTTGGGCCAAGGAAGACTAGTCCAGGAGGACCATACATTGGCTATGAACCGTAGCGAACTTGTTGCTGCTGTTGCAGCAAAGACCGATAACTCCCAGGTTGCCGTCAACGGTGTGCTGGATGCCGTGTTCGACGTCTTCGTCGAGCAGATCTCCAAGGGCGAGAAGGTATCGATCCCGGGCTGGCTGGCCGTTGAGCGCACCGACCGCGCCGCCCGCACCGGCCGCAACCCGCAGACCGGCGAAGCCATCCAGATCCCGGCCGGCCACTCGGTGAAGCTGACCGCTGGTTCGAAGCTGAAGGCCGCCGTAGCCAAGAAGTAGTCTTCTTTCAGACTTTCAACGGTGTCCGGGCTCACCCGGGCGAACTGTTGCCAGAGGCCGGAATCCATCATGGATTCCGGCCTCTGCTGCATGGTGCAGGGGCCGATTCGATCCCTGCTTCTACCTAACGTAGAATTACCCACAATGGGCACGTCCAGCTCGAACCGGTAGGGGTAGCACAGTCATGAGCACAGCAGCACCACGCGTCATGCGCGGATGGCTTGCTGCCGCTGTGTGCACCTGGATGGCGTTTGCCGCCCACGCCCACGCCGTCCCCACCGTCGCATCCCTGGTGGTCATGGTCCTGATCACCTGCGTCTCCGCGGTGGTGGCCATGGCGATGCTAGGGCGCAAGAACAGCCTGTTGAGTTTGAGCCTGCTCGTCTTCGGAAGCCAGGGACTCTACCACCTGGCACTGTCGGTCATGACGCACCACGGCTCCAGCCTGGTTGCCGCCACCGGCACCGGCGTGCACGCCAACCACGTCATGTCGCTGGGCGTGAACCCGCAAGCCGTCCAGACCGAGTCGCTGGACATGCTCGCCGCCCACATGGGCGCCGCCGTGCTGACCATCTTCACCCTGCGCCAGGGCGAACGACTGGCCCGGGCCGTGCTGGAGATATTGAGCCTTTCCTTCGTGCGCCGACTGCTGCTGCTGTTGCGCACCGCCCCGGCCCCCTGGCCCCGCGTCACCACGAACACTCGTGAAGTGCCGGTGCTCTCCGGCCGGCACGACCACCGGCTGCCGCTGCTGCGCGGACCGCCTTCCGCCGTATTGACCTTCGCCTGAACCCCGAACTCAATACCTGCCTTGTCCCAGGGGAACACCTGCGGACAGGGATGGAAGGAAAACCCATGAAGACCCTGGCCATCTCCCGCCAGACGACCTACGCCGCACGCCTCTTCGCGGCCCTGCTGATCGCCGTGCTGGCGATCTTCACCGCCGGCACCGCGGCCAACGCCCACGATCAGCTGACCGGCTCCACCCCGAAGAACGAATCGACGATCAGTGAGTCGCCAGAGCAGATCAAGCTGAACTTCTCCGGCGAACTGCAGCACGTGGAGGGCGCAGACATGACCGTGGTGGTCATCTCGAACGCCGAGGGCCAAAAGTTCGACAACGAATTGCAGGTCAAGGGCCGGGATGTCATCGCCACCCCGAACCACCCGCTGCCCAACGGTGAATACACCGTGACCTACCGCGTGGTTTCCTCCGACGGTCACCCCATCGACGGAACCGTGGGCTTCACCCTCGAAGGCCAGGCGACCGGCAGCAACGCGACCGAAACCGCCGCGGCCCCGAGCACCGAGGCCAGCGACGAAGCCGGCGTCCAGGATGCGGCCACCCAGTCACCGGAGGAACCGGCCACCGCGCCGCAGGAGGCCGCCGCCGGTATCAGCCCGATCGTGTGGATCATCGTCGGCGTAGCGATTTTCGGTGTCGCCGTGGCGGTGCTGGTGAACTTCGCCCGCCGCAACAACATGAAGTAGCCCCTCCACCAAATTTCCGGCGCGGAATCGCGCCACCTCCCGAACCTACCGCCACGCCGCCGCAGCCCAGCAGTTGCCGCGCGCCGCTGCCGCGCACCCCAACGCATTTCTCCGGGGTGGCGCGCCCATCCGGCGCGCCCTCCCGGTCCACCTGCGAGGCGCGCCCAGCCCTACCCTGCGCACCCCTGGTGAGCACGCGCGGCGGGCAAGAAAGCGAACAAATCATGATGTCAAAGAAGATCTCGACCAAGTCCCTTGCCGCCCTCGGCCTGGGGGCGGCCCTGCTGCTCACCGGCTGCGCCCCAGCCGACGGCACCGCACAGGAGCCAACGGCCCAGAACAGCCACAACGAACAGCACGCCAGCCGGCAGGCCGACGCAGTGACCGTCACCGACCCGTGGGCGAAGGCCGCCGAAAAGGGAATGAGCGCCGCGTTCGGCACCCTGCGCAACGACTCCGACCAGCCGGTGGAGCTGGAGGCAGTGGTGGACCAGGAACACGGCAACACCCTGCAGATCCATGAAATGGCCGGCCAGGGCACCGATGCCGTCATGCAGCAGATCGAGGGGGCGCTGCAGATTCCTGCCGGACAGAGCGTGGAACTGGCCCCGGGCGGCAACCACATCATGTTCATGGACCTGAAGCAGCCGTTGGTGCCCGCCGAGGTGGCCACCCTGCGCCTGGAATTCGCCGACGGCTCCAGCAAGGACGTGCAGTTCCCCATCCGCAACTACGACGGCGCGAACGAAAGCTACCACTCGCAGCACTCCCAGGACACCGAGGGCACCCACGAGGAGCACGGGGGAGGGCACTAAATGAGCGGGGTTCCGGCATCGACCCGCCGTGCTGAACCTTCGCGGCGCACCTTGCTGACCGGCTCCGCCGTGGCGGCGCTGGGCGGGCTGGTCAGTGGGTTCGGGGTTGGCCAGCTCACCGCCGAGCAGGCCGCCGCCAGCCCGGCGGCGCCCGAACCGGCACTGGCCGGATACCTTTCCCCATACGGGCGCCACCAGCCCGGGATCCTGGAAAATCCGCAGGCCCACGCCGTGTTCCTGGGCATCGACATGGTGCTGGAGGGGTTGGAGCCCGCCGCGAAGCGCGAACGGCTGCGCTCGATTCTGCGGATGATCACCGATGACGCGGTTCGGCTCATGGCCGGCCAGGGGGTGCTGGCCGACACTGAACCGGAGATGGCGCAGCTGCCGGCGAACCTGAGCCTGACCGTGGGCCTGAGCCGTGCCGCGATCGGGCTGATCGGCCCCGACCTGGCCCCCGCCAGCCTGGGACCGCTGCCCAAGTTCAAGATCGACCGGCTGCGTGAAGAGTACGGCCAGTCGGACCTGGTGATCCAGCTGTGCGCGGAGGACCCCACGGTGCTGGCGCACGCGGTGCGTTCGGTGCGCAAGAACCTGCGCTCGATCACCCGGGTGAAATACGAGCAGCACGGGTTCACCCATGCCGCCAGCTCCCAACCGGCCGGTTCACCGTTCCGCAACCTGTTTGGGCAGGTGGACGGGATCGCGAACCCGAAGGATGACACCCGCCGGCTGGCGGTGTTCGGCCATGAGCCGTCCGACGCCTGGTTCCCGGATGCCACCACCCTGGTGCTGCGCCGGATCCAGATGGATCTGGACACCTGGGATGAGGTGGACCGCCCCGCCCGGGACTTCGCGCTCGGGCGCCGGCAGAGCGACGGCGCCCCGCTGTCCGGGCAGCACCCGCAGGACCCGGTGGACCTGCAGGCGGTCACCGAACTGGGGCTGCCGGCGATCGCCGGGCACGCCCATGTGGCCCGGGCGATGCCCGCCAGCGGGGATGAGGTGCTGTGGCGCCGCGGCTACAGCTACCAGGAGGGCGGGAGTGCCGGCCTGCTGTTCGCCAGCTACCAGGTGGATGTGGCCCGCAGCTTCATCCCGGTCCAAACCCGGCTGGCCGAACTGGACGCCCTGAACGAATGGACCACCCCCATCGGCTCGGCCGTGTACGGGGTGCTGCCGGGCATCAGCCAGGGCATGTACCTGGGCCAGCAGCTGTTCCAGGCCGCAGGGCACTAGCGCCGTCCGAAGGGGCCCGGGCGTGGGGCCCGGCCCCTTCGGAAGCGCACATGTGAGATGCGCCAACCAGCCGCCGGAAGCTTAACGGCGGTTGGCGCGCAATGAGATGATGGAGAGGCTATGGCGACACAATCACGCGAACCCCGGCAGGCTGAGCTGGGCATGCCTGTCCCGAAACTGACCCGTTTCATCATCCCCGGTGTGCTGGGCATGGTGGTGGCTTTCCTGCTGGCCGTGCTGGTCGGCGGCATCACCGCCCCCCGGCTGCTGGCTGATCCGGGCGGGTTCGTGCGCTGGGCGCTGCCGATCAGCCGGATCATCCACCACACCGCGATGTCCGTGGCCATCGCCGCACTGATCTTCGCCTCCTGCATCATCCCGCGCAGCACCAAGTCGCGCCGACCCACCGCGGAGAACCCGGTGACCGACGCCGGCACGGAGCACCCCTCCTTCACCCGCGCCATGAACCTGGCCGCAGGGGCCGGGGTGGTGTGGACGCTGGCCGCCGGCAGCGTGCTGATCCTGACCTTCTGGGACCTGGCCGGGGTGCCGATCAACTTTGAACCGAACTACACCGCCGCGATCCTGGACTACATCCTGCAGATCGCCACCGGGCGGGCCTGGGCGTGGATGATCGTGATCTCCGCGATCGTCACCTCCCTGGCCCTGGCCGTGCGTTCCCAGGTGGGGGTGGGACTGGTGGCCGGGTTCTCGCTGCTGGGCATCGTGCCGCTGGCCTTCATCGGCCACGCCGCCGGCGGGGATGACCACTACGCCGCGGTCAACGGCATCGGACTGCACCTGCTGGCCGTGGTGCTGTGGTTCGGCGGGCTGGTGGTGCTTGGGCTGCTGACCCCCACCCTGACCGGCCCGGCCCCGGGACGCTACCAGGACCGGCCGCTGCTGCTGGGCGTGGTGCTGCGCCGCTACTCGACCCTGGCCGCCGGTGCAATCGTGCTGATGGCCGGTTCCGGGCTGGTCTCCGCCCTGATCCGCATCACCGACTGGGACCAGTGGCTGAGCCCCTACGGCACCCTGGTGATCACCAAGATCGTGCTGACACTCATCCTGGGGGCGCTGGGACTGGCGCACCGCAACTGGATCATTCCCCGGCTGCTGGCCGGGAAGGTCAGTGCCGTGGCCGCGGCCTGGCGGGTAATCGCCGTGGAGGTGGCGCTGATGGGCACCACCATGTCGGTGGCCACCGTGCTCTCCCGCACCGCGCCGCCCACCCCGGATGACCCGCCGGCCGAGCCTACCCCGGCCCGGCTGCTGACCGGCTATGAACTGCCCGAACCGCTGCAGACCTCCAGCTGGTTCACGGTGTGGCGCCCGGACTGGCTGTGGGTGGCGGTGTGCGTGTTCCTGCTGGTGTTCTACCTGTGGGCGTTCATCACCCTGCGCCGGCGCGGAGACAAGCCGAGCGTGCTGCGCCTGATCAGCTGGATTGTGGGCCTGGTGGCCCTGTTCTATGTCACCAGCGGCGCCCTGACCGTGTACGGCAAAATCCAGTTCTCGGTGCACATGGTCGATCACATGTCATTGACCATGATCGTGCCGATCTTCCTGGTGCTCGGCGCCCCGGTCACCCTGGCGCTGAAGGTGCTGCCCACCCGCACCGACGGGACCCGCGGGGCCCGCGAATGGATCCTGTGGCTGGTGCATTCACCGTATTCGAAGGTCATCACCCACCCGATCTTCGCCGCCGTGAACTTCGCCGGGTCCATCGTGATCTTCTACTTCACCCCGATCCTGGAACCGGCCATGCGCTACCACGCCGGGCATGAGCTGATGAACGTGCACTTCCTGCTCACCGGCTACCTGTTCGTGCTCAGCCACATTGAGGCCGACCCGATCCCGTTCCGCTTCAACTACCCGTTCCGCCTGCTGCTGCTGCTGGCCACCGTGGCCTTCCACGCGTTCTTCGCCGTGGCGCTGATGAGCACCGACACGCTGCTGGCCGCCGACTGGTTCGGCAACATGGGCCGCACCTGGGGCGGCAGCGCCCTGGAGGACCAGGTGGTCGGTGCCGGGGCGATGTGGGCGATCGGCGAGGTGCCGACCTTGGTGATCGCCATCGCCGTGATGATCACCTGGGCGCGCAGCGATGACCGGGAGAAGAAGCGCGTGGACCGCCAGGCGGACCGTGACGGGGACGCGGACCTGGCCGCCTACAACGAAATGTTCGCCCGGCTGAAGCAGATGGACAGGAAAATGGAGCAGCAAGTTGAGCACAGGGAGCACCGTGGCAGCTAAACGATTCAGGGCCGGCGCTGGACTGCTGGTGGCCGGGCTGCTGCTGGCGGGCTGCTCGGCAGAACCACAGGCCGAGCAGATGCCGCAGGATGACATCCATGTCTCCGCCACCGCCAACCCGAAGCCCAGCGGCAAGCCGCTGCCCAGCCCCGAACCGGGCAGCAGCGAGCAAACCGGGCAGGCCTCCACCGTGGAGCTGGCCACCCAGGTCGGTGCCGTCTTCGCCGCCCAACTGGGTTTTGACCAGTCCCAGCGGATCGGTCAGGAGCAGCTGAAGGAACTGGCCACCCCGCCCACCGACACCCTGAAGGATGTGGTGGTGCTGCCCTCCCAGTGCGAGCAGCCGCTGGAGGCGCTGAACTGGTCCCCGGCGCAGCTGGGCACCGAGGTGGCGCGCACCGACTTCACCAACCAGGCCGGGAACATCGCCGGCTCGGTGGAGGTGGCCAAGGTCGCGGACCGGGCCCCGGTGGAGGAGCACTTCAAGACCGTGCTGACCATGCGCACCGACTGCTCCAGCGTGAAGCTGAACCGCAGCGAGTACACCGAGACGCTGAAGTTCAGCAACCCGCAGGTCGGCGAGGTGGAGTCCCAGCTGGCCTACACCCGGCGCGGCAACGCGGACACCGCCCAGGACACCCTGGTGCTTGTGCAGACCAAGGGCCAGTACGTGGCCATGGTCTCCTTCATCTCCGGCCAATCGCTGGCCGATGAACAGTTCGGCCAGGTCGCCAAGCAGATCATGGACAGCGTGCTGGGCCAGCTGTAACACCGCCGGCCCGGCCCCGGCTTCGCACAGCGTCATGCGCACCGCCGCCGGGGCGGGCCACGACTACCATGGACGTATCCCGGTCGGCCATCGGCCACCGCTGTCCCCAACCTAAGGAGCCCTTGGCATGAGCCCTGATACTTCTTCCGTCCGCACCGCATACAAGGTCCGCGGCTCCGAACTGGTGGGCCGCAACTGGTTGAACACCGGCGGGCGGCAGCTGGACCTGGAGGCCCTGCGCGGCAAGATTGTCCTGCTTGATTTCTGGACCTTCTGCTGCATCAACTGCCTGCACGTGCTCGACGAGCTGCGCCCGCTGGAGGAAGAGTACCGGGACGTGCTGGTGACCGTGGGCGTGCATTCGCCAAAGTTTGAACACGAGGCGGACCCGGACGCGCTGGCCGCCGCCGTGGAACGCTACGAGATTGAGCACCCGGTGCTCGATGACCCCGAACTGCAGACCTGGCAGGCCTACGCGGCCCGCGCCTGGCCCACCCTGGTGGTGCTGGATCCCGAGGGCTACATCGTCGCCCACCTCTCCGGGGAGGGGCACGCGGCCGGGCTGCGCTCCCTGGTCGCCGAACTGGTTGCCGAGCACGAGGCGAAGGGCACCTTGCACCGTGGGGATGGGCCGTACGTGGCCCCGCCGGCCCGCGAGGGGGACCTGCGCTTCCCGGGCAAGGTCATGCCGCTGCCCAACGGGAACTTCCTGGTCGGCGACTCCGGCCACCACCGCCTGGTGGAGCTGGGGCCGGACCTGTCCAGCGTGGTGCGCACCATCGGCTCCGGGGTGCGCGGCTACGCGGACGGGGACGCGGACAGCGCCCAGTTCAACGAACTGCAGGGGTTGAGCCTGCTGCCGGCCGAACTGGCCGAGGAGGTCGGCTACGACGTGGTCGTGGCGGACACCGTGAACCACCGGCTGCGCTCGGTCAACCTGGGCACCGGGAAGGTCGGCACCCTGGCCGGCAACGGCGTGCAGCGCCTGCTGGATGCCGAAACGGCCCGGAACACCGAACAGCCCACCGAACTGGGCACCGATGCATTGAACATTTCCCTCTCCTCGCCCTGGGACGTGGTCTACCACCCGGCGGGCAAGGTAATCGTGGCGATGGCCGGCACCCACCAGATCTTCTCCTTCGACCCGCGCACCAGCGCGGTCAGCGTCTTTGCCGGCACCGGCCTGGAGGGGCTGGCCGACGGTGCGGCCCATGAGTCCTGGTTCGCCCAGTCCTCCGGGCTGAGCATCGACGCGCAGGGCACCGTGTGGGTGGCGGACTCCGAAACCAGTGCGCTGCGCAGCGTCACCACCGATGAGCGTGGCCAGGCCCTTCAGGTTTCCACCGCCATCGGCACCGGCCTGTTCGACTTCGGGTTCCGTGACGGGCCGGCCGAACAGGCCCGCCTGCAGCACCCGCTGGGCGTGGCGAACCTGCCCGATGGTTCGGTGGCGGTGGCCGACTCCTACAACGGGGCGGTGCGCCGCTACGATCCGGTGAACCAAACCGTCTCCACCCTGGCCAAGGGTCTGAAGGAACCGGCGGACGTGCTGCTGGATGACTCGGTGGACGGGGACCCGGTGCTGCTGATCGTGGAAACCAACGCTCACCAGCTGGTGCGCATCCCGGTCCCGGCAGAGGCCCTGTCAGTGGACAAGGGCGCCAGCCAGACCCAGCGTCCGCGTACCAAGGTGCGTTCCGGGCAGCACCGGATCACCGTGCGCTTCGCCGCCCCGAGCGGGCAGAAGCTCGATGACCGGTGGGGGGACCCGACCCAGCTGAAGATCTCCGCCAGCCCGGAGGAGCTGCTGTTGGAGGGGGCCGGCACCTCGGTGGGCCTGGAACGCACCTTGAGCCTGAACCCGGACGTGCCCGAGGGGGTCCTGCACATCACCGCCCGCGCCGCCGCCTGTGACGGGGAGCCGGGTGGAGAAATTCCGGACCACGCCGCCTGCCACCTGTACCAGCAGGATTGGGGCATCCCGGTGCTGCTGGATGCCGAAGGGGACCAGCAGCTGGAGCTGGACCTGCGCGGGGTGAACTAACCCGCGTACGGGAAGGGCCGTACGAAGAGCAAGGCAGCGGGCCGCCCGCCGGAGAGGATCCGGTGGGCGGCCCGCTGTTGTGGTTCGGTGGCCGACTACGCCTCGATGAGCTTGCCGCTCTTGGCGACCTCCGGGTCGGTGCAGGAGGACAGGTCGAAGCAGCAGGGGCGGCGCTTGCCGTCCCGCAGCTTGGAGATGCTCACTTCCACGCGGCGCTGGCGGGTTGACGGGTTCTTGGTGGCCCCCACCCAGCGCACCCATTCCCAGCGGGCCATCGGGGTCAGGCTCTCCCAGGTCCCCTCCAGATCCTGGGCCTCCTCCAGCGCCTCGGCCAGGTCCTGCGGCACGCGGGTCTCGGGCCACTGCTCGGCCAGGGTGGCCCGCAGCGTCAGCTGCTCGCCCGGGCCGCTGGCCAATGCCGCGGTGGCGTCCTGGTCCAGCGCCAGCCAGTGCCCGCGCCGGCCATCGGGTTCCAACACCACCGTGGGGGTGCTGTCCGCGGACTGCAGGCGCACGGCAACCTGGCCGCGGCTGGGCAGCAGCCCGCTGGAGTCGGCATCAAATTCAAGGATCAGCCGCTCGCCAATCAGGCGCGTGGTGCCGCTGAGTTCCAGGGTTTCTTCTGCGCTGGCCATTGCCATGTTCCTTCCGGTGTGTGCCTGGGTTAATTCTAGGCACTGAAGCCCCCGGGGTGTGAAGCCCAGGCGCAGCGGGAAGCAGGCGGGGTGAAAGTTTCATGACCGCACCGTTTCGGGTCCCGGCAACGTGGCTAGACTACAAAGGGTGAGGAGGAACGCCGGCACCCGACTGGGCCGGCTATCAGAACACGTGGCTACGAAGATGTTCCGGGCACTGTCGATCCGCAACTACCGGCTGTGGGTGATCGGCGCGCTGGTATCGAACATTGGCACGTGGATGCAGCGGGTCGCGCAGGACTGGCTGGTGCTCACCGAGCTGACGAACAACGACGGCACGGCCACCGGCATCGTCACCGGCCTGCAGTTCCTGCCGGTGCTGCTGCTGGCCCCCTATGCCGGACTGATCGCCGACCGCTACGAAAAACGCAAGGTGCTGCTGTGCACCCAAAGCTTCATGGGATTGTGCGCCCTGGTGCTCGGCACCCTGGTGCTGCTCGATGTGGCCCAGCTGTGGCACGTGTACGTGCTGGCGACCGCGCTGGGCGTCGGCTCCGCATTTGACGCCCCGGCCCGCCAGGCGTTCGTCTCGGAGATCGTGCCAGGTACCCACCTGACCAACGCGGTGGCGCTGAACAGTGCGAACTTCAACCTGGCCCGGCTGGCCGGCCCCGGCGTGGCCGGCCTGGTAATCGCCGCGTTCGGCACCGGCCCGGCGTTCTTGATCAACGGGTTCTCATTCATTGCGGTGCTGTTCTCGCTGACGAACCTGGACCGCAGCCAAATCCACGCGGCGAAGCGGGTGGCGCGGGCCAAGGGCCAGGTGAAGGAGGGGTTCGCCTATGTGCGTGGACGCCGTGACCTGCTGCTGATCTTTGGGTTGGCGTTCGTGGTGGGCACCTTTGGGCTGAACTTCCAACTGACCAACGCCATGATGGCGGCCCAGGTGTTCGGGGTCGGGGCGGGGGAGTACGGCATGCTGGGAACCATTATGGCCGTGGGCACCTTCGCCGGAGCCCTGCTGGCGGCCCGGCGCTCCCGGCCGCGGTGGCGCTACATCATTCTGGGCGCCACGTTCTTCGGGGCCAGCGCGCTGTTGTCCGCCCTGATGCCGACCTACACGCTCTTTGCGCTCTCCCTGGTCCCCATCGGCTTGTTTGCACTCACGTTCCTGAACAGCTGCAACACCATGGTGCAGACCTCGGTTCCGGGACAATACCGGGCCCGGGTGCTGGCGCTGTACCTGATGGTGGTCCAGGGCGGCACCCCGATTGGGGCGCCGTTGGTCGGTTGGCTGGCCACCCTGTTCGGGCCGCGCATGGCGGTCGGGCTGGGCGCGGGCGCCTCCCTGGTCTCCGGGATCATTGCCCTGATCCTGTGGCAGAAGTTCCGTGCCGATGCGATCCCGCTGCGCCGGCAGGTGCAGCTGCTGCGGCTGCGCCACCAGGAAGAACCCACGGGACGTGAGGGCGAGGGCTAGAGTCGGCGCCCCGGCTGCGACCGGCTAGTGGGCCGGCTGTTCCACGGCGGCCACGGGGCGCACATTGACCTCGGTGGTGCTGGTGTCCAGGTTCGCGTTGAACCCGAACGCGTCCTTGACCACCTTCGGCTTTAGTTCACCGGTGCGCAGATCCTGTTCGGTCAGCTGCAGCTCGGCCTTCACCGTCAGCGGTCCCAGCACCCAGGCCCCGTCATAGTAGGACACCTTCGGCTTGGGGTAGTCGGTGATCTGCCATTTGATGGTCTTGGCATCCACCCGCGCGGTCGTGTGATACGCGAACGGGCAGTTCGTGGGCATCAGCACCTTCTGGGTGGCGCACCCATCCAGGTACTTCTTCAGCTGCTTGCTGATGTTCTGGGTGAAATGGCTGGTCGGCTCGGTGCGCAGGGCGATCTCCACCGGTTTCTGGACCGGGGAGGTGATCAGCTTGCCGCGGGTGTCGGCCTTGAAGTTCTTGGTTTCAAACCCGGCGTCCAGCACGGCGGGGAAGAACACCGGAAGCTCGGTGCGGCCCTTTTGCAGCGGGATCTTCTGGTCGTTGACCTCGATCTCGTTGACGGTGTTCGCCTTGATCTGCACGGTGGGCAGGGTGACTTCCTCGAACTTCCAGGTGTCGAAGAACATCCAGGACTTCCCGTCATGGTGCAGCGCATAGGTCGATTCGCTGGGCACCCCGTGGGCCTTGTAGTGGGCGGTGACCGTCACCCTGCCGGGCACATCCTGATCCTGCTGGGCCGTATCCGCCTCGAATTCGGTGATGCCGGACTGGGTGCGGGAAAGCACCTCGCCATCCAGGGCCACCGCGTCCCCCTGGGGCACCTTGGCCCCCAGCAGACCCAGCGCCTCGGCGCCCTTGCCTTCCTCCAACAGCTGATGCAGGTGCTTGACCTGTGCTGCCGGGGAACAGATCGTTCGGTTGCAAACTATGATCGCCGCGGCGAACAGGAGCACAAGGGCAAGTACTACGAGGGCCCAGCGCAGAGCGACTCGGGTCACAGGATTAGGTGCGTTCATCTCCCCATAAGGGTATCGGCTGCGCTGGTGAGTTCTTAAATTACCGCGCCGTACGGCGTTGCCCTCCAGGGTACCGCCAGCACCTGTCGCCGCCAGGTGTTCCGGTTCGCGCACCGGCGCTTAGAAGGGGTTCAGCAGCCGGTGCACGAACGCCTTGGTGCGTTCCTGGGACGGCTCACGCAGCACCTGCGCGGCGGGGCCGCGTTCGATGACGTGCCCCTCGTCCATGAACACCACCGTGTCGGCCACGTCCCGGGCGAAGGCGAGCTCATGGGTGACCAGTACCATGGACCAGCCCTCCGCAGCCAGCTCCTTGATGACCGTGAGCACGTCCCCGACCAGTTCAGGATCCAGGGCGCTGGTCGGCTCATCGAAGAGCAGCAGGTCCGGCTGCAGCATCAAGGCGCGCACAATTCCCACCCGCTGCTGCTGGCCGCCGGAAAGCGATGAGGGATAGGCGCTGGCCTTGGCGGCCAGCCCCACCCGCTGCAGCAGCGCGTTGGCCTGCTCCAGCACCTCGGCCTTGGGTCGGCGCTGCACCTCCAGCGGCCCCACGGTGACATTCTGCAGCACCGTCAGGTGCGGGAAGAGGTGGTGGCCCTGGAACACCATCGCCGAACGGTCCCGCAGCACCGAGGCCTGCTTCTTGCGCAGCTGCGGGGTAAAGGTGACCTGAGGGCCGCCCGCGAAGGCGACGGTCCCCGAATCGGCGGCCTCCAGCCCGTTCAGGCAGCGCAGCGCCGTGGTCTTTCCGGAGCCCGATGGGCCAATCAGTGCCAGCACTTCACCCTCGTGCACCGTGAAGTCGATGCCGCGCAGCACCTGGTTGTCGCCGAAGGCCTTGTGCAGCCCGGTAACCGTGAGCAGCGGGGCTGCGGTGTTAGGCAACATATTTTTCAAGCCTTCCTTCCAGGCGGGTTTGCAGGGTGGAGAGAACCAGGCAGATCACCCAGTACAGGGCGGCCGCGGTCAGGTACAGGGTCATGAATTCCAGGCTGCTCGCGGCGATTTCCTGGGCCCGGCGGAACATTTCGGTGACCAGGATCAGCGAGGCCAGCGAGGAGTCCTTGACCAGGGAGATGAAGGTGTTGGACAGCGGCGGGACCGCCACCCGGGTCGCCTGGGGCAGGATCAGCCGGTAAAGGGTGCGGGTGCGGGACATGCCGATCGTGTAGCCGGCTTCCCACTGCCCGGAGGGGACCGAGAGGATCGCGGCGCGGATGATCTCCGCGGCATAGCCGGCCACGTTCAGCGTGAACGCGATGATCGCGCTGGGCCACGGATCAATGGTGATTCCTACCGAGGGCATGCCGAAGAAGATCACGAACAGCTGCACCAGCAGCGGGGTGCCGCGAATCACCGATATGTAGATCCGGGCAATCGCAGAGACGAAGCGGTTCGCGCTGATGCGCATCAACGCGATCACCAGCGCCAGAATCAGTCCCAGTGCGAAGCTGGACAGCGACAGGGGAATGGTTCCGGTCAGTGCCCCCTTGGCCAGGGGCCACAGTGAATCCAAAACCAGTTGCCATGTCTGGTCCATCGGTCCTCTTTCTCCTTGCGGTTTAAGCCAACTTGCCCCGAGGAAATCTCCTTGGGGCAAGTGTACGCATAGGCCGAACCCCACGGTGGGGGATGCCTCGCCATTCGTTCAGTGCACGGGCCGTGTGTGGGCCGGGCCCGCACACGGCAAAAGGCTACTTGGTGACGTCGCTGCCGAAGTACTTGTCGGACAGTTCAGCCAGGGTTCCGTCCTGGCGCAGCTCATCGAGCGCCTTGTTGATCGCCTCATGCAGCTCGGTGTCGTCCTTGCGCATCGCCACGGCAACCTCGGACTTGTCATCGGATTCAGCCGCGATCTTGATCGCGTCATCCGGCTGGTTCTTCTGCGAATCCAGGTAGGTGAGCTTGTCATTGATCGTGGCGTCCACCCGGCCCTGCTTCAGCAGGGTGACGGCCTGCGCCCAGCCCTCCACGGCCTGCACGTTCGCGCCGGCGTCCTTGGCGGTCTCATACCAGTTGCTGGTCAGTGACTGGGCGGTGCTCTTGCCCTTGAGGGATTCGAAGGAGGTGATCTCGGTGTTGTCCGACTTGGTCACGATGACCCCGTTGGAGACGGTGTAGGGGGTGGACAGCAGGTACTTCTCTTCGCGCTGCTCGTTCACGCTCACCTGATTGGCGATGACGTCAAAGCGCTTTGCATCCAGGCCCGCGAAGATGCCATCCCACTGGGTTTCCTCGAATTCGACCTCGACCCCCAGCTTCTCGCCGACGGCCTCGATCACCTCGACGTCGTAGCCGGTCAGCTCGTTGCCCTCATGGTAGGAGAAGGGGCGGTAGGTGCCTTCGGTGCCCACGGTCAGGGTCCCGGATTCCTGCACCTGCTGGTAGGTGGAGCCGCTGGCCTCAGCGCCGCCCGAATCGTTCGAGGAGCCGCAGGCGCTGAGCGACAAGGCGAGAACGGTTGCGGTGGACAGTGCGGTGAAAATCCGTTTCATGAGAACCCCTCGGTTTGGTTGCGGCGGGTGATGGCCTGAACGTCACAACGTCCCGGTCGTATCCGAGTATTCCCTGCCCCGCCGTCCGGCGGGGAGTTTCCGGGGAGGGGGTGTCACAAAAATTCACACTCTTGACACAGCCCACACCGCGCAGGGCCGACCGGCGGCATAGGGCGGGCGCAGCGTGAGATGGCCGCCCTGATCAGGCAGGGGCTACACGCCCAGCAGCAGCGCCAGCAGCATCATGATCGGGATGGCGCAGATGGTGGTGATCAGCACGGTGTCCTTGGCGATCACCACGCCCTGTTCATAGCGCGAGGCGGTGACGAAGATGTTCTGCGCGGTGGGCAGCCCGGCCATGATGACCGCCGCCACGATCATTTCCGTGGGCAGGCGGAACACGAAGGCCGCCAGCAGCCAGGCGATCAGCGGATGGATGACCAGTTTGGCCAGCGAACCAATCAGCACGTCCGCCCGTCGCCCGGTGCCTGGGTCCAGGGGCTTGGAACCGACCAGCGAGATCCCGAAGGCCAGCAGCATCGCCGGGATCGAGGCCCCGGAAATCAGTTCAATGGGCGCCAACACCAGTTCGGGCAGCTGCACGCCGGTCAGTGCGACCACCAGGCCCGCCAGGGAGCCGATGATCATGGGGTTCTTCGCGGTGGCCGAGGCCAACGCCCAGAAGGTGGTGCGGTGCTTGATGGTGGTTGCATCCAGCATGGCCAGGTTCACCGGCTGGTACAACGCCAGCTGGAAGAGGATCACCGGGGCGGCATGGGCCATGTCGCCCAGCACGTACAGGGCGATCGGCAGGCCCAGGTTCGCTGAGTTCACGGTGGAGGCGCTCATGGCGGCGACGATGCGTTCGGCGGGCGGGCGCTGCAGCCACTTGAAGGTGGCCAGGTGATAGATCCCGGCGGTGAGGAACGCCGAAATGGTGGCGATCCACAGCAGCGGTCCGAGCACCTGGGTCGGTTCGGAATCGGCGATGGCCAGAAACAGCAGGGCGGGGCTGGCCACGAAGAAGGTCAACCGGTTCAGCACCCACCGGCCTTGGTCGCCCAGCACCCCGGTGCGCCCGACCGCGTAGCCGACCAGGATGACCACCCAGATGGTGGAGAAGCCGGACAGCACTCCGGTCATGACGGCCTCCTGGATCATTGTGCTGCTCGGGTGGGGCACCGGCGGGTTAAGTCCCAAAATGTGTGTACAGAAACCCTCAAAACCATCTAACCACTAGGGGCAACACCTCAATCACATGCTTTGAAAGCATGTACCGTGGCAAAAGTTGGAAACCGACCTACCTGTGGTGTATGCAAAAATAAGCTCGTCAAGAACGGGAAAACCAGCTCCGGGCGCACACGCTGGCGGTGTAAGATCTGCGGCGCGTCAAGTACCTTGGCCCGTCCAGACACCACCGCCAAAGCCCAATTCAGGGCCTTCCACCAATGGGCCACCGGTAAGCTCTCCGTGTCCGACACCGGCATTGCCCGTTCCACGTTCTACCGCAACACCTACTGGTGCTGGAAAGTTCACCCGACCTTGATCCCGACTGGGGAACAATACCGGTACCTCATGCTCGACGGCACCTACTTCAACGGCTTCTGCGCCCTTACCGCCTACAACGGCCAACACATCATCGGCTGGCAATACTGCGACCGCGAAAAAGTCGCTTCCTGGACCCTGCTGCTGCAACGTCTGCCAGCCCCGGACCTAGTGATCATTGACGGGCACGGCGCCCTGGAATCTGTCATCAAAGCGCTATGGCCCGAAACCCGCATCCAACGCTGCTACTTCCATATCCGACAAACCATCCACAAACACCTGACCCGCAACCCCCGCACCATCCCAGGTCAGCAACTCCTTTCACTGATCAAGGCGCTGAAAGACATCACCACACTTCAACTGGCCAACAAGTGGGAAGAACAATTCATGGCCTGGCGGGTCATGCACGAAACCACCCTCAAAGCCCGCACCTACGCCAAGGACCACGCCGGCAACAGGCCCTTGCACGTCAAGCCCAACCAGGTCTGGTGGTACACGCATCTGCGCCTACGTCGAGCTGATCGCCTCATTCACGGGTTGCTGAAGAATAAGCAACTGTTCACATGGTTAGAAATGGCCGCAGAAGATGAGACGCTTCCTCGGACCACCAGCCCCTTAGAAGGAGGCATCAACGCTGGCATCAAAGACCACCTGCGGGCCCACCGCGGCCTGAAAGCCAAACATGCCATGTCCTTGGTGAGCTGGCACCTGTACCAGCGGACGCAGAACCCGGTGGATCCATGGAGCTTCGTGACCCCCAAGCATTGGTCGGCCAAACCAGCCCCACGACCCGTAACCGAAGAAGACCCGGGCCCCGAACTATACGGCCGGCACTTCAGCTACGAAGACGGTAACGGCATCCAAAAAGGATGGGGCGGACGCCGATGACGCAAACATGACAACGACTCCATACACACATTTTGGGACTTAACCCGCACCGGCTGGGACGGCGGCTGGGAGTCGATCCCGCGCCAGCGGGCCGGCGCCCTGGTGGGTGCCCAGACGCCAAACGCCGGGACCCTGCTGGGTCCCGGCGTTTGGTCTTGCGAGCGGGCGACGGGAATCGAACCCGCGTATCGAGCTTGGGAAGCTAGCGCTCTACCATTGAGCTACGCCCGCAAAGCTCCGAGCGGCCTATTGGCGGCCCGGGCGTATCCCAGCATAGCGCAATCAGCGCCCTGGTTTTCAAGCCAATGACGTCAAGATGACCTGTGGCATGCGCCAACGGCCACAGGTGCGGCGCTCGAACCGCGGAAATCCGCGGCCAACCGCTTGTCCGGGGTGTGACCATGATTACATCCCCACGCAGGTGCCGGCGGCGCGCCGACGGCTAGTGGCTGCCTCGGCCCTTGCCCAGTTCCTGACGCAACACCGCCACACCCTCGGCCGGAATCTCAAAACTGAGATCGTCACCGGGATTGATGACAATCCCGGTGCCCTCCAGGGCGCGCACAATGGTGGCCCCCTGCACCTTCACACCGTAGGGTGCCTGGTCAATGTAGGTGCCCGGGATGCGCTCCAGTGAACTGAACACCGCGACCATCGGCGCCCCGGCGGGATTGGTCAGCAACATGGGCTGCGCGTTGGGGTTTTCGCCGGTGACTTCCTCGCGGGAAAGGAAATACACCTCGGCGGCCATGAAGGCGCCCACCACTGAGCCGGAGAGCTCGGGCTTGTTCAGGCCCGCAGCGATCATGTTCTCGAAGTGGGTTTTGGGCCGGGCCCGCTCCTGGTCCATCGGGGTTTCGATGATCATGTCCGGCAGCTGTTCAGGCTGCCCGGACTGGGAGGTTGCCTCTGGGTTTTCGTTGCTCATGCCCTCAAGCATGTCGCCCTTGGCTCACCCGCGCAAACACCAAATCCGCATTTTGCGGCCGAGAGCCTAAAATGGCTCTCGAGCAACCCACAAAAGATGCAAGGACTGAGCATGCCTGAATTCCGTTATGAAGATCTTCTGCCCATCGGCGAGGACAACACCCCCTACCGCAAGATTTCCTCGGACGGTGTCAATGTCGCCACCGGTCCAGATGGCAAGAAGTTCCTGCAGGTTTCCCCGCAGGCCCTGGAGTTGCTGGCCGAAACCGCCCTGCGCGACATCTCCCACTATCTGCGTCCGGCCCACCTGCAGCAGCTGCGCAACATCCTCGACGATGAGGAAGCCAGCCCGAACGACAAGTTCGTGGCCCTGGACCTGCTGAAGAACGCGAACATCGCCGCCGGCGGCATCCTGCCGATGTGCCAGGACACCGGCACCGCGATTGTGATGGGCAAGCGCGGACAGCGGGTGCTCTCCGAGGAGCAGGACGAAATTTCGCTTTCACGCGGCATCTACAACGCCTACACCAAGCTGAACCTGCGCTACTCGCAGCTGGCTCCGTTGACCACCTGGGAAGAAAAGCAGACCGGCAACAACCTGCCGGCGCAGATCGACCTGTACGCCAACACGAAGCCCGGGGCGGATACCGAATACAAGTTCCTGTTCATGGCCAAGGGCGGCGGCAGCGCCAACAAGTCCTTCCTCTACCAGGAGACCAAGGCGATCCTGAACGAGAACTCGATGCTGCGCTTCCTCGATGAGAAGCTGCGCTCCCTGGGCACCGCCGCCTGCCCGCCCTACCACCTGTCCATCGTCATCGGCGGCACCAGCGCCGAGATGGCCTTGAAGACCGCGAAGTACGGTTCGGCGAAGTACCTGGACACGCTGCCCACCGAGGGCGCCATGACCGGGCGTGGATTCCGCGACACCGACCTGGAGGACAAGGTCCTGGAGCTGACCCGCAACTTCGGCATCGGCGCGCAGTTCGGCGGCAAGTACTTCTGCCATGACGTGCGCGTGGTGCGCCTGCCGCGCCACGGCGCCTCGATGCCGGTGGCCATCGCGGTCTCCTGCTCCGCCGACCGGCAGATGCTGGCGAAGATCACCGAAGAAGGCGTCTTCGTTGAACAGCTGGAAACCGACCCGGCCCGCTTCATGCCCGACGAGTCCCACCCGGCCGTGGCCGAACACGGGGAGGCCACCGACGGGGTGACCGGCACCGGCGGCAGCTCCGTGGTGAAGGTCGACCTGAACAAGCCGATGGATGAGATCCTGGCCGGGCTGAGCAAGTTCCCGGTCAAGACCCGGCTCTCGCTGACCGGTCCGCTGGTCGTGGCCCGCGATATCGCCCACGCCAAGATCAAGGAACGGCTGGACGCCGGCGAGCAGATGCCGCAGTACCTTAAGGACCACCCGGTCTACTACGCCGGCCCGGCCAAGACCCCGGACGGCATGGCGTCCGGGTCCTTCGGACCGACCACCGCAGGGCGCATGGACTCCTATGTGGAGCAGTTCCAGGCGGCCGGCGGCTCGAAGGTGATGCTGGCCAAGGGCAACCGCTCCAAGCAGGTCACCGACGCGTGCAACAGCCACGGCGGCTTCTACCTGGGTTCCATCGGAGGTCCGGCTGCCCGCCTGGCCCAGGACTGCATCAAGAACGTCGAGGTCCTGGAATACGAGGAGCTGGGCATGGAGGCAGTGTGGAAGATCGAGGTGGAGGACTTCCCAGCATTCATCGTCGTGGATGACAAGGGCAACGACTTCTTCGAAGCCACCTCCAAGCCGACCTTCACCGGCATCCCGGTGCGCGCGAACTAACCGACGTCGGACCGCCTACCGGCACCAACAACGAAGGCCGCCCCAGTGGGGCGGCCTTCGTGCAGTTCTGGGGGAGGGCCGGCAGGAGCTACTGGCCCAGCCCGAACGCCCGATCCCTGAAAGCCGATTTCGCTATTTTGCCTTGTCCGGGAATTTACTCAGGTCATACTCCCAGCCTGAGACGGTGTCGAGCGTGTAAACGAGGAGACCGTCTGAAGCAGGAACGTCGAGCAGCACCCATCCTTCAACCTTTTCGCCTGGGCCGATCTGACTGGAGATTATTTTCTTCTCTGCCCAGCAACTGTAGGTACTGATTGTGCCAAGATCACCGTTGAAAGTTTTTCCGTCGCTATCGATGTATTTCCACATAATGGGGTCAAAAGTTATTGAACCATTTATGTCCTCAGCCAACGAGGGTTCGGTCTTGGCCGAAATCTTCAAAGCGACCAGTTCGCCGTTCTCGGGTTTCTCTGAGTACGGTTCGGTGCATTTGACGTTGCGTACGAAGTCCTTGACCTGAAAAACAGCAGTTGTATCGCCGCTATAACTTAGGAATCCAGCGGTTTCACCGAGGTCTTTCTCGAGATTTCCCCTGATATTTTTTGAAGGGGAAGGGGAAGGGGAGGGTGTTGGGGTGGCGCGTGATTCCTCAGAAGACTTGTTGAGCTCAGAATCGACAGGGGTTTCGGAAGGTGTGGAAGACTCAGACGAAGAAGCGCAACCTGAGACGGTTAGGAGAGCGATGCAAAGTGATGCGAGTGTTGAATTTCTTTTCACAAAAGAAGTTTACGACTAAAGACTCGTTACTTTGAATCATTGCATTGGACATGCGCGGTAATCCATCTTCGAAGCGTAAAATGAAATAAAAGCCTTGTTATGTGAGGTGGAGGTACGTCCGGACACAGGATCAGGAACGCAACCCACCAGTTCGTGTTCTTACTGGCCCAGCCCGAACGCCCAATCCCTGAAGGGCGGCAGGAATCGCAGCACCATCAGGTCCTCGGGCTCCCGCAGGGAGGTCGGCGTGGCGCTCGGGTCACTGGCCTCTTGCGATGCCGCATCATCTTCCTTGTCGCTCGGGGCGGGGGAGGATGGGGCCGACTCCTGTGCGGCCTGGTCGCCCTGCTCGGTGTTCTCCACCAGCAGCTGGAAGTACTCTTCGAACGTGTCCATGTCCAGCTTCTTCATTGCCTGGGCATGCTCGGTGCCGATGTAGCGCAGGTGCCACGGCTCGTAACGGTAGCCGGTGGTTTTCTCCTGGCCTTCCGGGTATCGGACAATCAGCCCGTAGTCCACGGCGTGCTCGGCAATCCATTTGCCGGCCGGAGTTTGGCCAAAGCAGGCGTGCAGTTCGCATTTGCTGCCGCTGTAGCCAACATCGGCGGCCAGACCCAGCTGGTGTTCGCTGGTTCCCGCGCGGGCCGAAATCCGTTCGGCATACTCGGTGCCGAACTTCGCCTGGTACTGGTTGAACAGCACCTGCTGGCGTTCATAGGAACGGAATGCGCTGATGACCTTCAGCGGGTGCCCGGCCTTGCGGGCATCGGCCACCAGATCCTCCACCGCGTCGGCCGCCTCATCGCGCAACTGATCACCGGAACCGGCGACGTTGCGCAGCCCCTTGGGGTGGTAGTCCTCCTCGGGCAGCTTGATGCTGGGGTTGATCAAGGCCAAAAGGCTGCTGCTGTCGGACAGCTCCTCGGCACTGACCTCGGGCACCTCATCGGCGGGGGCGGCGTTCGCGGCGGAAAGGCCGCCTGCCGCCAACAGCAGTGAGACCAGCGCGGCACTGGCTGCCCGGGTAACGGAGCGCATTGTTGGTAAGACACCATCCTTTGGGTTTTGGCACGACAACACTTCAAGGATAGTGCCTGAAGGTGGCCCGCAGCCATGTGGGATTGCGCCGATTCAATCGCCCCATTTGCGCCACATTCGGCCGCGGGTTACCGTCGGGGGCGCCAGCAGGATAAATTTATAGGCGTGTTGTATTCAGATGGTGACATTCGTCGGTCAATAGACAGCGGGCAGATCGCCCTGGAACCGTACTCCGAGGAAATGGTGCAACCGGCCTCGGTGGACGTGCGGCTGGACCGCTTCTTCCGGTTGTTCGACAACCACAAGTACGCCCACATCGACCCGGCCACCGACCAGCCGGAACTGACCCGGCTGGTGGAAGTCGACCCGGATGAGCCGTTCGTGCTGCACCCGGGAGAATTTGTGTTGGGCGCGACCTACGAGAAGGTCACCCTGGGCAACGGCATCGCCGCCCGCCTGGAGGGCAAGAGTTCACTGGGCCGCCTGGGGCTGCTCACCCACTCCACTGCCGGGTTCATCGATCCCGGCTTCTCCGGCCACGTCACCCTGGAACTGTCCAATATGGCCACCCTGCCGATCAAGCTGTGGCCCGGGTCGAAGATTGGCCAGCTGTGCTTCTTCCAGCTCACCTCGCCGGCCGAACACCCCTACGGTTCTGGCCCCTACGGCAACCGCTATCAGGGGCAGCGCGGGCCAACGGCCTCACGCAGCCACCTGAATTTCCACCGCAGCCTCCTGGAAAACTAATTCTGCCCGCGCCGGGCCCGTGCGCCCGGAGGCGGGCTAGTCTTCCAATCGGGTGCGCGGGGTCTTGATCGGCAGCAGCAACAGCAACCCGATCAGCAGCACCAGCAGGATGCCCAAGATCCCGTAGCGCTGCGCCGCCCCGGGCTCCACCAGGGGAGTGGCCAGCGCGATCGAGGTGGTGAACAGGGCCGGGGCCAGGAAACTGACCACCCGACCGGTGGTGGCGTAGAGCCCGAACATTTCCCCCTCGCGGCCCGCCGGGGCCATGCGCGCCAGCAGCGAGCGGGACGCGGACTGCGCGGGACCAACAAACAGGCACAACAGCAGCCCGAACAACCAGAAGCCGCTGGCCTCGGGGGAGAAGAACACGCCCAGCCCGGCCACCAGCAGTCCGACCAGCGAACCCAGGATGACCCGTTTGGGTCCAATCACGTCATCCAGCCATCCGCCGGCCAGCGCACCGAGGGCCGCCACCACGTTCCCGGCAATCGCGAAGATGATCACCTCGTTCAGGGCGAACCCGAAGGTCCCGGCGGCAATCACCCCGCCAAAGGTGAAGATGGCGGCCAGCCCGTCACGGAAGATCGCCGAGGAGCCCAGGAAGAAGACGGCGTTGCGGTCCTCCCGCCACAGCTGGGCGATCCGCCCGAAGAGCACCTTGTAGGAGCTGGCCAGGGGGATGCGCGCGGACTGGCTGGCGGGGGACTCGGGAATGCGGAAGAAGACCGGCAGCGCGAAGACCAGGAACCACAGGGCACTGAAGATCGCCACCCAGCGCAGGTTCCACGAATCCTCGGTGTTCGCACCGGGCCATTCGAACAACGGGTCCACGAAGCCGAACAGGACCAGGGCCAAGGCCAGGATCCCGCCCACATAGCCCATGCCCCAGCCGAAACCGGAGACCTTGCCGATCGTGGCCGGGGTGGAGATCTGGGTGAGCACCGCGTTGTAGTTCACCGAGGCGAACTCGGAGAACACCGAGGCCGCGGCGATCAGCGAGGCTCCCAACCACAGGTACTTCGGGTCCGGGGCAACAAACACGCAGGCGGCGGTCAGCGCCACCACGACTAGCGAGTTCACCGTCAGCCACAACTTGCGCCGCCCGGCCGCGTCCGAACGCATCCCGGTTACCGGCACCAGCAGGACGATGGCCACCCCGGCCACGGTCAGCGCCTGGCCCAGCACCACCGAGGCGTGATCGGTGGATCCGAACAGCTCACTGGTGAGGTAGACGGTGAAGACAAAGGTGGTCATCACGGCGTTGATGGCGGCCTGGCCCCAGTCCCAGCTGGCCCAGGCCAGAGTCGCAGTATTAAGCCACGAGTTTTTTGGTCGCGCAAGATCCCGCGCCACGTTGCTTTCCATGCTCGCATCGTATCCGGTTAATGGTGATCAGAACATGAATTCGAGGCAACGGGGCAAATCTGGGTCCAAGCGTTCACTCCCGAATTTTCTGTGGTCAGGAGCGAGCAAGGTGATCTACCGGACGGTAGAAAGCGCCTATGCACTGATAAAATGAACAGACCGGCCGTGTAAATCGTCGGACTCTGCCCCATACAAGTCGACAGAGGAGACGTGTGTTAATTATTCTCATTGCGCTTTTCGCAACTGCTGCGCTCTGCCCTTTGATTTTTCGGATTTTCCGACGCAATGGGTTCTATATTGTCGCCGTAGTTCCCGCAATGGGATTCATCTGGCTGCTCACCCGATTCCCGCAGGTGCTGGCCTCCGATCCCAGTTTGGCCAACGGGCTGCCGAACGCCCCGCCGTCAATCCAGATCCCCTGGATCCCCGGGTTCCTGGTAAACCTGGACTTCCGCCTGGACACGCTGGCCGCGGTGCTGTTGCTGCTGATCCTCGGGGTCGGCGCCCTGGTGCTGGTCTACTGTGCCCGCTACTTCAAGAACGACGACATGGGCGTGGGCCCATTCGCGGCCAAGCTGGTCGCCTTCGCCGGGGCTATGACCGGGCTGGTCACCGCCGATGACGTGATCATCATGTTCATCTTCTGGGAAATCACCTCGGTGCTTTCCTACCTGCTGATCGGCTTCAGCCAGGCGCTGATCACCGCACGCCGCTCGGCCATGAACGCCCTGATCGTGACCACCTTCGGCGGGCTGGCCATGCTCGGCGGTCTGCTGATCCTGGGGACCTCCACCGGCAGCTACCGGCTTTCAGACATTGTGGCGGCGGCCCCGCAGCTGAGCGCCATGGGCGGACACATTGACGTGGCCGTCGCCCTGGTGCTGCTTGGCGCGCTGTCCAAGTCGGCGCTGGTGCCCTTCCACTTCTGGCTGCCCGGCGCGATGGCCGCCCCCACCCCGGTCTCCGCCTACCTGCACGCTGCGGCCATGGTCAAGGCCGGTGTCTACCTGGTGGCCCGCCTGGCCCCGGGCTTTTCCGAGACGATGTTCTGGGGGCCGCTGGCCGTGGGCATCGGCATCCTGACCATGATCATCGGCGGCTACCGGGCGCTGAAGCAATACGACTTGAAACTGATCCTGGCCTTCGGCACCGTCTCCCAGCTGGGGTTCATCATTTCCATCTTCGGGCTGGGCAACGCCGATGCCGCCTTTGCCGCCCTGGCCCTGACCCTGGCGCACGGGCTGTTCAAGGCCACCTTGTTCCTGGCCGTGGGCATCGTGGACCACAACACCGGAACCCGTGACATCCGCAAGCTTTCCGGGCTGGGACGCAGCATGCCGGTGCTGGCCACCGTGGCCACCCTGGCCGCCGCGTCCATGGCCGGAATCCCGCCGTTGTACGGGTTCGTGGCCAAGGAATCGGTGTTCGACGCGCTGCTGCACCAGGGCGGGCCGCTGGCCTGGCTCCCGGTGGCCGGCATTGTGCTCGGCACGGGCCTGACCGTGGCCTACTCGCTGCGCTTCGTGCTTGGCGCCTTCGGACGCAAGCGCGGCATGCAGCCCACCGCCTGCAAGCGCCCCTCGCTGATCTTCCTGGCCCCGCTGCTGGTGCTAACCGCCGGAACCGTGGTGCTGGGCGTGCTGCCCGGCCTGGTGGAGCCGCTGGTGAAGCACGCCGCCGGGCTCTACCCGCAGCCGATCGAGGTGCACCTGGCCCTGTGGGCCGGCTTCACCCCGGCCCTGGGTCTCAGCGTCCTGGCCGTGCTCGGCGGTGTGCTGCTGTTCGTGGGACGGGCGCGGGCGGATTATTCGGCCCGCCTGCACCGCCGGCTGCCGGCCGCGGAGGAAGCCTACCGCGGCATCGTGAACCTGACCGACGAATTGGCGATCTGGGTGACCGGGCGGACCCAGCGTGGTTCGCTCTCCTTCTACCTGGGCGTGATCCTGGCCGTGGCGATGGTGGTTCCGCTGAGCATCGCCCTGACCGTGCCCACCCCCTGGCCCGATCAGTGGGTGATTGCCGACCATCCCGCCCAGATCGTCATCGGCGCCATCATGATCGTCGGGGCGATCGCGGCGATCCGCGCCTCGAAGCGTTTCATGGCGGTGCTGATGGTCTCGGTGACCGGTTTTGGCATGGTCGCCATCTTCGCGCTGCAGGGCGCACCGGACCTGGCGCTGACCCAGCTGCTGGTGGAGACCATTGTGCTGGTCGCGTTCGTGCTGGCCCTGCGCGCCCTGCCCAAGCGGCTGTGGGTGGGCATCTCCCGGATCAAGCTGGGACGGGCCGTCCTGGCCACCGCCCTGGCGCTGATGACCGTATATGTTGCCATCGGAATGATGGCAGCGCGCCAGGAGGCGCCGATCTCGCTGGCCTTCCCGGACCTGGCCTACCACGAGGGCTACGGCTCAAACATTGTCAACGTGACCCTGGTGGACCTGCGCGTGTGGGATACCTTCGGGGAAATCACCGTGCTGGCCGCCGCGGCCACCGGGGTGGCCTCACTGATTTTCGTGGCGGTGCCCTCCCGTCGCCGGCTGCGTGCCCGCGAGGTGGAAAGCGGTTCCATCGACCACGGTTCGGAGGCCATGTCCACCGGCGAATTCGGCCAGGCCCGCCTGGATCTGGCCCGCAAGTTCGCCACCTCGGACAATGAGGACTGGCTGATCGCCGGGCACACGCTGGTCGCCGAACGCCGCTCCATCGTCTTTGAAGTGGTCACCCGCCTGATCTTCCATTCGATCCTGCTGTTGAGCGTGTTCACCTTGATCACCGGGCACAACAACCCCGGCGGCGGTTTCGCCGGCGGGCTGCTGGCCGGGCTGGCGCTGACCATCCGCTACCTGGCCGGCGGGCGGGTGGAGCTGGCCGAATCGATGCGCGTCTCCCCGAACATCCTCATCGGTGGCGGGCTGGCCGTGGCGGCCTGCTCCGGCATCATTCCGCTGCTGGCGGGGGACCCGGTGTTCAGCACCTACGTCTGGCAGTTCAGCCTTCCGCTATTTGGCGAACACAAGTTCGTGACCTCAACCTTCTTCGACATTGGAGTGTATCTGGTGGTGCTCGGCCTGGTGCAGGACGTGCTGCGATCCCTGGGCAGCGAAATCGACCAGCTCTCCGAGGGCCGCTCCCCGGTGGCCCGCCATGATGTGGTGGCCAGCTACCAGACGGGGGTGGGCCGGTGAGTGTGAACATCACCTTCCTGGTCATCACGGGCGTGCTGTTGGCGGTGGGCTACTACCTGGTGCTGGAACGCACCCTGACCCGGGTGCTGCTGGGCATCGTAGTGCTGGGCAACGCGGTGAACCTGCTGATCCTCACCGCCGGCGGGAGGATGGGCAAGGCCCCGCTGTTCCAGCCCGACCTGCCGGCCGATGAGTACTCGGATCCGCTGCCGCAGGCGCTGATCCTGACCGCCATTGTCATCACCTTCGCGGTGACCGCGTTCCTGCTCGCGTTGATCTACCGGTCCTGGTCGCTGACCAACGCCGATACCGTGCGGGACGATGAAGAAGATATCCGCGTCTCCCAGGCCAGTGCCTACGACGAAGAAGAGGACGCTCCCGTGGAGGAAGACACCACCGAATTCGTCGATGAGGAAGGCCGACCGATCCGCGAGGGGGAGGAATAGATGCAGCAGCTCATGTCCCTGGCCCCGCTGGCGGTCATCCTGCCGATCCTCGGCGCCGGCGCGACCTTCCTGGCCCGGCGCAAGGTGCGCTGGCAGCGGATCATCACCATCGGGGTGTTGTGCACCACGCTGCTGCTGGAGGTCGGGATGCTGGCGGCCACCTGGAACGGGCAGACCTACGCGATCACCATCGCCGGGTGGGACACCCCCACCGGCATAGCCCTGGTGGTGGACGGATTCAGCGCGTTCATGCTGCTGGTCTCCACCGTGGTGTCCCTGGCGGTGCTGCTGTTCGCCACCAGTCAGGGGATGGCCGACGGGGATGAGCACGGTCCGGTCTCGATTTTCCACCCTGCCTACCTGATCCTGCTGGCCGGGGTGTCCAACGCGTTCATGGCCGCGGACTTGTTCAACCTCTACGTGGGCTTCGAAATCTTCCTCACCGCCAGCTATGTGCTGCTCACCCTGGGCGGCACCGCCGAACGGATCCGCTCGGGCATCACCTATGTGGTGGTCTCCGTGGTCTCCTCGGTGCTGTTCCTGACCGCGATCGCGTTGATCTATGCGGCTACCGGCACGGTGAACATGGGGGATCTGGCGCTGAAGCTGGCCGACCTGGATTCGGGGACAAAGCTGATCCTGCACAGCTTCCTGCTGATCGCCTTTGGCATCAAGGCCGCCGTGTTCCCGCTCTCGCTGTGGCTGCCGGACTCCTACCCGACCGCCCCGGCCCCGGTGACCGCCGTGTTCGCCGGACTCTTGACCAAGGTGGGCGTGTACGCGATCGTGCGCACCGAGACGCTGCTGTTCCCGGGCGGGGAAGTGAACTCGGTGCTGCTGGTGGTCTCGGCGCTGACCATGGTGATCGGCATCTTCGGTGCGCTGGCCCAGTCGGACTTCAAGCGCATGCTCTCCTTCACGCTGACCAGCCACATCGGCTACCTGATCTTCGGGATCGCGGTCGGCACCGAAACCGCGATTGCCGCCACGATCTACTACGTGGGCCACCACATCATCGTGCAGACCTCCCTGTTCATGGTCGCCGGGCTGATTGAACGGCGAGCCGGCACCGCGAACATCACCGAACTGGGATCCCTGGCCCGCCTTTCCCCGGCATTGGCGGTGCTGTTCTTCATCCCGGCCATCAACCTGGGCGGCATCCCGCCATTCTCAGGGTTCCTGGGCAAGTTCGGCCTGCTGCACGCCGCGACCGAACAGGGCGGGGCACTGAACTGGGCGGTGATCGCCGCCGGGCTGCTGACCAGCCTGCTGACCCTGCTGGCCATCATCCGCGTCTGGGCCCGCGCCTTCTGGCGCCGGGCGGCCGAGGCGGAGGACCCGCAGGCGTCCCTGGTGGACCAGTCCAAGGAGATGACCGAACTGATCCAGTCCTCGGGCAATCAGGGGCCGATCCTGGGGGCCAGGCTCGCCCGGCAGATGGAGGCGAAGTTCCTGCCCTGGGGGATGCGCTACTCCACCGGGGCCCTGGTCGCCGCCGGGGTGGCGTTGACCGTGTTCGCCGGACCGCTCTTTGCCTTCTGTCAGCGGGTGGCCGCCGAGCTGCTGAGCCGGGCCCCCTACATCACCGCGGTTCTGCCGCCAGGCTAAAGGGGAAGGACACATGCCAAAACGTATTGACGAGCCACGCGACCAGCGCATCGCCGACGCGCTGGATGAGGCCTCGGGCCAGCGCAACCGCGCCACACTGCGCCAGGAGTGGCCGCTGCTGCTGTTCATGACCCTGGTCTGGGGCGCGCTGTGGCAGGACTTCACCCCCGGAACCCTAATCGTGGGGGCGCTGCTGTCCCTGCTGCTGGTCGCCCTGTTCCCGCTGCCCCCGGTGCGTCTGTCGGGGCGCATCAACCCGTGGTACTGCTTCCTGCTGCTGGGCTGGTTCATCATGCAGGTGGTGGCGGCCAGCCTGGAGGTTTCCTACCTGGCGCTTTTCCGGCGCCAGAAGACCCGCAGCTCCATCATCGCGGTGCGCCTGCACACCGACTCGGACCTGATCGTCACCACGGTCGGGCACGTGCTGACCCTGATCCCCGGATCGTTCGTGGTGGAGGTGGACCGGCGCAGCTCCACCCTGTACCTGCATTACCTCAACGCCTCCAACGCCATCAAGGTCGCCCGCTCCCGGGCGAAGATCCATGAAATCGAACGGCGGGTGATCATGGCCATCGGCAGCCACGACGAGTACGAGTACGTCAAGCAGGTGCGCAAGGACATCGCCCAGCGCGCCCGCCAGAAGGCCAAGGAGGCAAAGCGTTGAGCTACATCATCGTGGGAATCAGCGGAGTGCTGCTCTCGGTGGGTGCGGTGGCCTGCCTGATCCGGGTCGCCCGCGGACCCTCCATCCTGGACCGGGTGCTGGCCCTGGATGTGATGCTGCTGATCATCTCCGCCGCCCTGTGCCTGGAAATGTACCTGAACCGGCACACCAACCACATCCTGTTCGTGGTGATCGCCTGCGCCATCGGCTTCATCAGCTCGGTCACCGTCTCCCGGTTCGTTTCCGACCAGAGGAATGCGTGATGGATCAGTTCCTGGAAATTGTGGCCGCCGGCTGCATGATCGTCGGCTCGCTGATGTCATTGATCGCCGGCATAGGCCTGTTGACCTTCCCCGACCTGCTCACCCGGATGCATGCGGCCACCAAGCCGCAGGTGCTTGGCTTCCTGCTGCTGTTCATCGGGTTGGCCATCCACCTGCGCTCCTGGCAGGTGGTGCCGGTGCTCGCCCTGGCCTGGGGCGTGCAGCTGCTGACCGCACCGGTCTCCGCGCACATGATTGGCCGTTCTGGGTACCGCACCAAGCACGTGAAGCGCGAAACGCTGTACAGCGACGAATTGCGCACCGTGGTGGAGAACGCCAGCCGCCAGAACAAGGACTAGCGCCACTGCCGGCACCACGAACAAGGGCCCCGGAGCACCGCATCACGGTGCTCCGAGGCCCTGCCTGTCCACGGCGCAATCGCCGGGGAACTACTTGTTCAGCTTGGCCAACGCCTTGCGGGTGCCGCGGTCGGTGAGGACCTGGATGATCGCGGCCACCACGGAGGAGAAGACGGCGAACGCCAGGGCCTGGCGCATCGAGGCTTCGGCTTCGGCTTCCTGGCCGTGGCGCGGGGCGTCATTGCCGGTGAATCCCTTCCACAGGCGGTCCACCAGCTTGCTGCCGACAAACCCGGCTCCCAGGGAAATGCCGGTGGCGAGCAGCTTCATCATTGGTTTCATTCTTCGCGCTCCTGTTCGCATGGGGACTTCTCTTTCTATCGAAAGCATATCCTGAGCTATGGTGGCATCGCAGACATGGCATCGGGTGATCCACGGATCGCCGCGGCAATCTGCTGACAAGAAACGACAGGGGAGCGTCATACCGTCCCCGAGGCTCACCGCGCAGCAAACGCCGGTGGCCGGGACCGGTGGAAGACGCTGAGAGTGCGATAGATCGCAGACCCTCGAACCTGCTCCGGCTAGTACCGGCGAAGGAAGTCGAGAATCTCAGATGTGCGGCAGGGACAGCTCCCTGCGCATCCGCATGTGCTCCCCTCCTGAACCAGGAGGATGGAAGAAAATGGCAACAACCAAGCGAACCGGCGGCACCTCATGGAAGGTCGCGGACATCGTGATCGCCTCGGTCATCGCCGTGGCCTCGGGCGTGGTGTTCTGGGCGTGGAGCGCCAGTTATGGTTTCGTGACGCTGGCCTTCGCCGCGTTCCCGCCGGCCAGCGCGCTGCTCTCGGGCATGTGGCTGTTCCCCGCGGTCCTCGGGGCGCTGATCATTCGCAAGCCCGGTGCGGCACTGTACTGCGAACTGCTGGCCGCCATCATCGAGGCCCTGCTGGGCACCCACTGGGGACTGACGGTGCTGGTCTCCGGGCTGCTGCAGGGGCTGGGCGCCGAGCTGGTGTTCGCGCTCTTGCGCTACCGGGTGTGGAACCTGTCCGCCGCCATGCTGGCCGGTTTCTGCTCCGGCTTCCTCAGCGCCCTCAACGGTGCCTACATCACCGCCCACTTCGTGCACTATACCGCCGGGATGAAGCTGTTCCATGTGGCGGCGATGAGCGTCTCCGGGTTGCTGATCGCCGGGATCTGCTCGTTCTTCCTCACCCGCATGCTGGCCAACACCGGTGCCTTGGCCTCCCTGCCCAGCCGCCGGGCCCACCGGGAACCGGTGCTCACCCGCTCCCGCTAGGCGGCGCCTGGCGGCCGGAGCAAGAGCAATATGACGTCCGCCTCAAACCGGTCGCCGGTGCGGGTTCTGCCCGACCGGCATCCTGGGGTATGGTGGCAACGCAGACATAAACCGACAGGGGAGCGTCATACCAGCCCGCTGCCGTGCCGCCAGGCGCGTCACGGCAGGCGTAAGGGTAAAAGACGCTGAGAGTGCGATAGATCGCAGACCCTCGAACCTGCCCCGGCTAGTACCGGCGAAGGAAGTCGAGAATCTCAGGTATGCCCCCGGGGACGCGCCCCGGTTCGCATACATGCTCCCCTCCTGATTCAGGAGGATATCCAAGTGACAACAACACCGTTGCGGGCCAGCAGCTCGTGGAAGGTCGCCGACATCGTCGTCGCCTCGGTGATCGCCGTGGCTTCGGGCGTGGTGTTCTGGGGCTGGAACGCCGGTTACGGCTTCATTTCCCTGGCCTTTGTGGCCTTCCCGCCGGCTAGCGCCTTCGTGGCCGGGATGTGGCTCTTCCCGGCAGTGCTCGGGGCCCTGATCATCCGCAAGCCCGGCGCCGCCCTGTACTGTGAACTGCTGGCCGCGGTGATCTCCGCGCTGCTGGGCTCGCAGTGGGGCATCACCGTGCTGGTTTCCGGCATTGTCCAGGGGCTGGGCGCCGAGGTGGTGTTCGCGCTCTTCCGCTACCGGGTGTGGAGCCTTGGGGTGGCGATGCTGGCGGGGCTGGGCGCCGGACTGTTCGGTGCGCTAAGCGAGGCCTACCTGATGGCCTACTATGCGGAATACACCGCGGGCATGAAGCTTTTCCACGTGGCGGCGATGAGCCTCTCCGGCTTGGTGATTGCCGGCATCCTGTCCTACTTCGCCACCCGCGCGCTGGCGGCCACCGGGGCGCTTTCCGCGCTGCCCAGCCGCAGGGCGAACCGTGAACCGGTCTTTGGGCGGGCGAAGCAATGACCGCCGGCATCACGAACCACGCCGCGCTGCCCCAGCTGGAATCCGGTGCCCTGTCCGTGAGCGCGCGCGGGTTCGGCTGGAAGCACGCCGACCGGCAGCAACCGGCCCTGCACGCCCTGGATTTGGAGGTTCCGGCCGGGCAGCGGGTGCTGCTGCTGGGACCCAGCGGCGCGGGCAAATCCACGCTGCTGCACGCCATGGCCGGGGTCCTGGACGTTTCCGAGCTGGCCGGGTGTACCGGGCAGCTGCTGGTGGGGGAGCAGGACGCGTTCGGGCCGCGCCAGGGTGTGGGCCTGATGCAGCAGGACCCGGAAACCCAGATCGTGCAGGCCCGGGTGGAAGACGACGTGGCCTTCGGGGCGGAAAACCTCGGGGTGGACCCGCAGGAGATTTCCCGGCGCATTCCCCTGGCACTGGAGGCGGTCGGGTTGGGCCAGCTGGCGCCGGAACATCCCACCCAGCAGCTGTCCGGGGGACAGAAGCAGCGCCTGGCCCTGGCCGGGATCCTGGCCATGCGCCCGGGGCTGATGCTGCTGGATGAACCCACCGCCAACATTGACCCGGAGGGCGCGTTGGGGGTACGCGACGCGGTGCTCAACGCCGCCGAGCGCACGGCAGCGACCCTGATCGTGGTCGAGCACCGGGTGGAGACCTGGGTGGAACACGTGGACCGGGTGCTGGTGCTGGAGCCCGGCGGCGGGATCAGTCATGACGTGGCCCCGCAGGCGCTGCTGAGCGACCAGCCGCTGCGCCGGGAGCTGGCCGAGGCCGGGATCTGGGTGCCCGGCTACGTCCCGCACACCCGTACCCCACGCACCAGCCCGGGCAGTGAACTGCTGCGGGCCAGCGAGCTGCAGGCCAGGCGTTCAAAGAAGGCCCCGTTGACCGCGGCGGTGGACCTGGAACTGCCCGCCGGCGGCGCACTGGTGATCCGCGGCGCGAACGGGGTGGGCAAGTCGACCCTGGCGCTGACCCTGGGCGGGCTGCTGGAGCCGGCCAGCGGCTGGCTGCACGCCACTGAACTGTTGGCCGGTGAGGCGGGGGACAAGCCGTTCCTCTGGCGGGCCGGGCAGCTGGTGGCCCGCATCGGCACGGTCTTCCAGGAACCCGAACACCAGTTTGTCACCCAGAGCGTTGCCGACGAGCTGGCCTACGGGCCGCGCCGGGCGAAGGGGGAACGGGATGGGCAGGACGGCACCGGGCTTGATGAACAGCAGATCGCCGAACGCACCGCCGCGCTGCTGACCCGGCTGCGGTTGGACCACCTGGCCGAGGCGAACCCGTACACGCTCTCGGGCGGGGAGAAGCGCCGGCTCTCGGTGGCCACGGTGTTGGCCGCCAGCCCGGACGTGCTGATCCTGGATGAGCCGACCTTCGGGCAGGACGCGAACACCTGGCGGGAGGTGGCCGAGCTGCTCATCGAGGTGATCGAGCAGGGCACCGCCGTGATCGCGGTGACCCATGACGGGCACTTCGCCCGGGCGTTGGGCGCCCGGGAACTTGAGCTGCAGGCCCCCGCCCCGCGGGCCGAGGCCTCCGGACCGGACCCGCTGCTGGGATCCGCGGTGGGCGACAGCTGGCTGGCCCGGCGCAACCCGCTGGCGAAGCTGGCGGCGATCGTGGCCACCACCATCCCGCTGGTGGCCACCATTGACTGGGTCTCGGGCCTGGTGGTGATCACCGCGACCCTGCTGATGCTGCCGCTGGCGCGGCTGAGCATCCCACGTTTCCTGCTGCGCGCCTGGCCGCTGCTGCTGGCCGGGCTGACCGCCGCCTGGGGGATCAGCCTGGTCGGGGAGGACTCCGGGGCGCTGCTGCTGGACCTGGGGGTCTTCACCATCACCGAGGGCTCCCTGGCCGGCGGCATCGCCACCGGCATGCGCGCCATGGCGATGGCCGTGCCGATGGTGCTGCTGCTGAGCACCACCAACCCCTCCGACCTGGGCTCGGCCCTGTCCCAGCAGCTGCGCGTGCCGCACCGCTTCGTGCTCGGGGCGCTGGCCGGAATGCGGCTGCTGGGCCTGCTGGTGGAGGAGTTCACCACCTTGACCCTGGCCCGCCGGGCGCGCGGGGTGGGGAACTTCGGGTCCCCGGCCCAGCGCCTGCGCGCGAACCTGGGGCAGGTGCTGGCCCTGCTGGTGCAGGCGATCCGACGGGCCGGGCGACTGGCCATCACCATGGAAGCCAAGGGCTTCGGCGCCGGGCGGCGCAGCTGGCTGCGCACCCCGGACTTCGGGGGGCGTGACGTGCTGGTGATCGGTGCCGGGCTCGCGGTGGGGGCGCTGGCGGTGGCCGCTGCCGTGCTGGCCGGGACCTGGAGCCTGGTCTGGGGATAGCGCACCAAGAACGGGGGGAGCAGTCCATGGACTGCTCCCCCCGTTTTTGCGTGCTCGGTTAGGCCAGGTGATCGGCCAGTTCGCTCAGCTCCGCGTGCAGTTCGGCGTCGAAGCGCAGCGGCTTGGCGTCCAGCGAATTCACCGGGGTGAGCAGGCGCACCGAGGAAACCAGCCACAGTACGTCGGCCTGGTAGAGGTCCTCGGGACGCAGCGGACCATACCCCAACTCCCAGCCGGCCTCCGCGGCGGCAGCGAAGATCGCCGCCTGGGTGGTGCCCGGCAGGATCCCGGTTTCCAGCAGCGGGGTGAGCAGGCGCTTGGTCTGCCCATCTCGCTGGGCCATCAGCACGGTGGAGGTCGGGCCCTCCAGCACCGCACCGTCGGAGGAGGTGAAGATGACATCATGGGCACCGTGGGCCCGCGCATAGCGCAGGGCCGCCATGTTCACCGCGTAGGACAGCGTCTTGGCTCCCATCAGCAGCCAGGGCGCGCGTTCGGCGATTTTCGAATCATAGCCGCGATCCAGCAGCAGCACGTCCACACCCGAATCCCGCTGGGCCTGGCCCAGCGTCGGGGCCGGGGTGACGGTCACCCAGCACAGGGCCGGGTCGCTGTCCGCGTCCCCGCGGGCGGCCACCAGCTTCACCACGGCCTCATCGGCCCCGCCGGTGGCATCAAAGTCCGCGATGGCGGTATCAATGGCCGCACGCCACTGGATCTCGTCGGGGATCTCCAGGTCGCACAGCTGGGCCGAGGACTGCAGGCGGGCCAGGTGCGCGTCGATCTTGCGCACGCTCTGGTGCTTGTAGAGCATCGATTCGAAGATACCGTCACCACGGGAAACACCCTGGGCGGTCACGGGCAGTTGCGGCGCGTAAATGTCCGCCAGTCGACCGGCCGGATAGGACGGATCGAGGAAAACCAATGAACTCATAGGTACTAGATTATCGAATCCCGCCGGTGCTTCGGATAACTCGCCGCAACCGACACCGCCTTGAACCGGGGAATTGGGTAGTCTAGCGATAGGTAAAACGCACGATGACCGCGGGAAAGACGCCCCGGTGGAAAGCACGAGGGCAGGAGTTGGCCGCATGATGCTAGGTGAGAACTTCCTGCGGGAACTGGGCCCGACGGTCTGGGCGCTGGCGGTGACCTTCGACATCGTGGTGCGTATCGTGATGATCGGAGTGGTTCCGGGCAACCGCCGGCCCACCACCGCCATGGCCTGGCTGCTGGCGATCTTCTTCATCCCGGTCGTGGGGCTGATCCTCTACCTGCTCTTTGCCAACCCGCGCCTCTCCCGCCGGCGCCTGGAGAAGCAGCGCCGCGCCAATGAGGCAATTCTGCAAGCCACCTCGCACATGGATTCGCCGGTCGAATTCCACAGTGATGAGGAATGGATTGAGTCCGCCGCGGTGCTCAACCGCACCCTGGGGGCGCTGCCGCTGGAGGGCGGGAACGAGGTGGAGGTGATCTCCGATTACCGTGCCTCGCTGGAGGCGATGCGCCAGGAGATCGACAAGGCCACGACATTCGTGCACATCCAGTTCTACATCATGGGCGATGACCCGGACTTCGTCGGCCCGGTCCTGGATTCCCTGGAGGCCGCGGTCAAGCGCGGGGTGGTGGTGCGCCTGCTGTTTGACCACCTGGGCACCGCCCGGGTGGCCGGGTACGGGCAGCTGAAGCGGCGGCTGAAGGATTCGGGCATCGAATGGAAGCGGATGCTGCCGGTGGCCCCGTTCCGGCGCCGCTGGCGCCGCCCGGATCTGCGCAATCACCGCAAGATCCTGGTGGTGGACGGGGAAGTGGCCTTCACCGGCAGCCAAAACCTGATCGAGCCGGGCTACAAGCGGCTCAGCTCGCACAAGGTGGGGCGCGAATGGGTGGAGCTGATGATCCAGGTGCGCGGCCCGCTGGTGCGTTCCCTGGACGTGGTCTTCGCCACCGACTGGTGGCAGGAGGCCGACACCGATGACGTGCTGCAGGACCTGACCGACGCCCGCTACCCGTTGCCGGCCAGCGATGTGCCGGGGGAGACCGTGGGACAGGTGGTGCCCAGCGGGCCGGGGTATGAGGATGAGAACAACCTGCGCCTGTTCAACACGCTGATCTATTCGGCCTCCGAACGCCTGAAGATCACCAGCCCCTATTTTGTGCCCGATGATTCAATGCTCTACGCCATCACCACCGCGGCGCAGCGCGGCATTGAGGTGGATTTGTTCGTATGCGAGTCCGGGGACCAGTTCCTGGTGCACCACGCCCAGCAGTCCTATTACCAGGTGCTGCTGGAGGCCGGGGTGCGCATCTACCTGTACCCGGCCCCGATGGTGCTGCACGCCAAGTGCTTCACCGTCGATGACGAGGTCGCGGTCGTGGGATCCTCGAATATGGACATGCGCTCCTTCAGCCTGAACATGGAGATCTCGGTCATGCTGCTCGGCGCGCAGACGGTGGACCAGGTCAACCAGGTGCAGGCCCACTACCGCAGCATCTCCAAGGAACTGACCCTGGAGGAGTGGGAGAAGCGTCCGCGGCTGCAGCGCTGGGTGGACAACGCCGCCCGGCTGACCGCCACCCTGCAGTAGGAGCGGCACCGCCCTAGTAGGGGAAGCGCGCCCCCAGGGCGCTGAGCACGCCCACCGATTTGGTGCGCACCTCATCCCATTCCTCCTGCGGATCCGAGTCCGCGGTAATCGCCCCGCCCAACCCCAGACTCAGCTGCCAGGACCCGTCCCCAAGCCGGTCGCAGACCAGGGTGCGGATCACCACCGCCAGGTCGGCGCCGCCATCTGCGCCCAGGTAGCCCACCGCCCCGGAGTACAGTCCCCGCGCCCGGTTTTCCTCCAGCCGGTCCAGGATGTGCATGGTCGACAGTTTTGGTGCCCCGGTCATGGACCCGGGCGGGAAGGCCTCGCGCAGCGCCGCGGCGGCCAGCGCCGGTTCTCGCAGCTGCGCGTCGATGGTGGAGACCATCTGGTGCACTGTGGCGTAGCTTTCGATGGCGCACAAGCGGGTGACCGACAGCGTGCCGGGCACCGCATGGTGGGACAGGTCGTTGCGCAGCAGGTCCACGATCATGATGTTCTCGGCCCGGTCCTTGGGATGGGAGGCCAAATCCTCACGCAGCGCCGCATCGCTGGAGGGATCCTGACCGCGCGGACGGGTGCCCTTGATCGGTTCGGCGCGCAGCTTGCCGGTGCCCGAGATGCTCACGAAGCGTTCCGGGGAGATGCTGGCCACCTCCAGGGAGCCCAGGCGCAGGTAGTGCGCAAACGGGGCCGGGGAGGATTCACGCAACCGGCTATACGCCTCGAAGGCGGAGAAATGCTCCACGGTGGTGTGCAGTTCGGTGGTCAGGCACACCTCATAGCTGTTGCCCTGCCAGATTTCGTGCTGCGCCCGGCGCACCTTGTCCCGGTACTGCTCGGGGGTGTCGCGGCAGCTGAACACCGGCACCGGCAGCGGCCCGGGTTCCCGCACCTTGAGCTGCAGCCGCTGCAGACGGGCCAGGGTCGGCTCCAGCAGGTGGCCTGGGGCGCGCACGGTCAGCCGGGCGCGCAGGTGATCAACAATCAGCACGGTGTCCGGTTCAAAGAACTGCGCGTCCGGGCGCAGCGAACCATCGGGCAGCCGGGCCGCCACATCCGCCGCACCCACTTCGCGCTTGAGCTCATAGCCCAGGTAGCCCACCCATTGCGGGTCCGGGGCCGGCGGCTCTGCCGCGGGGGCAGGCTCCGCCCCCGGCCCGGTCTCCGAGGGCCAGATCCCGCCCAGGGCGGCAAAGAACTCGGGGCCCAGCCGGAGCATCGCGTTGCCCGAACGCAGCTCGGTGCCCTGCACGGTGGCCGAAAGCAGCGCTGCCTCCGGTTCCTGGGCCAGGGCCAGCACCGTATAGCGGTTGCGGCCCAACGGGTCCTGTAGCCGGTGGCTGGTGGATTCCAGCAGTGCCGCCTGCCGGCAGCGCTCGGCCAGCGACTCAAAGACGGCGGCCACATCCCGGGGCACCGGCAGCTCACGCTCATGGCGCACCGCGGCCCGCAGCCAGGTGGCGGGCAGCTTGACCCGTACCCGGGCGGGTAGGAACCGCGCCAGCCGGCGCAGCTGGTGCAGGGCAGCATCCTCGTCGGGGGCATCGGAGCGCAGGTGCACGTTGGCAGTGGCTGCCGGGTCTGCGGCGCTGAGGTACTCCTGCTCCTGATCGGCCCACCGCGCCCAGTGCCGGGCGAAGACCTCCCCGTCGCGGCGCAGCGCGCGTTCCCGGCGTACCGTGGCCCCGGCCTGCAGCCAGATGCCCAGGTCAATCTCCGGTACCGCTTCGGCGCACAGGGCCCCCACCCCTTCGACGAGCACAATCTCGCTGGGGGTGAAGTGGATGTCTTCGGCCGCCGGGGCGTTGGCCTGCCAGTCCCAGCGCGGCCAGCTCACCGGCTGGCCCGCGCGGATCCGGCGCAGCAGGACGGCATAGTGCGTGCAGGTTTCCTGCAGCGAATCCCAGCCGTAGTACAGGTCCTCCAGGTGCAGGATGGAAACCCGTTCGGGTCCCCAGGCCGCGGCCAGGGCCGCAGCCAGTGAGCTCTTGCCCGCCCCGGAGCGCCCGTCCAGGGCGATAATCAGTGGTTTAACGGTTTCCACGGGAGGCGGTGTTGCTCCGAACGTAGTCAACCAGCGCCGGCAGGCTGGCGGCAATCATCTTCCAGGTTTCACGAAAGTCCGCGGCGTCCCCGTACCAGGGGTCATAGATGCCCTGCGCGTCGTGGGGCTGTGCGGCGGATTGCGGGTCAAAGGAACGCAGCATCCGCAGCTGCGGACGCCGTTCCTGGGAGATGTTCGACAAATCCGGGACCAGCGCCTCAAAATGGTCGGTGTCCAGCGCCAGGATCAGGTCCACCGACCCCAGTTCCTCGGCCGTGAGCTGGCTGGCCACATGTCCCTCACCGCTCAGGCCGTGGGAACGCAGCGTCGCTTCGGCGCGCTGGTCAATGGGGTTGCCGATCTCCCCGTCGGTCACGGCGCGGGAGAACACCTCGACGTCGCCGATCCCCGCGTCCTCCAGGGCGTTCTTGAGCATGAATTCGGCCATGGGCGAGCGGCAGATGTTGCCCGTGCACACCGTCATTATCCGGAACATGAGACAAGTCTAGGGTGAATTGGCCAACACATTCGAGGGTGACGCCCCGATGCGCGCGCAACGAATCGACAACAATTCACTAGCGCGCCAGCACCAGCAGCACCGCAACGAAGATGAACAGCGTGCCAAAGACAATGTTCTGGATTCGCGCGCCGCGCACGGTGGCCGTAAATCGTTGGAAGGTGCGGGCCATGGCGGCGAAGAACAGGAACATCACCAGCACATCCACCAGGACAATGGTGGCCATGAACACCAGGTACTGGGGCAGCTGGGGCGCATCGGGCCGGATGAACTGCGGGGTCAGCGCCAGGAAAAACACGATCGCCTTGGGATTGAGCAGATTCACCAGCAGGCCTTGACGCACCATGTACAGCCGCCCGGCAGGCGCTGAGTCCTGCAGCTGTTCCGGTTGCGGACGAGCCAGCAGCATGCGCACCCCGAGGTAGACCAGGTAGCCGGCACCGGCATAGCGGATGACCTCAAAGAGCACCGGAGAACGGCTGACCAGCAGCCCCACCCCGGCCGCCACGATGGCCACGTGGATCAGCAGGGCCAGCTGTTGGCCGATGATGCCCCACAGCGAGCGGCGCCAGCCCACCCGAATCGAGTTGCTCATGGTGTTGATGGCCCCGGCGCCCGGGGTGAAGCTGATGACCACCGCGGCACCCAGTAGGGAGAACCAGAGGGGAAGAGTCACCGAAACAGCATAATCGCCGGAGCGACTAGGCGCGTTTTCGTGTGGGGATTTGTGACGCGGTAGCCTCGCGCACCTCGTCCACCCCGGCGGTGGCCTCGCGCAGGAATTGGGTGATCAGTTCGACCTGCTCGCTGGGATATCCCTGGATGACCTGGTGCAGCTTGCGGGCCAGCGGGGCGAACATTTCCTGCCCGCTGGATTGGGCGAGCTCGGTCATGGCGATGCGGATCACCCGCCGGTCGGCATCGGTGCGCCGGCGCTCAATGTAGCCCAGCCGCTCCAGCCGGTCGAGCATGGCGGTCGTGGCCGGTGCGCTCAGCTGTAGCTCCCGGGACAGATCCCGGGGTGAGGGCAGCGACCCGGCGCGCTGGTAGCGCATGATCACGCCCAGCGCGTTCATGTCGGTGCGGTGCGAGCTGTGGGCGCTGGCGGTGGACTCCACGTAGCGGTCCGAGGCCTGGGCGAACTGCTGCAGCTGCAGGACGAGTTCATAGGAGGGGGTGGGGTCCATAGGCACATTCTATAACCAATGATATAGTTCGATGATGGAATTAGTTTGACCCCTACGGCACACGCCCCGCGCACAGGGCGCGGCGCGGCCTCGACCCGAAGGAAACCGGCCATGGCATCCTCGACAACCGGCGCACCACCTGCAAACGGCAAACCCAAAAACGGACTGCGCGCCCTGCTGGCCGCGGTGCTGGTCATTATCTGGCTGGCCGTCGCCGGCATCGGCGGGCCGACCTTTGGCAAGCTGTCCGACGTGCAAAGCAACGACCAGGCCGCATTCCTGCCGGCCAGCGCGGAGGCCACCCGGGCCCTGGAATGGCAGGAGAAGTTCCGCACCAGTGACGCCATCCCGGCCGTGGTGGTCGTGGCCAACCAGGACGGGCTGGACGCCAAGGAGGGCGCGGCCCTGGCCGATGAGCTGAAGTCCTTTGAATACCTCGACGGGGAGGTGACCGGGCCGTTCCTGGCCGAGGACGGCAAGGCGGTGGAACTGCTGGTGCCGATCTCCAGTGAGGTCAAGGCCGATAACGGGGTGGAGAGCCTGCGGGCGCTGCTCAACGAGCACCTGCCCAAGGGCGCCGAGGGCTACGTCACCGGCCCGGCCGGGTTCAATGCCGACCTGATCGAGGCGTTCGGCGGGATCGACGGCGTGCTGCTGGGCGTGGCGCTCAGCGCGGTGCTGGTGATCCTGCTGCTGGTCTATCGGTCCGTGCTGCTGCCCTTCATCGTGCTGCTGACCGCCATGGTCGCCCTGTGCGCGGCGATTGTGGTGGTCTACTACATGGCCGACGCCGGCTGGATTCGGCTGGATGGTCAGTCCCAGGGCATCCTCTCCATCCTGGTGATCGGCGCGGCCACCGACTACTCGCTGCTGCTGGTGGCGCGGCACAAGGAAGCGCTGAGCCAGGGCCAGTCGCGCTGGCAGGCGGTGGCCACCGCCTGGCGCGGCTGCCTGGAACCGATCATCGCCTCCGGCGGTACAGTGACCGTGGGCCTGCTGTGCCTGCTGTTCTCCGACCTGAACTCCAACAAGGCGCTGGGGCCGATCGCCGCCAGCGGCATCATCTTCTCCATCATTGCCGCCCTCAGCTTCCTGCCCGCGGCCCTGGGCCTGCTGGGCCGGGCCGCCTACTGGCCCTTCGCCCCCAAGCCGGCCGGCCACGCCCAGCACGCCAAGACCAGCGGCGGACTATGGGCGCGCATCGCTTCCTTCGTTGACCGGCACAGCCGCATTGTGTGGATCGTGACCAGCGTGGTGCTGCTGGCCGGCGCGTTGGGCATGACCCAGCTCCAGGCCAGCGGGGTGCCGCAAAGTGACCTGGTCACCTCCCAGTCCGAGGCCCGTGACGGCCAGGAGGTGCTCGGCCGGCACTTCCCGGGCGGCAGCGGCTCCCCGGCGGTGGCCATCGTGGACGAAGCCGATGCCGAGGCCATCCTGAAGGATGTGAGCGCCCTGGACGGCGTGGATTCGGCCTACCTGCAGGCCGAGGACGGCGGCCCGGCCATGGCCGAGCGCGGCGCCGAGCCGCAGGTGGTTGAGGGCCGCTCCCTGATCTCCATCACCCTGGCCGACGCGGCGGACTCCGATCAGGCCAAGGACACCGTGCAGCTGGTGCGCGACACCGTGCACCAGCAGGACCCGGACGGGCTGGTTGGCGGCACCACCGCCACCCAGATGGACACGAACGCGACCGCCACCGCGGACCTGTTCAAGATCATCCCGCTGATCCTGGCCGCGATCCTGGTGATCCTGATGCTGCTGCTGCGCTCGATCATCGCCCCGGTGCTGCTGATCCTCACCACGGTGCTCTCCTACGGCACGGCCATGGGCGTCAGCGCCCTGGTGTTCAACCACGTGTTCAACTTCTCCGGGGCCGACCCGGCGGTGCCGCTGTTCGGCTTTGTGTTCCTGGTGGCCCTGGGCGTGGACTACAACATCTTCCTGATGACCCGAGTGCGTGAAGAGGCCCTGCACCACGGCACCCTGGAGGGCGTGCGCCGCGGACTGACCGTGACCGGCGGGGTGATCACCTCCGCCGGAGTGGTGCTGGCCGCCACCTTCGCAGCACTGGGGGTCATCCCGATCATGTTCCTGGCCCAGCTGGGCTTCATCGTGGCCTTCGGCGTGCTGCTGGACACCCTGGTGGTGCGTTCCCTGCTCGTCCCGGCGCTGGTCCACGAGTTCGGGCGCGTCATCTGGTGGCCCAGCCGGCTGCGCCACGGGGCGAAGTAGGCGCCCGGCTTCCGGGGCCGACGTGGTACACATCTCGGTCCTGGAAGCCGGTGGTATGCCGTAGACCACGGTCTGGGCGAGGCGGCGCTGGTAGGATTGAGCGTTGTGCGCCCCTGGCGGCCGGCCCCGGAAATCGTCCGGGTTGCCCTGCGCGGCGCATGCGTCGATTGATTAGATTTCCCACTGGTCCCGGGGCGAATCCGCCCGCGCGGCCACGCGTCGTGAACCCGGCCCTCCGCCGGCTTTGCACCTCGCGGCTGCGGACTTTCTCCTGCTTTCGGCGATCCCGTGCGCCGCACAGGCGGCGCATCAGCGAGTTCTAGAGAAAGTTCGTCTCATGACAGCATCCTTCAGCGCCCTTGGTGTGCCCCAGAACCTGGTTTCGGTCCTGCAGCAGCAGGGCATCGACTCCCCGTTCCCGATCCAGGAAGCCACCCTGCCCTCCACCCTGGCCGGTGGGGACGTGCTGGGCCGCGGACAGACCGGTTCGGGCAAGACCCTGGCCTTCTCCCTGCCGGTGGTGGCCCGCCTGGCCGCCCAGCCGCGCCGCCGCCGCGCGCGTTTCCCGCGCGCCCTGATCATGGCCCCCACCCGCGAGCTGGCCACCCAGATTTCCAAGACCATTGACCCGCTGGCCGCCGCCGCCGGGCTGCGCACCACCGTCATCTACGGAGGGGTCGCCCAGTCGCGCCAGGAAAAGGCCATGAATGAGGGCGTGGACATTGTCATCGCCTGCCCCGGACGCCTTGATGACCTGATGGGGCAGAAGATCGTGGACCTGTCCGAGGTCGAGGTCTCGGTGCTCGACGAGGCCGACCACATGGCCGACATGGGTTTCCTGCCGGTGGTGCGCCGCATCCTGGACCGCACCCCGCAGGGCATCCAGCACCTGCTGTTCTCCGCCACCCTGGACAACGGGGTGGACAAGGTGGTCAAGCGCTACCTGCACAACCCCACCGTGCATTCGGTCGATGCGCCGAAGGCCGCCGTGAACACCATGGAGCACCGCGTCTTCGTGGTGGATCCGGAGGAAAAGAAGGAGACGGTGCGTACCCTGGCCAGCGGTGTGGGCCGGCGCATCATGTTCATGCGCACCAAGCACCACGCCAAGAAGATGGCGCTGTGGCTTTCCAAGGCCGGCATCCCGGCCGTGGACCTGCACGGCAACCTGAGCCAGAACGCCCGTGACCGCAACCTGGCCGCGTTCTCCGACGGCTCGGCCAAGGTGCTGGTGGCCACCGACGTCGCCGCCCGCGGCGTGCACGTGGACGGGGTGGAGCTGGTGGTGCACATTGACCCGCCGGCAGAGCACAAGGCCTACCTGCACCGCTCGGGACGCACCGCCCGTGCCGGCTCCGACGGCACCGTGGTCACCATCGCCACCACCGACCAGCAGGGGGATGTGGCCCAGCTGCTCAAGCAGGCCGGACTGAAGGTTCCCTTTGAGAAGGTGGACCGCAATTCGCCGGCCGTGGCCGAGGTCGTTGGGGAAGTGGCCGAACTGGTGGCCTACGAGGCGCCGGTGAAGCAGCAGCCCAAGCGCCAGAGCCCCAAGACGGCGCAGGGCGCCCGCGGCGGCAACCGCCGCGGCAAGACCGAGTCCTCCCGCGCCTCGGGCACCCGCCGCTCCGGCGCCGGACGCCCCGAAGCCGGTGCGAACCGTGAGAAGTCCGCACCCAAGGACGGCGGGCGCAACCGCAACACCCGCGGGGCCAGCGAATCCCGCCCGGCCGCCGGGGCGAACCGCAGTCGCTCACGTCGTCCCCGTCGCGCCACCAGCCCGGCCACTAATTCCCGGTAGTTCACCGGCCGCACGCGCCAGGTCCAGATGGGTCCGGCGCAGCGCACAACTGAAGATCCACGGCTGGGACCACAGCCGACAAAGCCCGGCAACGCCATCGCGTTGCCGGGCTTTGCCATCCCCGCAGGAGCCGGATTGGGCCGCCGGGCGGCTCAGGGCTGCTTGCGCCCCCAGCGCAGGTATGCGAGCGGGCCGGCGAAGTTGATAAAGGTTGCGGCCACCCACAGCTTCTTCGAGCCGTTGATCCGGTGCTGACCGCGCGCGGCCAGGTCGCTCAACGCGATTCCCTGGAGCAGCAGCTGTACGGCGGCCAGGCCAACCAGCACCGCACGCCGGGCGGGGGAGAGGTCCTTCCAGCGGTTCTTCGATTTCATCGGTGGCTTCCCTTCTTGGTTTTCGTGCTCAATCGCATTGTCCAATGCCCTGCCCTCCATTGTCCCGTGCAGTGCTGGGTCCCACGACCCGCCGGTAGGTGGGCAGGCGGCAGGCTGGGCGGAGCAACGAGACGGGGACGGGCCTGGCAAAAAAATTTTCCAAAAAATCTTTCGCCACGGGGAATGATTGTGGCTCCGGACCCGTTGAACATGACAGAACGCAAAGTTGAGTCACCATCACTCAAGTTTGATTTGACAGCGAAACGCTCGAGAGTAAACTTGAGTGCGGAACGCTCAACCGGGGTAAAACGCCCCAGCGTTAGTCAGTTTTAACCAAGGCAAAGGAGAGCCATTATGTCGCGTGCCGTAGGTATCGACCTCGGAACCACCAACTCCGTCGTTTCCGTTTTGGAAGGCGGCGAGCCGACCGTTATCGCCAACGCTGAAGGCAACCGCACCACCCCCTCAATCGTCGCCTTCTCCAAGAGCGGCGAAGTCCTGGTCGGTGACATCGCCAAGCGCCAGGCCGTGAACAACATCGATCGCACCATCGCCTCGGTCAAGCGCCACATGGGCACCGACTGGACCATCGAGATCGATGACAAGAAGTACACCCCGCAGGAAATCTCGGCCCGTACGCTGATGAAGCTGAAGAACGACGCCGAGTCCTACCTGGGTGAAAAGGTGACCGACGCGGTCATCACCGTTCCGGCCTACTTCAACGACGCCGAGCGCCAGGCCACCAAGGAAGCCGGCGAAATCGCTGGCCTGAACGTGCTGCGCATCGTCAACGAGCCGACCGCCGCGGCCCTGGCCTACGGCCTGGACAAGGGCAAGGAAGATGAACTGATCCTGGTCTTCGACCTGGGTGGCGGTACCTTCGACGTCTCGCTGCTGGAAGTTGGCAAGGACGAAGACGACTTCTCGACCATTCAGGTTCGCGCCACCGCCGGTGACAACCGCCTGGGCGGCGACGACTGGGACCAGCGCATCGTTGACTGGCTGCTGGCCCAGGCCAAGAGCAAGGGTGCTGACCTGTCCAAGGACAAGATCGCCCTGCAGCGCCTGAAGGAAGCCGCTGAGCAGGCCAAGAAGGAGCTGTCCTCGGCCACCAGTACCAACATCTCGCTGCAGTACCTGTCGGTGACCGCCGACGGTCCGGTGCACCTGGATGAGCACCTCTCGCGCGCCAAGTTCCAGGAACTGACCGCGGACCTGCTGGAGCGCACCAAGAAGCCGTTCCAGGACGTCATCCGCGAGGCCGGCGTGAAGGTGTCGGACATTGCCCACGTGATCCTGGTGGGTGGTTCGACCCGTATGCCAGCCGTGGCAGAACTGGTCAAGGAAATGGCCGGCAAGGAAGCCAACAAGGGTGTGAACCCGGATGAGGTCGTGGCCGTGGGCGCCGCCCTGCAGGCCGGCGTGCTCAAGGGCGAACGCAAGGACGTGCTGCTGATCGACGTGACCCCGCTGTCGCTGGGCATCGAGACCAAGGGTGGCGTGATGACCAAGCTCATCGAACGCAACACCGCGATCCCGACCAAGCGCTCGGAAACCTTCACCACCGCCGAGGACAACCAGCCTTCGGTGTCCATCCAGGTGTTCCAGGGCGAACGCGAGTTCACCCGCGACAACCAGGCACTGGGTACCTTCGAGCTGACCGGCATCGCCCCGGCTCCGCGCGGCATCCCGCAGGTTGAGGTCACCTTCGACATCGACGCCAACGGCATCGTGCACGTTTCGGCGAAGGACAAGGGCACCGGCACCGAGCAGTCGATGACCATCACCGGCGGCACCTCGCTGTCCAAGGATGACATCGAGCGCATGGTGCGCGAAGCCGAGGAGCACGCAGCCGAGGACAAGAAGCGTCGTGAAGCTGCCGAGACCCGCAACGCCGCCGAGCAGGCCGCCTACTCGGTGGACAAGCTGATCAAGGACAACGAGGACAAGCTGCCCGAAGAGGTCAAGACCGAAGTCCAGGCCGATGTGGATGCACTGAAGGCCGCCCTGGAGAAGCAGGACAACGACGAAGAGGTCAAGACCGCGTTTGAGAAGCTGCAGGCTTCGCAGACCAAGCTGGGCGAGGCCATCTACGCCAACACCCAGGCCGAGTCCGCAGCCGCAGGCGAGGGCGAAGCTCCCAACGCCGAGGAAGACATCGTCGACGCCGAGGTCATTGACGAAGACGAAGACGACAAGAAGTAGGGAGTAAGGGAACATGTCGGAGGCACAGGACCAGAACGCCAACTCCGGCCAGCAGCCGGAGAACCAGCAGGAGGCTGCCGAGGCGCAGCCGAACGCCGACGCTTTGGGTCAGGCCGAGGCGATCCTGAACGAGGCAGGCGTATCGGCTGAACAGTCGGAGCAGGACGAAGTGGGCGAGGTTGTCACCGAGCTGCGCAACGACCTGCTGCGGCTGCAGGCCGAGTACGTGAACTACCGCAAGCGCGTGGAGCGCGACCGTGAAGCCGTGCGCGACCAGGCGGTGCAGTCGGTGCTGGCAACCCTGTTGCCCGTGCTCGACGACGTGGACGCCGCACGCAAGCACGGGGACTTGACCGATGGGCCGTTCGCGGCCATCGCGAACAAGCTCGATGCGGTACTGCAGTCTCACGGACTGGAGCGTATCGACCAGGCGGGTGTGGAGTTCGACCCGAACGTCCACGAGGCGCTGCTGCGTCAGCCGGTTGAGGGGATCGACGCCGACCATGTGGGACAGATCCTGCGTATTGGATACAAGAAGGGGGAGCGCATCCTGCGCGCCGCCCAGGTGATGGTATCCACCGGCGAGTAGTCGCCGACAAATAACACATCGACACTGCCCACTGCCGAGAATCGACAGTGGGCAGTGTCGAACCGGCTGACGAAAGGTTGGAGGCCTGATGGCAAGTCAGGATTGGATCGAAAAGGACTTTTACGCGATCCTCGGCGTCTCGAAGGATGCCGACGACGCGGAAATCAAGAAGGCCTACCGCAAGCTGGCACGCAAGTACCACCCGGATACGAACCCCGGGGACGCGGCGGCCGAACAAAAATTCAAGGACATCTCCGAGGCGAACTCGGTACTGTCCGACCCGGAACAGCGCCAGCAGTACGATGCCATCCGCGCCATGGGGTCCGGGGCACGCTTCACCTCCGGCGCCGGCGCCGGCGCCCAGGGGGCAGGTTTCGAGGACATCTTCTCCAACCTCTTCGGGGGCGGCGGCGGGGCACGCGGCGGTGGACAGGTTCCCCCGGAGTTCGCGGACCTCTTTGGCGGTGGCGGCGGTTTCGGCGGCGGCGGATTTGGCGGCGGCTTCGGCCGGCAGGCACCGCCGCGCAAGGGCGCGGACCGCAACGCCAGCACCACCATCTCCTTCGCCGGCTCGATCAACGGCACGACCATCGGGCTGCGTGAACCCAGCGGCGAAGTGATCGACGTGCGCATTCCCGCCGGCATCCGCGACGGGCAGTCCGTGCGCGTGCGCGGCAAGGGGCAGCCCGGCCCGGCGGGCAACGGGGACCTGCTGGTGAAGGTCAAGGTCAGTGAACACCCGTTCTTCAAGCGCGACGGGAACAACATCCGCATCCACGTTCCGGTCAGCTTCGATGAAGCTGCCCTGGGGGCCAAGATCCAGGTGCCGACGCTGAACGGCGAAGAAGTCACCGTCAAGGTGCCCGCCGGTTCCAGCTCGGGACGAACGCTGCGCCTGAAGGGCCGGGGAGTGAAAACTTCCAAGGCCTCCGGTGACCTGATGATCGTCCTGGACGTGATGGTGCCGCAGAACCTGAGCGATGAAGCCAAGAAGGCCATCGAGCAGTTCGCCGCGGCCACGGCCGGGGATGACCCGCGGGCCGATCTGGCGGCCCGGGCACGGCTATAGCAAGGGGCCGGCAACCCATCCGCTGACGGGTTGCCGGCCGCACGTACATGTTCGGGCACCGAGTGGGGCTGCCCGAACCGAAAAGGTGGTAGGTGAAAGTGACCGGGGATTACATACGACCGGTATTTGTCATTTCGGTTGCCGCGCAGCTGGCTGACATGCATCCACAGACCCTGCGCCAGTACGACCGCATGGGCCTGGTCTCTCCCAGCAGGCAGGCCGGCAAGCAGCGGCGCTACTCGCAGCGCGATGTGCAGCTGCTGCGCCAGGTCCAGCAGCTGAGCAAGGAAGGCGTTTCGCTCGAAGGCATCCGGCGCATTCTGCAGCTTGAGGCCAAGGTGGACCAGCTGCGCCGGCAGGTTGGATCCCTGCAGGCGGAGGTCTATGAGTTGCGCAGCAACCAGAGCCGCGTGTTTGCCGCAGGCACCATGGCCGGGGACATTGTCACGCTCAGCCGCGGCACCCGCCCGCAGCGCCGCGAACCACAGGTCACACTGTTCACTACCCGGCGCGCGATCGGTCCCTAACCGATCAGCCCGTGCCTGCGCAGGCGGGCCAGAAGGTTGGCGCGCACCGCCGGCCACTCGTGGGGCAGGATCGAGAAGACCACGGTGTCGCGCAGCGACTGGGTTGCCGGGTCAAACATGTGGCTGCGCAGCACACCGTCCTGCTTTGCGCCCAGCCGGGAGATGGCGGCCCGGCTGGCCTGATTGTGCCAATGCGCGCGGAATTCAACCGCGATGCACTTCAGATCCTCGAACGCCCGGCTCAGCAGCATGAACTTGGCCGCCGGGTTGATTCCCGTTCCCTGGGCCGAGGGTGCCAGGAACGTGGAACCGATTTCGACCCGTCGGTTCACCGCATCAATATTCATCAACGTTGTGGCGCCCACGGCGCGTCCCGAACGGGCATCGATGATCGCGTACGGTGCCATCAGCCCCTGATCCTGGAGTTCCAGACGTCGTTCAATCTCAGAACCCACTGCGGTGGGGGCCGGGATCGAGGTAAACCACAACTCCTGCATGCCCTCTTCGGCGACGACCGCGGCCAGATCGTTCACGTGGGATGGAGCCAGCTGCTCCAAGCGGGTCTGGGCAAACTCCAGGGTGGGACACGACGACAAATCCATGGTTGAACCTTAGCGCCACAGCCCTCCGGCTGCCCCATCCGGGTGGGACGAGGGCGAAAATACTTCCGCCGCGCCGCCGGGCACCCAGCGCCTAGTTGCGCGTGTAGGCCAGGTCAAACACGCGGCGCCCGGCCTTCAACGCCTTGCTTTCAAAACTGGTCAGGATGCGACGCTCAAAGCGCGGGGCCCAGCCGCCCAGCTCATCGGTAAAGGTTGGCTCGGAGTCATGGCCTTCCAGCCCCTCACGACGCACCCTGGTCAGTTCGCTGTGCTCGCCGGCCAGATTGCCCGGATGCTGGTTGGTGAACTGAGGGTGTGCCTCCAGCAGCTCGCGCATCTGTTCCGCGTAGTTGGACCAGTCGGTGGCCAGTCGCAGGGTGCCGCCGGGCTTGAGCACGCGCGCGACCTTGTCCAGGAATTCGGTCTTGATCAGGCGGCGCTTGTGGTGGCGGGTCTTGTGCCAGGGATCGGAGAAGAAGATCCAGATTTCATCGGCGCTGGACGCAGGCAGCATGACATCGAGCACCTCGGGCGCGTTGGCCTGAATCGCGCGTACATTCTGCAGCCCAAAGGACTCGACCTTCAGCATCAGCTGGGCCAAGCCGGGGCGGTAGACCTCCACCGCCAGATAGTTGCGCTCCGCGTCGTCCTTGGCCGCGTTGGCGATGCATTCGCCCAACCCGGTGCCGATCTCCACGATCAGCGGAGCGGTGCGTTCGAAGGTTTGCTGCAGGTCCAGCTGCTGATCCTCGGCAACGGAGGTGTCGGTCTGCTTACGTTCCGGTTCGATCACGTAGCGGTCGGCATTGCGTTCCCAGGCTCGGGCGCGACGTCCCTGCAGGCGGTTCCCACGGCGCACGAAGGAAAACGGTTCCTTGCGGAACAGTTCCGGGTCGCGGGTGCCGGTTTCGGGGGAGGGAATCGAATCTGCGCTACGGTCGCTCATGATGCCTAATCCTATCGGAGCCGCCGGCCGCACCGGGAGCAGGAAGACCGGGAGATTGCGCACGTTCGGCAGGAATCCGGGGCTGATCCGGGTTTTCCCCGATGTCCCAGCGGGCCGGGTTGGGGCAGAATAAAGCCATGAGTCTATTGCGTGCGGTACTGAATATCATTTGGCTGGTCTGCGGCGGGCTGTGGCTGGCGCTGGGCTACGTGCTGGCCGGCATCATTTGCTGCCTGCTGATCGTCACCATTCCCTTTGGCATCGCTTCCTTCCGGATTGCGGGGTATGCGTTGTGGCCCTTTGGGCGTACCGTCGTTGACCGCGGACCGGTCGGCGCGTTCTCGACCCTGGGCAATATCATCTGGGTGATTGTGGCCGGGATCTGGATCGCGATCGGCCATGTGCTGACGGCCATCCCGATGTTCATCTCGATCGTTGGAATCCCGCTGGGCATTGCCAACCTGAAGATGATCCCGATTTCGCTGATGCCGCTGGGCAAGGCGATCGTTCCCTCGGACTACTTCATCGGTTCCATCCGCCGCTGACCCGGCCCGAACCGCTGCCGCGAAACGCGAGTGCTTCTTGGTGAAGTGCTCGCCTTTTGCGTTTAAGGGGACGCCGAAGCCCGCGCGGGCGGCGCCGGCCGCCGAGGCGTGGAAGGGCCGGGAAAACAACGAAAATTTTCCGTAAAGTCCGGAATAGGATCTCCCCAAAGTAAGTTGAGTTAAGTAGACTCAAGTTTATGAGGTGTAGGTCTGAGAGGAAGGACTCGAATGGACACCAAACTCACCACCAAGAGCCAGGAGGCTCTCTCCGCGGCCGGGATGAATGCCTCGACCGCGGGCAACCCGCAGATTGAACCGGCGCACCTGCTCAAGGCGCTGCTTGACCAGCGTGACTCGGTGGCCGTGGCGCTGCTGAAGACCGCAGGCATCGACGTCGATGGGCTCTCGGTCAAAACCAGCTCGGTCATCAAGGCTCTGCCCGCCGGCTCGGGCTCCTCCGTGGCGCAGGCCCAGTTCTCGCGCCAGCTGCTGCAGACTGTTAACGCGGCCCAGGAACTGGCCGGTGAACTGGGGGACACCTATGTCTCCACCGAACACCTGCTCATCGGACTGGCCTCGGATGTCACCAAGGCCGGGGAAGCGATGCGCGAGGTTGGAGCGACGCGCGAACTGCTCAGCGCCACCCTGCCCTCCATCCGCGGGGACCGCAAGGTCGACAGCCCGGATCCGGAAGGCACGTTCCAGTCGCTGGAGAAGTTCGGCACCGACATGACCGCACTGGCCCGCTCCGGCAAGCTCGACCCGGTGATCGGGCGCGACAAGGAAATCCGGCGTGTGGTGCAGGTGCTTTCGCGGCGCACCAAGAACAACCCGGTGCTCATCGGTGACCCGGGCGTCGGCAAGACCGCCGTGGTGGAGGGCCTGGCCCAGCGCATGGTCGCCGGGGACGTACCCGAATCGCTGCGCGGCAAGACCCTGATTTCCCTGGACCTGGGTGCCATGGTGGCCGGTGCGAAGTACCGCGGTGAGTTTGAGGAGCGCCTGAAGGCCGTCCTAGAGGAGATCAAGGCCTCCGACGGGCAGATCGTGACCTTCATTGACGAGATCCACACCGTCGTGGGTGCCGGTGCCTCGGAAGGCGCAATGGACGCCGGAAACATGCTCAAGCCGATGCTCGCCCGCGGGGAACTGCGCCTGATCGGCGCCACCACACTGGATGAGTACCGCGAGAACATTGAGAAGGACCCGGCCCTGGAACGCCGCTTCGCCCAGGTGTACGTGGGCGAGCCGAGCGTTGATGACACCATCGCGATCCTGCGTGGGCTGAAGGAACGCTACGAGGCGCACCACAAGGTTGCCATCGCCGACAGTGCCTTGGTGGCCGCCGCCGCCCTGTCCAACCGCTACATCTCCGGACGCCAGCTGCCGGACAAGGCCATCGACCTGGTCGACGAGGCCGCCAGCCGGCTGCGCATGGAGATCGACTCGGCCCCCGAGGAGATCGACGAGCTGCGCCGTGAGGTGGACCGGCTGACCATGGAGGAGTTGGCCCTGTCCACGGAGACCGACCCGGCCTCGGTGGAGCGTCTGGAGGCGCTGCGCAAGGACATGGCGGACAAGAAGGAGCAGCTTGACGCGCTGAACTCCCGCTGGGAGGCGGAGAAGGCCGGGCTGAACCGGGTCGGTGACCTGAAGGCCCAGCTTGACGAGCTGCGCAGCCAGGCGGAGAAGTACCAGCGCGAAGGCGACCTGGAGAAGGCCTCGCGGCTGCTCTACGGGGAGATCCCGGCGCTGCAGCAGGAGCTGGACGCGGCCGCCGCGGCCGAGGCCAGCGACGCGGATCGGGAGCTGATGGTCGCCGAGGAGGTCACCGCCGATGACATCGCCGAGGTGATCTCGGCCTGGACCGGGATCCCGGCCGGGCGGATGCTGCAGGGTGAAAGCCAGAAGCTGCTGGACATGGAAAAGGTGATCGGCCAGCGGCTGATCGGCCAGACCCAGGCGGTGGCCGCCGTCTCCGATGCGGTACGCCGTTCCCGGGCCGGGATCGCGGACCCGGACCGGCCCACCGGTTCGTTCCTGTTCCTGGGCCCCACCGGCGTGGGCAAGACCGAGCTGGCAAAGGCGTTGGCGGACTTCCTGTTCGATGACGCCCGGGCCATGGTGCGCATCGACATGTCCGAGTACTCGGAGAAGCATGCGGTGGCCCGGCTGGTCGGTGCCCCTCCGGGCTACGTCGGCTACGAGGAGGGCGGCCAGCTTACCGAAGCGGTGCGCCGCCGGCCCTACTCGGTGATCCTGCTCGACGAGGTCGAGAAGGCGCACCCGGAAGTGTTCGACATCCTGCTGCAGGTGCTCGATGACGGGCGGTTGACCGACGGGCAGGGACGCACCGTGGACTTCCGCAACACGATCCTGATCCTGACCTCCAACCTGGGCAGCCAGTTCCTGGTCGACCAGGAGATGGATCTGGCCGCACGGCACGAGGCGGTCATGAACGTGGTCAATGCCTCGTTCAAGCCGGAGTTCCTGAACCGGCTGGATGACGTGATCATGTTCGACGCCCTCAGCGTCCAGCAGCTGGGCCACATTGTCGAGCTGCAGATCGCGAACCTGGCCGAACGGCTGGCAGAGCGCCGGCTCACCCTGGAGGTGGACTCCGCAGCCCGCGATTGGCTGGCCCTGACCGGGTACGACCCGGCCTACGGTGCCCGCCCGCTGCGCCGGCTGGTGCAGCGCGAGATCGGGGACAAGCTGGCCCGCGAACTGCTGGCCGGCACGATCCACGACGGGGACACCGTCAAGGTGGGCGTGGACGTGGAGGCCAACGGGCTGACCCTCAGCCCGGCCTAGGCCCGGCGGCAGCGACAGCCCGGTGAAACCAGCAGCGCGGCGCACCATCCCAGTGATGGTGCGCCGCGCTGGCGGGTGAACGGGGCCGGCCTAGCTGGCGGTGTCCGGCGGCAGCAGCGAGCTGCGCACGCTGCCCTCGCTCAGTGACAGGAAGCAGGAGATCAGCCGGTCGCCCTGGTTCCAGGTGCCCTGGCTGGGGCGGGAGAAATGGTAGGTCCAGCTTGAGTCCAGTGGGGAGGTCGGATCCAGCGGAACCGACTTGCACAGGTCCTCGGCCTCGGTCAGCAGCTGCGAGGCCCCCGGGAACTCGCTGCCTTCCACCTCGAAGGTGCCGATCAGCTGGGCGTTGTGCGCCGACTCGCAGGTCACCACGGTCTGCGGTTCCAGCGGGGAGGTGAAGCCGCGCAGGCACTCGCCGACCTTCAGCTGCTCCGGGGGCATCGCCTCGGCGATGACCCCGTCCAGCCCCGGATCCGGGTTGCGGTCAACCTCGGCCTGCAGCGGAGCCTGGGTGGGGGAGATGAAACGCAACACCACGAAGACAGCCGCCGCGGCCAGGGCAAGGAAGGCGATCACCAGCAGGATCCACTGTCCCGTGCGCTTCTTTTCTGGCTCGGGTTCGGGCCGCAGGGGCGGCAGGGCCGCCTGGGGCTCGGGCAGGTTATCATCGATCACCGATGTGAACTCCTTCACATGGATTTGGCGTTGGGCCAAATGATCACGGCACTTGTCGTTAGTCTAACGGTTTGCGCACGTGTTGCGATGAGCGCTCGCCGGGGAATCATGTTAACCTTGAATTACGAAAGAACTGATCACATATTCGGGGGCCTCCACCGGCTAATTGGTGGACCACCTCCCGACTCTACTGAAAAGAGGGGGTCACGCCATGGGGCGCGGCCGTCAAAAGGCTAAAGCACAGCGTCAGGCGCGAGACATCAAGTACTACTCGCCCGCCACTGATCTGACCGCACTGGAGCGTGAACTGGGCGTGCGCCGTGAGCGCCATACCCAGGCACCTGAGCATGCCGAATCGTCCTATAGTGACGACTATTCGGACTATGACGATTTGGCCAAGAAATACTCTGACGACGAAGAGAGCGACGCCCGGCATTAGGCCCGGCGGTACCGGGAAGTGATGGCCCCGGTTTCACGACAGTCGTTGGAGGAGTCCGACTCTATCAGTACACATCACACGACAAGCCGCAACAACTAGGCTAAATTTAGCCCTAGCTCGTTGCGGCGTTTGTCGTGTCCGCAACCCCTAGCGGAAGGCCGATTTTGGAAGAAAACCACGCGCTGTCAATCAACATGGCCCACCGTTCGGCGATCCGTTCCATGCAGCGCATCGTGGAGCAGACCGCACCACCCAGCGACCCGGCCGAAGCGGCCGCCGGGGTGCAGCGGATGCTGGATCAGGGCAATGTCATGGTGGTCACCGGGGCCGGAGTTTCCACCGATTCCGGCATCCCGGACTACCGCGGCCCCAACGGCTCGCTGCAGCGCCACCGGCCCATGACCTACCAGGAATTCCGCTACCGCCCCGACGCCCGGCAGCGCTACTGGGCGCGCAGCTACATTGGCTGGCGCCACATGTTCAAGGCCCAGCCCAACCAGATCCACCGCCGCCTGGTCCGCTGGGAACAGGAGGGCCGGATCAGCGGGATAGTCACCCAGAACGTGGATGGCCTGCACCAGGAGGCCGGGTCACACAACGTGGTGCCGGTGCACGGGGACCTGTCCGTGGTCATCTGCCTGGACTGCGGCTACCGGGAGGACCGCGAACACCTGGATGCCCGCCTGCAAAAGGCGAACCCGGGCTACGCGCAGAAGGTCGACCTGGAACCTTCGGCCGTGAACCCGGACGGGGACGTGCAGCTGCCCGAGTACCTGGTCAAGGAATTTGTGATGGTTCCCTGCCTGCGCTGCGGTTCCATGGCCTTGAAGCCGGACGTGGTGTACTTCGGTGAGAGCGTGCCCGCCGCCCGCAAGCAGGCCATCAACGACATGGAGCACCGTTCCAGCTCCCTGCTGGTGTTGGGCTCCTCGCTGGCGGTGATGAGCGGCTACCGAATCCTGCTGAACTTCGTGCAGCGCCAGCTGCCGGTGGCGCTGCTGACCAATGGGCACGTGCGCGGCGAGCAGAAGGCGACCTGGCGCTGGCAGGCGCCGCTGAGCGACTCCCTGGAGCGGCTTTCCTAGTTCGCCGGCCGCGGCCGTTGCCGGTGTACCGGGGACTAGGAGGCGTAGGCGCCGGTCAGCAGCACGGCGCCGCCGTCCACGCCTTTGGCGCCCTGTACGAAGTCGGCGCCGGCGGCGGAGGCCGACTCATCCAGTTTCTCAACCTCGCCCATGACCCAGGCGCCCATGTTCAATGCGTTCAGCAGCTCCACGGCCCGGTCGGCCACTGCGGCGTCCACCACCGCGACCATGCCCACGCCCAGGTTCAAGGTGCGCTCCAGGTCCGCCTGCGGGACGTTGCCCAGTTCGCCGATGGTGCGGAACACGGCCGGCAGCGCCCAGGTGGAGCGATCCACACGGGCCATCAGGCCCTGGGGCAGCACGCGGGCCAGGTTGGCGGCCAGCCCGCCTCCGGTCACGTGGCTGAAGCCGTGCACGCCGAAGCGGTCCGCGCCGTTCAGTTCGTTGACCAGGTCAAGACAGGCGGAGGTGTAGATGCGGGTGGGCTCCAGCAGCTCCTCGCCCAGGGTGCGTCCGAATTCGGGCACCTCGCGGGTCAGTTCCCACTTGGCGTGCGCAATCACCCGGCGCACCAGTGAGTAGCCGTTGGAGTGGATGCCGGAGGAGGCCATGCCGATGACCACGTCACCGGCCTGCACGCGCTCCGGGCCGAGCAGCGCGTCGGCCTCGATGACCCCGGTGGCCGCGCCGGCCACGTCGTATTCGTCCTCGCCCAGCAGGCCCGGGTGCTCGGCGGTTTCCCCGCCGACCAGTGCGGTGCCGGCCAGCTTGCAGCCCTCGGCGATGCCGCGAACAATGTCGGCGATGCGCTCGGGGATGACCTTCCCGCAGGCGATGTAGTCGGTCATGAACAGCGGCTTGGCGCCCACCACCACAATGTCGTCCACGACCATGCCCACCAGATCCTGGCCGATGGTGTGGTGGATGTCCAGGGCCTGGGCGATGGCGACCTTGGTGCCCACCCCGTCGGTGGAGGTGGCCAGGTAGGGCTTGCGGTACCCGGTGAGGAAGGAGACGTCGAACAGCCCGGCAAAGCCGCCGACCCCGCCGATCACGTTCTGGGTGTGGGTGGCCTTGATCGCACCCTTCATCAGCTCGACGGCGCGGTCACCGGCCTCGACGTCGACGCCGGCGCCGGCATAGGTGATGGAGGTGGGCTGCTCTTTGCCGCTCATGGCAGATCGGTCCTTTTCTGTCGTGAACACCCGCGCAGCTGCGCGCGGAAGAATCGGGAACGTGGAACGTGGCGGCGCAGCGGCGGGTGCCCGCGCCGCGGGGGACTAGCTGACGGCGTCGAACTCGGCGTCCGGGCCCGGCTCGCAGCCGGCCTGGGCGGTGCGCTCCAGCAGGTTCTTGCCGCGCCGGGAGGAGTCCGGCAGCTTGATCGGGTACTCGCCGGTGAAGCAGGCGGTGCACAGCCGTTCGCGCGGCTGGTTCGTGGCCGAGATCATCCCGTCCTCGGAGATGTAGGCCAGGGAGTCCGCGCCAATCGACTTGGCGATCTCATCCACGGCGGCGCCGTTGGCGATCAGCTCGGCGCGGGTGGCGAAGTCGATGCCGTAGAAGCACGGCCACTTCACCGGCGGGGAGGAGATCTTCACATGCACCTCGGCGGCGCCGGCCTCACGCAGCATGCGCACCACGGCGCGCTGGGTGTTGCCGCGCACGATCGAGTCGTCCACCACCACCACGCGCTTGCCCTTGAGCACCGATTCCAGGGCGTTGAGCTTGAGCTTGATCCCCAGCTGGCGCAGGGTCTGGCTGGGCTGGATGAAGGTGCGCCCCACATAGGAGTTCTTCACGAAGCCGTGGGTGAAGGGGATCCCGGATTCCTCGGCGTAGCCGATGGCCGCCGGGGTGCCGGATTCGGGAACCGGGATCACGATGTCGGCCACCGCGGTGTTCTCGCGGGCCAGCTGGCGGCCCATCTCCACGCGGGATTCGTAGACCGAGCGCCCGGCGATGGAGGCGTCGGGGCGGGCCAGGTAGACGTATTCGAATACGCAGCCCTTCGGGTTGGCCTGGGCGAAGCGCTGGGAACGGACCCCGGCCTCGTCGATGGCGATCAGCTCACCCGGTTCGATTTCACGGATGAAGGACGCGCCTACGGTGGCCAGGGCCGGCTGCTCGGAGGCCACCACCCAGCCGCGGTCCAGGCGCCCGAGCACCAGCGGGCGCACGCCGTGCGGGTCGCGGGCCGCATAGAGCGTGTTTTCGTCCATGAACACGAAGCAGAACGCGCCCTCGATCTTCGGCAGCAGCCCCAGCGCGGTTTCCTCCAGGGTCTGGCCCTCGGAGCCGCCCAGCAGGGAGGTGACCAGCGCGGTGTCGGTGGTGTTGCCCTGGGCGATTTCGCCGGTGATCTTCCCGCCCTCGGCGTCGATCTTGGCGCGCACCATGTCGGCCAGGTCCGCTGAGTTGGTCAGGTTGCCGTTGTGGGCCAGGGCCACGGTGCCGGACTTGGTCGGGCCCAGGGTCGGCTGGGCGTTGGCCCAGTGGCTGGAGCCGGTGGTGGAGTAGCGGCAGTGGCCGATGGCCAGGTGCCCGCTCATGGAGTTCAGGGTGTTCTCGTCAAAGACCTGGGAGACCAGGCCCATGTCCTTGTAGACGTTGATGCGTTCCCCGTCGGAGGTGGCGATGCCCGCGGACTCCTGCCCACGGTGCTGCAGTGAGTACAGACCGTAGTAGGTCAGTTTCGCTACTTCCTCGCCCGGTGCCCACACACCAAAGACACCGCACTCGTCCTGCGGTCCCTTGTCGCTTGAAAGGAGGTCATGATTCAGTTTTCCATCGCCACGCGCCATGTCAGTATTCTCTCATGTATCCGGGCCGGGGTCGGCCAAAAGTGTGGTTCGTTACAGGCTGCCCGGATCTACGCAGTTCACCGGATCTGCCCGGTGTTCTAGGGGTGTTCGCGGTGTGGGGTCTCGGTGTGGGACGGTTCGTCCTGCTGCACGGGCACGGCCAGGCGGCGGACCGTGTGGCGGGCGCTGACCCGGTCCAGCACGAGGTAGACAACGGCGGCCACGGCCAGGCCGATGGCGGCACAGAAGGCGGCGAAGAAACCGACGGTGGCGGCCACGGTGTAGTTCGGGGAGGGATCTCCCAGCAGGGCGATGATGGTGCCGGCCAGGGCGCCGGCGACCCCGCCGGTGGCGAGGATCGGCCACAACTTGGGGGAGGACTTCACTTCGACTTCAAAGGACTTCCCCGGGCGCTGCGCCGAGCCGTGGGGACGAGAGGGGTTTTGCTCCATGCCCTTAAGCGTACTCAAAGAGCGGTAGATGCGCAGACAGGTCCGCGCGCAGCCCGGAAGCCTCCACCCGGGCGTCGGCCACCGCCTGCTGCCAGGAAAGCCGCCCCGTGACTAGGGATAAGAACGCCTCGGCGTCCATTTGCACCACATTCGGGGGAGTGCCGCGGGTGTGTCGGGGGCCGGGGATGCATTGGGTCACACCAAAGGGCGGAACCCGCACTTCCACCGAGTTCCCCTCCGCCCGGCTGGCCAGTTCCTCTAGCGCAAAGCGCACCGCCATTGCCCGGACCGGGCGGGGCAGCGGGGGCTGCTGGGCGGTCTGGGCGGCATCCGTCGCCTCCGGCTGGGCCGCCACCCACTGGTTCAGCGCCTGCCTGCCGTTGACCGGATCGATCCTGCGCTTGATGGCCATCTGCCGCCTTTCGCCGTGCCTTCCACCGCGCCGCGGGCCGCCGCCCGCCGCGCAGAGCCAAGTCTAGCGCCGCGATCGGCCGGTTTCATTAGCGGGTCACACACCCCCGGCGGCGTTGCCCCGTCCGGTAAACTCTAGGCCTGTGAAGGTACTGGTTATTGGCCCCGGCGGCCGTGAACATGCAATTGTCCGTGCACTGAACGAAGACCCCTACGTTGAACAGGTGCATTGCGCCCCCGGCAACGCCGGCATTGCCGGTGAGGTGCCGGTGCACGCCATCGACGCCCAGGACCCGGAAGCGGTCCTGGCCCTGGCCCGGGAACTGGTCAGCGACCTGGTGGTGATCGGTCCAGAGGCCCCACTGGCCGCAGGGGTGGCCGATGTGCTCACCGAGGCCGGGATCCCGGTCTTTGGCCCCAGCCGGGCCGCCGCCCAGCTGGAGGCCTCCAAGGCCTTCGCCAAGGACGTGATGGCCGAGGCCGAGGTGCCCACCGCGATGGCGCGGGTGGCCACCAACCGGCAGGAGGCGGAAGCCGCCCTGGACGCGTTCGGCGCCCCGCACGTGGTCAAGGACGACGGCCTGGCCGCCGGCAAGGGCGTGGTGGTCACCTCCGACCGCGAAGAGGCCCTGGCCCACGCCGAGGCCTGCTTCGCCGCCGGCGGCAGCGTGGTCATCGAGGAGTTCCTGGACGGCCCGGAAGTTTCCCTGTTCGTGATTTGCGACGGCAAGCATGCGGTGCCGCTCTCGCCGGCCCAGGACTTCAAGCGCATCTTCGACGGAGACCAGGGCCCGAACACCGGGGGCATGGGCGCCTATTCGCCGTTGCCGTGGCTGCCGGAGGGATTTACCGAGGAAGTCATGCAGCGCGTCGCCTACCCGACCCTGCGCGAAATGGAACGCCGCGGCACCCCCTTCACCGGCGTGCTGTACTGCGGCCTGGCCCTGACCAGCCGCGGCATGCGGGTCATTGAGTTCAACGCCCGCTTCGGCGACCCGGAGACCCAGGCCGTGCTGGCCCGGCTGAAGAGCCCGCTGGGGGCACTGCTGCTGGCCGCGGCGAAGGGCGAACTGGATGACGCCGAACAGCTGCACTGGCACCACGCCACCGCCGTGGACGTGGTGATCGCCGCCGAGAACTATCCGGACACCCCGGTCAAGGGTGCCGTCATCCAGGGCCTGGAGGAGGCCAACGCGGTGGAGCAGGTGCACGTGGTGCACGCTGGCACCGCGCTGGATGCCGCGGGCAACACCGTGGTCGCCGGCGGCCGGGTGCTGGCCGTGGTGGCCCTGGGCGATGACCTGGCCGCCGCCCGGAAGGCCGCCTACCAGGGGGTCGCCAAGATCTCCTGGCCCGGCGCCCAGTACCGCACCGACATCGGCCTGAAGGCCGAGCGGGGACAGATCATCGTGAACACGGAGGCTAAGTAGGCATGGCAGGATTCAAGACCGAAGTGCTGCAGCTTCCCGGCTGGGACCACTTCTACTCCGGCAAGGTGCGCGACCTCTACGTCCCGGCCGGGGTGTCCTTCGCGGACACCGACCGCGTGCTGGTGGTCGCCTCCGACAGGATCAGCGCCTACGACTTTGTGCTCTCCACCGAAATCCCGGACAAGGGCAAGGTGCTCACCCAGCTGAGCCTGTGGTGGTTTGAACAGCTGGGCGACTTCGCCAACCACGTGATCTCCACCGAGGTGCCCGAGCAGGTGGCTGGGCGCGCGATGGTGTGCAAGAAGCTGGACATGTACCCGATCGAGTGCATCGCCCGCGGCTACCTGACCGGCTCCGGGCTGGTTGAGTACAAGGCCTCGGGCACCGTATGCGAACTGCCACTGCCCGAGGGCCTGGTCGACGGGTCCCGGCTGAGCCCGGCACTGTTCACCCCCTCGGCGAAGGCCGAGGTGGGGGAGCACGACGAGAACATCTCCTTCGAACAAACCGTGGAACGGGTCGGACTGGAGGTCGCCGAGGCGCTGCGGCAGAAGACGGTGGCGCTCTACGAGCAGGCCGAAAAGATTGCCCGCGAGCGCGGGATCATCCTGGCCGACACGAAGGTCGAATTCGGCGCGGACCCGTCCAACGGGCAGATCACCCTGGGCGATGAGGTGCTCACCCCGGACTCCTCCCGTTTCTGGGACGCCAAGGACTACGCCCCGGGCAAGTCCCAGGCCAGCTTCGACAAGCAGTTCGTGCGCGACTGGCTGACCTCCAACGCCTCCGGGTGGGACAAGGCCTCCGGCCAGCAGCCCCCGGCGCTGCCCGAGGACATTGTCGCCAAGACCCGCGCCCGCTACATCGAGGCCTATGAGCGGCTGACCGGGCAGGACTTCAGCGCCTAGCTTCCCGGCAGACCGACGACGGCAAGGAGCCCCGAACCAGCCTGCTGGTTCGGGGCTCCTCGCCGTCGTGGGCAGCGATGCCGTGCGCCCGGTTAGACCAGCGAATCCCTCCAGGCCCGATGCAGGGCGGCGAAGCGTCCATTGGCGGCGATCAGTTCCTGCGGGGAACCGTCCTCGATGATCTTCCCATCGTGCACCACCAGCACCCGGTCGGCGATCTGCACCGTGGACAGGCGGTGGGCAATGATCAACGCGGTGCGGTCGCCCAAGAGCTTCTGCAGGCCCCGCTGCACCGCCCGCTCCGAGGGGATGTCCATGGAACTGGTCGCCTCATCCAGGATCAGCACCGCCGGGTCGGCCAGGAAGGCGCGGGCAAAGGAAATCAGCTGGCGCTGCCCGGCCGACACCCGGCCGCCGCGCTTGTTCACATCCGTGTCATAGCCCTCGGGCAACCCCAGGATGAAGTCGTGGGCGCCCACGGCGCGGGCCGCGTCCTGGATTTCGGCCAGGGAGGCGCCGGGCCGGCCCAACGCGATGTTCTCGGCCACCGAGCCGGAGAACAGGAACGCCTCCTGGGTCACCATCACCACGTGACGGCGCAGCTCCTTGTTGGACAGCTCCTTGATCGGCACCCCGTCCAGCTCCAGGCTGCCCGAGCGCAGGTCATAGAAGCGGGCGATCAGCTTGGCCAGCGTGGACTTGCCCGCCCCGGTCTGCCCCACCACCGCGACGACCTGGCCGGCCGGGATGTGCAGGTCGAACTTGTCCATCACCACCGGGCCCTGGCCATAGCCGAACACCGCGTCACTGAAGCCGATCTCGCCCTTGACCCGCTCGATGCTGCGCGGCTGCTGCGGTTCACGCACCGTGGGCTCCTCCTCCAGCAGCCCGGACACCTTCTCCAGGGCGGCGGTGGCGGACTGCAACGAGGAGTAGAACATGGCGATCTGCTGCACCGGCTGGAAAACCCGCTTGGAGGCCAACAGCAGCGCGACCATCACGCCCACCGCCAGGGAGCCGTCAATGATGCGGAACCCGCCGTAGGCCAGCAGCGCGGCCACGGTCAGGTTACCGATCATCACCAGACCCGGCTGCAGCACACCGAACAGGTTGAAGGAACGCACCGAGTTGTCCCGGTACTGGGCGGCAACGGCCGCATAGTTCTGGTCGTTGGCCTTCTCCCGGCGGAACGCCTTGACCGCCCGGATGCCGGTCATGGTCTCCACGAACGTGGAGATCACCCGAGCCGAGACGACCCGTGATTCCCGGTAGAGCACCTCGGAGCGGCGCTGGTACCAGAAGAAGAGGATCCCCACCGGGATGGCCGCCACGCAGACCACCAGGCCGCTGCGCCAGTCCAGCACGAAGATTGAAATCAGGGTGAACACCACGAACACGAAGGAGGAGGCCAGTTCCGAAACCCCCTGGTCCAGCAGCTCGCGCAGCGTCTCCAGGTCCGAGGTCTGCCGGGAGATGATGCGCCCGGAGGTGTAGTGCTCATGGAATTCCAGGCTCAGGCGCTGGGTGTGGCGGAAGACCTGCTGGCGCAGATCCAGCAGCATCGCCTGGGAGATCCGGGCGGCGCAGCGGATGTACCAGGCCAGCAGGAACCCGGCCAGCAGCGCACAGACGATGTACGCACCGCCGGAGACCCCCAGCGAGGACCAGTTGCCCTGGCGCACCTGCGGCAGGGTCCAGTCGATCGCCAGGGCGATGATCATCGGCAGCGCCACGCGGGCCGCATTGGAAACCAGCACCAGCACCACGGTGAGGGTGAACAGCTTCTTCTGCGGGACCGCCAGGGCGGCCAGCAGCCTGAAGGAGCGCTGGCGAACGACCTTGCGTTCGGCGGCGCTGAGCTTGATGGCGTCTTCGTTCGCCACACCTGACTGGATGCTCACTGGCCGGCCTCCGCGCTGATCAGGGTCTCGTCATCATCCAGGCTGGCGATCACGAAACGGTAGTGTTCATTGGTGCTGAGCAGGTGGGTGTGGCTGCCCACGGCGTCAATGTGGCCATCGCGCAGCAGCGCCACCCGGTCGGCGAGCATCACCGTGGAGGGGCGGTGGGCCACCACCAGCGTGGTGGTGCCCTCCAGCACCTGGCGCAGCCTGGCGGTCACCGCCTCCTCGGTGCGCACATCCAGGGCCGAGAGCGGGTCATCAAGCACCAGGATCCGCGGCCGGGCGGCGATCGCGCGGGCCAGGGCCAGGCGTTGGCGCTGGCCGCCGGACAGGGACAGGCCCTCCTCGCCGATCAGGGTGTCCACCCCCTCGGGCAGCTCGTAGGCGAAGTGCGCCTGGGCCACCTCCAGGGACTCGGCCAGCAGTGCCTCCAGCTGCCGCTCGTCCAGGCCCTCCGGCGCGCCGAGCAGCACGTTTTCACGGACCGAGGTGGAGAACAGTGTGGTGTCCTCGAACGCCACCGCGACCTCGGTGCGCAGCTGTTGCAAGTCCCATTCGCGCACGTCCTGGCCGTGCACCAGCACCTGCCCGGCATCCACGTCGTGCAGCCGCGGCACCAGGTTCAACAAGGTCGACTTGCCCGAACCGGTGATCCCCACCAGGGCCATGGTCTCCCCGGGCCGGATCTTCAGGTCGATCCCGGCCAGGATGGGGCGGGCCTGCCCGCCGGCGCCGGGGTAGGTGAAGCGCACATGGCGCAGCTCCACCTCTCCGCTGAGTGTTTCCGGGCGGGAGGGGTGCGGCGGGGAAGTCAGGTCATTGACGGTGTCCATGACCTCGAAGTGGCGGTCCAGTGCGGTCTTGGTGCTCAGGGTCATGCCCAGCAGCATGCCCATGCCCTCCACGGGCCCGGCAATGACCGCGGCAATCGCGAAGTAGGCGACCAGCGAGCCGACGCTGAGGTTGCCGCTGGCCACCAGGGAAACGCCGATGATCAGGCCCACGCCGAGAATGGTTTCGGGAATGGCGACCACGGCCAGCAGGAAGCTGGCCAGCGTATTCGCCTTGCTGATCTCGGTCTCCTGCAGGGACTTGGCCTGCTCGTTGAAGCCGTCGTACATGTCCGGCCCGCGGCCGAAGGCCTTGATGACCCGGATGCCGTGCACCGATTCCTCCACGGCGGTGGCCAGGTCACCGGCCTGGTCCTGGCTAAGCCGGCTGGCCGCGCGGTAGTCGTTGCGGAAGCGGTAGGCCTTGATCATGATCGGCACCGAGCCGGCCAGATAGAGCAGGCCCAGAATCCAGGAGTGGGTGAACATCAGGATCAGGCCGGTGATGACGGTGACGGTCTCCACCACCAGCATCATGGCGCCGAACGCCAGCCAGCGGCGCAGCAGCGACAGGTCCGACATGGACCGCGAGAGCAGCTGTCCCGAGCCCCAGCGCTCATGGAAGGCGACCGGCAGGCGCTGCAGGTGCTTGTAGAAGCGCACGCGCATCTGGTTCTCCAGCCCGGCGGCCGGGGTGAGAACGAACTGGCGGCGCAGGAAGATGAAGAACGCCTCCAGGAAGCCCAGCCCGGCCACAATGGCCACCGCCACCCAGATCTGGGAGGAGGACGCGTCGCTGCCCAGCACGTTGTTGACCAGCCAGGCCAGGACCTGGGGGATTACCAGGGCGACAATGCCGGCGCCCAGGGCACAGAAGAACCCGGCGATAAGCCGGGGCATGATGGGTTGGACGAAGGGGGCCAGACGCCGCAGCGTGGCTCGAAGGGAAGTATCCGGGCTGTCGCCTGATGTTTTGCTTTGCCGCGGCACCGTTTTACCTTCGTTCTGGGAAGTGTGATTTGATCCACCACACAGGCTACCGGTTGTGGTTGAGAATATTCAATCGTCCTGCGGCCCGGCTTGAAGGGCGGACTTCCAAATCATGGCGGTGCGGTGGCAAGAACAACTTCGCCTCCCGCACCGGTGGCGCGGGAGGCGAAGCGTTAGCAGTATCGGTGCGGGCCGATGCCTACTTGGAGGTCAGGGTCACCAGCACGGCTTCGGGCCGGCAGGCGATGCGTACCGGGACGAAGCGGGAATTGCCGATACCGGCGGACACATTCAGCGGGACGCTGCGTCCGTTCAGCTCCCAGTTGGTCAGTCCCCGGGCGCGCCAGGTAGGCAAATCGCAGTTGGTCACCAGGGCACCGTAACCGGGAATGCAGATCTGGCCGCCGTGGGTGTGCCCGGCGAAGATGACGTCGGCGCCGGTGCGCGTGAACTCATCCAGCACCCGCTGGTAGGGCGCGTGGGCCAACGCGATCTTCACGTGCGGGGAGCGCGCCGAGTTCACCGAGCCGGCCGGCCACCCGGCGAAGGTGTCGCGGTTGATGTGCGCGTCATCCACACCGCTTAGATCCATGCGGATCCCCTTCATGGGAACCGACTGGTTGCGGTTGGCCATATTCAGCCAACCAGCGGCGCCGAAGTGCCGGTGCATCTCCTCGTGCGGCAGCGCGTTGCGGCTGGAGTTGTTCGGCACGCCGCGGCTGCGCTTGAGGTAGCGCAGGGGGTTTTTCAGTTGCGGGGCAAAGTAGCAGTTGGACCCGGGAACGAAGGCGCCGGGGAACTGCATCAGCGGCTCCAGCGCGTCGATCAGGGCCGGCACGCCATTCTGGTGCGACAGGTTATCGCCGGTGTTGATCACGAAGTCGGGGCGCAACTCGGCCAACTGGTGCAGCCAGCGCCGCTTGAGCTGCTGGCCAGGCACCATGTGGATGTCCGACAGATGCAGGATCCGAATGTCGGGGGCGCCCACCGGCAGGACCGGAAGGGTTTCGCGGCGCAGCTGGAACTGCTGGGTTTCATACATTCCATAACCGATGGCCGCCGTGCCCAGGGCCAGGGCGCCGCCTGCCAGCAAGGCGGTGCGGCGAGCGGCTGAGGCCAAGGCCGTTGAAAAATCCTTCTGTGAAGTCATAGGTAGACCGTCAGTGTCCTTTCAACGAAAAGTGCTGGTTGGAATGCGAAACCATCGTAGTTGCGGATAAAGGAAGGCCGCGGCCACCAAGGTGGCCGCGGCCTTCAGTTTAGTCCTCGTCGGAGTCGTTCGGCGAACCCGACTTTGTCGGTTCAGGCTTGGACTTCTTTTCCTTCTTGTCTTCGCCCTTGTCCTTGGACTTATTTTCGCCCTTGGACTTGTTCTCGCTCTTTTCCTTCTTGTCCTTCGAATCCTTGGAATCTTCCGAATCCGACTTGTTCGAGTCACTCGAATCGCTGGAGTCGCTCGAGTCGCTGGAGTCGCTCGAATCGCTGGAATCCGAATCCTCCTTGGGCTGCGGCTTCGGCTTGGGAGCCGAACGAGCCGAGCCGAAGGAGCCCTGGTCGAACTCGTGGACTGCTTCCTCCATGAAGTCGACCCACAGCGGGGAAGCGAACGTTGAGGAGTCCACAATGCTGCCGTACCTGCGACCGTTCACGACCTTGTTCTGCAGAGTGTTTTTCTTCTCAGCAGCCTGGGCGTCCACGCGACCAACCCAGGCAGCGGTCGAGATGCCGGTCGAGTAGCCGACGAACCAGGTGGAGGTCGACCAGTTATTGGTACCGGTCTTGCCCGCGATTGGTCCGGATACCTGCCCCTTGGACACGCGCTTCGTTGCGATCTTCTGCAAAGTCCCGTTTAGATCGGCCACGTTCTGCTCGTCAATGACCTGCTTGCAGTCCGGCTGCGGCACGTTGTATTTGTTGCCTTCACCGTCCACCACGGAGGTCAGGGCACGTGGCTCACAGTATTCGCCCTTGTTGGCAAACGCGGCGAAAGCAGCAGCCTGGGACAGCGGGGTAATGCTAACCGAGCCGATAACAAACGATGGATTCTTCGGGCTGATCGGCGCGGGGGCACCGTTTTCTCCACCGTTCTGGTTGAGCACGCCCAGTTTAGTGGTGTAGTCGGTGATGGTGCACAGATCAACCTGCCGGGCCTCTTGAACGGTCGCTGCGTTGACCGACCAATACAGTCCGTAGTCCACGGTCATGTTCTTGTAGAAGCCGTAGGAGGCGTTCTTAGGAGTCCACTTTTCACCGACGGTAGTGGTTCCGCCGGGCAGACACGAAGCCTGCCACTTGTCGCCGGGCATGAAGGTTTGCCGCTTCGCATTGATCTTGTCGTACATGTGGTGACCCTCATGCAGCCAGGCCAGAGTGGTGTACGGCTTCATGGTCGAGCCACCCTGGAAACCGCCAGCACCGCCCAGGGAACGTTCCACAGAGTAGTTGAGAACGCTGTTCTCCATTTTTTCGTTGTCAGGAGCGTAGGTCGAGTTCTGCGCCATGGTGACGATGTTGCCACTGCCCGGTTCTACCGAGACGAGCGAGGCACCAATGTCTTCATTGCCCTTCATGTCCGGGATGATGGCCTTGCGGGTATCCTTCGCGGCCTTCTTGTTCAGACTGGAGTCAATGGTGGTCTTGATGGTCAGGCCACCGCGGTACAGCAGATTGGTGCGGTCTTCCTTGGTCTTGCCGAAGGCCTCATCTCGGGTGATCAAACGGGTCGCGTAGTCGCAGAAGTAGGCGTTGTCGCCGGCGGCCATGCAGCCGGAACGTGATTGGCTCGGGTTGGTCTCCAGCTTGGAGGCCACGGCCTTGTCGTATTCCTTCTTGGTGATCGCCCCAGTGCGGTACATGTTGCCCAGGACCTTGTCGCGGCGGTCCTTGGCCCGTTCCGGATTGTCAATCGGGTTGTACACGTTAGGCAGCTGCACCATACCCGCGAGCATCGCGGACTGCTGCAGGTTCAGGTCCTTGGCATCCACCGAGAAGAAACGCTGTGCGGCAGCCTGCACACCGTATTCACGCCCGGAGAAGAGCACCAGGTTCAGGTAGCCTTCGAGGATTTCGTCCTTGGACATCTCGTTCTCGATTGCCACCGAGTAACGGACTTCGCGGATCTTGTCCGCGTAGTCCTTCTGGCCCGACACGGTGGTGTCTTTGTCACCGGTCAGGTACTGGTTGTTCACCAGCAGGTTGTTCACGTACTGCTGGGTCAGGGTCGAGGCACCCTGGCGCGAAGAAGAAGTCAGGTTCGAGACAGCAGCGCGCAGCATGCCCTTGGGGTCAACACCGTTGTGCTCGTAGAAGCGCTCATCCTCAACCGAGACGATGGCCTTGCGCATGTATGGGGAGATGTCCTCAAGCTTCACCGGGTCACGGTTCTGCTCGTAGAAGGTGGCAATGACCTTCCCCTTGCGGTCCAACATCTGGGAGGGCTGCGGAATCGGCAGCTTTTCAAACGACGCCGGAAGCGAGTTAACGATGTTGGATCCGGTGGTCATACCGGTTTTCGCGATTGCCGCAGCGGGCACCAACATGCCGGCCGCGAGCACACCACACAAGGCACTGATTCCAAGGAATGCAACGATCTTGCCAAGAGTGGTAGCTGTGTCAAAAAAGGGGGACTTCTTAGCTGCCATGCGTACTAGTTTACAAGGACGCGCTAACGTAGCGAGTATGACTAAATGGGAGTACGCAACATTGCCACTAGTAATCCACGCGACCAAGCAGATCTTGGACCAGTGGGGAGATGACGGCTGGGAGCTGGTCGCCGTTGTGCCAGGCCCCAACGGAACCTCTCCGGTCGCCTACATGAAGCGTCCGAAAGCCTAAACGATAAAGGAGCAAAACCCCATGCAAGAAGCGAATTCTTCGCGTGTCGAAGCACGGCTGGCCGAGCTGGGCCATGAGCTTCCCGCCGTCGCCAAGCCGGTAGCCGCTTACCTGCCGGCTGTGACCTCCGACAACTACGTCTACACCTCAGGGCAGCTTCCGCTAATTAAGGGAGAACTCACAGTTGCTGGAAAGGTCGGCGCCGAGGTTTCCACCGAGGTCGCTGCCCAGCAGGCACAGGTCTGCGCGCTGAACGCATTGGCGGCCATCAAAGCTGAAATTGGTGACCTGGATCGCATCAAGCGCATCGTGAAGGTCGTGGGTTTCGTGTCCTCGGACCCGACCTTCACCGCTCAGCCGGGCGTCATCAACGGTGCCTCGGAATTCTTCGGTGAGGTCTTCGGGGATGCCGGGCTGCACGCCCGCTCGGCGGTCGGCGTCGCCGCCTTGCCACTGGATGCCCCGGTCGAGGTCGAGGTTATCGCCGAATTTGAGTAGCCGGATTCCGGAACGTGGTGCGCGGGTCGGGGGAAAGATTCCTCCCGTCCCGCGCACCGGCGTGCAACGACGCGTTTTCCCGTTGCCGCCATCCCAGGTCTCGGCGGCCGAGAACTGGGTGACCTTCGGCTCCCGCACCCCGCGCAAGGCCAGGCGCGCCTCCTCGGTGTGCCTGGTCCGCGACGACAACGACGGGCTGCAAACCTACCTCAGCTACCGTGCGGGGGAGTCGCCCCTGGGAACCGTCGCGTTCCCCGGTGGCAGTGTTGAAGCCGATGACTTCAGCGAGCTGCAGTGGTTTGGCCCCTCGCTGGGTGCCTGGTCGGCGAAGATGGGGGTCCTGGACCAGCGGCTGGTCCGCTCGCACGTGGTGTGCGCGATTCGTGAACTTTTTGAGGAAACCGGGATCCTGCTGGCTGGCGCCGATGAACAAACGGTGGCCGAGGCCGGCGAACCCGAGGAATGGATGGCGGCGCGCGAGGCCATTGCCGGACAGGACCTGCAGTTCAGCAGCTTCCTGGCCCGTCGCGGCCTGGGGGTGCGCACCGACCTGCTGCGTCCGGTCGCGCACTGGGTCAGCCCGAACTTTGCGCTGCGCCGCTTTGACACCTGGTACTTCAGTGCCGCCGTGCCCCAAGGCCAGAGCACCAGCCTGCTGCGGGCCAAGGGCCGGTGGGCCCAATGGTGCAATGCGCGGGAGGTCATCGCCCAGCGCCACGGCAGCTGGTTGGGGGACCTGGTGGACCAGCCCGACACCCGCGAGCTGCCGTTCAGCCAGATCACCTACCCGGCCGTGGAAATGATCATGGAGCAGCTGGCCGAATCGAACGGGGCGATCGCCTACCTGGCAAGGCTGCGTTCCCTGCAGGCCCAGCACCCGAACCTGCTGGAGCGTGAGGAACGCTACCTGCTGGAAGTGGTCACCAGCGATGACGGGGACCTGGACGACTGGCGCTAGGCGCTGGATCCTGCCCCGACTAATTTCGGACAGCAAAAAGCCCCGGACTGCCGGTCTTCACACACGGTGGAGGCCGGCCGTCCGGGGCTTCGCAGTTTTAGCGCGAACGCTGGCGCAGGCGCTGGATGTCCAGAATCACGACGGCGCGTGCTTCCAGGCGCAGCCAGCCACGCTGCACGAACTCGGCCAGGGCCTTGTTCACGGTCTCACGCGAAGCGCCAACCAGCTGGGCCAGCTCTTCCTGGGTCAACTCGTGGGCGACCAGGATGCCGTCGGTGGCCGGGCGGCCGAAACGGTCAGCCAGGTCCAGCAGGGCCTTGGCAACACGACCCGGAACGTCCGAGAAGACCAGGTCCGCCAGCGACTCGTTGGTGCGGCGCAGGCGGGCAGCCAGGGCCTGGAGCAGCTGGATGGAAACCTCGGGGGAGTTCAGGATCGCCTTGCGCAGGTTCTCGTGGCGCAGACCAGCCAGGCGGGTCTCGGAGACTGCGGTGGCGGTGGCGTTGCGCGGGTGGGGGTCGAATAGGGCCATTTCGCCGAAGAGTTCACCCGGGCCGAGCACTGCAATCAGGTTCTCGCGGCCGTCAGCCGAGGTGCGCCCCAGCTTGATCTTGCCGGAAACGATGAAGTACAGCTGGTCGCCCTGGTCGCCCTCACGGAACACTGATGCACCGCGAGAGAGATCAACTTCGGTCAGCTCTTCGGTCAGGGTGGTGAAGACGTCATCACCCAAAGATGCGAATAGCGGCGCGCGGCGCAAAACCTCGATATCCATTAAATCTCCTGTCAACAGTAGTGAGCGCTAATTTCATTGTGCCGCATCCGGTAACAATGTGACAGTTTCCACACGTGGTTTTGCCGAGAAAATGCTATTAATCACGCCGAATACGGCTGAGGGAGCAAAAGAACTCGCAGAAATCCATCAGGTAAAAAGGGTACCTTGGAAAGGCCGAAGGATCATTAGAACGAAGTGGAGTCTCGTTGCTCGCAGCTTTCAACTGGCTAGACATTGCCATCTGCATCGTTCTCCTTTCTTTTTTCATTGCCGGGGTTCGGCGCGGTTTCATGCTCACCGTCGGGGACATGCTGGGGCTGGTGGCCGGCGGTATTGCCGCGTTCTTCGCCATCCCGCTGGTGTCCACCTGGGTGTCCAACCCGTGGGGCCGGGTCGGCCTGATGGTTGGCGCGGCCGCGGTGCTGATCCTGCTGGGCCAGGCACTGGGTCGGGTGATTGCCACCGGCATCCGGCGGCGGCTGAACTTTGATGTGGTGCGGGTCTTTGACCGCCTCATGGGCGGCGCATTGTCGGTGCTGATCACCGCGACCGTCATCGGCGCGCTGGCCTTTTCCACCTCCTCAATGGGTATCCCGCGCCTGTCCACCGAGATCGCCCAGTCCTCGATGATCGCCACGATCCGCAACGCCACCCCGCAGTTCGTCACCTCGGCCATCTCCTCGGCACGTTCAGCGGTCATGGCCCAAACCCTTCCAGCCATCATGGAACCCTTCGCCCCGGTCGTGGAGCCGGTGGAGGAAACCGGTTGGGCCCCCAGCCAGGCACAGCTGGATGTCGAGGATTCGGTGGCGAAGATCTCCGGCACCGCCGCCCAATGCGGCGTGAACCTGACCGGTTCCGGCTTCGTGGTGGCCCCGGAAATGGTGATGACCAACGCCCACGTGGTGGCCGGGGTCAGCGCCGCGACCGTCGAGGTGCCGGACCAGGAGCTGCTGCGCGCCAAGGTGGTGTACTTTGACCCGGCCGCGGACATCGCGGTGCTCAACGTTCCCGGACTGCAGGCCGAGACGCTGCCGATGGCCGGCCAGGATCTGGTGCGCGGGGACGAGGCGGCCTTCATTGGCCACCCGGCCGGCGGTCCGCTGCAGATCCGTGGCGCGGTGGTCGCCTCCGAGGCGACCGTGACCATTGCCGACATCTACGAGCAGAAGACCGGGTCGCTGTCCGTCTACCAGCTCACCGCCGAAGTGTCCCAGGGCAACTCGGGCGGGCCGTTGGTCAACGAGGACGGGCAGGCCGTGGGCATGGTGTTCGCCAAGTCGCGCAGCGACGAGGAGGTCGGTTTCGCCCAGAGCCTGGACGAGCTGGAAGAGGCCATGGCCAAAGCGGCCGGCCGCACCAAGTCGATTAAGACCGGCGGCTGCCTGCAGGACTAACACCGCCGCACGCGGTGCCCCATCCGGTGCAGGCCCCGTGGGAGCGTCGCGGGGTCAGTGGCCGAGCAGGTGCGCGAGCTGCTCAACGGCCAGCCGGTAGCCGTTGATCCCGGCACCAATGATGATGGAGCTGGCCACCGGGGAAACATAGGAGTGGTGGCGGAACGCTTCACGCTGGTGCACGTTGGAGATGTGCACCTCGATCACCGGCAAATCCACCCCCGCCAGCGCATCCGCGATGGCCACCGAGGTGTGGGTGAAGGCCCCCGGGTTGATTACGATCCCGGCTGCCTGCGTCCGGGCCTCGTGGATCGCATCGATCAGCACGCCCTCATGGTTGGATTGCACGGCCTTGACCTCCAGCTGGTGGGCCGCGGCCGTGTCGCGGGCCAGGGCCTCGACGTCGGCCAGCGTGTCATGGCCGTAGATGGCCGGCTCCCGGGTGCCCAACAGGTTCAGGTTCGGGCCGTTGACCAGCAGGATGGTGTTCTTCTCGGTTGCGCTCATGGAGCCAAATTTACTGCACCGGCGTCCCGCCCAGCCTGCGGCGGCGTCAAAGAGCGGTCACCCGGCGTTAAAAAGCGCCCGGCCCGGAAAACCGGAAGGATGTCTCCTCCTGGCTTTCCGGGCCGGGCAGGTCACCGGCGCCAGGCGGCGCCGGACTCGGCTGCTACTTGCGCATTGACTGCGCGATCTGGGTCATCACCGTCGCATCGGAGAGCGTGGTGGCGTCTCCGACCTCACGGCCCTCGGCCACATCCTTGAGCAGGCGGCGCATGATCTTGCCCGAACGGGTCTTGGGCAGTTCCGGGACCACCAGCACGTGGCGCGGCTTGGCGATCGGGCCGATGTCCTTGCCCACGTGGTCACGCAGCGTGGCCACCACGTCCTGGCCCTCCTCCGGTTCGCGCTGCAGGATCACGAACGCGACCACGGCCTCCCCGGTGGTGTCATCCTTCGCGCCAACCACCGCAGCCTCGGCCACCAGCGGGTGGGCGACCAGCGAGGACTCGATTTCGGTGGTGGACAGGCGGTGGCCGGACACGTTCATCACGTCATCCACGCGGCCCAGCAGCCAAATATCCCCGTCATCGTCCTTCTTGGCCCCGTCCCCGGCGAAGTACATGTCCTGGAAGCGCGACCAGTAGGTGTCCTTGTAGCGCTGCATGTCGCCCCAGATGCCGCGCAGCATGGCCGGCCACGGATCACGAATGACCAGGAAGCCGCCCTGCCCGTTGCCGACGGACTTGCCTTCCTCATCGACCACGTCCACGCTGATGCCCGGCACCGCCACCTGGGCGGAACCCGGCTTGGTGGAGGTCACCCCGGGCAGCGGGGCGATCATGTGCGCGCCGGTCTCGGTCTGCCACCAGGTGTCCACGATCGGGGTGGGGTGTTCCTTCTTCTCCCCGTTCTTGCCGTTGTTTGATCCGATCACGTCCCGGTACCACATCCAGGCCTCGGGGTTGATCGGTTCGCCCACCGAGCCGAGCACGCGCAGCGAGGACAGGTCGTAGCCGTCCGGGATTTCCCGGCCCCACTTCATGAAGGTGCGGATCGCGGTGGGGGCGGTGTACAGGATCGTGACCCCGTACTTTTCCACCAGTTCCCACCAGCGGCCCTGGTGCGGGGTGTCCGGGGTGCCCTCGTACATCACCTGGGTGGCGCCGTTGACCAGTGGGGCGTAGGTGACGTAGCTGTGCCCGGTCACCCAGCCGATGTCGGCGGTGCACCAGAACACGTCCGATTCGGGGTGCAGGTCAAAGGTGTCACGGTGGGTGACCGCTCCCTGGACCAGGTAGCCGCCGGTGGTGTGCACAATGCCCTTGGGCTTGCCGGTGGTGCCGGAGGTGTACAGCACGAACAGCGGGTGCTCGGCGTCGTGCGCCTGGGCGGTGTGCTCGGTGCTGGCGGCGCCCACGACGTCATCCCACCACTTGTCCAGTTCGCCGAAGGCCACGTCCTCGCCGTTGCGCTTGACCACCAGCACGTTCTGCACGGTGTGTCCCGGCGCGGCCAGGGCCTCGTCCACGGCCGGCTTCAGCGGGCTGGGCTTGCCGCGGCGCCAGGTGCCGTCGGCGGTGACCACCAGCTTGGCCTCAGCATCATCGATGCGGCTGCGCAGCGCGTCGGCGGAGAAGCCGCCGAAGACCACCGAATGGATCGCGCCGATACGGGCGCAGGCCAGCATGGTGATCACGGCTTCGGGGATCATCGGCAGGTAGACCGCCACCCGGTCGCCCTTGGCCACGCCCAGGGATTCAAATGCGTTGGCGGCCTTCTTCACTTCCTCGGTCAGCTGCGCATAGGTGTAGGCGCGGGTGTCACCCGGCTCGCCCTCGAAGTAGATGGCAACCCGGTCGCCCAGGCCGTTCTCCACGTGCCGGTCCAGCGCGTTGTAGGCGGCGTTCAGCTTCCCGCCCACGAACCACTTGGCCACCGGCGCCTCGGACCAGTCCAGGGTCTCGGTGAAGTCGGTGTCCCAGGTCAGCACCTTGCGCGCCTGGTCCGCCCAGTAGCCCAGGCGGTCCGCGTCCGCGCTCTTGTACTGTTCGGCGTTGGCCACGGCGTTGGCGGCGAACTCAACACTCGGGGCAAAGGACCGGGTCTCGTTCGAGAGGTTGTCCAGGGTCTTGGCTTCGCTCATCAGTGTGCTTCCCTTCCGGCTTGGCATTCACAAAAGTTTCCTGTGATCCAAGTTACCCCTTTCGCGGCCGCTAAAGTGAACTGCGCCACCATTTGGGACGCCAGAGGCCCGAAAAGTGCGCCGAACGGTCGTAGCCCTGCGCCGAAGCGTGCGTAATCTTCAGAAAAACAGCCCGGCCGTGACACGATCAGGGGGTGTCGATGAAAAGTATCACCGAGTCTTCGCTGGCCCTGAAGCGCCGGGCGCGGAAGATGAACCGGATCCTGGCCGAAACCTACCCGTACGCGGTCGCGGAACTTGATTTCGAGAACCCCTTCGAGCTGCTGGTGGCCACGGTGCTCTCCGCGCAGACCACCGACGTGCGGGTCAACTCCATCACCCCGGCACTGTTCGCCCGCTACCCGGATGCCGAGGCCATGAGCCAGGCCGAGCGGCCCGAACTGGAGGAACTGATCCGCCCCACCGGGTTTTTCAGGGCCAAGGCCGAATCCCTGCTGGGGCTTTCCACCGCCTTGGTGGACCAGCATGACGGGCAGGTGCCGGGCAAGCTGGCGGAGCTGGTCAAGCTGCCCGGGGTGGGCCGCAAGACCGCCAACGTGGTGTTGGGCAACGCGTTCGGGATCCCGGGGATCACCGTGGACACCCACTTCATCAGGCTGGCCAACCGTTTTGGGTGGAGCAGCGAAACCGACCCGGTAAAACTGGAGCACGCGGTGGGGGCGCTGTTTGAAAAGCGTGACTGGACCATGCTCAGCCACCACGTGGTGTTCCACGGCCGACGCGTCTGCCACGCCCGCACCCCCGCCTGCGGGGCCTGCCCGCTGGCCAAGCTGTGTCCCTCCTACGGAATCGGGGAGGAAATACCTGCCAAGGCGCGCAAGTTACTTAAGTATGAGCTGGCGCCGGGACGCGAAGACCTGCTGGAGAAGATGCGGGCAGGAGCTACCCGCCGCGAACTGCGCAGCCAGGGATATGGATTGGGAGCATGAGCGCACGCACTGAACTGGAAGCCATCATCAAGACGCACCGCACCCGGGCCGGGGCCCCGCAGTCGATGCCCCGGGACTGGGTGATGCAGCAGGTGGACGCGCCGACCGCCCGCCGCGCGGCGGTGCTGATGCTCTTTGGGCACCACGATTCCGGTCCGCTGCGCGACGACAGCCCGGCCGATGAACTGGACCTGCTGTTTGTCACCCGCGCCGCGACATTGCGCAACCATGCCGGGCAGATCGCCTTCCCCGGCGGCGGCATCGACCCGGAAGACGATTCGCCGGCAGCCGCCGCGCTGCGTGAGGCCGAGGAGGAGACCGGGGTGCGCACCGACGGGATCCAGGTGCTCGGCCAGCTGTCGGACGCCGAACTGCCGATCACCAATTTTTTGGTCACCCCCGTCATCGGCTGGTGGCAGCAGGAGAGTGAGGTCTACCCGGTGGACCCGGGGGAGTCCCAGGACGTGTTCCGCGCCCCGGTGGCCGAACTGCTCAACCCGCACAACCGGCTCAGCGCCGTGGTCAGCCGTGGCCGGCAGCGCTTCAGCGCCCCCGCGTTCGACTATGAGGGGCGCATCATCTGGGGGTTCACCGCGATCGTGCTGGACCGCCTGTTCAATGAACTGGGTTGGACCCGGCACTGGGATACCGCGCGCGAAATCAAGATGGCCTAAGCGCCCCAAGGACCGCCTATTTGGCGTCCGCGTAGCTTTTGACGGTTGCCACGCTGACCGGGAAGTCCGGGGAATGCTGCCCGAAGAGGGTTTGTCCGGCCTGCCGGGCGCCCTGGCGGATCGCGTGGGCCAAGCCTTCGGCGAGCGCCTCTTCGGTCTCGAAGACCAGCTCATCGTGGACGAAGAAGACCTGCCGGCAGCGGGTGTGCAGCCCGGCTGAGTAGATCAAATGCCGGGTGTGCGCCATCCATACCAGCGCCCATTCGGCGGCGGTGGACTGCACCACGAAGTTGCGGGTGAACCGGCCCCGGGAGCGGGCAGCGGCATCCGCGGCGGCCTGGGCGGCCGCGTCGGCGGTGTGGCGCTGGGCGTTCACCCATTCCTCGGAGGCCGGTGGGCAGCCACGGCCCAGCCAGCTGTGCACCCCCTGGCCCTGTTCCCCGGCCCGGGCGGCCTGGCTGACATACTCCATGGCGCGCGGGAAGTTGCGCTCCAGTGCGGAGACCACCCCGGCGGCCATTGCCGAGCTTCCCCCGTAGATTGCCGAAAGCATGCCCAGCTTCGCATCCGCCCGGCTGGCGGCGACCCCGACGTCCACGAACGCCTGGTACAGGTCAGCGTCCTGCCCGGCTTGCTGCAGTGCAGCGTCCCCGGAAATGGCTGCGAGGATCCGCGGTTCCAGCTGGCGTCCGTCGGCCACCACGAACACCCGTCCGGCAGGGGCGGTGATCACCTGGCGGATATCGTGCGGCAGCTGCAGGGCCCCGCCGCCGGTGGCGGCCCAGCGCCCGGAGGCGACAGTGCCCAACACGTAATGCGGGTGGAAGCGCGCGTCGCGCACCCATTGATCCAGCCAGGCATCCCCGTGGGTGCTGGCCAGCCGGGAGAGGTGCTTGTAGTGCAGCACCAGGTTGATCACCGGATCACGGTGCTGCTCCAGTTCCCAGGCGCGCACCGAACCCACCGGGTACCCGGCCCGCTGCAGGGCGCGCAGCAGCTCCTGGGGCGAATCCGGATTCAGTCCCGGGCTGTGCAGCGCCTGGCCGAGTTCGATGGCCAGTTCCGCCAGTTTCGGTTCTCGCATCCCCTCCGGGACCCGGGCGCCCAGCTGTTCTCGCAGCAGGGCCCGGTGCGCGTTCGCATCCCAGGCCAACCCCGCGTGCTCCATCTCCGCGGCAATGACCGCGCCGATGCTCTCGGCACGCAGCAGCAGTTGCAGGCGGTGACGCTGTTGCGCGTCGTTGGGCAGGGCCTGGCGCTGCTGCAGGTAGCGGGCCTCCAGTCCGGGCAGGTCCTCACCCTGGGAGGGTTCGGCGAACAGCGTGTCCTGGCCCGGCTGGGCGGGGCGGGCGGCACGTTCGTCCAGCTCCACATCGGGTAGTCGCTGGGAGACGAAGGGGCTGCGGTGCAGGATCCGCTGGGCCAGGTCCAGGACATGGGCCTTGGCCAGGTGCACGTCGGCCTCCAGCAGCGCAGGCATCCAGTTCGCGGTGCGGGAGATGACCCAGCGTGGGCTGTACCGGTCTTCCAGGCGCTGGACGGTGGCGGCAAAGTCCTGCCGGGACACCGTGATCGGTGGAGCCAGTTGCTTTCCATCGGCTTCCTCGCGCAGCAAAATGACGGCGAAGGCCTCATCGGTGCCGGTGGCGAGGAAGGCGAGTGTGGGCATGGCTTAATTGTGCCTTGGTGCCCGAGATTTCCCCATTCGGCCGCCTTCGACCCTCCAGGCCAGGCGTGGCCGGTCACGGTTGGGGCATGAAATGGCTAGAGAACCTCCGACGGTGTGAACCGGCTGGTGTGGATCAGCGTTTTGTGGCGGTCCCGCCCCCGCCGCTGGCCACCGACCGCGCTGTGCCAATCGCGGCGCCCCAAATGTTTCCGAACCCCGGCCCCGGGCAGGTGCAGGTCCGGGACGCTGCCGCACCCGGCCGCTCAGCGGTGGCGCCGGCGGCCAGCGTTGCCGGGGAGCCAAGCTGTTGGCTGGTGACCAACGACCGCGAACTGATAGATGCGATGGCGATGATTGCCCTGAGCTGCGCCGTGCGTCTGCGCCACTGTCCAGACCCGCAGCAGCTGCCGGAGATGAAGGTGGACGGACCGGTGCTGTGGGGAGCGGACCAGTGCGGTTGGCTTGGGCAGCACGCGCCGGGGACCGGCCAGGTGCTGGTGGGAAGGGATGAACACGCGCAGCAGCTGTGGCTGGCGGCCAGCGCGTGGCCGCAAACCCGGGTGGCGGTGCTGCCGCAGGCGGCCGGATGGCTGGGGGAGTATCTGGGACAGTGGGCGCTGCGGGCCGGGCACGGGCACACCCTGGCCCTCGCCGCGCTCGCCGGAGGGATCGGCACCAGTTCGCTGGCGTGCCTCAGCGCGCATGCCGGCACGCTGAGCGGACTGGAATCGGTGGTGCTGGACCTGGATCCCCACTCCGGGTCGCTGTGGCCAATGCTCAGCTGGCAACCGGTCAGCGGGATTGGCTGGGAGCAGCTGCGCGAATCCCGCGGACACCTGGCCCCGCACCAATTCAGGGAAATGCTGCCGCGCTGTGAGAGCACCGCCGTGCTGTCCTGGCGGCAGGATCCCGGAGCGTTCGTGATTGATGAGCCGCTGGCGGCACGGGTCCTGGCGGCCGCCCGACAGGCCTTTGACCTGGTCGTCATTGACACTGGTCGATTCATCCACCCGTTGGCCCCGGTGTTGGGCCAGTTTCAGGACCGCATGGTGCTCACCGGTTCGGGGCAAAGCCGCCACCGTGCAACCGGATACGGGTACGTGCTGTGTGCCGGCACCGGCAGGAGTCCACTGGGGCAGCCCGAGGGGCTGCTGGGGTTCTTTCCCCAGCACGGGGGTGTGCAGCGCTGTGCGGAACGCGGTGAACTGCTGCAGGCACTGCGCTCACGTAGGCTGCGGCAGGCGATTGCCGACTGCGCACTGCTGCCGCTCAAGGAGAGTGGATCGTGAACGGCGGGCGGCACGCCCAGCGGCCGGGCGGCAGCTACCGGCAGGGGCTGGTGGACCAAAGGATCCTGGAGTCGGTGCGGCGCAAGGCGATCCAAAGCGGAGGGAACCTGGACCCGATCGCGCTGGCTGAAGCGGTCACCGAAGCCGGTACGGCCTGGGGTTCGACCGGTTCGGCACAAACCCTACAGAACCTGCGTGATGAGGTGCAGGGCTTGTCGGTACTGGAACAGTTTGCCACCCTGCCCGGTGTCAGCGACGTGCTGGTGGATGGGCGGGGCCAGGTGTGGACCGATTCAGCGCAGGGACTGCGCCTCACCGGGTTCAGCTTCAGCTCCGCCGAGCAGGTGCGCCGGCTGGCCGTGCACTTCGCGTCCCTGGCCGGCAAACGTCTGGACGAGGCGATGCCCTTCGTTGATGTCTCGGTGCGTGGGTACCGGATCCACGCGGTGCTGCCGCCTGTTGCCGTGCAGGGCCCGGTGATCTCCATCCGTGTCAAGCAGGCCGCCGGGCGTGGGCTGGACCAATTGCTGGGGGCCGCCCACCGGTGGTGGCAACCGCTGCTTCAGGCGGTGGTGAGCACCGAGCAGAACTTCCTGGTCACCGGGGGCACCGGCTCGGGCAAGACGACCCTGCTGCAGGCCATGCTTGGGCTGGTGGATTCGGGCCAGCGGCTGGTGATCGTGGAGGACACCCACGAATTGCAGGTCGAGCACGAGCATGTGGTGTCGCTGCAGGCGCGCCTTCCAAACGCGGAGCACCGTGGTGAGGTGCGATTAAGCGACCTGGTGATCCAGGCCCTGCGGATGCGCCCGGACCGGCTTATCGTCGGAGAATGCCGCGGTGCGGAGGTGCGGGACTTCCTGGCGGCCATGAATACCGGGCACCAGGGGGCAGCCGGGACGATCCATGCCAACGACCCCGGGGCAGTTCCGGCACGGTTGGCGGCGCTCGGGGCCCTGGCCGGCTGGGATCCGCAGGCCACCGCGCTGCAGGCCAGCAGCGCACTGGACCTGCTCATCCACATGGCACGCGGTCCTGACGGGAGTCGGGCTCCGGTGAAGCTGAGTCGCCTGTTCCTGGGGGAGACCCAGCAGATGCGCACCCAACCGCTGATTGACGCCTCCTTGCACGACCCGCTGCTGCCTGGCGCGGAATCATGGCTAGAGGAGCGGTTCGATTCTGCCACCGTGGAGACGATCCTCCAGGCGCTGTACCGCCGACCGGGGAGCGCAACATGACCCTGCTCTCGGTTTTCGGACTGCTGCTGCTGGTGGCGGCCGCCGCCCTGTGGCGTTCCCCTACGCGTCGGCGGCAGCAGTGCGGCGGCCCCAATGCAAACCTGGGAAAGCGGCCGCTGCTGCGCAACGCAACGAGTTTTCATTCCGGGGATACACTCCACCGGCGCTTCTGGCCGGGGCAACGAATCGGCCCGGGTCGGGGTGCAGCGGTGGACGCGCATGCGGAGTCCAGCGTACGGGTGGTGCGCGAACTGGCAGGGCTGCTGCGCAGCGGTAAACAGTTGGACGCCGCCATGCAGTTGCTGCTGCGGATCGAAGCAGGGGAGACAAACCCGGCAGCACAGGCACTATCGGCACTGTATGTCCAACGCCAGACCCGCTGGACACAGCCCCCAGACGCGGTTGCCGGCCTGGACGGGGAGGCCGGGCACCTGTTGCGCCGGCTGCACTGGTGTTTTGAGATCTGTGAGCAAAGCGGCGCCCCGCTGGCAGAAGTGCTGGAGCGTTTGGCCGAGGACCTGGAGGCGGCGCAGGATGCACGGCGAACCCTGGATGTCGCGCTGGCCGGTCCCCGGGCCACCACCCGCCTGCTGACCTGGCTGCCCCTGCTCGGTTTGCTGAGTGGGGCGCTCTTTGGCATTGACGTTTTCACCGTGCTGGCAGAATCCGCGCTGGCCCGGGTGGCGGTCCTGCTGGGTCTTGGGCTCTGGGCGGCCAACCGGCTCTGGTGCCGGCTGCTGTTAACGCGTTCCACCCGTGAGGCGGTCCGGGGGTGAGAGCGTTGTTCCTGCTGTCCCTGGCCATCAGCGTAATGCTGGCCTTCCGTCCGCCAGCCCGCCAGCAGCGGCCCGGCAGTGGGCGGGAAGGGAAACGAAGAACGAAACCGTCGGCCCAGGATCCGCCGGTGGAACTGGTGCTGGACCTGGCGGCCAGCCTCTTGGAATCGGGGCTGCCGTTGAACCGCGTGCTGCAGATCCTGGCCACCAACATTCCGCATTGTGCGCCGTTGCTTGCCGTGTGTCGTTGCCTGGAGATGAACATGGACTGGAACGACGCCTGGAACGGCACACCCTCCTGGCTGGCGCCGCTGCGCCGGGCGCTATATTTCACCCGCAGTTCCGGAGCGTCCGCCGCCCAGCTGCTGCACAACTCGGCGGCCTTGCAACGGCGCGAGCGGATCGCCACCGCACAGCGGGTCGGTGCCCAGTTTGGGACCAAACTCGTGCTGCCGCTGGGCTTGTGCGCTTTGCCGGCGTTCATCGCCTTGGGCGTCATCCCGCTGATCGTCGCGTTGCTGCCCCAGTGGTAATCCCCAATCCGCCACCCGCCCCTGCAGGGGTGGGAGTAATGCCGTGATGGTGGATGGCAGACGGGGTTGATCCCCAACCTTGTCCAACCGACCGGAAATGATTCGGAAAAATACCCTCGAAAGGAACCGACATGAAATCACGGATCAGGAACGCAATGGGTCCCAAGGGCTTACGACAGCGTCCCGGGGTACCTGCCGGGATTGAATGGGACGATGAGAGCGGCAGTACGACCGCCGAATTCGCCATGGTGACCCTGGTCACTGTGAACGATATAGCGCATACTTGATTCATGGACACCGACCACTCCTCGCGAGCCGTCCCTAGCGTCGCCATCTACGCCCGGCAGAGCGTCGAGGAAGACCAGGGCTTCGCGCAGCAGATCGCTGACTGCGAAGAGGAGGTCAGGCGGCGCGGCTGGCTGGTCGTCGGCGAGCCCTATCCCGACAACGATGTGAGCGGCAGCGCCGCACGCGGATCAAAGACGTACTGGGCGAGGATGCTCAAGGCGTTCGACGCTGGCCAGTTCGACGTCCTGATGGTCACAGAGGTCGACGGCCTCACCCGAAGTCTCACCGATGTGCTCGGCATCCGCCCACCGCGCCGTGACATCCGTGTCGTGACCGTGCGTGGGGGTATCGACAGGCAGGACGATGACTACAAGCTGAAGCAGCTTGTGCTTCTTGCCGAGCGCGAGGTCAAAATCAAGGCGCAGAGAGCCCAGCGCTACGCGCGCGAGCGTCGCGCCGCCGGACACCCCTCAACCGGCAAGGCATCGCACGGCTACACGTGGGTTACCGCCGCCAACCGCGACCAGGCGGGGACGAGGTATGTCATCGACGCCGACGAGGCTCAAGACGTGAGAAAGATCTTCACGGAGTTCCTCTCCGGTGCTCCCCTCGGTCAGATCGCGCGCGATCTGAACTCCGCTGGCAGGAAGACCCGCAAGGGCGCGCGCTGGCACACGTCGACGGTCCGCCGCATCGTCATGAACCCTTTGTATGCAGCGCTCCTGCCGCCGTCCCAGGGAAGTCAGCCTCATGATCTGGCGATCATCGACCTCGCGGCCTGTACGCCCGGCGCGTGGGAGCCACTCGTCGAGTGCGACCACCTCGTCGCCGCTCGCGACAAGCTCGCCGGCGTCAAGCCCGACCACCAGGGAACCGCCCGGAAGTGGCTGCTCTCCGGGCTGGCCATCTGCGCCGTATGTCGCCAGCCGGTCCGCTCAGCGCGAGGGCGGACTCACCCGTCCCCTCGCAAAGACGGCTCGGGCACTACCCCCAGCCAGCGTTACCACACCTACCGGTGCGTGAATGGGCACATCATGCGCAAGGGCGAGATCATCGACGAGTTCGTCTCGGAGGTGTGCATCGCACGCCTGTCCAAGGCCGATACGCTCGACCTCCTGGCTCCGAAACCGGGCACCGTGGACGTCCGGGTACTCCACTCTCAGCGCGAAGCCCTGGGGGGGAAGGCGCAAGAGCGTGCTCAAGCAGCTCGCATCCGGCAGGGCGACCGAGGAAGATGCAGAGGAAGCGCTAGACGACCTCAGCTGCGAGCAGTAGATGCCGAGATCGCTCGTGGGGTTGCCATTGACTCACTCGCCGAGCTGGTGGGCGTCAAGGACGTTCGCACCTGGTGGCACAGAGAGGAGTGGCCGTTTGCACGTCGTCGCTCGATCGTGGAGGCGTTGATGACCGTCGTCATCCATCCAGTCGGGTACGGCAAACGGATCACCACCCTCGAAGCCGCAGCCGACACTGTCGAGAACGAGTGGACGGACGGCAAGAAGAAGGCTGGCACTCATGGATGACAAGTTCGGGCACGAAGACGAGGCGTACCGTACGTGCGGCGAGTGCGGTGGTGACTGCGAGCCGGAACCCGTGCGGACCGATGCGGGCATGCGCATCGCTTTCAGCTGTCCCACGCACGGTGTTCACACCGTCGTCGACCCGTTCGAGGACTTGAGGTAGCTGCTGGTCGGTGGCCGCCTGTGGAGACCCGGGAGTTGAGCTGACAGCTCAGAATAACCTGGACGTACCGCCATGACTTGGAAGACCATCAATGAGAGCGTGACCGTGTGCTACCCACAGTTCACGATGACCGGCTCCATCGAGCAGGACCCGGCCCAGCCGGCGCTCGCTCAGGTCGCCGCCGAAACTGGAGAGGATGAGGTTCTCTCCATCGATCTCTTTGAGTACGGCTATGTGCCCGCTCCCGGGGAGATCTTCATAAAGGACTGGTCGAAACACCACGGATTCGCTGCTGCGTTGCAGGCGGCAGGAGTTATCGAGATCGTCGGGGAGGTCTTTGTGGGGCCGTTTACATCCCGCGCGTATCGCGTCCGGGTGCATCCAAACTCTGCGCTTCGTCGATGAGCGCCGCGAGGGTGCTCGCATCTACAACCTCGATGCCGAACTCCACGGTCTTGGACGCGACTGCCGCATCCCCTGTGACGACCAGCCATTCCGGCGCATCCAGATACTGGCTGTCATCTTCTTTCCCTGCTAGAGCGCATGCCACGACTAGCGGGTCCGCACCTCCGAGATTCTTAAAGAGATCGACAAGACGCATGTCCCCAGCAGTCACAGTCGCCATTATTTCCGTGAGCAGTTCGAGAACTCTGGGCGTCGTCGGGTACCTGTTCTCGCGAAGCTGCGCGTAGTCGGGAAACCCTTTCGCCTCGTGCAACACTTCTTCCGGTATGACAACGTTCTCCCTGAAGAAGTCACTCGCGCGGTGGTCTCTCCTCAGCCGAGTGAGAGCGTTTGTGTCGACCACGTACCTCGTCCCGAATTCGCTCACGAGATCGCTCTCCTGAGGTCTTCAATCTGATACGGCTTGATGCGGTTAAGGCATACAGACCGGCAGAAATCGCCTGTAGAGATCTGGTTGCTGTCGAGCACATCTAGCATGCGTCTGGTCAACTCGCGGCCGTTGTACTTTCGGACGGCGTTCTCGGGGCGCGGCTGGTTCATAGGTTTCGATCGCTTCCGCTTGTTGTATTCGACGCGCAGCTCATCGAGGTACTTCGCGGCGGTTTCTCCCGTGATAAGCGAGAGTCGCATCGCTCGGACGGTGACGGCGCTAGCGGTCACTTTGAATTGTTCCGAAGCCTTTTTCATGTCTTCGAGCGAGGTCGGTGCGAGTTCCGTCATACGGTCGCGCGGCATTAACAACGCGCCCGCGATGTCGTACTCCCGCCCTACGTCGGTACCCATGCTGGCACCATCCCATGTCATCGGGGCGAAGATCCTTCTGCCGATGAGCACGGTCATCAAAGCCAGCGTGAAGATCGTCCTGCCGACGGGCTCCTGAGCGTCGCCGTGATCCCCACCAGCGAGGAACACGAATGGGACCTTGGTGTCCCTGATGGTCATCCCACTGAATTTCACGTGCGTGAGTCTCTGTGGCATGTAATGCTGCACGCTCCTCGATACCAGAATCTGGTTCCGTTCTAGCCGGTCTATCAGGAGGTCGAGAGCCTTTTCCTTCGTGCGGCAAGCGCGAAGTTCGTCGTGCCGCAGTCCGATCGAATCCGACAGCCTGGCGGCGTCGTGGTCCGGGGTCGCACCGGGTCGACGCAATAGACCCACGATCTTATTCTTGCCGAGAGTCTTGTCGTGCCGCTTCAACAACTCCTGTTTGCGCATGAGGTCTTTGACGATCAGTTCGACCTCGTGAAGTTCAACGCGTGCCCGGGAACCGATAGAAAATGTGTCTTTACTGACACCCTCCAAGAGCTTCCTTGTCTTCGCCTCGACTTGAGACTCCACGACATCGAGCGGAGCGAAGAATAGCGGGTACGGAATTTCACCCCGCCGTGCCAGCCTGATCAGTGCGCCGAACGCAATGGTCCCACGGGCTAATGAATTCTCATATTCTTTGTAAGTGCCAGCGACCGAATTGTCAAGCAGCGTTCTGAACACCTCATCGTCGATCGCGATGGAGGAACCGGCCAGGAGCACCTCGATTGGCATGGCTGTATCACTCACCTTGCAACTCCGCCAGCGAACACTTCTGCCTGATCCAACACAAGCTCAATCGCCTTCGCCTCCGCATCAGGTGGGTAGTCGTACTTGGCGAGGATGCGGCGGACCTTGGATCGCATCGCAGCTAGCACGGACTCCTTCAGGTTCCAGTCGATCGTTGCCGATTGCCTCACTGATTTCACGAGCTCTTGAGCGATCGCCTTGAGTGTCTCGTCGCCGAGCTCCATCACCGCGGAGTCGTTCTGTACAACGGCGTCATAGAAAGCGACCTCGTCCTCACGCAGCCCGAGCTCCTCGTGTCGCTTCTGAGCGTCGCGCATCTGTTTCGCCAGCTTCACCAGCTCAGCGATGATCTCAGCAGTCGTCAGCGATCGGTTGGTGTAGCGGTTCACGGCCTCATCGAGCATCTCCGAGTACTTGCGCCCCTGGACGACGTTCGTTCGCTGCACGGTCCTGATCTGGTCGTTGAGCAGACGCCGCAACAACCCCATCTGAAGGTTTGGCTTGTCCTTCTCCGAGAGCGAATCGAGGAACTCATCGCTGAGTATTGAGATCTCAGGCGTCTCGATCCCGGCGAGCTTGTACACGTCAACGACCTGATCGGCGGTTACTGCCTCGTTGAGAAGCTGGCCGAGCGCGGTGTCGATCTCGACTGCACCTAAACCCCCTCTGCCTGAGTCGGGGTTCTGGATCTTCAAGATCGCTGCTCTGACGTCCGTGAACAGTCGGACGTCGTTCCGGATCGCGGCTGCTTCGTCACGCGCCCCCGCGAGAGCGAACGCCTTCGCCAGAGCGAGCACTTGGTCGTTGAACCGCGAGGTGCGGTCCGGGTCCGCCATGACGAAGTCGAGGACCTTCGCGTACTCGTTCAACCGCTGAGAAGCTGTCAGCTCAGGTGAGGAATCGTACTGGACTGCGTGTAGGAGCCCGCGCACGATGTCGTGCTTCTCCAGCATGACCTGGGCCATCTCGTCGATGGGAACGCCAGCCTGGTCGCGGTCGGATGGCGAGTACTCGCTCAACGCCTTCTGAAGGTTCGCGAACACACCGATGTAGTCGACGATCAACCCGCCCGGCTTGTCGCGGAACGTCCTGTTCACCCGAGCGATGGCCTGCATGAGCCCCGCGCCCTGCATGGTCTTGTCGACGTACATCGTGTGCATCGCCGGGGCATCGAAACCGGTCAGCCACATGTCGCGGACAATCACCAGTTCCAGCGGGTCGTCCGCATTCTTCGCCCGCAGCTTGAGGTCCTTGCGCACGTCCTTCGAGTGGATGTGAGGTTGGAACTCGGCTGGATCGGACGCCGACCCTGTCATGACGACCTTGATCTTGCCTTGAGCCGGGTCATCCGAATGCCAGTTGGGCCGCAGTGCGACGATCTTTTCGTACAACCGCACGGCGATCCGGCGGCTCATGGTCACGATCATGCCCTTGCCGAACAGGGACTCCCGGCGCTTCTCCCAGTGCTCCACGATGTCGCGGGCTACGAGGTCGAGTCGTGCCTCCGCTCCGACGATCGCCTCCAGGCGCGACCAACGTGACTTCGCAGCTGATGCTGTGTCTTCCTCGACGGACTCGGTGATCTCGTCGGCGAGGTCGTCCAGGGCAGCGAGGTCAGCTTCCGACAGCTCGATCTTGGCCAACCTGGACTCATAGAAGATCCGGACAGTCGCTCCATCCTCCACTGCCCTTGTGAGGTCGTACACGTCGACGTAGTCGCCGAACACGGCCCGTGTGGACTTGTCGTTCGACTCGATTGGAGTGCCGGTGAAACCGAGGTACGTCGCGCCAGGGAGCGCGTCGCGCATGTGCTTGGCCAGCCCGGACTTGAGACGCCCCTGCCTGTCGAGCGTCTCGCTGAAGCCGTACTGACTCCTGTGCGCCTCGTCGGCGATCACGATGACATTCCGGCGGTCAGTGAGCACGGGGTTGGTATCCCCGTCCTCGCCCGGCGCGAACTTCTGCAAGGTGGTGAATACGATCCCACCCGAAGCGCGCTTCAGCTTCGCTCGCAAATCCGAGCGCGTTGCCGCCTGTACTGGCGTTTCAGGAAGAATGCGGGCCGGGGCGAAAGTCTCGCCGAACAGTTGATCGTCCAAGTCGTTACGGTCAGTGATGAACACCAGCGTCGGGTTCGCCATGCGCGGGTCGTGCATGATCTTCGCGGCGTAGAACACCATTTCGAAGCTCTTACCGGAGCCTTGGGTATGCCACACCACGCCGCCTCGACGGTCCCCATCAGGGCTTGACGCTTGCACCGTGGACTCGACGGCAGCATTGACCGCCCAGTACTGGTGGTACTTGGCCACACGCTTCACGAGCGCCCGCGTGGGCTGTCCTGTCGACTTGTCGGTGACCGTCTCGTCACTGAACACCACGAAGTTCTTCACCAGGTCCAGGAACCGCTTCGGCTCGAACACACCCTTGATGAGGACCTCAAGTGCTGGCCGATTACTGACGACCTCACGACCTTCGATGGTCTTCCACGGAGCGTAGTGCTCGAACGCGCCCGAGTAGCTGCTCATCGCCGCCGACGTTCCGTCGGAGATCACCGTCACCGCGTTCGGCACGAACACCGACGGGATGTCGTGCCGGTAGGTCTGTACTTGGTTCCACGCCGACTTCAACGTCGCGTGCCCAGCGGCCGGATTCTTCAACTCCAACAGCGCCAACGGAAGCCCGTTGACCATCACCATCAAGTCAGGACGGCGGTTCTTGCCGTTCTCAACGATCGTGAACTGGTTGACTACCATCCAGTCGTTGTTCTCCGGCTTCTCGAAGTCCACGAGCCACAAGCGCGTCGTCCGTAGTAGACCATCATCACCGCGATGCTCGACCGGTACACCCTCCGTGATGAGCTTGTGCAGGCGAGCGTTCTCGTCGACAGGGCTCTGCGACTCGGCACGCTGCACGGTCTTCACCGCCTCTGAGATCAGCGCGGCGTCCGTCCCGGGGTTTATCCGCCGAAGCGCATCACTCAGACACCCCCACAGCACGACGTCCTCGTACGAGTCGCGCTCCGCGCCGGGCTCTCCCGGTGCGATCTCAGGGCCATGCACACATCGATAGCCCAGCTCGGCGAAGTACTCCATAGCGGCCTGCTCCACGACGTTCTCGTTGAAGGTGCTCATTCGGCGCTCCTCAGCACGGATTCGTGCACCCAGCGTGCGAGCACACTGAGTGCAGCCAAGTACTCCAGTGCTTGCTGTTCGGGCATCTCCTGTCCAGCTTCGTGCGCAAGCGGATTCCGAATACCGGCGAAGACACCTTCGGCAAACATGCGAGCCCCGCGCTGAACGGATTTGAAGGTCTTGCTGCCATCATCCGCCATTCGATGAAGACGCGGATTCTTCTCAGCGGCAGGATGCTCGCTAAAGGCCTGGTTGAACAGGTCTGCTTCGCTCACGTCGCGACGACCGAGCTTGTTTTGCGTTTCGGCGTTTAACTTACGGATCGCACCCTCGACCGCCTCGCGGTAATGACCGGAATGCCACAATGACGACGCGCCCTCCCAGATCCAGGAGTGCAGCTTCGCAGCAGACAGCTCAGGGGCATCCTCACCTAGATTTTTTCGGACCTCATCGGCACGGACTAAGGCCTCCCGCGCTCGAATAGATGCTTCGTAGTGAATTGACCACTTCTGACGCTCCTTCTTCTTGATGCTCTCGCGCCAGCCGGGCACAATACGGTCGAGAATTTGCTCTACGACCTGTGCCTTCCTGACAATATCGTCCTCCGACGCTGCGGTCTTGTAGCCGTGGAATCCAACCGACCCCGCCGGCGACGATACGTATGAAACTGTCGTGGCCGCAATAAACTCGTCAAGTTCGTTCTGGGCCCAATCGACGTTGATATTCGTCATGCATGGTCTCCTTCAATGGGGACCCGAACGCGACCGGAGAGGAGTTCGGGGAGCAGGGTGTCCCGGAGGGCGGCGAGCCGTCGAGATTCTTCCTCTAGCGACTCGATACGAACATCGATTGCATGGAGCCTCTCTTCGAGTTCGAGAGTTACATCATCGCCGACCCAACGAACCTCGGCACTGTGCACATCGGTCTTATTCACCGAAGCAAACACGGTCCCCTCACCTTGGAACTTGTTCCAGGCACTCGTCGAGTTCCGCATGGCGTAATAGAGCGTGCTCGGGTGAGTTTCGCTATGGATAGCCGCCACACCCCGGCCGATGCAACAGTCGGCGTGCGCTCGGTTCAGCTCCCCAACTGGCGCGCGCACTGACATCAGCGTGTCGTTCTTTGCAGCTGTACGGACGGGAGCGGTGGTCCAGACGCGCAGCGTCGGGAATCGGAAGCCGAAGTCGCGCGTGCCCTGGTAAAAGGGCAAACCATCACGGTGCTCGTTGAGATCTGCTCCCTTCGGCGAGCTTCCCATCGTGATGTCCGCGACGTCCGAGAGTAGCCGTGACTCATTAGAGGAAGCGGCGAATATCGCATCCCCCAACTGCTGAAGTGTCCCGATCTCCCGGCGGTTCGACTCGATCTTGTCGTCGAGTGCGCCGAGCGTCGCCGCGATCGCGCGCTGCTCCTCCAGCTCGGGAAGATCAATCTCGAATGAGTCTAAAGAGTCGTGCTGCACTCTTTGCCTGCCGGAACTACCATTCATCGAACTGATTGCATAGTCCCGAATCTCAGGCGAGGTAAACAAATAGTAGGCAAAGCTAGTACTAGAGATTCCCTCTTTTCCACGAATCACGATGAACTCCGTGGACCCGAAAGCCGGAGCATTTCGCTGGTTGGCAGCCGCACGATATACCGACGTTTTTCCGTTCTCCAGAGACGGAGTGATCCGTGCCATCAGAACATCACCGTCGCAGAACTTCATGCCCCCGCCGTAGGGCTTATCCTGTGTCGCGGACACATTCCTGGTGAAGGGCACAAGGCTCGCCATGTCAACAAAAGGAGCATGCGTACCCTTAGACAGTTTCACTGTTGGGTTTAGAATGAACGCTTCGCCAAGAGTTACGCGGCTCACTGAAGACCGCCTAACCGACGCCGGATCTCACCTTCAAGCTCGCGCCCACGCTCGAACTCCGCGAACAGCTCGCTCGTCAATCGCTCGATCTTCTCATCGATCGGCTCGTCGTCGACCTCGGCCTCGGCCGCACCCACATATCGGCCTGGCGTAAGCACGAAGTCGTGTTTCTCGATCTCGTCGATCGTGGCCGACTTCGTGAAACCGGGAACGTCCTCATAGTTGCCGTCGTGGTTTCGCCACTCGTGGTACGTGTCCGCGATTTGAGCGATGTGACCATCCGAAAGCACACGCAGGCGGCGCGACTCCATGTCCCCGAGCTTCCGGGCGTCGATGAACAGCACCTCTCCGCTACGCGCGCGATGCCCGTTACCGTCGCGACCCTTGGACACGAACCACAGCGACACTGGGATGCCGGTGTTGAAGAACAGTTTGTCGGGCATCGCGACGATGCAGTCGACGAGACCGGCTTCGACGAGCTTGCGTCGGATCTCGCCTTCACCGCTGCTTTTCGAGGAAAGCGAGCCGTTAGCGAGAACGAAGCCCGCAGTCCCGTTCGGTGCGAGGTGGTAGATGAAGTGCTGGACCCAGGCGAAGTTGGCGTTGCCTTGCGGCGGCGTACCGTACTTCCACCGGGGGTCGTCTGCTAGCTTCGCGTCCCACCAGTCAGAGACGTTGAACGGGGGATTTGCGATCACGTAGTCAGCGCGTAGATCGGGATGGAGATCCTCGGTGAAGGAGTCCGCCGAGTGCGATCCCATGTCAGCTTCAATGCCTCTCAGTGCGAGGTTCATCTTCGCGAGCTTCCACGTGGTATCGGTGAACTCCTGCCCGTAGACGGAGAGGTCGGTGCGCTTGCCGCCGTGAGCTTTGACGAACTCTGCTGACTGGACGAACATGCCGCCCGAGCCCGCAGCGGGGTCGTAGACGCGGCCCTTGTACGGCTCCAGCATCTCTACAAGTGTCTTGACCACGGAGCGGGGCGTGTAGAAGGCTCCCGCGTCCTTGCCGGTTTCTTTGCCTGCGAACTGCCCGAGGAAGTACTCGTATACGCGGCCGAGCACGTCGTCTGCGCCGTGGTCGTCGGTTTCGGTGAAGCCGATCGATCCGATGAGATCGACCAGCTCGCCGAGGCGGCGCTTGTCGAGCCCGTCTCGTCCGTAGTTGCGTGGGAGCACGCCGCGCAGGGAGGGGTTCTCCTTCTCGATGAGGTCCATCGCTTGGTCGATCTGCTGGCCAATCTCCGGCTGCTTGGCCCCCGACTGTACGTAGCCCCACCGCGCGAGGGATGGCACCCAGAAGACGTTCTGGCTCGCGTACTCGTCTCGATCCTCCAGGAACGACTCGATTCGCTCGGGCTTGATGCCTTCAGCCGCCAGCTCGTCCTTGAGCTGCTCGCGACGCTCCTCGAACCGGTCGGAGACGTACTTGAGGAACACCAGGCCCAGCACGACGTGCTTGTACTCGCTGGGCTCCTGGTTGCCTCTGAGCTTGTCTGCGGCATCCCACAGGGTCTGTTCGAGTGTCTTGGCTGGCTTCGCCTTCGCGGCCCGTCTCGCCATCTGGTTTGTACTCCTCCGCGCGAGAAACGCGCATACGTTTGAATTTTTTAGCTCCATCTCAGGATACCGAGCACCACGGACATCTGAGGGTCTCCAAGCAACGGGCGCGCCGCGGAGCGGCGCCCGGGGGCGGTGTGAGAGCGGTTGACGCGGCGTAAGCGCGTCATTTCATCAGAGCCTGACTGCCTGTCGCGTTCGCCGCTCTCCTCGGACCGAGAAGGAGATCTATAGACATGAGCAACCGGGACAGCACGCTGCGAGTGTGGGTCGACTGCCTGCACTGCTACAACTCTGGACGCCTCGTAGGCGAGTGGTTCGACGCCGTCGATGCGGACGAGGTCACCCTGACCGCGTGCACCGTGGAGTGGGCGGTGCCCGCGCCGATTGCGAGGAACTGTGGTGCTTCGACCACGAGAACCTGCCCGTGCGCGGCGAGATGAGTCCGAGCGAGGCGGTCGAGTGGGGTAGCTCCCTGGAGTCGGTTCCGGAGCACCATCGCGAGGCGTTGTGCGCGTGGGTGAGGAGCGGTGACTACGTGGCTGAGGGCACGGGTGACCTGCCGAGCATGCTTGATTTCGAGGACAGCTACTGCGGCGAGTGGGAGTCGTTCCGCGAGTACGCGGAGGGGCTCACCGGGTTGTTGTCGGGAGTCCCGGACGATGTCGCTCGGTACTTCGACTGGGCCGCGTGGACCCGGGATCTCGCGTTCGACTACACAGTCGAGGACGCGCCGGGAGACGGCGTGTTCGTCTTTCGCAATCTGTGACTGGAAGGAGATTCACTGATAACTGATAACTGATAACTGATAACTGATGACCAGGGGAAGCTGCACGTGTGCGTGGAGTGCGACATGCCGAGCATCGCCAAGCGGGTGCTCGTCATGGCAGGGGACATGAGCGTGAGCCGGGTCTACTACTGCCCTGTCCACGGTCCGCTGTCGATCGCCGTGCTGGTGGACATGCGCGCTATCCGAGCCCGGAGGAGGCGAGACGCATGAGTGCAGAGTCCAACGCGATCAGCCACGCCCTGGCGTTCAGCTGGTGGCGGGGCTGCCCAGAGCTCTCTGATGAGGAGGCGCGCCTGCACGACCTGCTGACGCTGCACCGGGCGAAGGTCGAACTGATCCGCGAGCAGCGCGACCTGCTCCGGTACTACGACAGCGACGAGGAGCTGGGGATCAGCTCTGACCCGTGACGGGCTCCTCATCCCAGGGGCCGCCGGTGAGGAACGTCGGGGTTGTGGGCATGCAGCAAATTCGAGTGCAGCAGGCCGCCCCGACAGCAATGGACACCGCGCGGGCAGGGCCGCCGCCACTGTGGAACTGATCAGTTCCTAGCGCCAGTGCCGCGGCTCGATGTCATCCAGCACTGCGCTGAGCAGTAGGATTGCGCCGGCCTTGTTCAGCGGATTGTTCCTATTGCCGCACTTGGGGGACTGGACGCAGCTGGGGCAGCCGTTGGTGCATTCGCAGCTGTCGATGGCATCACGGGTGGCCCGCACCCAACGGACGAATTGTTCAAAGCCCCGCTCGGCGAATCCGGCACCGCCGGGCTGGGCATCGTAGACGAAGATTGTTGGCTGCCCAGTGTCCACGTGCAAGGCGGTGGAGACTCCTCCAATATCCCACCGGTCGCTGGTGGCCACCAAGGGCAGCAGACCGATCATCGCGTGCTCCGCCGCATGCAGGGCCCCGGGAAAAAATTCGGGGGTGATTCCCGCATTGATCAGCCGCTGTTCGGTGAGCGTGCACCAGATGGACTTGGTGTGCAGCTCGCGTGCTTCCAGATCCAGCGGCTCCTCGGAGAGTACCTCGTTGGAGGAGACGGACTTGCGCTGGAAGGACACCACCTGGGTGGTGACGATGACTTCTCCAAAGTGGATGGCCAGGTCGCGGTGCTCGCTGCTGCGCTCGGTTCCCTGCACGGCGACCGTGGTGATGTCCCGCGCGGTGGTGTAATAGTCCGGGTTGACGCGGGTGACAACGACGGTATGGTTCTGTTCGTCGAGCTCTTCAACAAAGTAGCTGGAACCCTGGTGGACGTAAATCGCGCCGGGGTGGGCCTGGTAGTGGGTTTGCGGTGAGTCCATGGTGCCAAGGATCGCGCCGGATTCCGCGTCGATGATGTTTACCGGGCCCCCGCCATCGGCACGGATGGAGAACATGGCCGCCGCGTGCTGGGCGTGGGTCCAAAACCAGCCTGCCGGGCGGCGGCGCAGGTAACCGCGGGCCACCAGGGAATCGAGCAGCTCCTCCGAGGTGGGGCCAAACATTTCCAGTTCTTCACTGCGCAACGGCAGTTCCTGGGCTGCCGCACACAGGTGACCGGAGAGCACGTACTTGTTCTGCGGATCGAACACCGTCGCCTCAACGCCCAGGTCAAAGATCGCCTCCGGGTGGTGCACCAGGTAGGTGTCCAGGGGATCTTCACTGGCCACAAAAATGGCCAGGGAACCCTGCCCTGCCCGCCCGGCCCGGCCGATCTGCTGGAAGAAGGAGGCCCGGGTGCCCGGCCAGCCGGCGACCACCACTGCGTCCAGTCCGGCGATGTCGATTCCCAGTTCCAACGCGGAGGTGGATGTGACTGCCAGCAATTTGCCCGAGCGCAGAGCCGATTCGATCTCCCGGCGCTCGGTGGGCAGATAGCCCGAGCGGTAGGCAGCCAGGCGGACGCTGAGCTCGGGGGCGAACTGTTCCAGGTGACGGCGGGTGAGCGTGGCAATCGTTTCGGCGCCGCGACGGGACTTGATGAAGACTATGCTGCGGGTGTGGTCGGCCATCAAATCGGTGAGGATGGAAGCGCTTTCGGCGATCGCGGTGCGACGAACCGGTGCCCCGTTTTCTCCCACGCGTTCGGTCAGGGGCGGTTCCCACAGCCCAATTACCAGCTCGCCGGAGGTGGAGAAGTCATGGGTCACCGCTTCGGCCTGGGCGCCGATGAGCCGCGAGAAAGACGCTGCCGGGTCGGCGCTGGTGGCCGAGGCGCCGATGAAGACGGGGCCGGACCGGTAGTGCTGGCACACCCGACGCAGCCGGCGCAGCAAGTTGGCCACATGGGAACCAAAGACCCCGCGGTAGGAGTGCGCCTCATCAATGACCACATAGCGCAGTCGCTTGAAGAAGCGGTCCCAGCCCTGATGGTTCGGCAGGATGCCGCGGTGGAGCATGTCCGGGTTGGTGAAGATGAAGTTCGCGTGCTGCCGGATCCATGAGCGGCTGGCCGGGTCTGTGTCGCCGTCATAGCTGGAGGCCCGTACCCCGGGCACCTGCAGGGCCTGCACGGTGGCCAGCTGGTCGGCGGCCAGCGCCTTGGTCGGGCAAATGTACAAGATGGTGGCTTGGGCGTCCCAGTCGTTGGGGGAGGCCTGGCGTGCCCGGTACAGTGCGTCCAGTCCGGGCATCAGGTAGGTCAGGGATTTGCCCGAGGCGGTGCCGGTGGCCACGATCGTGTGCCGTCCCTGATGGATCAGCTCGGCCGCCTGAACCTGGTGCAGCCAGGGCTGGTTGATCCCCAGCCCCTGGAAAATCCCGCGCACCTGCGGGTCAAGCCATTCGGGCCACGGTGCGGTGATTTCATCCTTGGCCGGCACCACGCGGCGATGCACTACTGCGTCCGGGTCATTGTGCCGTTCGAATGGATCCAGCAGCGCGTTGACGGTCTTGGCCATGGGCTGGGATCACCTCGGTGGTTGGCGGGATGGACGCATGATTGGCAGGGCCGGCGGGGTGCAGCCCCAAGCTCACAGCCGGGATGCGCACGCGGGCCTGCCCGGTCCGTTAAATGCTACTCGCCGCCGAAGCGGGCTCGGCGGCGAGGGGGCGGACGCGTGCGAGTTAGCCTTTGAAGGCCACAACGCTGCCTAGATTCGTCCAACCCAGTGACGCGTAGAGCTTCTGGCCGTCAACGGAGGCAATCAGCAGGCCTTCGTCCACATCGTGTTCCTGTGCCAAGGAGGCCAGGGCGCGCATGGCCAGGGTGCCCAGACCGCGGCGGCGGAATTCGGGACCGGTGATGATGCGGTCAAAGATGGCATAACCATTTACTGCCGAGACGTGGCCGGAGGCGGCAACGACTTCCTCGTTATCCTCCGGGTGCAGCGAGACGTAGGCGTGGGTGCCATCGCGTTCAATCTGGAACACGAAGCCATCCGGGGGCAGCGGCACTTCCACGTCGTGGGCAGCCAACTCGGTAACCATCAAAACTTCGTCATCGGCAGCGATCTGCAAACCGACCTCGTTGGCCAGCTCAATCAGCCCCGGAACGTCTTCGGAAAAGGCGGTCAGTCGTCGCGCCGGATGCTTTTTCAGGGTCTCGGCAACGGCCTGCAGTTCCTCGCGGGAGGGGTCGTAGATGACGTACTCCCAGTCCTCGGTGGTGTCGTGCCGCAGCGCCGCATGGACACGGCCTTCATGGCGCGCTTCATAGCCGCGCGCGCCGGACCAGCCTGCAACCCAGGTGCCAATTAGTTCATCGCTTGCGTTTGATGCCATGCTTTGACCCTACCCTGTCTTTCCTAGTAACTCGCTGACAAAGGCCAATCGTTGCTTACTTGAAATCATAGTCAAACTGATGTGACGTTGCTCCACGTAGCACCTGAATGGACGCTAAACCCACTACCCTTATACCTTGTGGCCATTCATCGCATTGTCTTGTATTACGCTTTTACACCGCTGAACGACCCCGAGGCGATCCGCCTGTGGCAGCGCTCCCTTTTGGAGCAGTGGGGTCTGCGAGGACGCATCATCATCTCCAAGGACGGCATCAACGGAACCGTCGGCGGGGAGATCTCCGCGGTGAAGCAGTATGTTAAGGCCACCCGCGAATATCCGGCCTTCAAGAAGATGGACATCAAGTGGTCCGAAGGCTCCGCCGAGGACTTCCCGCGCATCTCGGTGAAGGTGCGCGATGAGATTGTCACCTTCGGGGCACCGGGGGAGCTGCAGGTCGACGCGAACGGCGTCGTTGGCGGCGGTACGCACCTGCGTCCGGAAGAGCTGCATGAACTGGTCGAGGCCAAGCAGAAGGAAGGAACCCAGGTTCAGTTCTTCGACGGGCGCAACGCGTTCGAGGCACAGATTGGCCGGTTCAAGAACGCGATTGTGCCCGAGGTGGACACTACCCGGGACTTCCTGGAAGAGATCGACTCCGGTAAATACGACCACCTCAAGGACCAGCCGATCGTCACCTACTGCACCGGTGGGATTCGCTGTGAGGTGCTCTCGGCGCTGATGATCAACCGTGGCTTCCAAGAGGTCTACCAGATGCAGGGAGGGATCGTGCGCTACGGAGAAAAGTATGGGGATGCCGGCCTGTGGGAGGGTTCGCTGTACGTTTTCGACAAGCGCATGCACATGGAATTCACCGAGGACGCGGTGACCATCGGCGAATGCGTGGGCTGCCAGGCGCCGACCAACAAGTTTGAGAACTGCGCCGAGCTCTCCTGCCGCAACCTGCGGCTGTTCTGCACCGAATGCGCCCAGGACGAGCAGCTGCGCCGCTGCCCGGCGTGCCAGCAGGCGGCGCTCAGCGCCTAGGCCCGGCTACAGTGTGAAGGCCTGGTGATCCCTGGTGGGGATCTCCAGGCCTTGCTTCGTTTCGGGCTACACCCGGGAAGCGTCGGGCCACAGGTCCTTGGAGGGATCACGCACCTCGGTCTGCTCTTCCTGCACGTCATAGACCGTGAACCCGCGGGCCTGGTAGTTCGGCAGGGCCTGCTGCCCATCCAGGGAGCAGGTGTGCAGCCACACCCGGCTGACCGGCGCCATCCCGGCATGGCGTTCGTCCAGAGTCCAGGCCCGCCGGATCCCCTCGGTGAGCAGGGCGCCACCCAGCCCCTGGCCGATGGCCTGGGGGAAGAGGCCGAAGTAGAAGATTTCCACCTCGGTCCCGGCGGTGCCGGGCACAGCGGCCAACTCGATGTACCCCTGCGGAGCCCCATGGCGGTAGAGCACATGGGTTTCGGAGCCCGGGGCCCGCAGCTGCTCCAGCCACTGTCGGCGGGTGAGCACCAGGCGATCGGCCCAGTGCAGTTCGCTGCCCACCCCCAGGTACAGGAAGCGGGAGAACTCCGGGGTGATCTGCTGGACCCAGTCGATGCGCGCGTCCTCGGGCAGGGGACGCGAGGAGGGGACCAGCTGGGAGGGATCGGTTTGCTGCAGGTAGGTGACGGTGACTAAGGCCATGACCGCATCGTACGCGCCTGCCCCCGGTCATTTCTGCCGCAACTAGCTAGAATCGCAATTGTGACTTCCACCGATTTTGCCGCCGTTGACGACGCCCCACGCAGTGACCAGCAGGCGCTGCTTGATTCCCTGTATTTCGATCTAACCGCACTGGACTTCACGTTCGATGCGATCACGGCCCTGCTCGGGCAGGAAGCGGTGGAGGCGTTCGGCCGCGACCAGATCCCGCCGGCATTGCGCCAGGTGCGCCGGGCGACCCCGAAGCAGTCCGGGCTGGCCACGGTGATTGGGTTGTTCCAGCTGGGCCAGGGCTACCCGGCCGACCGGATCGATGCGGCCTTCAGCCGCACCGGGGTGCAGGGGCTTTTGCGGCTGGGATTGGTTGAGCAGCATGGTCCAGGGCTGCGGGCCAGTGTGGCCCTGACCCCACACGCATCGGACAGCTCCGCGGAACTGTGGGTGGCGCACGACCTGGGCGCGCACCAGCGCCCCGGGGTCCTGCGGGCGGACCATGTGCTGGGCATCGGCCAGGCGTCCTTGACCCTGGCGCAGATCACGCTGCGTCCCCAGGTGGACCGGGCCCTGGATTTGGGCACCGGGTGCGGCATCCAGACATTCCACCTGCTGGCCCACTGCCGGCATGTCACGGCTACCGACCTTTCCGTGCGCGCCCTGGCCTTCACCCGGTTTAACCTGCTGCTGAACCACCGGCAGCTGGAGGTGGATCCGGCTCGGCTGGAGGAGCGGGTGAGCCTGCGGTGCGGCAGCCTGTTTGAACCGGTGCAGGGGCAGCGCTTTGACCTGATCGCCACCAACCCGCCCTTTGTCATCACCCCGCGCGCGGAGGACGAAGCGATCTTCACCTACCGTGATGGCGGGATGGCCGGGGACAGCCTGGTCCAGGCCCTGATTTCGCAGCTGCCCAGCTACCTGGAGCCCGGGGGCAGTGCACAGATGCTGGCGAATTGGGAAATCCCGCTGGGCGAGCAGCCCTGGGATCAGCGGATCCGCCCGTGGTTTGATCCGGCATTGGATGTCTGGGTCATCCAGCGGGAGCAGTCCAGCCCCAGCCTGTACGCCGAAACCTGGCTGCGCGATGCCTCCCAGGACCAGGACCCCGAACAGTATCAGCAGGCCTACCAGGCGTACCTGGATGACTTTGCCGGCCGTTCGGTCGCCGGGATCGGGTTCGGCTACGTCTACCTTGGCCTGGCCCGGGACGGGCATCGGCCCGAGCAGCGTTTCGAATCCATCACCCACCCGGTCCAGCAGCCGCTGGCGCCCTTCCTGCAGCGGGACCTGCACACCGCCGCCGAGCTGCGTGCCGCCAACGGGCAATGGGGACAGTGGCACCTGGAGGTCGCCGAGGACGTGACCGAGGAGCGCCACCAGCGCCCGGGCGCCGAACATCCCGGGGTGATCCTGCTGCGCCAGGGCGCGGGGCTGCGCCGCAGCGAGGTGCTGGACACCGCCCAGGCCGGGTTCGTGTCCGCCAGTGACGGGGAACTGAGTGTGGACCAGCTGGTCAATGCGCTGGACGCGCTGATCGGGGAGGGGGATGAATCCTTCGCCGAACGCCTGCGTGACGGGGTGGAACGCTTAATCCGGCATGGCTTTCTTCGCAAAGTGTGAAACAAGGACTAAAGTTTTTCGGTATGACACAGAACACATCCGAGAGGCCTGACGAGCACCAGGCCCCTGGGGCCGCGCCGGACCCGAAACTGGTGTCCATCACCGACCCCCAGGCGATTCGCGCGCTGGCCCACGACGCCCGGCTCATCGTGCTCGACGAACTCTTTGCCTCCCAGGCCACCCGCACCGCCACCGAACTGGCCACCTTGTGCTCGCTGACCCCCAGTGCGATGAGCTACCACCTGCGGGCGCTGGAGAAGTACGGATACGTGGTGCGCGCCGCCAATGAGGGTGATGCGCGCGAACGCCGGTGGAAGGCGGCCGGTGAACGCCTGGAGCTGAACACCCACGACGGTTCGGCCAACGCCAAGACCGCCTACCTGAACGTGCAGCTGAACAACTTCCGCACCCGGCTGAACGCCGAGGTGGCCCGCCGCGAGGCCGAGGCCAAGGCCGGCATCGTGGCCCCTGCGGACCGCCCGCCGCTGCTCAGCAGCGGGCTGGTGTTCCTCCCGGAGGACAAGCAGAAGGAATTTAACCGCCGGCTGATGGACCTGATCTACGAATATGAGGCCATGGCCACAGCCGAGGAGCGCAGTATCCACTCCACCCGGATGTTCTACTTGGTATCGTTGTTGCCCGAGTACCCGCATCCTTCCCCGGCCGGGGCGTAGCAAGGACAGGCTGCTGCCCGATGTATGATCATCGGGAATCGTGGCTCAGCACTGGAGCCATGGATGCATCTTGGCGACAACGACAGCGGGTCTGATAGTTTCGGGGTCGGGTTGTTGCCGACACCGTGTGAAGGAGAGCCGTGCCCCCGAAGGCCAAGGAAAAAACCGGTAAGAAGCTCGTCATCGTCGAGTCCCCTGCCAAAGTGAAGTCGATTGCCAAGTACCTGGGCGAAGGCTTCGACGTGGACGCCTCGGTGGGGCACATCCGTGACCTTCCCCAGCCCTCGGAACTGCCGACCGAGCTGAAGAAGACCTCGGTGGGCAAGTTTGCGGTCGACCTGGACAACGACTTCGAGCCCTACTACGTGGTGTACCCGGACAAGAAGAAGCGCGTCTCCGAGCTGAAGGCCAAGCTGAAGGAAGCCGACGAGCTCTACCTGGCCACAGATGCGGACCGCGAGGGCGAAGCCATCGCGTGGCACTTGCTGCAGGTGCTCAAGCCCAAGGTGCCGGTGCGCCGCCTGGCCTTCACCGAGATCACCAAGGAGGGCATCGAACGCGCCCTGGGCAACATGCGCGAACTGGACACCGACCTGGTGGACGCGCAGGAGACCCGGCGCGTGCTGGACCGCCTCTACGGCTATGAAATTTCCCCGGTGCTCTGGCGCAAGATCGCCCGCGGGCTCTCCGCCGGCCGTGTTCAGTCGGTGGCCACCCGCCTGGTGGTGGAGCGTGAACGCGAACGCATGGCGTTCATCTCCGCCGGCTACTGGGACATCAAGGGCGTCTTCGCCACCGGCAACGCCGAATCCTTTGCCGCCAAGCTTTCCTCCGTGGACGGGGCCCGCGTGGCCTCCGGCCGCGACTTCGATGACCGTGGGCAGCTCAAGAGCTCGCGCAGCGCGGTCACCCACCTTGACGAGGCGGCCGCCCGCTCGCTGGTGGAAAACCTGGCCGAGGCCGATTTCAAGGTCACCTCGGTGGAGGACAAGCCCTACACCCGCCGCCCGGCCGCACCGTTCACCACCTCAACGCTGCAGCAGGAAGCCTCGCGCAAGCTGCGCTGGAGCTCGCGGATCACCATGCAGGTCGCCCAGCGCCTGTATGAAAACGGCTACATCACCTATATGCGTACCGACTCGGTGTTCCTCTCCAACGAGGCCGTGCACGCGGCCCGCACCCAGGCCACCGAACTGTACGGCGCGGACTCGGTGCCCGAGCGTCCGCGCGTCTACAAGGCCAAGACCGACGCCGCGCAGGAGGCCCACGAAGCCATCCGCCCGGCCGGTGACATGTTCCGCCGGCCCAGGGATGTGCGCGCCTCGCTGAGCAAGGACGAGTACACCCTGTACGAGCTGATCTGGAAGCGCACCGTCGCCTCCCAGATGTCCGACGCGAAGGGCTTTACCGCCACCATCAAGCTGGCCGGCACCGCCAGCGACCAGCGGGTGGCCGAGTTCTCCGCCTCCGGCACCGTGATCACCTTCCGAGGCTTCCTGGCCGCCTACGAGGAGGGCAAGGACACCACCTCGGAGGCCGAGGCCAGCGAGTCCGCCGAGGCCCGCCTGCCGCAGCTGAAGGTCGGGGACGGGCTGAACGGCACCGAGCTGGAGGCCCTGGGCCACGAAACCACCCCGCCGGCCCGCTACACCGAAGCCTCGATCGTGGCGGAACTGGAAAAGCGGGAGATCGGGCGCCCCTCCACCTACGCGCCGACCATTTCCACCATCATGGACCGTGGCTACGTCACCAAGCGCGGCGGCGCCCTGGTGCCCAGCTGGATCGCTTTCTCGGTGATCCGCCTGCTGGAGGAGCACTTCGCCCAGTACGTGGACTACGACTTCACCGCCCGGCTGGAAGATGACCTGGACGAGATCGCCAAGGGCCAGCGCGCCCGCAGCGACTGGCTGAACCTGTTCTACTTCGGCAGCGACGCGGCCAGCGGGCTGAAGCACGTGGTGGAAAACCTGGGGGACATTGACGCCCGGGCCATCAACTCCATTGCCATCACCGATGACATCGTGCTGCGCGTGGGCAAGTTCGGCCCCTACCTGGAACGCGCCCTGCCCGCCGATGCGGCCGAGGACGCCACCCCGGAGCGCGCGAACGTGCCCGAGGACCTGGCCCCGGATGAGCTGACGGCGGAAAAGGCCGAGGAGCTGTTCGCCAACTCGCAGGTTTCCGAACGCGAGCTGGGGGTGGATCCGCAGACCGGGCGCACCATCCTGGCCAAGGACGGGCGCTACGGGGCCTACGTCACCGAGGTGATCCCGGAGCCGACCGCCGAGGAACTGGCCGCCCAGCCGGTGGAGTACTACAAGAACGGCAAGCCCAAGCCGCCGAAGAAGCCGGCCAAGATCAAGCCGCGCACCGGTTCGCTGTTCAAGTCAATGAGCATTGAGACCGTCACGCTGGAGGAGGCGCTGCAGCTGCTGAGCCTGCCGCGCGTGGTGGGCACCGATGCCGAGGGTGAGGAAATCACGGTGCAGAACGGGCGCTTCGGCCCGTACCTGAAGAAGGGCAGCGACTCGCGTTCCATTGAATCCGAGGAGCAGATCTTCACCATCACCCTGGAGGAGGCGCTGGCGATCTACGCCCAGCCCAAGCAGCGCGGCCGGCGTGCCGCGGTGCCGCCGCTGGCCGAATTCGGCACCGACCCGACCAGTGAGAAGAACATCGTGGTCAAGGACGGACGCTTCGGACCGTACATCACCGACGGGGAAACGAACATCACCGTCCCGCGAGGCACCGCGATCGAGGAGCTGACCCGGGAAAAGGCCATCGAGCTGCTGGCCGAGAAGCGGGCCCGCGGCCCGGTCAAGCGCAAGAGCGCCGCCAAGAAGGCCCCGGCCAAGAAGGCGACGACCACCAAGAAGAGCACCACGAAGGCCTCCACGGCAAAGAAGGCCACCACGGCCAAGACCACCGCGAAGAAAACCGAGAAGTAGCGCAGGCTACCCGACGCGAAGGACATCTGATGAGGCTGGGCGTACTGGACATCGGTTCGAACACCGTGCACCTGCTGCTGGTGGACGCCTACCCCGGCGCCCGGCCCAACCCCTACGCGTCGCACAAGCGCCCGCTCTCCCTGGTTCAGTACCTGAACGAGTACGGGGCCATCACCGAGGAGGGGCAGCGCGAACTGATCGGCTTCATCACCGAGGCCTCCCGGTTCGCGCGCAGCCACCGGGTGGAGGACTTCATGGCGTTCTGCACCTCCGCGATCCGCGAATCCTCCAACGGCGCCCACGTGCTGGAACGCGTGGAGGCCGAGACCGGGGTGAAGCTGCTGGAGCTTTCGGGTGAAGAGGAAGCGGGCATGACGTTCTATGCGGTGCGCCGCTGGTTTGGCTGGGCCTACGACTCGATCCTGAACCTGGACATGGGCGGCGGGTCGCTGGAACTGGCCCTGGGCAACGATGAATTCCCGCAGGTGGCCTACTCGGTGCCGCTGGGTGCCGGGCGGCTGACCCGCGAATGGCTGCCCGATGACCGGCCCACCCCCAAGCAGGTCAAGGAGCTGCGCACCTATGTGCGCGATGTGCTCTCGGACCCCACCACGGAGCTGGCCCAGTACGGCAAACCGTCCCTGGCCACCGCCACCTCCAAGACCTTCCGCTCCCTGGCCCGGATTACCGGGGCCGCCCCCAGCACCGAGGGGCCCTATGTGAAGCGGGTGCTGGAACGCGAAAGCCTGAAACTGTGGACGAACCGGCTGATGGCCATGAGCTGGGAGGAACGCGCCGAACTGCCCGGGGTTTCCCAGGTGCGCGCCCCGCAGCTGCTGGCCGGCGCGCTGGTGGCGATCGAGGCCATGAAGAAACTGAAGATCAAACACCTGCGCATTTGCCCGTGGGCGCTGCGCGAAGGGCTGATGCTGCGCCGTTTTGATCATGTCTTGTTTGACTCTTCGACTCCGCTAAGTAGTAGCGTGGGAGTTGGAGAGGTAGCGCTCGGTGCCGGGATGGGGCAACTGCCCGCACCCGCGGAAACGAATTAGCCCCGGCTCGGGGTTGATCGGCACACCAGTGCTTGGAAGAAGGGGCTGAGTCATGCAAGAGCCTGCAACAACGTCAATCCCCATCACGCTGTCCAGTGCCTCGGTCTACCCCCTGACCGTGCACGACGCGTTCGCGGTGGCCAAGGATGTGGGCTACGACGGGCTGGAGGTGCTGATCACCGGCAACCAGGCCACCCAGTCGGCCACCGCCCTGCTGGCGCTGATGGACAAGTACCAGCTGCCCATTCGGGCCATCCACGCCCCGACGCTGCTGCTCACCCAGCAGGTGTGGGGCTCGGCGTGGGCAAAAATCGAACGCTCGGTCATCCTGGCCCAGGCCGTGGGGGCCGAGGTCGTCGTGGCCCACCCGCCGTTCCGCTGGCAGGGGAACTATGCCCTGGAGTTCGCCGGGGGAGTGCAGCGGCTGACCGACTCGACCGGGATGAAGATCGCGGTGGAGAACATGTACCCGTGGCGGGCCCGCGGACGCGAAGCGAAGATGTACCTGCCGCACTGGGACCCGGTACCGCAGTCCTACCCGCACGTCACCTGGGATTTCTCCCACGCGGCGATCGCCGAGATGGATTCGCGCAAGGCCGTGGAGCAGCTGGGGGAGCGCCTGGCGCACCTGCACCTGTGCGACGGGCTGAACAACGGCAAGGACGAACACCTGGTGCCCGGGCGCGGCACCCAGCCGGTGGCCGAAACCCTGCAGTACCTGCGCGACACCGACTTTGGCGGGGTCATCGCGGTGGAGGTCTCCACCCGCAAGGCCAAGGGCACCGGGCAGAAGGAACAGTGGCTGGGGGAAACCCTCGAATACGCCCGCACCCACCTGGCGCTGCCGGATACCGCAGATCGAACGAAGTAAGGACACCATGAGCGAACTGACCAACTCGTTGACCTTGGCCTTTTTGGGCACCGGCTCCATGAACGGGGCGATCCTGCGCGGCATCCTGGGAGCCGGGCACGACCCGAAGCTGATCACCACGACCATCCGCAGCGACGCGCGTGAGGCCGAGCTGCGCGAGCTGGGAGTGAACGTGGTGGTGACCGGGCAGGATCCCGAGGCGAACGCGCGGGCCGCGGCCGAGGCGGACGTCGTCTTCCTGGGGGTCAAGCCGGTGGGGATCACCGAGCTGTGCGACCAGATCTCCGCAGCGCTGCGCCCGCAGACCGTGGTGGTTTCGGTGGCCGCGGCCATCACCCTGCAGTCCATGGCCGCCCACCTGCCGCAGGACCAGCCCCTGGTGCGCGCCATGCCCAACACCCCGCTGCAGGTGGGGGCCGGGGTGGTGGGCCTTAGCCCGGCCCCGGCCGTCAGTGAACAGCAGCTGCAGCAGGTCATTGACCTGTTCGCCGGCTCCGGTGAGGTGCACGTGATCGAGGAGGCCCAGCAGGACGCGCTCTCGGCGATCTCCGGCTCCGGGCCGGCCTACGGCTTCTTCCTGGCCGAGGCGATGGCCAAGGCCGGGATGAAGTTGGGCCTTGACGAGCAGCTGGCCATCGACCTGGCCCGGGCCACCGTCGCCGGGGCCGGGAAGATGCTGGCCGATCCGCAGGCGAACCCCGGGCAGCTGCGCAAGAAGGTCACCAGCCCCAATGGCACCACCGAGCAGGCGATCGCCACCTTCCAAAAGGGCGGCATGGAGCAGCTCATCGCCGACGGTGCCGCAGCTGCCGCCCAACGCGCCGCCCAGATCAGCCGCGAACTGGGCTAGCCGGCACAAGCCGGGAACACGCGCAGCACGCTCGCGCAAAGGCCGGCGGCCTGGACCCTTCGGGGTTCTGGCCGCCGGCCGTGGTCTTTGGGCGTCCGGGCCCGGCTAGGGGCGGGAGGCGAAGCGCTCGAGCAGGTCCACGTGGCCGGAGACGATCAGCACGTCGCGGCGGGTGACCACCGTATCGGGCACGGCGTAGGTGAAGTCCTCGCCGGGGGACTTCACCCCCACAATCGTCACCCCGTACTTGGAACGCACATTGGATTCGGCCAGGGTGAAGCCCTGGGTTTCCTTCGGCGGGTACATCTTCACGATCGCGAACCCGTCATCGAATTCGATGAAGTCCAGCATCCGCCCGCCCACCAGGTGGGCGGCGCGCACCCCGGCGTCCGCTTCCGGGTAGATCACGTGGTTCGCCCCGATGCGGGTGAGGATCTTGCCGTGGGCCGGGGTGATCGCCTTGACCCACAGGTGCTCGATCCCCAGATCCACCAGGTTCACGGTGATCAGCACGGAGGACTCGATGGAGGTGCCCACCCCGACCACGGCGGAGGAGAATTCCTGGGCGCCCAACTGGCGAAGCGCGTCGATGTTCGTGGCATCCGCGGCCACCACGTGGGTCAGCGAACTGGCCCACTTCTGCACCAGTTCGGGGTCACGTTCAATGGCCAGGACCTCACGGCCCTGCTTGACCAGCTGCTCGGCCACCGCGATGCCGAAACGGCCCAGCCCGATCACCAGGACCGGAGCATTGTGCGAAATAGATCTATCAGCCAATGATCGGCCTCTCTTCCGGGAACTGGTACAGGGTATCGCGCTGGCGCATGGTCAGCGCGCTTGCCAAGGTAATGCTACCGATGCGCCCGGCGAACATCAGCGCCGAGAGCACGTACTTGCCCTCCGGGGGCAGTTCGGCCGAAACATTCATGCTCAGCCCCACGGTGCCAAAAGCGGAGATTGATTCGAACAGCGCCCGCTGGAAGGAGAGCGTGTCATCAATGACCAGCAGCGCCCCCACCGCCACCGCCACCAGCGTGGCACCGAGCACGACCACCGAGATCGCCACGCGCATGGTGCTCTCGGGCAGGCGGCGGCCAAAGGCGCGCACCTCCTTGTCGCCGCGCACCTCGGCGAAGATCGCCAGGAACATCACCGCAATGGTGGTGACCTTGATGCCGCCGGCGGTGGAGGCCGAGCCGCCGCCGGCGAACATCAGCGCATCGGTCAGCAGCACCGTCACCGGCTGCATGTCGGAGGGCTCCACCAGGTTCATCCCGCCCGAACGCATCATCACCGAGGCGAAGAGCGCATTGACGATCTTCTCCCCGACATCCTCCCCGCCGATGGTGCGCTGGTTGTTCCATTCAAAGAGCAGCCACAGCACGGTGCCGCTCAGCAACAGGATCGTGGTGGTCAGCAGCGTCAGCTTCGCATGCAGCGTCCAGCGCCGGTGGTTCAGCCGGTGCGCGGCCAACACCATGATCACCGGGAAGCCCAGCGAACCGACGAACACCCCGAGCATCAGCGGGATCAGGATCCACAGGTCCATCTCATAGGGCACCAGCCCATTGGAGTGCGGGGTGAAGCCCACATTGTTAAACGCCGAGACGGCGTAGAACACCCCGTGCCAGATCGCCGAGAGCGGGCCTTCGCCCAGCACGTAGAAGCGTGGAATCAACAGCAGCGAGAGCAGACCCTGCAGGGTAATCGCGGTCAGGATCACCACGCGCAGCAGCGAACCAACCTCACCCAGGGTGGAGGTCGCGGCCGTGTTCATCGAACTTTGCGCCACCAGCTTGCCGCGCACGCCCAGGCGCTTGGACACCGCCAGGGAGAGCAGGGAGGCGATCGTGAGGATCCCCAACCCGCCAATGAACATCGCCACCAGAAGAATCAGCTGGCCAAAGAACGACCAGTGCACCGCGGTGCTCACCGTGGTCAGACCGGTCACGCACACCGCGGAGACGGCAGTGAACAGCGCGTCGTGCAGCGCGGTGGGTTCGCCGCTGGCCGAGGCGAAGGGCGCGGAGAGCAGCGCGGTGAACAGCGTGATCACCAGCAGGAACGCGCCCAGGGCCAGCCGGGCGGGGGAGCGGGCGGTGAAGTCGGACAGTGCCGCCTTGACGCGCAACAGCTGCTTGCGTTTGCGTAACCACAAGCTGTCAGCGGGCCCGCTGGGGCGCTGCTGCATGGGGTCGCTCATCGATGCCTCTCCTGCGGGAAAGAAGTGGGGATAGAAGTACTGACTCTTCAGAGTAATCTACGCCCCGCACCGCCTGCGCGCAGGCGCACGTGGCGCCAAGGTAGCACTGGGGCACAAATGTGAGCCGACGCATTGAGTTCGGTCACAATCCGGTAGCGTAGAAGACGTGCTACAACCTCAACGTGCTCCGCGCCCGACACTGGTGGTCTGGGATGAAAAGTACCTGCAGTACAAGTTCAGCGACTACCACCCCATGCATCCCTCCCGCCTGGAGCTGACCATGCGCCTGAGCCAGGAGCTGGGGGTGATGCGCGGGGCGAACCTGGAGGTGGCACCGCCCACCGTTGCCGCGGACAGCGAACTGCTCACCGTGCATTCGCAGGACTACCTGGACCAGGTGCGCAGGGTCAGCCAGGACCCCACCCTCCAGGCCCCGGACTATGGGCTGGGCACGGAGGATGATCCGGCGTTCGCCGGCATGCACGAGGCCAGCGCCCGGCTCTTTGGCGGCTCGCTGGTCGCCGCCGAGGCCATCGTGCAGCAAAAGGCGGTGCGGGCGGTGAACTTCGCCGGCGGGATGCACCATGCGGCGCGGGAGAAGGCCAGTGGGTTTTGCATCTACAACGATGCGGCCGCCGCCATCCAGTACCTGCTGGATCAGGGGGTGCAGCGGGTGTGCTACATCGACGTGGACGCGCACCACGGGGACGGCACCGAATCCCTGTTCTGGGATGACGAGCGGGTGCTGACCATCTCCATCCACGAATCCGGGATGAGCCTGTTTCCCGGCACCGGGTTCGCCAACGAGATCGGCGGGGAGCGGGCGCGTGGAAGTGCGGTGAACCTGGCGCTGCCGGCGATGACCGGGGACGCCGGCTGGATGCGGGCCTACCATGCGGTGGTGCCGCAGCTGGTGAAGGCCTTTGAACCCGAGGTGATCGTCTCCCAGCACGGCTGCGACTCGCACCGGGACGATGACCTGACCAACCTGAAGCTCTCCGTTGATGCCCAACGCCAGGTGGCGCTGGATATCTCCCAGCTGGCGGATGAGGTCTGCGAGGGCCGGTGGATCGCCACCGGTGGGGGCGGGTACAACGTCACCGCCGTGGTGCCGCGCACCTGGAGCCACCTGATCGCGATTGCCGCGGACAAGCCGGTGCCGCTGCGCACCTATGTGCCCGAGACCTTCCGGCGCTACGTGCTGGAAACCTACGGCAAGGCGATGCCGTACCTGATGGGGGACGACGCGGAGCTGTGGTGGCGCAACTGGGAGATCGGCTACGACCCGGCCGACCCGGTGGACCGTTCCATCATCGCCACCCGCAAGGAAGTCTTCCCGCTCTACGGACTGGACCCCTGGTTCGACTAGCCCCGGCACCGGCTACCGGCAAAACGCCCTATATGCCGCTAGGGTTATGTCTGTGGCTATTGATGAACTGTTCGCAGCGCTGGCCGAACCGACCCGGCGGCGCATCATGGAGGAACTGAAGGACGAGGCCCTGGCCGTGGGGATGCTGGTCGAGCGCCTGCAGATCTCCCAGCCCACCGTGTCCAAGCACCTGAAGGTGCTGCGCGAGGCGTCGCTGGTGAGCATGACCGCCCAGGGCCAGCGCCGCATCTATGCCCTGGACCTGCCCGCCATTGAGACCCTGGGCCAGTGGTGCGCGGACTTCCTGCCCGAGCCGCAGCCGGCGGAGGAGCCCGCCGCGCAGCTCACCGAGGTCACCGCCGCGACCGCTGCGGTGATGCCCGCGAACGCCGGCACCCCGGCCACCACCGCCGCCCAGCAGCTGGGACGCACCGTGGGGCGCAGCCTGGAACACGTCACCGGCCGGGCCCATGAACTGATTGAGCGTTTCCCCCGTTTCGGGCGCAAACGCTAGGCTGCGCACCACCGCCGAACGTTACGTGCGGCACAAAAAAATTGACGTAAAATTTCCGACATCGCGCACCACCGTGGCATTCTCTTCGGTGGGGCAGTGACGCCGGTTCTGCGGTAGAACTCTGCCCCAGCGCCTGCCCCAAGTGATGAGGAGAGTAACTTGGACCAGCATTTAGCGACTATCCGCGATGAGGTATTCCGCAGGAATCCCGGGGAAGCCGAATTCCACCAGGCCGTTACCGAGGTTTTCGAGAGCCTCGAAGCCGTCTCCCAGAAGCACCCGGAATACGCCGAAGCCGCGATCCTGCAGCGCATGTGCGAGCCGGAACGCCAGATCATCTTCCGTGTGCCGTGGACCGATGACGCCGGACGGGTTCAGATCAACCGCGGCTTCCGCGTCGAGTTCAACTCCGCGCTGGGCCCCTACAAGGGTGGACTGCGCTTCCACCCCTCGGTCTACCTGGGCACCGTAAAGTTCCTGGGCTTTGAACAGATCTTCAAGAACTCGCTGACCGGCATGCCCATCGGCGGCGGCAAGGGCGGTTCGGACTTCGACCCGCGCGGCAAGTCCGATGCGGAGGTCATGCGCTTCTGCCAGTCCTTCATGACTGAGCTGTACCGGCACATCGGCGAATACACGGACGTCCCGGCCGGGGACATTGGCGTGGGCGGGCGCGAGATCGGCTTCCTGTTCGGCCAGTACAAGCGCATCACCAACCGCTACGAGTCCGGGGTGCTCACCGGCAAGGGGCTGAGCTGGGGTGGGTCCCTGGTGCGTCCGGAAGCCACCGGCTACGGTGCGGTCCTCTTCGCCCAGGAGATGCTCGCCACCCGCAACACCAGCTTTGAGGGCCAGCGTGTGGTGGTCTCCGGGTCGGGCAACGTGGCGATCCACGCAATCGAAAAGGCCCAGCAGTTCGGCGCCCACGTGGTGGCGGCCTCGGATTCGGGCGGCTACATCGTGGATGAGAACGGCATCGATGTTCCGCTGCTGCGCCAGATCAAGGAAGTTGAGCGCGAGCGGATCAGCGAATACGCCAAGCGCCGCGGCAGCAAGAAGGCCCGCTACGTTGCGGACGGGAACGTGTGGGACGAAAAGTGCACGGTCGCCCTTCCCTGCGCCACCCAGAACGAGTTGGGGGCCAGCTCGGCCAAGAAGATGATTTCCGGTGGGCTGATCGCGGTGGCCGAAGGCGCGAACATGCCCTGCACCGCCCAGGCGGTTTCCCTGTTCCAGGACGCCGGGGTGCTCTTCGGCCCGGGCAAGGCGGCCAACGCCGGTGGCGTGGCCACCTCCGCGCTGGAAATGCAGCAGAACGCCAGCCGTGACTCCTGGTCCTTCGCCCACACCGAGCGCCGCCTGAGTGAAATCATGATCGGCATCCACGACCGGTGCGCGGCCACGGCCGAGGAATACGGGGTACCGGGCAACTACGTGGCCGGGGCGAACATTGCCGGTTTCGTGAAGGTCGCCGACGCGATGCTCGCCCAGGGGCTGATCTAGGCCCGGGCTTCGGCCTTCGGGCCGGGCACGGCCTTGGAACCGCGGGCGCGGCCGCAGGCGACAGCCACGGCCGCGCCCGCGGCGTGTCCGGCACCTTGCGGATCGCGAACTACTGGCGCGTGCGCGTGTGTTCATGCTTCGAAAAGCGGTCCGCCACCCAGTAGACTATGGTGAAGGTGTACGTGACGTTACCGACGTTGATCACAAGTCGAAGAAGTTCATGTATGCCGACAGCGCGACGAAACAGAGATCAGCGTCAGGAGAAAGTCCCCTATGGCGGATAAACAGAATTTTGCTGGAGCACGATTCATGACTGTGGCCGAGGTGGCCGAGATGATGCGTGTTTCAAAGATGACCGTTTATCGTCTGATCCACGCCGGTGATTTACCCGCCGTGCAGTTCGGCCGCTCCTATCGCGTTCCGGAAAACGCCGTTGAAGCCTACCTGCAGGCCGCAGGTGTCGATCCTCACAGGGGAACTGGATCGTACGGCAGGTAGACGGCAGATAGGATGACCGTGGTCAGAAACCGGCCATGGAGCGGGTAACCTATTAAGGAACGTTTAACGTCCGGTCGGCCGTGCGTGAAGCCTTTGTTGGCTTGATGGTAACGCGGTCGATGCATTTATTTAGTCTGTGAGGAACCACTATGGGCTCAGTTGTTAAGAAGCGCCGCAAGCGTATGTCGAAGAAGAAGCACCGCAAGCTGCTTCGCAAGACTCGCCACCAGCGCCGCAACAAGAAGTAGTCTCGCACCGCGAAACACGTTCTTGGAGATGATCGCCATCGCCCGAAGGCTTTGCCCTTGGCGGTGGCGATTGTTGTATCCCCAAGCTGTCGACGGTGTGCCGCCGCAGGACCGGGCCGCCTTCGACACCGGCACCCCACCAAGCAGCTACCCGATGGGCGATGGGGGAGGCGCTGGGCGCTGAGACCGGTTAGCGGCCGCCGCCGTGCCGCAGCCGCTGCAGGCTGCGCCGGGCCGCCCACAGGGCGCCAATGACCCCGGCCAGCTTCAGGCTCACCCGGGCCGCACGCTGCCCGGTGCGGAAGTCATAAACCTGCCAGCCGCGCTCCTTGGCGTAGGCGCGCAGCCGGGCATCGGGGTTGATGGCCACCGGGTGGCCGACAACCTCCAGCAACGGCACGTCGTTGTAGGAATCCGAGTATCCCCAGGACCCGGCGAGGTTGATGTTCTGCTGCTGGGCCAGCTCCCGCACAGCCTGTGCCTTGTCCGCGCCGTGCAGGATGGGGCCGGTCAGCCGTCCGGTGTATTCCCCGTTTTCGCTTTCCACCCGGGTTCCCAGGGCTCCGGTCAGTTCCAGGCGCCGGGCGATCACCCCGGCCACCTCGGTGGGGGTGGCGGTGACCAGCCAGACCTCGCGCCCCACGTTCAGGTGCTGGCGGGCAATGGCCACGGTCCCGCCCCACAGCTTGGGGTGAATGAATTCGTCATAGATCTCATCCCCGAGCTCGCGCATCTGCTCGACCTTCACCCCGCGCACCATGTCCAGGGCGCGGTCACGGATGGCGGTGATGTCGCCCAGGTGCTCCCCACGGGCCAGGAAGCTGAGCTGCTTGAGCGCGAAGAACAGCACCTCGCGGAAGTGGAAGAACTTGTGCTGGTGCATCTTGCGGGCCACCGCGTACAGCGAGGCTCCGCGCACCAGGGTGTTGTCAACGTCAAAGAACGCCGCGATCCGCCCCTCGGTGGGGGCAGGATGCTGCGCAGTGTCCCGTACTTCGTTGGCTTCCATTAGCCCAAGTTTAGCCGGTGGCCCTGCGCTTCTTCCCGAGGGGCCGGCCCCGGGCGGGGCGTCGCAAAGCGGCGCCAACACCCGTGCCCGGGATGCGGCGTGAGAACATGGAAGGGTGAAACAGACTCCCGAAATCCAACTGTTGGTGCGCCAGGAATGCCATTTGTGCGCTGCCGCCCGCCAGACCGTGGCCGAGGTGACCTCGCGCCTGGGAATGAGCTTCAGTGAAGTGGACATCGACACCCGCCCAGAATTGCGTGAGCAACACCATGAAGAGGTGCCGGTGCTGCTGATCGACGGGCAGGTCCGGGACTTCTGGCGAATCGACCCGCAACGGCTCGAGCGCCTGCTGCGCGAGCACTAGGCCGCAGCCCGTTCCGCCGCTGACCACAACCGAAAGAGCCCTCCTTGCCCCTATCCGAACCGCGAATCCTGCCCGAGGCCACGCTGATGCGTCTAACGCAGTACCTGCGGGCCTTGAACGCCCTGGACACCCAGGGCGTGGAACGCACCAGTTCGGGGGTCCTGGCCGAGGCGGCCGGTGTGAATCCGGCGATCCTGCGCAAGGACCTGTCGCTGCTGGGCTCCTACGGCACCCGCGGGGTGGGCTACGTGGTGCGCGAACTGGCCGACCACATCAGCCGCACCCTGGGCCTGGATCAGGACTGGCGGGTCCTGATCGTCGGGGCCGGCAACCTCGGGCGCGCCCTGAGCGGGTACGCCGGATTCCGTTCCCGCGGCTTCCACGTCAAGGCCATTCTGGACAGCGACCCGGACCTTGTGGGGCATCGGGTCGGGGAACTGGTGGTGCGCGACGCAGCCGAACTGGGCGCCGTGGTCACCGAGCAGCAGATCAACATCGCGGTGCTGGCGGTGCCCGGCGCGGCGGCCCAGCCGCTGGTGGACCAGCTGGCCGATGCCGGGGTGAAAAGCATCCTCAGCTTCGCCCCGCACGTCATCCGTGCCCCCAGGGGGGTGGAGGTGCGCCGGGTGGATCTGTCCACCGAACTGCAGATCCTGGCCTACCATGCGGTGCGCAACGACCTGGAAACCGGGCAGGGGCCACTGTCCGGGCTGGGGACCGAAACCTAGGATTCTTGGGCTCCACCTCAGAGCCGCACCTCGGAGCCGAGCACGATGGTGCGTTCGGGCGGCAGCTGGAACATTTCCGCGCGCGGGGCCTGGTTCTTCTCCAATGCCACAAACAGCCTGCGCCGCCATCGGCGCAGGCTTTCCGGGTGCGGGCTGTGCAGGGTGAGCACCGAGAGGAAATACAGCGCCTGGCTGAAATCGATGTCGCACTCGGGCACCTGGTCGTGCACCAGCGCCAGGTTCGCCGGAATGTTCTGCCGGTCCAGGTAGCCGGTATGGATGGTGATCCGGGTGATGCCGTGGCTGGCGCTCAAATGCTGGTCCACCTCAAAGCGCGAGTGCACCGGTACGTGCGGGCGGTGCGCGTAGGCAATCCGCACGATCACCACTTGTTCGTGCAGCATCCGGAAAATCCGGGTGCACAGCAGCAACGACAGGGGAGTGCTGTGCAGGTTCGGGTGCGGGAAGACCGCCACCCCGGCCGTACGGCGCAGGTTGGTGGCGGACAGTGCTTCCACAAAGCCGCTGAATGAGCCCTCCAGCTCGGCCCGGTAGGCCGCCACGGTGCGGAACCCGCGCTGCCAGGTGGTCATCACCACCAGCATGCCCCCGGCCAGGGCCAGCGGCACCCAGCCCCCGGAAAGCAGCTTGGCCGAGTTCGCCGCCAGCAGCACCACTTCCAGCAGTCCGATGGCCAGCAGGTAGGCTCCGACCTTCCACCAGCGCCAGCGCCACACCAGCACCGCGAAGATCAGGAAGATCACCGATTCCAGCAACAGGGTCCCGGTCACCGCCAGGCCGTAGGCGTTGGCCAGCCCGGACGAGGACCCGGCGACCACCATCACGGTGAGCACCGCTGCCAACAGTACCCAGTTCACGCCGGGAAGGTAGATTTGTTCCTCGTCGCGCCGGGAGGTGTACTTCACGCTCAGCCGGGGCAGCAACCCCAGCCGCATCGCCTGGCGGGTCACCGAGTAGGCCCCGGCAATCACCGCCTGGGAGGCGATCACGGTGGCCAGCGTGGCATAGATGACCAGCGGCACCCGCAGGACCGGCGGGGCCAGGTAGAACATCGGGTTTTCCACCGCCTGCGGGGTACCCAGCACCAGGGCGCCCTGCCCCAGGTACACCAGCAGCAGGGCGGGCATCACCACCCACAGCCATGCCCGGCGCACCGCCCGGGCGCCGAACAGGCCCATGTCCGCGTACAGGGCCTCGGCCCCGGTCACCGTCAGCACGATCGCCCCAAACAGGATGAACCCCTGCACCGGGTGGTTCAGCAGCAGCAGGCCGGCCCACTGTGGGGACAATCCCAGCAGGATCTGCGGGTGCGCGGCGATCTGCGGCAGCCCCAGCGCCGCCAGGAGGAGGAACCAGCCGAGCATGATCGGTCCCAGGGCGCGGGCGACCCTGCCGGTGCCGAAGGGCTGGATGGCGAACAAAACCAGCAGCACGGCCACGGCCGCCGGGAGGATGAGCCCGGCCAGGGCCGGGGAGACGGTGGCCAGCCCCTCCACGGCGCTGAGCACGGAGATTGCCGGGGTGATCACTGAGTCGCCGAAGAACAGCGCCGCCCCGGCCATCGCCAGCACGGTGACCAGCACCATGCCTCGGGCGGAGGTCAGCCGGGAGCGCAGCAGCCCCAGTAGCGCCAGGATCCCGCCCTGCCCATGGTTGTCCGCCCGGGTCACCAGCAGCACATACTTCACCGTGACGATCAGGGTCAGTGTCCACAACACCATGGAGATCACCCCGTAGAGGTTCTCGGCGTCCACGGGCACCGCGTTGTGCTCCATGCTGAAGGCGGTGTGCAACGCGTACAGCGGACTGGTGCCGATATCCCCAAAGACCACCCCCAGGGCCCCCAGCCCCGCCGTGGCCGCGCCCTGGGAGCTGATGCCGCGGCCCCGGTTGGGCCCGGCGGCGGCGCGCTTTGCCTGAGGTGACGGGTCCGACCTTGGAAAACGGTTCGGGCGGTGGTGCGGCCTGCTGGTCCGGTGCTGGGCAACCATGACCTTATTGTGCGCCCCTTTACGGGGAAAGGAACCGGTGGACCGGGGATATTTTTCTCGGGAACCGGCCAGGCGTTAACGACCGAACCCCACCGGCGCTCCGGGCCGTGAGGCCGGTGCCGGTGGGGTTCGAAGGCTGGGTGAGCGGGTGTGGTCTAGCGGTAGCCGGCCTGCCGGGCGGCGCGGCGCTGGGCAATGTACTGGCTGGAAGGACGCAGCCAGGAGCACACGACGCCGGCGATGCCCAGCAGCACGCTGGCCACGTAGGCGGTGGTCAGCATTCCCACGTCCGCGGCATTGGCGTACATGGCGATGGTCGGCACCACGCTCAGCAGGCCCAGCAGCGACAGGGCGGCTAGGATGGTGGCGATGATGCGCATGGCGTTCACGCCGCGGCCAACGAAGAAGCCAACCAGGAAGTAGGCGATCAGGGTCAGGACAATCGAGACCATGGTGAAGGCGGTCATCGCCCCGGAAATCGCGTTCATCATCTGGTCGGGGTTCTCCAGCATCTGCTGCAGCTGCGGGTCATTGCCCAGGCTCGGATCCGCTTCCATCTGGCGGCGCAGTTCGGACTGGAACAGGTCCCACTCCGAACGGATGATGCCGGCGAAGAACTGGGTGCGGTCCAGCAGCCAGCTGCTCAGGGCCGAGACCACACCGGCGGCCAGGATCAGCCAGAACGCCAACTGCAGGGTGCGGGGACGCTCTGCCGGGGGCTGCACCGGAGCGTACCCGCCGGCTGGCGGGTAGGCGTACTGCGGGGGCTGGGCATAGGGATTGGATTGTTGCGAAGGATCCGGCTGCCCGTACGGGTTGGAGCCGTACGCCGGGGGTTGGGGCGCCGCACCCCCGTAGGGGTTGTAGGGCGTGGAACCCTGCGGCTGGTCGCCGGGCTGGTTCGGGTCAGTGGAACTCATGGGAACTTCCTTCATGCGACTGCTGGATTATCTACCACAACCCTAGTGGATGGGGGTTTGCGCCGGACACCTCCGAAAGGATGGTTTTTGTATATGCGAATCCCATGCGCAGGCTGTGAAAACTTGAGTGTGGCCACAATCCGACGGTTTTCCCGAAAATCTTTGAGAGAATGAGTCCATGCCTAAATCGACCGTCCATTTGCTGCGCCATGGGGAAGTGCAGAACCCCGATCGCATCCTCTACGGGCGGATCCCCGGTTACGGGTTATCCGAACTGGGAATGGAAATGGCCGAACGCGCCGGAAAGTACTTCGGCGAGCAGGCCGCGGAGGGCGCGAAACTGGTGCGCCTGGTCGCCTCCCCGCTGCTGCGGGCCCAGCAAACCGCTGCCCCCACCGCCGCGGCCCTGGAACTGCCGATCCTCACCGATGAGCGGGTCATCGAGGCCGGGAACCGTTTTGAGGGTCTGTCCCGCATTGCCAACCGCCTGCGGGAGCCGCGCTACTGGCCCTACATCATCAACCCGCTCAAGCCCTCCTGGGGCGAACCCTACAGCGAACAGGTCGATCGGATGCGCCTGGCCATGCAGGAGCACCGCAGGGCCGCGGTCGCCGAGGCCGGGGACGGCGCCGAGGTGGTCATCGTCTCCCATCAGCTGCCGATCTGGGTGACCCGCCGCGCCTCCCAGGGCCAGCGCCTGTGGCATGATCCGCGCCAGCGCGAATGCACGCTGACCTCGATCACCAGTTTTGAATTCTCGGACGACCAGTTGGTGAACCTGTCGTACCACGAACCGTGCGCCGACCTGCTGGCCGGTGCCGCAAACATCCCTGGAGCCTGACACCCATGACTGATTCGTCGAATCCCGCAGCACGCATCGGGCGGCGGAGCCTGTTGCGTTCGGCGTTCCTGGCCGCCGCGGTGATTCCGCTGGCCGCCTGCGCCACCGATGACCCGCTGGCCGAACAGGCCCGCAGCGGGGACAACAAGAACTACATCGCCGGGGACGGCGCGGTGGAGGAATACGCGGTCGAAAAGCGCACCGACCCGGTGCAGATCAGCGCCAGCACCTACCAGGGCACCAAGGTGGACCTGGCCCAGTTCCAGGGCGCCCCGGTGGTCATGAACTTCTGGTACGCCGCCTGCGCCCCGTGCCGCATCGAGGCCCCGCACCTGCGCAAGCTCAGCGAGGAATTCGGGGAAAAGGTCCATTTCTTGGGCGTGAACGTGCGTGATGAGAAGGAAGCGGCGCTGGCCTTCGAACGCACCTTTAAGATCCCCTATGAGTCCGTGCAGGACACCGACGGGAAGATCCAGCTGGCCATGACCCAGTACGTGCCGCTGCAGGCGGTGCCCACCACCCTGGTGCTCGACCGCCAGGGCCGGGTGCGCGCCCGGGTGATCGGTGCCGTGGAGGAAACCACCCTGCGTGCCCTGATCAAGTCTGGACTGAACGAGGAACTGTGAACCTGGCCGTGACGACCAACCAGTTTTCCCAGATCGCGCTGGACGGGTCGCTGTTTCTTGCCGGACCGGTGGCCCTGCTGGCCGGGCTGGTCTCCTTCCTCTCTCCCTGCGTGCTGCCGCTGGTGCCCGGGTATCTGGGATACGTCACCGGGCTGACCGGGGCGGATCTGCGTGAACACCGTCGCGGCCGGGTGTTGGCCGGGGTGCTGCTGTTCATCCTGGGGTTCTCGGTGGTGTTCATCTCCGCCGGGGTGCTCTTCAGCCAGGTGACCGCGTGGATGCGCTTCAACGGCGCCTGGGTGACCCAGCTGCTGGGCGTGGTGGTGATCATCATGGGCGTGGTGTTCATGGGCGGGATCTCCTTCCTGCAGCGCGACCGCAAGATCCACCGCCGGCCCCCGGCCGGGTTGTGGGGAGCCCCGGTGCTCGGGCTGACTTTCGGCCTGGGCTGGGCCCCGTGCATTGGCCCGACCCTCTCGGCGGTGCTGATCATGAGCACCGGCACCGACGCGAACGTGGCCCGCGGCGCGCTGCTGACCTTCTTCTACTGCCTGGGATTGGGCGTGCCGTTCGTGCTGATCGCCCTGGGGATGCGCCGCGGCATGGGCACCTTGGACTTCTTCCGCCGGCACCAACTGGCGATCATGCGCTTTGGCGGCGGATTGCTGATTGCGCTGGGCATCGTCATGGCCACCGGCCTGTGGGGCAGCTGGGTGGCCGAATTGCAGAACTGGTTTGCCAATGAAGTGAGGTTGCCGATCTGATGGCACAACGCGATCACACCCCGCACCCGTCCGCACCTGCCGACGCACCCGGTACCGCCGGGAGCACCGCGGCCGGCCGCGGCACCGGCGGTGCCACCAAGCCCCGCAAGGGCAAGGGCGGGAAAAACTACCGGGGCGATGCCCCGGCCCTGGGCCCGCTGGGCATGCTGCGCTGGATCTGGACCCAGCTGACCTCCATGCCCACCGCGCTGTTCCTGCTGCTGCTATTGGCGGTCGCCGCGGTGCCGGGCTCGATTTTCCCGCAGCGTCGGGTGAACCCGGAAATGGTGAACCAGTACTTCGTGGACAACCCGGACAGCGCGCCGTGGCTGGACCGCTTCCAGCTCTTTGACGTGTACTCCTCGGCGTGGTTCTCCGCGATCTACATTCTGCTGTTCATTTCGCTGGTCGGCTGCATCATCCCGCGCATCAAGAAGCACGCCAAGGCGCTGCGCACCCCGCCGCCGCGCACCCCCGCGCGCTTGAACCGGCTGCCGCAGTACACCCGCCTGGAATTTGCCGCCAGCGCCGGGCAGCTGCCCGGCGAGGACGAGGTCATCGCCACCGCCCACAAGATCCTCAAGCGCCGCGGCTACCGCGCCGAGGCCCGGGGGAGCGGGGCCGGGGCCTCGGTGGCCGCCGAACGCGGCTACACCCGTGAAATCGGCAACCTGACCTTCCACATCTCCCTGGTCGGCGTGCTGTTGTCCATGGCCCTGGGCGGGGCCTTCGGCTACGGCGGGCAGCGGGTCATCGTGGAGGGCGAGACGTTCGTGAACTCGCTGGTTTCCTACGACTCCTTCTCCCCGGGCACCTATTTTGATGCCAAGAACCTGGAACCGTATTCGGTGACCCTGGACAAGTTCGACATCCTCTTCGACCGGGAATCCGAAACCCACTTCGGCCAGCCGCTGGACTTCACCGCGCACGTGACCACCCGGCGCTCCCCGGACGCGGAGCCGGAAAAGGAAGAGCTGAAGGTCAACCATCCGCTGCGCATCAACGGCGCGGATGTGTACCTGGTGGGTAACGGCTACGCCCCGGTGGTCACGGTGCGTGACGGCAACGGGGATGTGGCATTCTCCGGCCCGGTGGTTTCGGTGCCGCAGGACTCGGTGTACACCTCCCTGATGGTGGCCAAGGTCCCCGACGCCAAGCCCGAACAGCTGGGCTTCCAGGGATTCCTGCTGCCCACCGCGATGCTGGACGAGAACGGCTTTGGCATCTCCGGGGACCCCAACGCCATCAACCCGCAGCTGCACCTGAACTCCTACGCCGGGGATTTGGGCGTGGATGACGGGGTGCCGCAGAACGTGTACGTACTGGACACCGAGAAGATGACCGAGCTGAACTCGCGTTCCCAGGACGCCGGCGGCATCATCCTGGAAGCCGGGCAGACCTACGAATTGCCGGACAATGCCGGTAGCATCACCTTCGAGGACTTGAAGCGGTACATCGCGGTGGACATCAACGCCGACCCGGGCAAGCTGCCGATTGCGATCTTCGCCGGGCTGGCCCTGGTGGGGCTGGCGGTTTCGCTGTTCACCCCGCGCCGGCGCGTGTGGGTCAAGCTCACCGATGAGGGTGGGCAGCGCGGCGTCGAGTTCGCGCTGCTGGCCCGCGGCGAGGACCCGCGGCTGGAAAACGAGGCCCGCGAACTGCGGCGCATCTTTGAGAAAACATGGCCGGTGGCTGATGAGCCGGATTCGGACGAGCAGGAACTAGGAGAAGACCGTGGGCACTAACAGCGCCTTGGAACCCATTAACGAGACCCTTGGGGTGTACAGCCAGCTGTTCATGCTGCTGTCGGCCATGGTGTACGCGGTCGCGTTCATCTTCTACGCACTGGATCTGGTGCAGTCGAACAAGACCATCGCCGAACTGGACGCCGCCGCCCTGCAAAGCGACCAGAAGTCGTTGGTGACCGCCGGCGCCCCGGGTGGAAAGCCGCGGCGGACCAAGAACGCGCGCGCCGATCTGATGGGCGAGCACGTGGTCAACGACAAGATGACCTACACCGCCAGCTCCGCCAAACGCGGCATGGCCCGCATCGCCGTCGTGCTGACCTGGCTGGGCGTGCTGATGCACGGTTTCGCCGTGGTTTCCCGGGCGCTGGCCGCGAACCGGGTGCCCTGGGGCAACATGTACGAGTTCCTCACCACCGGTGCGTTCGTGGTCGCGGCCGTGTACGTGGTGGCACTGCTGCTGAAGGACCTGCGCTTCATGGGCACCTTCATCATCGGACTGGTGACCCTGATGCTGTGCGCGGCCACCATCGGCTTCCCCACCCCGGTTGGCCACCTGGTGCCGGCGCTGCAGAGCCCCTGGATTGTGATCCACGTGTCCATCGCGGTGCTGGCCTCGGCATTGTTCTCCATCAGCTTCGCCATGAACGTGCTGCAGCTGCTGCAGCACTCCCGGATGAACCGCCTGGCCGAGGGCAAGAACGACCGGCTGCCGTTCATGCGTCTGGTGCCCGGGGCCGGTGCCCTGGAGAACTTCGCCTACCGGATCAACACCATCGCGTTCGTGATGTGGACCTTCACCGTGATGGCCGGCGCCATCTGGGCCGAGGCGGCCTGGGGACGCTACTGGGGTTGGGACCCGAAGGAAGTATGGTCATTCGTGATCTGGGTGGTCTATGCCGGCTACCTGCACGCGCGTGCCACCGGTGGCTGGACCGGGCCGCGTTCGGCTTGGCTGTCGATCATCGGCTACGGTTGCGTGATCTTCAACTTTACGGTGGTCAACATCTACTTCAACGGCCTGCATTCCTACGCCGGAATCTAGTCCCGGCAGTACTCAGGGCGCCGACGCGGTCAACTGCGTCGGCGCCCTTTTTGTCTTTACCCTCCGCGGTGGCATCATCGGCGCGGGCTTGACCGTTCCCTGTTCTGGTTGACTTCCGCCCGGGCCGGGATGACGCTGGAGACAAGAAAGCCCCAGGCGACGCTGCCGCAGGCACGCGGCTTGGCCACCTATCGGTGGGCGGACTTGGGGCCGGGAAGGGGAACGACCATGAGCGGAGAGCAGCTGGCGGCGGCGCTGGAGGCCGAACACCGCCGGATTGATTCGGGGATTGAGGACTTCCTGGCCCGCCAAGCCACCGGTGCCCGGGCCAGGGAGTCCCTGGGGGCCGCCCTGGCGGCCCTGCGGCGGCACATTTACCTGGAGGAGGTGATCCTCTTCCCGTCGTTGCGTGGCGGGTCACTGGATATGGCCCTGTTTGTGATGGAGCGTGAGCACGGGCGGCTGTGGGACCTGCTGGACGCCCTGGATCAGCGCCAGGGGCAGTGGGGCGGGGCAGAAGCCCGCCAGCTGTGTCAGCGGCTGCTGCAGACGCTGGAGAAGCACAACGCGAAGGAAGAGCCCATCATCTACCCGCAGGCCGATGAGGGGCTGGAGGATGCCGCGGCACGCCGGCTGGGGGAGTTCTTGGCCACCGGGCAGATGCCCGAGGGGTGGCGGGGCGCCCGGGCCAGCGCCTAGGAGCAGCCCGCCGGGGTGGGGACTAGTTGTCCTTGGAGTTCGGATTGCCCGCAGAACCGTTGTGGTTGTGGTCCTCCGGATCGGTATGATCCTCACCGGATTCGGCTTCCTTGCGCTTGAGATCCGCCTCACGCTGGTTCAGTTCGGCTTCACGCTGCTGCTGGCGGCGCCACACCTCAAGCTGACGCAGGAAGTCCTCGTCGTCATCCGGCGCGTTGCTGCGCGGGGCGGCGGCCGGGGCGGAGAAGACGCCGGGACGACCCAGCACGTACCACAGTCCGGCGCCGATCAGCGGCAGCAGCAGGATCACCACGAGCCACGCCGCCTTGGGAAGCGAGCGCACCTGATGGCGGTCGGTGCGGGCACAGTCGATCAGGGTGTAGATCGTTACCGCAACCGCGACGAGTGCTGCGAAGATAATAAAGCGGACCATATACCTAGTCTAGTAAAAATACCTCGGCTTATTGCTCGGTAGACTGGACTATGTGCAGTTTCTAAAATACTCCGTGCTCCGCCTGGGGATCTTCCTCATCGTTTTCTTCGCGCTCTGGCAGCTGATGGGCTGGCCGATCTTTGTTGCCGCGCTGATCGGGCTGATCATCGCCTTTGCGGTCACCTACCTGTTCTTCAACAAGCTTCGGCTGGCCGCCGGGGCGGATGTGCAGCGGCTCTTTTCCCGCACCAGCAGCCGCAAGACCCCGAAGCAGCGGGCCGATGAGGACGTCGAGGACGCCTTCGACGAACAGCAGCGCCACGACGGCCAGTAGCCCAGGGCGTCACGCCCGGTGCTGCTAGCCCAGCAGCTGCAGCACGATGGCCAGGGTGAACAGCAGGGCGTAGGCCAGGTTCAGGATCCCGGTCTGTTTCAGCACCGGGACCAGCCGGGACGCGTCCGGCTGGCGCAGCATCAGCCAGCACGGGCGGATGGCCACCAATGCGGTGGCCAGGATCAGCCACATCCACGGGTAGGTGGTGGTCAGCAGCACCGGCAGGATGATGGCGACCGCCACCATGGCCACATAGCTGATGCGGGCCAACTGGTCGCCCAGGCGCACCGCCAGGGTTAGTTTGCCCGCCGGCTTGTCGGTGGCGATGTCCCGCACGTTGTTGGCCATCAGCAGGGCGGTGCCGATCAGGCCGGTGCCCACCGCCCCGATCAGTGAGGCTTCGGTGATCCGCCCGATCTGGGTGTAGGTGGTGCCCATGGTCGCCACCAGGCCGAAGAAGATGAATACGTACACGTCACCCCAGCCGCGGTAGCCGTAGGGGTTGCGTCCACCGGTGTAGCCCCAGGCGGCGAAAATCGCCGCCACCCCGACCAGCAGCAGCGGCCAGGAGGCGGAGATGATCACCAGCACCAGCCCGGCCAGGGCGGCCAGCCCGAAGCATCCGAAGGCCGCGTTGCGCACCTGCCGGGGTTCGGCGGCCCCCGAGCCGGTCAGCCGCAGCGGGCCGACCCGGTCCGCGTCCGTGCCGCGGATGCCGTCGGAGTAGTCATTGGAATAGTTCACCCCGACCTGCAGCAGCAGGCCGACCAGCAGCGCCAGCAGGGCCCGAACCCAGTGCACTTCACCGGCAGCGCCGGCCGCGGCCGCCGTTCCGATCACCACCGGGGCGATGACGATCGGCAGGGTGCGCAGACGCGCTCCGGCAACCCACTGGGAGATGGAGGCCACGGGGGATTCCTTTCGGGAAGGGAAGACTGACCCTCTATTCTCGCCCGAAAACCCATTCGACGCGAATCCATGGGGCTGGGTCACATGGCGGAGAGCTGCTCAATCACCAGCCGGCGGTTGACCTTCCCGTTGGGCAGCAGCGGCAGGCCCTGCGGGTAGTGGCGCACCCGCTTGGGCACGGCCGGGGCTCCGAAGGTGCGCCGCACCGCCTCGAACGCCGGGGCGGTGTCGCTGGGGCCGCTGAACGCCAGACCCACCGCCTGGCCCCACTGCCCGTCGGGCACCGGAACCACCAGGCACTGGTCAAAGAACTCATCCAGCAGCCCCTCCACCTGCCCGGCCGAGAGCTTGATTCCACCGGTATTGATGACGTCATCCACCCGGCCGTGGATCTGCAGCTTGTTGTTCTCAATGCTGCCCAGGTCATCGGTCAGGTACCAGCGCCGGCCCTCGCGCAGCACAAAGTGCCGGGCGGTGGCCTGTGGATCGGAAAGATATCCGTCGGCCAGCATCGGGCCGCTGACCAGAATCCGCCCGTTTTCCTCCCGCAGGCTCACCCCGGGCAGGGCGGTGCCGTTGTAGACCAGCCCGCCGGCGGTCTCCGAGGACCCGTAGGTCTGGAAGATCTTCAGCCCCAGGTGCCGGGCGGCGGTGAGCAGGTCACGGCTGGCCCGTGCCCCGCCGAGCAGGATCGCGTCAAGGGACTTCAGGGCCGCGACGGTGCGCGGCGCCGGGTTATCCAGCAGCCGGGCCAACTGGGTGGGCACCAGGGAGGTGAGCTTGTTGGCCTCGGTGAGCTGCTCGGCGGCCTCGGTGAACTTCTGGGCGCTGAACCCGCCGTTCGTTTCCATGGCCACCGGGGTGGTGCCGGCAAACAGGGAACGGGTCAGCACGCTCAGCCCGGCGATGTAGTGCACCGGCAGGGCCAGCAGCCACTGGCCCTGCAGCCCCAGGAACTCGGCGGTGGCCTGTGAACTGGCGGCCATCGCCGCGGTGGACAGCACCGTGCGCTTGGCCCGCCCGGTGGAGCCGGAGGTGCGCACCACCAGCAGCGGATCGGTGAATCCCGGCAGCTGCTGGGGCTGCAGGTACTCCACGCGGGCGCCTTCGGGCGTCCCGGCGTCGGCGACCACCTCAATGGCCGGGCCGCCTTCATTGATGGCCCGGGACAGTGCGGTGTGCACCTGCTCGTGCAGCGAGTTCGGTTGCATTGCCTGGTCCGGCCCTAGAAGTAGTACGGGTAGTCGGCCCAGTTCGGTTCGCGCTTGCCCAGGAAGGCGTCGCGTCCCTCCACCGCCTCATCGGTCATGTAGGCCATGCGGGTCGCCTCCCCGGCGAAGACCTGTTGGCCGGCCAGCCCGTCATCGGCCAGGTTGAAGGCGAACTTGAGCATGCGCAGGGCCTGCGGGGACTGGCGGGCAATGTCGGCGGCGTACTGCAGGGCCACCTCTTCGAGCTGCTCGTGCTCCACCGCCTCGTTGACCGCGCCCATGCGCACCATGTCCTCGGCCGAGTATTCGCGGGCCAGGAAGAAGATTTCGCGGGCCGCCTTCTGCCCCACCTGGCGGGCCAGCAACGCCGAACCATAGCCGGCGTCGAAGGAACCCACGGTGGCGTCGGTCTGCTTGAACTTGCCGTGCTGCTTGGAGGCGATGCTCAGGTCCGAGACCACGTGCAGCGAATGCCCGCCACCGGCCGCCCAGCCGTTAACCACGGCAATGACCACCTTGGGCATGGTGCGCATCAGGCGCTGGACCTCAAGGATGTGCAGCCGCCCGGCGCGGGCCGGGTCGATGGATTCCCGGGTCTCACCTTCGGCGTAGCGGTAGCCGTCGCGGCCGCGGATGCGCTGGTCCCCGCCGGAGCAGAAGGAATGCCCGCCGTCCTTGGGGGAGGGGCCGTTGCCGGTGAGCAGGACCGTTGCCACGTCACTGGTCATCCGCGCATGATCCATGGCCCGGTAGAGCTCATCAACGGTATGCGGGCGGAAGGCGTTGCGCACCTCGGGGCGGTTGAAGGCGATGCGCACGGTGGGCAGGTCACGGACCACCGCCGCATTGGCGTCACGCTCCACCTGGCGGTGATAGGTGATGTCGGTGAAGTCGAACCCTTCAACCTCACGCCAGCGCTGGGCGTCAAAGATGTCGGAAACCTGCTCGGGCAGGGCGGAATTATTATGGCTACTCACCCTATGCATGCTAGTCCCTTCACCGCCGCGCGGGCATCTCGCGCGGGGCTCGGCGTGTGTCGCGCACGGTGCGGGGCGGCGGGGCCAAACAACACAGCCGCGGGGTGGGAACACGATCAAGCAGTCGTGTTCCCACCCCGCGGCTCGCCCTGCATGGGGCGTGGTCGTCCAGTGGGCCGGAGGCCCGGTGGGCGCCTAGGCCTGGGTTTCGGTGCGCGGCGGCACCTGGGCCAGGATGCCGGTGTCCAGGGCATCGGGGATCTCGGTGCCGCGCAGCGAAGCGCCGGCGGTTTCGGGCATGAAGCGGATGGCGACCATGCCGATGAGACAGGCGGCCATCATGTACACCGCCGGAATCAGCAGGAACCCGGTGGCGTCAATGAGCGCCTCGTTGGCCATCGCCGCGGTGCCGCCAAAGATGGCGGTGGCCACGTTGTAGGTGATCGCGAACCCGGCGAAGCGCACCTGGGAGGGGAACATCGCCGGGAAGGTGGCGGTGATGGTGGCCAGCTGCGGGATGTAGAGCAGGCCCAGCACTGCGAAGGCCACGATCGCCCAGGCGAAGCTTTGGCCCATCAGCCAGAACATCGGCAGGGCCAACACGAACAGGCCAATCACCGAGGTGTACCACATCGGCTTGCGGCCCACCTTGTCGGAAAGGGAACCGGCAAACGGGATCACGCCCATCATGGCGACCTCACCAATCAGGATGACCGCCAGCGAGGCGTTGGAGCTCAGCCCCAGCTGCTGTTCCAGGTAGGTGGGCATGTAGGTCAGCAGGGTGTAGTTGACCACGTTCAGCGCGATGACCAGGCCGGTCATCACCAGCATGGGGCGCCAGTATTCGCTGACCAGTTCTTTCAGCGAGCTGCCCTGCTCGACCTCGCCGGCCTCCTCCAGCTCCTGGAATACCGGGGTGTCCTCGATCTTGTTACGCAGGTACAGCCCGACCAGGCCCATGGGCAGGGCCAGGAAGAACGGGATGCGCCAGCCCCATGCCATCATGGCGTCCTCGGACAGCAGCAGCTGCATGCCCAGCATCACGGCAGTACCCAGGGCGAAGCCGCCCAGGGTGCCGAATTCCAGGAAGGAGCCGAAGAAGCCGCGCTTGCGGTCCGGGGCGTATTCGGCCATGAAGGTCGCCGCCCCGCCGTACTCGCCGCCGGTGGAGAATCCCTGGATCATGCGCAGCAGCACCAGCAGGACCGGTGCCAGCACGCCCACCTGCTGGAAGGTCGGCAGCGCACCGATCAGGAAGGTTGCCCCGGACATCATCAGGATGGTCAGGGCCAGGATTTTCTTGCGGCCCAGCTTGTCGCCCAGCGGGCCCCACACCAGCCCGCCCAGCGGGCGCACCAGGAAGGAGAGGGCGAAGGTGGCCAGGGCCATCAGGGTGCCGCCCTCGGAGGGGAAGAAGTGGGCAGTAATGTAGGTGACCGCCACGGCGTAGATGCCGTAGTCGAACCACTCGGTCAGGTTACCCATCGCCGATGCGGCCGTGGCCTTGCGGATCTCGCTGCGCCCGGCGGCAGTGTTCATGTCTGGGCCAATGTCCAGGTCCAGATCGGGAGTGAAATGTGGTGAATTATCGGAGTTATCTGGTTGGCTGCTTACCGGTGGCATTACTGCTCCGTCGTCGTTCAGCTTTCCGTCGACCGGATGCCCAAAACCGGTGCCCGCGGCACGGCCTTGGTAACGGTCCACGATCTGGAATCAGGTCCAGAGTCGGTCAAGCAGAAGAGACTACTTGGCGTTGCGGAAGATATCAAGGCTTTGACATGGAATTCTTTGCCTGTGGATTCAGATAAACCCCGTCTGACCTCACTAACTAGCCCTATACTGTTGCTTGGTTCACATTCGCGTTCTTGACCACCACATTGGCACAATGGGATTCTAATAGTGAACGAATGGTCGGTAAGTATTCAGGGGCGTTTCCCGCCCCTGTCCGGTCCGGCATTCCCAGCGTCCGGCCCGCACGGCGGGCGGGGCGCATCGGGCCAGCAGACAAAGGAGTTTTCATGACCGAGGCATTTTTGGTCGGTGGCGCGCGCACGCCCGTGGGCCGCTACGGAGGAGCGCTGAGTTCGGTGCGTCCGGATGACATGGCGGCGCTGACGATTCGCAGCGTCATCGAACAGGCCGGGATCGACCCCTCGGCCGTGGATGAGGTCATCTACGGCAACGCCAACGGTGCCGGGGAGGAAAACCGCAACGTGGCCCGCATGGCCTGGCTGCTGGCCGGGTACCCGGATACCGTACCGGGCATCACCGTCAATCGGCTGTGCGCCTCGGGCATGAGCGCCATCACCATGGCCAGCCACATGATCAAGGCCGGTGCGGCGGACATCGTCGTCGCCGGCGGGGTGGAATCAATGTCCCGCGCCCCGTGGGTCATGGAAAAGCCGACCAAGGCCTTCGCCAAGCCCGGCGCCACTTTCGACACCTCCATCGGCTGGCGCTTTACCAACCCGCGGTTCCTCTCCGGGGAACTGGCCCGCGAGGGCAAGGCCACCTACTCCATGCCCGAGACGGCCGAGGAAGTGGCCCGGGTATACAACATCTCCCGCGAGGACTGCGACGAATTCGCCTACCAGTCCCACCAGAAGGCCATCGCCGCGATCCAGGCCGGGCGCTTTGCCGAGGAAATCGTGCCGGTGAGCGTCAAGACCCGCAAGGGCGAACACGTGGTGGACACCGACGAAGGGCCCCGCCCCGAAACCTCCCTGGACGCGCTGGCCGGGCTGCGTCCGGTGGTCAAGGGCGGCAGCGTGGTCACCGCCGGCAACGCCTCCTCCCTGAACGACGGCGCCTCGGCGATCCTGGTCGTCTCCGAACGGGCCATCGAACGCTTCGGGCTGACCCCGCGCGCCCGCATCATCGACGGCCAGGCCGCCGGCCTGGCCCCACAAATCATGGGCATGGGCCCGGTGCCGGCCACCAACAAGGTGCTCGAGCGCGCCGGAATCGGCATCGATGAGCTGGGAGCCATGGAAATCAACGAGGCCTTCGCCTCCCAGTCCCTGGCCAGCATGCGCGAACTGGGCGTGGACGCCGGAATCGTGAACAACGACGGCGGGGCCATCGCCCTGGGCCACCCGCTGGGTTCCAGCGGTTCGCGCATCGTGATCACCCTGCTGGGACGCATGGAACGCGAACTGAGCGGAACCGGGCGCAAGCTTGGCGTGGCCACGATGTGCGTGGGCGTGGGACAGGGCACCGCGCTTTTGGTTGAGGGGGTCTAGTCCCAGTGAGCCTGAATGCCACAGACTTCACCACCTTACAGATCAGCGAGCGCGAGGACCGGCTGTGGGTGCGCCTGCACCGACCCAAGGTGCGCAACGCCATCGACCAGGTGATGGTCGATGAGCTGCACGCGGTGTGCAGCCACCTGGAGGCCACCCCGAAGGTGCTGATCCTGGCCGGTACCCCCGGCCAGGAACCCAGCGAAGAGCACCCCAAGGGCGTCAAGGGAATCTTCGCCTCCGGAGCAGACATCGCCCAGCTGCGCGAACGCCGGCGTGATGATGCGCTGGCCGGGATCAACTCCACCATCTTTGACCGGATCGCCAAGCTGCCGATGCCGGTCATCGCGGCACTGGATGGCTACGCCCTGGGCGGGGGAGCGGAATTGGCCTACGCGGCGGACTTCCGCATCGGCACCGAGGCGCTGCGCATGGGCAACCCGGAAACCAACCTGGGAATCATGGCCGCCGCCGGGGCCACCTGGCGGCTGAAGGAACTGGTAGGTGAACCGATGGCCAAGGAGATCCTGCTGGCCGGCAAGGTGCTCACCGGCAGCCAGTGCCTGCAGGCCGGGCTGATCACCGAACTGCATGCCCCGCAGCAGCTGCAGGCCGCGGCGGACGCGCTCGCCGACAGGATTTGCGCCCAGGACCCGTTGGCGGTGCGGATCACCAAGGCCGTGTTCCACACCCCGCGTGAGGTGCACCCGGTGATCGACACCCTGGCCCAGGGGATGCTCTTTGAGTCCCCGGCCAAGTTTAACCGCATGCAGGCGTTTTTGGATCGAAAGAAGAAGTAGGCGACGATGAGCAATTCCCTTCCGGCAACAGTAGGCGTGCTGGGCGGCGGGCGCATGGGCGCCGGCATCGCCCATGCATTTTTGATCAGCGGCGCCCAGGTGCGCGTCATTGAACGCGACGAGGCCTCGGCGGCCGCCGCCCGCGAACGCGTCATGGGTTCGGTGGACAAGTCACTGGCCCGCGGCACCCTGTCCGAAACCCGTGAGCAGCTCGGGGCCCGGCTGAGCGTGGGCACCGACTACCAGCAGTTTGCCGACTGCCAGCTGGTGGTCGAGGCCGTCCCGGAAATCTGGGACCTGAAGGTTTCCTCGCTGCAGGGTGTGGAAAAGGTCCTGGCGCCCACGGCGGTGCTGGCCTCGAACACCTCCAGCCTTTCGGTCTCCGGGCTGGCCGGAGAGCTGTCCCGCCCCTCCCGCTTCCTGGGCCTGCACTTCTTCAACCCGGTCCCGGCCTCGACGCTGATCGAGGTGGTGATCGGCAAGCAGACCGACGCCGAACTGGTGGACCAGGCCCGCGGCTGGGTTGCCGCCCTGGGCAAGACCGCAGTGGTGGTCAATGACGCCCCCGGCTTCGCCTCCTCCCGCCTGGGAGTGGCCATCGCCCTGGAGGCGATGCGCATGGTCCAGGAGGGCGTGGCCAGCGCCGAGGACATCGACAACGCCATGGTGCTGGGCTACAAGCACCCGACCGGGCCGCTGAAGACCACCGACATTGTCGGCCTGGACGTGCGCCTGGGCATTGCCGAATACCTGCATCAGGAACTGGGGGAGCGCTTCGAGCCGCCGCAGATCCTGCGTGAGCTGGTGGCCGAGGGCAAGCTGGGACGCAAGAGCGGCCAGGGGTTCTACGACTGGTCCCAGGACTAGAAGAGCCCAGGACACCGGAAACGGTCCACCAGGGGCGTGCTGCCTACGGCGGCACGCCCCTGCGGCGCTTAACCGGTGCCCGCGAGCCGGATTTAGCTGAACATCACCGCCAGCAGGCTGGTGAACAGCGCGTCCGGATCACGCTCCAGGTTCTTCGAAGCGAACCAGGCGCACAGATTCACGCAGTCCCGGTGCAGGTAATCCAGGCCATTGGCGTTGCCGGCCAAATCCACGCACTGCGGCACGTCGATCACCACCAGGCGCCGGCCGGCGACCAGGAGGTTGTAGGCCGACAGGTCCCCATGGGCCAGGCCGGCCGCCGCGAACCCCTCCAGGATCCGCACGGCTTGGTCCCACAGCTGCGGCAGCCGCTCATCGTCCCGGCGCAGCTGCTGCAGGCGCGGGGCCGCCAGCTGCGGGTGTTGCGGGTCGCTGATGAATTCCAACAGCAGCTCGGTCCCATCGATCTGCACCGGGTAGGGAACCGGGATCCCGGCCTGGTGGCAAAGGGTGAGGTAGTGGAATTCGGCGGCGGCCCATTGTCCGGCGGCGACCTGGCGGCCGTAGCTGGAATTGTTGCTCACCGCGCGGTTATCCCGTGAACGCCGTGCGGCGCGGCCCTCGCTGTAGGCCTGGGAGCGGGTGAACTGCCGGTGTTCGCTGGCGCGGTAGCGTTTGGCGGCCAGCAGGACCCGCCGCTGCTCGGTGGCGCGTTCCAGCAGATGCACCTCGGCCTCCTTGCCGGACTTGATCAAGCCCAGCTCGGTGTCGATGGCGGCCGCCTCCTCGATCAGCCAGGAAGGATACGGGCGCGGGCCGCGCGCACCCTTCTCAATGCCGGTCCAGGTGGAGTGGCGTTGGCTGGCGGGCAGCGGTTCCGGGCCGGATTCATCCCAGCGCCGCTGCCGGCGGCGGGTGGGTTCAAAAGGTTCGGCGGTGGGGTCTAATCGGTTTGTGGCAGAAGAGTGATACACAATCGGTCCTTGGAAAGACGGGACGGGGCATGGGGTGAAGTCAGAACAGCCATCGGGATCCCTCCTTGGAACAAATACCGATTGATGAAACTCAATCAGTTCATAGCGTAGCCTGAGGCGGCGTTGTGGTGCAATGGGAGCATGATGGAACCAGGGACCTACCGGCGCGGCGCCGGGGATGTAACGTGGGATGGATCGGTCAATGCCCGGCGCATTGCCGGCTCGGTCTACCGGATGGGCCGGCGCGAATGGCTGACCGAGGCCGGCTGGCGGCAGCTGCGGGAGTCCGGCGTGCGGCGGGTGCTGGATCTGCGCAATCCCGGGGAAAACAAGGCCCGGGCACTGGACCCGCGGGTGCGTCCCGATGCGCTGGAGGGCATCCGGGTGGTCAACCTGCCCCTGGAGGATGCCGGTAATGAGCGGTTCGCGGCCGTGGCCGTTCCGTACATGAACCACCCGTCGATGTATCGCCTGGTGTGCGAGGAGTTTCCCCACCGGCTGCGGGAGGTCTTCACCGAGCTTGCCGCGGGCGAGGGTGGGGTGGTGTTGCACTGCTCGGCGGGCCGGGACCGCACCGGATTGGTGGCCAGCCTGCTGCTGGCCCTGGCCGGGCGTGGCGATGAGGTGTTGGAGCAGGACGCCCTGGCGACCCGCGGCATCAATGAATGGCACCGGGTCAGCGGGTACCGCCACCCGCACGAAAGCCACCTGCCCGACGGAAAACTGGCTCCGATCCTCGCCAGCCGGGCCGCGGCGCTCAAGGAGTTCATGCGCTGGGTGGGTGATCCGCAGGAGTTCCTGCTCCGCCTGGGCCTGTCCGAAGCCACGGTGCAGCGGCTGCGCCAGGTGGTGTCGCAGGCCCAGGCGGACTCCCGTCCTGGCCGCTAACCGCCGCCGGCGCCCCGGCCATTGGCGAGAGGCGTCTAGTGGGCGGGTCTGTCCACCACCAGGTTGGTGATGCGCAGGGTGCAGATCCGGCGGTCCTGATCATCGGTGATGATGACCTCGTGGCTGGTGAGCCGTCGCCCCAGTTTGATCGGGGTGGCGGTGATGGTCACCTCGCCGCCGGTGGCCGAGCGGTGATGGGTGGCATTGACATCCACGCCGACCACCACCTTGCCGAAGGTCGAGGCGAACTTCACGGCGGCCCAGGAGCCCACCGCCTCGCCCACGGCCAGCGAGGCCCCGCCGTGCAGCAGGCCGAAGGACTGGGTGTTGCCGGCCACCGGCATGCGCCCCACGACGCGCTGCACGGATTCCTCGATGATCCGCACGCCCATCTTCTGATCCAGCTCGCCCAGTTCGATCGTCCAGGGCTCCTGCGCCTCGGGTTGCGGCGAGCCGGGCGCAGGGGTGGCGCGGGGCGCATTCTGTGACATGGCGGACCTTTCAAAGTGTTGGCTATCACGCAATACTGTTACTCTTAATCCTAATACTGACCGATCGTTCAGGAAGGAATTGTGTCGATGTCGACTGCCCAAGCCACTGTGGTGCCTAGTTTCATCGCCGGAGAATGGATCAGCCCGCAGGCCGAGGGCGGCACGCAGGTGCTCGATGCGAACACCGGCCAGCCCGTTGCCACCGTCAGCGCCGGAGCGCTGGACGTGGCCGGCGCACTGGACTACGGACGCACCGTGGGACAGCGTGAACTGTCCGGTCTCTCGCTGCACCAGCGCGCCCTGAAGCTCAAGGAATTGGCGCTCTACCTGAACGAGCGCCGCGAAGAGCTCTACGAGATCTCCTACCGCACCGGTGCCACGAAGATCGACTCGATGGTCGACATCGATGGCGGCATCGGGGTGCTGTTCACCTTCTCCTCCAAGGGGCGGCGTGAACTGCCCAACTCCAATGTGATCCTGGATGGGCCCACCGAGCCGCTGAGCAAGGACGGGTCCTTCATCGGCACCCACATCTTCACTCCCATGGCCGGGGTGACCGTGCAGATCAACGCGTTCAACTTCCCGGTCTGGGGAATGCTGGAAAAGTTCGCCCCGGCCTTCATCGCCGGGGTCCCGACCATAGTCAAGCCCGCCAGCCCCACCGGTTACCTCTCCGAGGCCGTGGTGCGCATGATGCTGGACTCCGGACTCCTGCCCGACGGCTCGCTGCAGCTGCTTTCCGGTTCGGCCCGGGATCTGCTGGACCACATGGACTACCGGGACATGGTGGCCTTCACCGGGTCGGCCGCGACCGCCAACAAGCTCAAGGCCCACCGCAACGTGGTGGATGGCGGGGTGAAGTTCACCTCGGAAACCGACTCGCTGAACGCCGCAATCCTCGGCCCGGACGCGGTCGAGGGCACCGAGGAGTTCAACGCCTTCGTCAAGGCCGTGGTCAGCGAGATGACCAGCAAGGCCGGGCAGAAGTGCACCGCCATCCGCCGCAGCATCGTGCCCGAGCAGCTGGTTGACGCCGTCATCAAGGCCGTCGGCGAGCGCATCGAGGCCCGCACCGTGATCGGCGATCCGCGCGTGGAGGGCGTGACCATGGGCGCGCTGGCCTCCCTGGATCAGCTGCGCGACGTGCGCCAGGCGGTGCAGGACATGCTGGACGCCGGTGGCGAGCTGGCCTATGGCTCGCTGGATGCCCCGCGGGTGCGCACCAGCGGCGAACGAACCGAGATCGCTCAGGACGGGGCGTTCATGGCCCCGGTGGTGCTGCGCTGGTCCGATCCGGCCAACCCGATCCTGCACTCGCGTGAGGCGTTCGGCCCGGTCTCCTCCGTGGTCGGGTACCGCAGCCTGGATGAGGCGGTGGAGCTGGCCGCGCAGGGCGCCGGCAGCCTGGTGGCCACGGTGTGCACCAATGACCCAGAGGCGATGCGTGCCCTGACCCTGGGCATCGCCGCCCACCACGGGCGCGTGCACATCCTGAACCGGGAAACCGCCCGCACCTCCACCGGACACGGATCCCCGGTGCCGCACCTGGTCCACGGCGGGCCGGGACGCGCCGGCGGCGGCGAGGAGCTGGGCGGCATCCGCTCGGTGATGCACCACATGCAGCGCACCGCCGTGCAGGGCTCGCCGAACATGCTGACCGCGCTGACCGGGGTCTGGCACACGGGGGCGGACCGGCAGATCGCCGGCAGCGCCAAATACGGGGCGCAGCCAGGCAATGTGCACCCGTTCCGCAAGTCGCTGGCCGAGCTGCGCATCGGTGATGCGCTGGCCTCGGACCTGCGGGAGGTGACCTTGGCGGAGATCACCGCTTTCGCCAATGAAACCGGGGACACCTTCTACGCGCACACGAACCAGAAGGCCGCCGAAGCCAACCCGTTCTTCCCGGGCATCGTGGCCCACGGCTACCTGCTGGTCTCCTGGGCCGCGGGACTGTTCGTGGAACCGGCGCCGGGGCCGGTGCTGGCCAACTACGGGTTGGAGAACCTGCGCTTCATCACCCCGGTGGGGGCGGGGGACTCGATTCGGGTGACCCTGACCGCCAAGAGGATCACCCCGCGCGTCACCGACGAGTACGGGGAAGTGGCCTGGGATGCGGTGCTGCACAACCAGAATGACGAGATCGTGGCCACCTACGATGTGCTGACCCTGGTCGAAAAGCAGAATTCCACCTACGCCAACTGGACCGACTAGTTCCCCGGTCCGGCTGCCCAACTGGGGCAGCCACCCAGTGGCCCGCCGCCGGCACATCATGCGCCGGTGGCGGGCCGCTGGGCTTTGGTCTTCCGCGGTGCGGTGAATCCGCAACGAGCTGATGCAAAGAACTCCCCGCCAGAACCGCCGCCCCCAAGGGGCAGCAGGTTCCGACGGGGAGTTCTTTCCCTGGGCGCTAACGGCTAGGGTTGGCTCTCCAGCGCGGCCTCGGCGGCAGCGTCGGTGCGCCGCGGCAGCTTGCGCCATGCCCACCAGCCGTAGAGCGAGGCCAGGACCATGAACACCCAGGTACCCAGCAGGGCTAGGGCCGGGTTGTTGCTGAAGATCGCCACCACGTAGGCCAGCGAGCCAAGGGCCATGAGCAGCCAGCCCGGACGCCAGCCGCAGGCGATCAGGACGAAGGAGGTGATCACCAGCGCCTCGGCCAGGAAACTGACCCAGATCACCGAGGTGCCGGCGGTAAAGGCAAAACCGCTGGTGAGCATCTCACCCAGGTGCAGCGCGGTGAGCACCGCCACCAGGACGACGCTCAGCGCCCAGGCGCCGGGACCAAACGTGCCCAGGGTGACCTTCCGGGTGAACTTTCCCTGGAATTCATAGCGGGAGAAGCGCCACAGCCCGAAGGCCGCGAGGATGAAGTAGGGCAGCGCGTAGATCAGCAGCTTCAGGTCGTACTGCAGGGCAATGACCAGCGGCCCGGCGAAGACCGAGAGCATCTGTGCCCACCAGCCCAGGTCGTTGCGGTGCGCCAGCAGCAGGCAGGCAATCACCGAGAGCAGGGCGCTGAGCGAAAACAGGGCAACCTGGGTCCCGGACTGGGTGCCCGGCAGCTGCGAGAAAAGATTAAAGAATAGTTCTTCCACGACACTACTTAGCTAGTTCGGCAATGATAGGGGTCGGCGGGCGCTGCCTGCCGGCGGGGCACGGAGGATCACCCGGTCCGGGACCGGGCCCAGCGCATCACCATGCACCTTCACGATGCTATATCTGAAACCTGTGAAGCAATCTCAGCCGGCCACCCGGGAGCTGGCACCCCGGGGCGCTAGGGGCGCTGGACGTGCAGCCCGTCAAAGACCATGGAAATCGCGTGCTGCTCCAGGCCTGCGGCGGTGATCACACCATCCTCCCGGTACCAGTCGACGACCGAGTTGATCATGCCGAACAGCAGGCGGGCGGTGGTGCGTGGCTCCAGGTCCTGGCGCAGGGAGCCTTCCTGCTGGGCCAGGGTCACCAGTTCTGCCAGCTTGCGGTCCACCGCGCGGCGGCGCTCCAGGGCAGCGCGTTCCAGGGCGGTGTTGCCGCGCAGGCGCAGCAGCAGGGTGACATAGGAGCGCTTGGCAACCAGGATCCGCACGGTGGCGCGCAGGAAGTATTCCAGGCGCTCGTCGGCGCTGCGCCCGTGGGTGTGCTCGTCCTCGACCACCGCCTCCAGCGGGATCAGGGCCTCATCCAGGGCCAGGCGCAGCAGGTCCTCCTTGGAGGGCACGTGATGGTAAATCGCGGACTTGCTGATCCCCAGCCGGTCGGCGAGCTTGCCCATGCTGGTGGCGTCATAGCCGTGGAGGTTGAAAAGCTCCACCGCGATCGCCAGCACGGAGTCCTGGTCGTAGCCGGGCCGGCCCCGACGGGCGGAGACGTTAACTGTTTCGGTTTCAGACATGATTCCTCGATTATCCCATTACGGAAGACAAAAACGGAGTGTGGGCGCAAACACCGGTTTGCCCCCACACCCCGTTGTGGCCGTACCCGCCGGGTGGCGGATGCGAACGCTACAGGTTGCGCATGTCGTAGATGCGCTTGAGCTTGCCCATGGAGCGCTCCAGGGTCTCGGGCTCAACGACCTCGATGGCGCAGCTGGAGCCAATGTGGATCTTGATCAGCGAGGCCAGTTCCTGCCCGGCGGTGGAGACCTCGTGGGCGGTCGCGTCACTGCGGCGCTCGACCTTGACCGCCAGCTGGTCCATGCGTCCGGGACGGGTGAGCACCAGCTGGAAGTGCGGGGAGAGGGCCGGGACCTTCAGGATCAGTTCCTCGATCTGGCTGGGGAACAGGTTCACCCCGCGCAGGATGATCATGTCATCGCTGCGCCCGGTGATCCGGCCCATGCGGCGGTGCCCGGGCCGGGCGGTGCCGGGCAGCAGCCGGGTCAGGTCATGGGTGCGGTAGCGGATGATCGGCAGCGCCTGCTTGGTCAGCGAGGTGAACACCAGTTCGCCGTGCTGCCCGTCGGGCAGCACCTTGGTTTCGTCGTAGGCGTCCAGGATCTCCGGGCGGAAGTAGTCCTCCCAGATGTGGCTGCCGTCCTTGAGCTCATTGGATTCCCCGGCCACTCCCGGACCCATGACCTCACTGAGGCCATAGATGTCGCAGGCGTCTAGCCCGAACATCTCCTCCAGCTCGTGGCGCATCTCCTCGGTCCACGGCTCGGCGCCAAGCACCGCCACCTTCAGCGAGGTGCCGCGCGGATCCAGGCCCATGCGCTGCATCGCATCGCCAATGGTCAGCAGGTAGGTGGGGGTGCACAGGATGGCGTCGGGCTGGAAGTCGTGGATCAGGGTAATCTGCTTTTCGGTCTGGCCCCCGGACATCGGGATGACCGTGGTGCCCAGCTTCTCGGCCGCCGCGTGGGCGCCCAGTCCGCCGGTGAACAGGCCGTAGCCGTAGGCGTTGTGCACCTTCCAGCCCGGCTTGACCCCGGACAGGCGCAGGCAGCGGGCCCCGAGTCGGGCCCAGTCATCCAGGTCCTTCTGGGTGTAGCCGACCACGGTGGCCCGCCCGGTGGTGCCCGAGGAGGCGTGCAGGCGGGCGATCTGGTGCTGGGGTACCGCGAACATCCCGAACGGGTAGGACTTGCGCAGGTCCTCCTTCTCGGTGAAGGGGAACTTGGCCAGGTCGGACAATTCCTTCATGTCCCCCGGGTGCACACCGGCCGCGTCGTACTTCTGGCGGTAGTACGGAACATTCTGGTAGGCGTAGGCGATGGTTTCCTGCAACCGGGTGAGCTGGATCGATTCGATCTCATCCCGGCTCATCAGTTCCTCGGGATCCAGCGGGTTGGGCAGCTCTTCGCGTTCGGGGTTCTGGGTCATGCTCAAATCTTTCGTTCGTGATGTGGTGGGGCCGTGCGCACCGGCGGACCGGTGCGGGGGAGCCAGACTGCCCGGGCTTTTGCTGCGCCGCCTTCGGGTGGGACGCCCCGGGGCCTGGTCGGGCGCGGTGTCAGGCCGGCTTGGGGATGGTGCGCGAACGGCCGCGGAAGACGGCCAGCAGTTCCTCGTCTCCCTGCGGGGTGTCCTGGGTGACTCGGATGTCGTACACGCCGCTGCGGCCCTGTTGGGCGACCCGCTGTCCGTGGGCGGTCAGCGTGCGTCCGGGAATGCCTGGCTTGAGGAAGTTGATGTCCACCCCGGAGGCCACCGTGATGGTTTTGTCGCTGCCCTCGGCCGGGTTGCAGCTCAGGGCGAAGGCCGTATCGGCCAGGGCGAAGACCATCCCGCCGTGGGCGATGCCGAAACCGTTGAGCATCTCCTTGCGCAGTTGCATGGTGATGGTGGCGGTGCCGTCCCCCAGCTGCAGCACTTCAATGCCCATCCATTCGGTGGCGTAGTCATTGGCCAGGATGGCGTGGGGGAGGGACTTTTCGACTTGTGTTTCGCTCATGGGCACCCCTGCAGGAATTATTTACCGAACGATCATTAGGTAATAATGAATTGTGACTCAAGTCAAGTCGGGGTGTCTACTGTTTCACGCCGTGGTGGGCAAAGAGTCTTCCGGGAATCCGTGGACGATTTGCTCCAGCAGGCCCAGGATGAACGGCTCCTTGATCCGGTTGTAGTCCATGACCAGACCCTGGTGAGCGGTGCGCTCATTGAGTTGGCCGGCCGCGTCGAGCTTGGCCCGAGCGTACGCCCGCCGCATGGCCGGGTCGGAGCGCAACCGGTCACGCAGCAGCACCATCCGGCAGTGCTCGGCGCTGCCCAGCGCGAAGAGGTGGATATTGGCCTCCAGCGTGCTGCCGGTGGCCAGCTGCTTGAACAACCGGTGCTGGTGCCAGCCCGGCTCCCGCAACCAGAACAGCAGCCCGGCCGCGCGCAGCTGCGGCACGTAGGAATCCTCGTCCCGCGGATCATCCACCAGCAGGTTGATGTCAATGACCGGCTTGGCCGCCAGCGCAGGCACCGAGGTCGAGCCCACATGCTCAACCACCTGCGCGGTGGCCCCCAGGGCCCGGCGCAGGCGCTCGGCCAGCTGCTCAAAGTGCTGCGCCCAGCCCGGGTCGGCGGGCACCACCTGGATGCTGCCCGGGGCCGGTGCCCCGTCAAGATACTGAAGCCCCGGATCGCCGGTGGGCCGCTGACGCAGGGCGGCCGGGTGCGCCAGCGTGCACCAGTAGCGGGTGGCCGCGGGCCAGCGCGGATCCCGCGGCGCCCGGGAAACCAGAAAGCCGCGGGCCCGGTAGAAGCCGATGGCGTCATCATCCGTGGCGGCCACCACCGTGGCCTGCTCGGCCGTGCGCAGCGCCTGCACCAGGGCCGAAGCCACCTGGCGGTGCTGCGCCTGCGGCAGCACCGCCAGGTATTCCAGTTCCACACACTGCCCCGGACGGCGCCGGTAGGCGGCCAGGCCCACCAACTCTCCGGGGGAGGCAAACGCCCCGAGCAGGTGCAGCTGCGCGCAGTGCTGCACCAGGCCCTGCAGCCGTGCCGCGTCCGGTGGGTCCGCGGCCAGTCCAAGCAGCCTGGTGAACGCCGGTTCGGCGCACCACCGGGCATGCTCCAGCCACTGCAGTTCCACCGGCCGCGGGGAGCTCATCAGCTGTTCCCGGCCGGGTTCAGCCCCAGGGCATCGAGGGCGAACGCATAATCCCACGCCCGGTTCTTCCAGCCCTCGTAGCGGCCGGAGGCACCGCCGTGCCCGCCTTCCATCTCGGTCTTCAGCACGATCGGCTTGGTGCCGGTGCCCACCTCACGCAGCTTCGCCACCCACTTGGCCGGCTCCACATACAGCACGCGGGTGTCGTGCAGGGAGGTGACCGCGGCGATGCGCGGGTAGGGCACCGGGCGGATGTTCTCATACGGGGAGTAGGACTTCATGTACTCGTACACCTCGCGGTCCTGGATCGGGTTGCCCCATTCCTCCCACTCCAGGGCCGAGAGCGGCAGCTCCGGATCCAGGATGGAGGTCAGCGCATCCACGAACGGCACCTGGGCGATGATGCCCGCGTACAGCTGCGGGGCGAGGTTCGCGACCGCGCCCATCAGCAGCCCGCCAGCCGAACCGCCCAACGCCACGATCCGCTGCGGGTCGGCGATGCCCTTCTCGATCAGGTAGGTGGTGGCGTCCACGAAATCGGTGAACGTGTTCTTCTTGTTCAGCTTCTTGCCCTGCAGGTACCAGTCGCGTCCCAGTTCGCCGCCGCCGCGCACGTGGGCCACCACGAACACCACCCCGCGGTCCAGCAGGCTCAGCCGGGGGATGCCAAAGCCCGGGTCCATGGACATCTCATAGGAGCCGTACCCGTAGATGAGGGTGGGCTGCGGGCGGGAGAGATCCACATCCACCCGGTGCATCACGGTCAGCGGGATCTGGGTCCCGTCCGCGGCGCTGGCCCAGTGCCGGGTGGCCCGGTAGTTGGCCGCGTCATAGTTGTTCACCGGGGTCTGCTTGCGCAACAGCAGCCGGTGGTCCTCCAGGACCAGGTCATAGACCCGGGCCGGAGTGAAGTCCGAGGTGTAGGCGATGCGCGCGACCGGGGATTCCAGGGAGGCGAACACCGGGGAGGCGGTGAACAGCTGTTCCTCGAACTGCGGCTCCAGCACCGGCTGCTGGGCGTCGGTGCCCAGCCCCTGCAGCGGCAGCAGCTCCACCCGCTCGCAGGTGTCCCGGCGCACCGAGAGCACCAGGTGGGTGGCGGTGATCAGAGCGCCCTCGCATTTGACGGTGGGCCGGTGCGGCACCACATCGGGCCACTGCCCGGGATCGGCTGCGGCACCGAGCTGATCGCGGGGCACCAGGGAGATCCGGTTGTTCGGTGCCTGGTGGTCGTGGGTAATCAGCACCTCGTCGGCGCGCTCGCCGGGCAGCAGGTCCACCGCGTGCAGCAGGCGCAGGGAACGGTCCACCAGCAGCTGGACCTCGGCGGCCGGATCCCGCAGATCCAGCACGCTGGTCTCGGAGTATTCGGAGTTGCCGCTGGAGATCAGCAGGTGCTCCCGGTCGGCGCTGAGCTCAAAGCCCAGCCACATGCCCGGGTCATCTTCCTGGAAAATCACCGCATCCTTACTCGGGTCGGTGCCCAGCACGTGCGCCCGGATCTGGTGGGGGCGCCAGGTCTCATCCACCACGGTGTAGAACACGCGGCGCGAATCGGGGGAGAAGGCCAACCCGTAGAACACGCCCTCGATGGTGTCAGCCAGCAGCTGCCCGGTCTGCAGGTCCTTCAGGTAGAGGGTGAAACGCTCATCCCCGGTGGTGTCCACGCAGTAGGCCAGCAGGTTGCTCGTCTCATTGATGGCCATCCCGCCCAGGGCGAAGAAGGATTCGCCCTCGGCCAGCCGGTTGCCGTCCACCAGCACCTGCTCCCCGGGCAGCTCGGCGGCCGGGTCAATCACCGGCGGGGTCCAGTCCGCCTCCAGGTCCCCGGTGTCCGTGGCCTTGACCCGACTGTGGATCAGGTAGGGCTGGCCCTCCACGGAGCGGGTGAAGTACCACCAGCCGCGGCGCCGGGTGGGAACCGACAGGTCGGTTTCCACCGTGCGGGACTTGATCTCATCGAAGATCTCCTGGCGCAGCTGCTCCTGGTTTGCGCTGATCGCCTCGGTGTAGCGGTTCTCGGCCTGGAGGTGCTCGATGACCTGCGGGTTCTGCTTCTCGCGCAGCCATTCATAGTCATCGGTGAAGGTATCACCGTGGTGGGTGCGGGTGGTGGGGCGCTTGGCGGCCACCGGGGGGTACGGGATCTTCGATTCGGAATGCATGATCCCATCTAAACCCACCATCACCCTGCCGGGGATGGATCTAGCCCTGCGCGAACCGGCGCGTCGCCCCGGCGGGAGGAACGCCAAAGCGCGGCGGGTACCTTCTACTCACCGATGGCTTTAGGCTAAAGCAAGGAGGTATGACCCAGCTAACAAGCACAACACCTTGGAACCGCACCTTGGAAGAAAGAGTGAAACTTGGTGACAACTACACAGAATTCTGCGCGGCCAGAGCAACTGCGACCGCGCCGGGCCAGCGGCCCGCGGCAGTGGCGCCGCTGGCTGGCCAGCACCCTACTGGCCATGCTGGCCCTGGTCATCGGCGTCCCCGGCGCCGTGGCCCAGCCCGAGGACGGCGTCGAGGGCAAAACCTTCGTCATCGGCACCGACACCACCTTCGCCCCCTTTGAGTTCCGCCAGGGCGGGGATCTGGTGGGCATCGACATGGACCTGCTGCGCGCCATCGCCGAGGAGGAGGGGTTCAATGTTGAGATCCGCTCTCTGGGCTTCAACGCGGCCCTGCAGGCGCTGAGCTCAAACCAGGTCGACGGCGTGATCGCCGGCATGTCGATCACCGACGAGCGCAAGGAAGTCTACGACTTCTCCGAACCCTACTTCGAGTCCGGCATCCAGATGGCCATCGAACGCGGCAACGAGGACATCAAGGGCTACGAGGACCTCAAGGGCAAGACCGTGGTCGCCAAGACCGGCTCCGAGGGGGAAACCTTCGCCAAGTCGATCGCCGACGAATACGGGTTCGAGGTCAAGTCGCTGGACCAGTCGGCCACCATGTATGAGTCGGTCAAGGCCGGCACCGCGGTGGCGGTCTTCGATGACTATCCGGTGCTGGCCTACGGCATCGCCCAGGGCAACGGGCTGAAGACCGTGACCGAGAAGGAGCCGGCCGGATCCTACGGGTTCGCGGTGAACAAGGGCAAGAACTCCGCGCTGCTGGCCGCCTTCAATGACGGGCTGGCCAAGCTGAAGGACAGCGGGGAGTACGACAAGATCCTGGACTCCTACCTGGCCGATCCGGCCGCCTCCAGTTCCGGCGGCTTCTTCGATCTGCTCAAGCAGTCCTTCCCGGCCCTGATGATGGGTCTAAAGAACACCCTGGTGGTCACCGGGATCTCCTTCGTGGTGGCGATGGCGCTGGGTCTGCTCTTTGGATTCCTGAAGATCTCACGCAACATCTTCGCCCGCGGACTGGCCACCGGCTTCATCAACCTCTTCCGCGGCACCCCGATCCTGGTGTGGGCGTTCTTCTTCTACTTCGGTCTGGCCCAGCTGATCGGGCAGAGCGTGAACATCTGGGTGGCCGGCGTGCTGACCCTGTCCCTGAACGGCGCGGCCTACATCGCCGAAATCGTGCGCGGCGGCGTGCAGTCGGTGGACCCCGGACAGCTGGAGGCCTCCCGCTCGCTGGGCCTGGGATACGGCAAGTCAATGCAGAAGGTCGTGATCCCGCAGGCCTTCAAGATCATGACCCCGTCACTGATCAACCAGCTGATCATCATGCTCAAGGACTCCTCACTGCTGCTGGCCATCGGCTTTGGCGAACTGCTCTACCAGGGCCAGCAGATCTACGCGGCCAACTTCCGGGTCACCGAGACGCTGCTGATCGTGGCCGTGATCTACCTGGTGGCCATCCTGGCCCTGACCAAACTGGCGAACTTCGCCGATCGGAGGTTTAACAAGTGAGTGAAGTCAGCGAAAAGCGGTCACGCCAACCGAAGATCCAGGTCGAGGGGCTGCGCAAGTCCTTTGGCAGCAACGAGGTGCTGCAGGGCATTGACCTGCAGGTGGCCGAGGGCGAGGTGGTCTGCGTGATCGGGCCTTCCGGGTCGGGCAAGTCCACGCTGCTGCGGTGCCTGAACAAGCTGGAGGAAATCACCGGCGGCACCGTGGTGGTCGATGGCTTTGACGTCACCGACCCCAAGGTGGACATCAATGAGGTCCGCCGCCACGTGGGCATGGTCTTCCAGCACTTCAACCTGTTCCCGCACATGTCGGTGGCGCAGAACATCATGCTCGCCCCCGTGGAGCTGCGCAAGATGTCGCGTTCCGAGGCCCGCACCCGCGCCCTGGAGCTGCTGCGCCGGGTGGGGCTGGAGGAGAAGGCCGATGCCCGCCCCGCCTCCCTCTCCGGTGGGCAGAAGCAGCGTGTGGCGATTGCCCGCGCGCTGGCGATGAGCCCGGGCATCATGCTCTTCGACGAGGCCACCAGCGCCCTGGACCCGGAAATGGTCGGTGAGGTGCTGCAGGTGATCAAGGAACTGGCCGATGAGGGCATGACGATGGTGTTGGTCACCCACGAGATGGGCTTTGCCCGCGAGGTGGCCGACCGGGTGGTGTTCATGGCCGACGGAGTGGTGTGCGAGGAAAACGTCCCCTCCGAGCTGTTCGGCAACCCGCAGCAGGCCCGCACCCAGGACTTCCTGTCCAAGGTGCTCTAACGGCTGGCTGCCGCCACACAGACGGCGCCCGTTCCGGTGTCCTGGCCCTTGGGGCCGGAGACCGGGGCGGGCGCCTTCGTGTTGGGAGGCGACTACCGCCGGCGGGAGGGCAAGGGGCCGGAAGAACCTGCGGATTTCGCCGGCCGCTTCCGGCCATTGGGCGGGGGAGCGGGCCGTGCGGCGCAGCTTGTGCTGTAAGCGGCGACTCATGTTGACGTGATGCGTGACTCACCAATATACTGAACGAACGGTCGGTAAATATCTTTGACATCAGTGAGGTGAACCATGGCCGCAACCACACAGAATGATTCGCAGCTTAGCGCCGTTCCCAGTTATGAGGAACAGCAGTCGCAGGCCCGTTTCGATGCCATCATCGACGACGATTCGCGCATCGAGCCCCGCGACTGGATGCCCGAGGCCTACCGCAAGACCCTGACCCGCCAGGTCTCGCAGCACGCGCACTCGGAAATCATCGGCATGCAGCCAGAAGCCAACTGGATCACCCGCGCCCCGTCGCTGAAGCGCAAGGCCATCCTGATCGCCAAGGTGCAGGACGAGGCGGGCCACGGCCTGTACCTGTACTCGGCGGCCGAGACCCTGGGCACCGCACGCGATGAGCTGAACGAGCAGCTGCTCACCGGCCGGGCCAAGTACTCCTCGATCTTCAACTACCCGGCCCGAACCTGGGCGGACATGGGGGCCATCGGCTGGCTGGTCGATGGTGCGGCCATCGCCAACCAGGTGCCGCTGTGCCGCGCCTCCTATGGCCCGTACGGCCGCGCCATGGTGCGCATCTGCAAGGAAGAGTCCTTCCACCAGCGTCAGGGGTTCGAGATCCTGCTGGCCCTTTCCCGCGGCACCGAGGCGCAGAAGAAGATGGCCCAGGACGCAATCAACCGCTTCTACGAGCCCTCGCTGATGATGTTCGGTCCGCCGGATGAGCAGTCCCCGAACTCCAAGCAGTCCATGGCCTGGAAGATCAAGCGCTTCTCCAACGACGACCTGCGCCAGCGTTTCGTGGGCATGATCGCCGAACAGGTCAAGGTGCTGGGCCTGACCCTGCCGGACCCGGAACTGCGCTTCGATCAGGAGTCGGGCAAGTGGATTCACAAGGATCTGAACTGGGATGAGTTCATGAGCGTGATCAAGGGTGGCGGTCCGATGAACGCCCACCGCATGGAGCGCCGCCGCGCCGCCCACCGCGAAGGTGCCTGGGTGCGCGAAGCCGCCGCCGCATACGCCAACAAGCAAGCACAAAGTGAGGTCGCCTAAACGATGAGCACCCAGAAGAACCAGTGGCCGCTGTGGGAAGTCTTCGTGCGTTCCTCCCGTGGCCTGTCCCACGTACATGCCGGATCGCTGCACGCACCGGACGCCCAGATGGCCGTGCGCAATGCACGGGATCTGTACACCCGGCGCAACGAAGGTGTGTCGCTGTGGGTCGTGAAGTCCGATGACATCATCTCCTCCGACCCGGGGGCGAAGGATGAATTCTTTGAATCGCCCAAGGGCAAGGACTACCGCCACGCCACCTACTACAAGGCCAGCGAAGGGGTGAAGCACCTGTGAAGTCCGATGAACTGGACGCCACCCTGGACAGCTTCGGCGACGCGCTGGCCTCGGCCACCCGGGTTACCCCAGGCAACGCGCTGCGTCCGGAGGACATCGCCCAGGATGGGGTCAAGCCCTCCGAGGCGGTCGCCCAGTACGCGCTGCGCCTGGGGGACGACTCGCTGATCCTCTCCCAGCGCATGGCCCACTGGGTCTCACGCGCCCCGGAACTCGAAGAGGACGTGGCACTGGGGAACATCACCCTGGACCTGCTGGGCCACGCCCGCTCGTTCCTGACCTACGCCGGGCTGGCGTGGGACAAGACCGAGGATGAGCTGGCCTACTTCCGTGAGGAAGAGGACTTCACCTCCCTGCACATCGTGGAGCAGGACAACGGGCACTTCGGGGTGACGATCATCCGGATGCTGTTCGTCTCGACCTTCCAGATGCTGCTCTACCGTGAGCTGATGAACTCCTCGGATGAAACCCTGGCGGCCATCGCCGCCAAGGCCGAGAAGGAAGTGCACTACCACCACGACCACGCCGAGCAGTGGACCATCCGCCTGGGCCTTGGCACCGAGGAATCGGCCGCCAAGATGCGCCACGCACTGGAAATCATGTGGCCCTACGTCTCGGAGATGTTCGCCGACGAGCCGCTGCACGATGAGCTTGAGGGCATCGCCGTGCGCCCCTCCACCCTGCGCGCAGCCTGGGATGCGGAAATCACCCGCGTCCTGGACGCCGCCGGACTGGAAGCCCCGCAGGTGCCGCAGGCCATGTGCCGCGGACGCCAGGGCGAACACTCGGAATACCTGGGCTACATTCTGGCCGAAATGCAGGTCCTGGCCCGCAAGCACCCGGGCGCGACCTGGTAGCAATCTTTTCGAACCGAATGGGTGAGCAGAGATGACGAAGCAAAGCATGAGCACCGATCACGAGAAGCTGCAGCACATCGCCTCCAAGGTCAATGACCCGGAGATCCCCGTGCTGAGCATCGCCGATCTGGGGATCCTGCGCGGGGTCGAGCAGCTGGAGGATGGCACCGTCCAGGTGACCATCACACCGACCTACTCCGGCTGCCCGGCCATGGACGTGATCACCCAGGACCTGCACCACGCCTTCGAGGACGCCGGTTACCAGAAGGTGGACGTCAAGCTGGTGCTCTCACCGGCCTGGACCACCGACTGGATGAGCGAGGACGGCAAACGCAAACTCAGCGAATACGGCATTGCCCCGCCCACCGGCACCGGCCACCGCGGCCCGGTGACCCTGGGGCTGAGCGTGAAATGCCCGCGCTGCCACTCCCTGAAGACCCGTGAACTCGCCCGCTTCGGTTCGACCGCGTGCAAGGCGCTGTACACCTGCAGCGACTGTTTGGAACCTTTCGACTACTTCAAGGTGCTTTCATGACTGAACAAACCACACCGACGCGCCGGCGGGCCACCTTCCACCGGTTGACCGTCTCCGAGGTCCGCCGCTTGACCAAGGACTCCATCGAGGTGACCTTCGCGATCCCGCCGGAGCTGTCCGAGGAATACGACTACGTCGCCGGGCAGTACGTGGCCCTGCGCAAGGAACTGCCCAACGCCGAGGGCGAGCTGCAGGAAGTGCGCCGCTCCTACTCGATCTGTGCCGCACCGACCGGCAGCGAGATCAAGGTCGCGATCAAGCGCGACCTGGGCGGGGTGTTCTCCACCTGGGCGAACGAGGAACTGGAGGCCGGCGAGCAGATCGATGTGATGAGCCCGGCCGGCGCCTTCATCTCCAAGCACAAGCTCACCGGGATGAACGACCCGACCAGTGTGGATACGCTCACCCAGGACCACTTCGTAGCCGTTGCCGCGGGCAGCGGGATCACCCCGGTGCTGGCCATTGCCCGCACCATCCTGGAAGCCAACGAGAACACGCGCTTTGACCTGATCTACGCGAACAAGGCCGCCATGGACGTGATGTTCCTGGAGGAGCTGGCGGACCTGAAGGACCGCTACCCCTCACGGATGGCCCTGCACCACGTGCTCAGCCGGGAGCAGCGCATCTCCCCGCTGCTCTCCGGGCGCATTGACGCCGAGAAGCTCACCGCCCTGCTGAACTCCGTCATCCCGCACGACGATGTGGACGAATGGTTCCTGTGCGGTCCCTTCGAACTGGTCCAGCTGGTGCGCGACCAGCTCTCCGAACTGCAGGTCCCGGCCGACAAGGTCCGCTTCGAACTGTTCACCACCGGTGAGCCGAACCGGCCGCAGGGCCAGATCGGCCGCCCGGTCGAGGTGGATGAGAACGAGGAAAGCTACGAAATCACCTTCAAGCTCGATGGACTGCAGGGTGAGGTCAAGTCCCCGGTGCGCACCAATGAGACCGTGCTGAACGCCGCGCTGCGGGTCCGCCCGGACGTTCCGTTCGCCTGCGCCGGCGGGGTGTGCGGCACCTGCCGCGCGAAGGTCACCTGCGGCAGCGTGAAGATGGCCGAAAACTACGCGCTGGAGCCGGACGAGATCGAGGCCGGCTACGTGCTGACCTGCCAGTCCCATCCGACCAGTGACAAAGTCACCGTCGACTTCGACGCCTAGGAGCCGCCCGATGATCGAACTGAACATTGCCGATTCGGTGGCCACCGTGGTGCTGAACGCACCGCAGAAGATGAACGCGCTGGACGAGGCGGCCCTGGCCGAACTGTCCGAGGCCTATGACCAGGCGGCCGCCCAGGTGCAGTCCGGTCAGGTGCGCGCCCTGCTGCTGCGCGGAGAGGGCCGCGGGTTCTGTGCCGGACGGGACATCTCCGGGGTGAACCCGGCAGACGATGACGTCATGGGCTACCTCGACGGCAAGGTGCAGCCGCTGCTGCAGAAGATGTCGGCGTTTCCCGCCCCGACGTTCGCCGCGGTGCACGGCGCCTGCCTGGGCGTCGGGCTGGGCCTGGCCGTAGCCACCGACGTGGTGTACGTGGCCGAGAACGCGAAGATCGGCTCCCCGTTCGCCAATCTGGGCGCCACCCTGGATTCGGGCGGACACTGGTTGTTCACCGAACGGCTCGGCGCCCACCGGACCCTGGATCTGATCTATACCGCCGAACTGATTTCCGGCACCGAGGCGGTGCGCTCCGGGCTGTTCTCCCGGGCCTTCGCCGCGGAGCAGCTGCTGGAGCAGACCGGGCAGATCGTGGCCCGGGTCGCCAACGGCGCCACCCAGGCGTTCGTGGCCTCCAAAGAACTGGTCGCCCAGATCCGTGACGAGCGGGTGGGGCTGTGGGCGTCCATGCGCGCCGAGAACAAGGCCCAGGCGGCCCTGTGTGACACCGCCGACTACGGCGAGGGCTTCAAGGCCTTCCAGGAAAAGCGCGCGCCGCGGTTCACCGGCCGCGGCTGACAGCACTGGCGAACACCGCCACCGACCGCACGCAGCCTCCGGGAAAAGACACCGTCTTTTCCCGGAGGCTGCCTGCGTTGACCGGCACGCGCCCAGCCGGAGGGGCAACGCGCCGGAACAGCGGCCAGCCCAGGGGGCTGCGGGCCACCACCTACCTGGTGTCGGCGTCCTCGAAAATCAGCAGCGTCTGGGTGTCAAGCACGGTGGGCAGGGATTGGAGGCGTTCAAAGACCACCCGGCGCAGGTCCAGGTTGTCCTTGGCCCGCACCAGCAGGATCACATCGAAGTTCCCGCCCACCAGGCCCACGTGGTGCACCTCCGGGATGGAGGCCAGATGGTCCCGCAGCTCCCGCCACGAATGCTGGCGCAGCTTCAGGGTGACATAGGCGCTGGCCTTCAGACCCGCCTTGACCGGGTCGATGACCGCCGTGTACCGGGTGATCACCCCGGCGTCCTGCAGGCGGGCAATGCGTGAATAGGCGTGGGCCCGCGAGACGTGCACCCGCTGTGCCACGGTGGTCACCGACTGACGTCCGTCCCGGGTCAATTCGGCCAGGATCGCATGATCCACGTCATCGAGTTTGATCTCGGTTTCCTTGCTCACCAAAGCTCCTGAAACTGCGGGCGGACGAGTTCTCGTCAAAGCCCTGATGAATGAACTATTCGTCTACGAGTATAGGGAATATTCCCGCAACTTTCTGGGATCAGCCGCCGGACTGGCGACGAATAGTCATCGTTACCCATAATTGTGAACAAAGAATGTATTGGTGAGTGATTTCACACGACCCTCTGTCGTGGGTCACGCACCCGGTCAGGAAAGGTGGGTTGCCATGAGCACCGAACCCCGCGAAGACCTCATCACTGAAGTCAGCCGCAAATTCGGCATTTCCCCCGAGGACTACATGCTGCCGGCACGGCACATGATCAATCTGCTGAACCCGGACGGCTCGCTGCGCTCCACCGAGGAGCAGGGCGCGGAACCGGGGCACGAGTACCCGCTGCCCAGCCCCGCCGAACTGCTGCGCGCCTACGAGGCGCTGGTGGTCGGGCGACGGGTCAACGACCAGAACTCGGCCCTGGTCCGCCAGGGCCGCATGGCCGTCTACCCCTCCAGCCACGGGCAGGAGGCCTGCCAGGTCGCTGCCGCGCTGTGCCTGCAGGATGGCGACTGGCTTTTCCCGACCTATCGGGACTCGGTGGCGGTGATGACCAAGGGCGTGGCCCCGATGGAGGTCATGACCAGCTTCCGCGGCGAATGGCACTGCGGCTATGACCCGAAGCAGTACCAGGTGGCCCCGATGTCCACCCCGCTGACCACCCAGCTGCTGCACGCGGTGGGTGTTGCCCACGCCGCAAAGCTGCGCGGGGAGAACACCGTGGTGGTGGCCATGTGCGGCGACGGCGCGACCAGTGAAGGCGACTTCCACGAGGCCCTGAACTTCGCCGCCGTGTTCAACCTGCCGGTGATCTTCTTCGTGCAGAACAACAAGTACGCCATCTCCGTGCCGCTTTCCCAGCAGTCGGTTGCCCCGTCGCTGGCCCACAAGGCCGTGGGCTACGGCATGGCCGGCGAACGCGTGGACGGCAACGACCTGATCGCGCTGATGGCCGTCATGGGCCGCGCCGTGCGCCTGGCCCGCGAGGGCTCCGGCCCGCTGATGATCGAGGCCCACACCTACCGCATGCAGGCGCACACCAACGCCGATGACGACAAGCGCTACCGCGAGGACGCGGAGGTGGCCGAATGGGTGGCCAAGGATCCGGTCAAGCGCATGGAAGCCTACCTGGCCGACTCCGGGCTGCTGGAGTCCGAGGCCACGCAGCGGATCACCGACCACGCCGAAACCGTGGCCAAGACCCTGCGCGACGGGATGAACCAGGACGCGGACACCGACCCGCTGGAGCTGTTCAACCACGTGTATTCGACCCCCACCGCCCAGCTGAAGGAACAGTCCGCACTGCTGGCCGACGAACTAGCCCGCGAGGAGGCATAAGGTGACTGCAACCGCATCAGCCGAGAACGGCAACGTCAGCGCCGAAACCGCACACGCCGCCGCAGCCAAGGCCGCGGCCAACCAGCCGGTGACCTTCGGCAAGGCCCTGAACACCGCCCTGGCCGACGCGCTGAGCGCGGATGAGTCGGTGGTCATCTTCGGCGAGGACGTCGGAGTGCTTGGCGGGGTCTTCCGCATCACCGACGGGCTGACCGCCCGGTTCGGTTCCCACCGCTGCTTTGACACCCCGCTGGCCGAATCGGGCATCGTGGGCATGGCCGTGGGCATGGCCATGAATGAGATGCGCCCGGTGATTGAGATGCAGTTCGACGCATTCGCCTACCCGGCCTTCGAACAGATCGCCTCGCACGTGGCCAAGATGCGCAACCGCACCCAGGGCCGCCTGCCGCTGCCGATGGTCATCCGCATCCCCTACGCCGGCGGCGTGGGCGGGGTGGAGCACCACTGCGACTCCTCCGAGGCCTACTACGCCCACACCCCGGGGCTGAAGGTCTTCACCCCCTCCACCGTGCAGGACGCCTACCTGATGCTGCGCGAGGCCATCGACTCCCCGGACCCGGTGGTGTTCTTTGAGCCGAAGAAGCTGTACTGGACCAAGGACCAGGTGGACCTGGAGGACCTGGCCCGGCAGTACGAGGCGCAGCGCGCGGCGAAGACCGAGGGCACCGCCCGCATCGCCCGCCCGGGCACCGACGCCACCCTGGTGGCCTACGGCCCGAGCGTGTCCACCGCCCTGGAGGCGGCCAAGATCGCCGCCGAGGAGGGCCGGAACCTGGAAGTCATCGACGTGCGCACCATTGTGCCGTTCGATGATGAGGCCGTGGCCGCCTCGGTACGCAAGACCGGACGGGCCGTGGTGATCGGCGAAGCCCAGGGCTTCGTGTCCGTGGCCAGTGAAATCACCGCCAGGATCCAGGAGCGCTGCTTCCACTCGCTGGCGGCCCCGGTGCTGCGGGTGACCGGGTTCGACATCCCGTACCCGGCCCCGACCCTGGAAAAGCACCACCTGCCCAGCGCCGAGCGCATCCTCGACGCCGTCGACCAACTGCAATGGGAGGCCTAACGTGATCAAGACATTCCTGCTCCCCGACCTGGGGGAGGGCCTGACCGAGGCCGAACTGGTGCGCTGGATGGTCGCCGCGGGGGACACCGTGGCCGTGGACCAGCCCATCGCCGAGGTGGAGACCGCCAAGTCGCTGGTGGAGATCCCCTGCCCGTTCGAGGGCGTGGTGCACCAGCTGCACGGGGAAGCCGGGCAGATGATGCTGGTTGACGAGCCGTTCATCTCCGTGGCCACCGAGGCCGGGGAAGCCGGCGGCCAGGACTCCGGTTCGCCCGCGGACTCCGAGCCGGCCGAGGGGGCGCTGTCCTACCGTGAGGAGGAGCGTGCCGGAACCACGGTCCCGCAGGCCGAGGACGAGGGCAGCGGCAACGTGCTGATCGGCTACGGCACCGGCGCGGCCAAGTCCACCGGCAGCCGCCGGCGCCGCCCGCGCGCCGGCAGCGTGGTCACCACCCCCGGACCGGCCAATGAGCAGGCCCCGCTGGTGATCAACCCGATCGTGCGCAAGCTGGCGCGCGATCACGGGATCGACATCGCCACCGTGCAGGGCACCGGCCAGAACGGGATGGTGCTGCGCAGCGACATCCAGTCCCGCATCGACTCCGGCGCCCCGGCGGCGGCCAGCACCCCGGCCCCGGCAGCCACCCCGGCCCCGGCTGCGGCGGCCAGTGCCCCGGCCGGCGCCGGGCAGACCGATTCACGCACCGGCCTGCCGGTGGCCGAATCCACCGTGCTCTCCGGCGTGCGGCGCACCATCGCCAACGCGATGAGCACCTCGCGCCGGGAGATTCCCGAGGCCACCGTCTGGGTGGATGTGGATGTCACCAAGCTGCTGAAGCTGCGCGCCAAGGTCAAGGAAAGTGCCGGCAGCGCCCCGAGCATGCTGGCCATCATCTCCCGCTTCGCGGTGCTGGGCCTGAAGCAGTTCCCGGAACTGAACAGCCGCATCGAGGTGGGGGCCGACGGGCAGCTGACCCAGACCCGCTTCGACGGGGTGAACCTGGGCTTCGCCGCGCAAACCGACCGGGGCCTGGTGGTCCCCAACGTGCGCGGCGCGCACCAGCTGAACGCACAGCAGCTCTCGGCCGAGTTCGCCCGCCTGGCTTCGCTGGCCCGCGAAGGCAAGGCCGGGGTGTCGGACCTGTCCGGCAGCACCTTCACCATCAACAACTACGGGGTGTTCAACGTGGATGGCTCCGCGGCGATCATCAACTACCCGGAGGCCGCGATCCTGGGCATCGGCCGGGTCGTGGAACGTCCCTGGGTGGTCAAGGGCAAGGTCAAGGTACGTTCGATCTGCGAGCTGACGCTCAGCTTCGACCACCGCGTGTGTGATGGCGGCACCGCGGCAGGCTTCCTGCGCTTCGTCGCCGATGCGATGACCAACCCGCAGCACGCGGTCATTTCACTGTAGCGGCCACCGCCACCCGGCGTGGAGCACGGCGCCCGGCTTTCGAGCCGGGCGCCGTGCTTTTAACCCCGGAGGACTCTTTCGGCTCGGGATTTGCCCCACCGGGGCCGCGCGGGAGAGGATCAAAAGCAAAGAACGATGTGACCTGCAACTATTTTGGTGCTGGTCCATGCAAACAGCGGCGGCAGCGGATGCCGCGGCGCTGACCCCACGAGCCCGAGGAAGAGCCATGAAGCAGCCCACAGGACCGGTTACCGTCAAGCACCGGGCGGTGAGTTCACTGCTGCTGCTCGTGCCGGCGGTGGCGGTGCTGGTCACCCGGATGCTGCTGGGCGCGCAGGCCCCGGAGGTGGTGGCCACCCACTGGTCGGGGCTGGACTACCCGGATGGCTTCAGCAGCTTTGGCCCGTTCTATGGAGTGTGCCTGGGGATTGCCGCGGCCGGGGCGCTGCTGGGCCTGGCCGGGATGGGGGCCAAGCGTCCCACGGCCCAGCTGCTGATGCTGTTCCTGGGCGGCCTGGCGGCCTGGACGAGCGGAACCATGTTCATCGGCTGCGTGCTGCCGACCGTGCTGGCAGGGGACCCGGCGCAGGCGCAGTTGGGCGCCTGGATCCTGGTGCTGATCGCCGGTTCGCTGCTCGGCCTGGTGCCGGCCTGGATCAGCGGCGTGTACCAGCAGGCGAACCGGGGGATGAAGCAGGAACGCGATGAACGGATCGCCCAGGGGCAGGGACGGGAACTTCCCCAGGCGCTGCCCGTGGCGCAGCAGCCCCTGCAGCGCAGCGTGAACGCGCCGGTGTGGCTGTGGGTCCTGAGCGCGGGTCTGCTGGTGTTCACCGTAGTCATGTTCTTTGTGCTCGACGGGTCGGCGGAGAACGGTGGGGTGCTCGGCCTGCTGACCGGACCCGTGCTGCTGTTGTTCGCCCTGGCGCTGCTGTTGGGGGTGTGCCGCATAACCGTGCAGGTGGATGAGAAGGGGCTGCTGGTGACCTCCGGGATTCTGGGCTTCACGATGCGCCGGATCCCGCTGGGGCAGATCCAGAGCGTGGACAGTGAATGGATCACCCCGGGGCAGTGGGGCGGCTGGGGCTGGCGGTTCTTCCCCGGCGGCTCGGCCATCGTGTTCCGCGCCATGGACGGGCTGGTGGTGCACACCACCGGGGACAAGCGCTTTGCCGTGACCATGGAGGACTCCGAGGCCGTTCGCGACCAGTTGCTGGCCCGCATGCACCAGGCCGAACCGCGCGATTAGCCTGTCAAGGCGCCCACCCCCGCCGGTGGTGGCGGGGCTGGTGCGTAGGATTGGAGCATGAGCGAACAACCCTTCAGCCTGCGTCCCCTTGCGCTGAAGGTCTACTCACCCTCCCTGCTCTACGGTGTGGGGGTGGGGGCCGTGGCCCCGATCATTTCACTGGCTGCGCTCGGTCGCGGGGCGGATACCGCCACCGCCGCACTGATTGTCACGCTGGTTGGGGTTGGCTCCCTGCTGGCCAACGTGCCCGCCGCCGTGTTGACCACCCGCTACGGGGAGCGCATTTCCATGGTGCTGGCCGCAGCCTGGGCGAGCCTGGGCATGGTGCTGGGCATTGTCCCCAGCAACCTGGGGCTTTTTGCCCTGGGGGTGGGCATGCTGGGAATGGCCGGGGCCGTGTTCAACCTGGCCCGGCAAAGCTACCTGGCCGAGGCCGTGCCCATGGAATTCAGGGCCCGGGCCATGTCCATGCTCGGTGGGGTGATGCGCATCGGCGTGTTCATCGGGCCCTTCGCCGCCACCCTGGCCATGAAGTGGCTGGGGCTGACCGGGGCGTACTGGGTGGGCCTGCTGGCCATGCTCACCGCCATGGTCGTGTGCCTGTGGATCCCCGAACTGGCCACCCGTGCCGAGCCGGCCGCCGGCAACACCCCGAACGGCACCTCGATGCTGTCCATTGCCAAGGCCCAGTGGCGGATCCTGCTGGGATTGGGGCTGGGGGTGGTGTGCATTTCCGCGGTCCGCGCCACCCGGCAGGTGGTGCTGCCGTTGTGGGGCGAGAACATTGGCCTGGACGCGGCCACCATTTCCCTGATTTACGGCCTGTCCGGGGCGATTGACATGCTCATCTTCTACCCGGCGGGCAAGGTCATGGACAAGCGGGGCCGGGCCTGGGTGGCGGTGCCGTGCATGGCCACCATGGCGTTGGCGCTGTTCCTGCTGCCGCTGACCCACACCGTGAGCGCCATGTTGGCGGTATCCATGCTGCTGGGGTTCGGCAACGGGATCGGCTCGGGGATCGTGATGACCCTCGGGGCGGATTATTCACCGCCGGTGGGCCGGGCAAAGTTCCTGGGCCTGTGGCGCCTGATGTCCGATGCCGGGGCCATGGCCGGCCCGGTGCTGCTCTCGGGCCTGGTCGCGGTGGGCACCCTGAGCGCCGGGGTGTGGGCGCTGGGCGGGATCTCGGTGCTGGGGGCCGGAATCTTTGGCTACTTCATTCCCCGCACCCGCCGCGCCGGCTAGGCCCTCAGCGCCGGCGGGCCGGGCCGAGCACCACCGAACGCAGGCACAGCCCGCTCAGCAGGGCACTGGCCACGATGTGCGCGATCCCCAGCCCCGCATAGAGCACCAGCAGCGGGTCCGGGATCTGCTTGATGTGCGGGTGGGGCAGCAGCCAGGACAGGGCGATGACCGCCGCCCAGGCCAGCAGGGCGAGCAGACCGGCCCTCCGTGACCAGGCGGTGCTCTTCACCTTTGCCGCCAGCGGTTGGCGGGCCTGCAGGATGGCGCAGCCAATGACCATCCACCACCCGGCCATCACGAACCCGGCGGCGATGTCCGAGGGCCGGTGCCAGCCGGAAATCAGGGTCGCCAGCCCGGTGATCGTGGCAAAGCCCCAGGCGAAGGGCCCCACGACCGGGCGCAGCCGGGGAGGGGAGATCACATACATCAGCCCCATGGCCGCCGCGGCGGTGGTGGTGTGCCCGGACGGGAAGGAGTTCATGGCGGTGCCGAAATTGAAGTCCGGGCGCTCCAGGACAAAATGCTTGAGCAGCTGGGTGCTGCCCACGGCCGCCACCGCCGCCAGGCTGGCCACCGCCGCCCGCACGAAACTTCGGTCCCGGATCACCCGATAGATCAGGAACAGCACCGCAATCACCGCGCACATGGCCGGCAGCAGATCCAAGAACGCCCGCACCGGCGAATCCAGTCCGGTGCGCGGCCACCAGTTCACCCAGGCCAGGAACGCGGCCTCATCGGCCCACTGGCCCGGACGCAGCCGAACGAAGAACAGGTACTCCACGCAGCCCACCACGCCCAGCAGCAGCAGCGCCCACCACCACTTCAGATGGCGCGGCCCTTTCACTCGCCTGGAATCTCGCATGTTTCCAGATTGTCACACATCAAGTCGCCCCACAGCCCGCCCGATACGCGATACCGAACACATTGTCCTAGGCTGGTAGGCATGGAGAACCAACTGCCCAGCCTCGATGAACTCAAAGCCAACTCGTTTGTGGTGCGCCTGCCGCTGCGCGTGAAGTTCCGGGCAGTGGTCGAACGTGAGGCCCTGCTACTGCAGGGACCGGCCGGCTGGGGAGAGTTCTCCCCCTTCTTGGAGTACGAACCGGCCGAAGCCAGCCGCTGGCTGGCCGCCGCCATCGAGTCCGCCTACCAGCCCTACCCGGAGACCACGGTGCAGCGCATCCCGGTCAACGCCACCCTTCCGGCGGTGAGCACCGAACAGGTCGGCCGGGTGCTGGAACAGTACGATGCGCCGCACACCATCAAGATCAAGGTCGCCGAACGCGGTCAAATCCTGCAGGACGACATTGCCCGGGTCGCCGAAACCCGGCGCCTCTACCCGCAGGCGGCGCTGCGCGTGGACGCCAACGCCGGATGGACCGCCCAGCAGGCCGTCGCCGCCCTGGCCCGGCTAAGCGAATACGACCTGGAATACGCCGAACAGCCGGTACCGGGCATCGATGACCTGGCCCGGCTGCGCGAGGACCTGGCCGCACGGCACATTGACCTGAAGATCGCCGCCGACGAATCGGTGCGCAAGCACACCGACCCGTTGGAGGTTTCCCGCAAGGGCGCGGCGGACTTGATGGTCATCAAGGCCCAGCCACTGGGCGGCATCCGCCAGGCCCTGCAGATCGTGGCCGAGGCCGGGCTGGACGCGGTCGTCTCCAGCGCCCTGGACACCTCGGTGGGGCTGGGCCAGGGCGCCGCACTGGCCGCCAGCCTGCCGGAGCTGAAGTACGCCTGCGGGCTGTCCACCGGCACCCTGTACAAGGATGACGTCACCGAGCAGCCGCTGCTGGCCGAAGCCGGCTACCTGCAGGTGCGCCGCCCCGGCGTCAGCCGGCAGAAGCTGCGGCACTACAGCGTGGAACCCGAAGGCCGGCAGCGCTGGATGCAGCGCCTGGAAAGCTGCTACGCCATCCTGGCCGGGCAGGACCTGGCACAGCGTCCGTTGGCCTGAGGTTAACCTTCCGGTTCCCCGGCGATCACCCACGGGTGGCACGCTCTTCTTGCGCCCTTCCCAGCGCACGATGAGCCACCGCTTCACACCCCAGCCCAGGCACCGGGCTCGCGGCGTGCAGCACCACCACAGAAAGTGATCCCTGATGCAAACCTCGCGCCGGCTGCTTCCCATGCAAGGTCACACCCGCGGCAACCGTTCGGCGGCCACCTGCCATTACAAGTGCGGTGACGCGTGCGCCGCGCCGCAGGCCAACACCTCGGACAACGAGTACTTCAAGGACATCGCCGATGCTGCCCTCTCGCGGCGCAGCATGCTCGGGCTCGGCGCCGTGGGCGCGGCGGCCGTGGTGCTGGGCCCCTCCCTGCTCTCCGCCCCGGCCGCCAGCGCCGCCCAGACGGCCCAGGGAACCCGCGGGTCGCTGCCCTTCACCGCCATCGCCCCGGTGTCCCGCTCGGTGGACGGCATGAGCGTGCCTGAGGGCTATGACTGGCACCCGATCATCCGCTGGGGTGACCCGTTGTTCTCCCGCAAGCAGGCCCTGGACCCGGCCAAACCCTCGGCGAAGGCGCAGGCCGCACAGTTCGGCTACAACTGCGACTACCTGGACATCATCGTGGACAAGTACTCATCACATCGCGGGGTGCTGGTGGCCAACCACGAATACACGAACGAGGAAATGATGTTCCCGCCCGCTTGGTTTGAGGCGAACAAGGACGAGGCCCGTCGGGTCGCGCTGGCCGCGCACGGCATGTCAGTGGTGGAAGTGCAGCGCAAGAAGAACGACCGGCGTTGGAACTACATCGTGGGCGGCGAACGCAACCGGCGCATCACCATGCACACCGAGTTCCGCATGACCGGCCCGGCCGCCGGCAGCCCGCTGCTGCGCACCCGTGAGGACGATACCGGAACCCGGGTGCTGGGAACGCTGAACAACTGCGCCGGGGGCACCACCCCGTGGGGAACCGTGTTGAGCGGGGAGGAAAACTTCGACCAGTACTTCCGGGGCCGGGGCACCGCGCAGGAAGCCCGGTACGGGATCAAGGCCAAGGCCACCGGCCGCGGCTGGGAAGAGAGCGAACCGCGCTTCGGGCTGCACCACCCCGGCTATGAGAACGAGGCCAACCGCTTCGGGTGGGTGGTGGAAATTGATCCGCAAAACCCGGACTCGGTCCCGGTGAAGCACACCAGCCTGGGCCGGTTCAAGCACGAGGGCGCCAACGTGCGGATCGCACAGAACGGCAAGGTCATCGCCTACTCGGGTGATGACTCGCGCTTTGAATACCTGTACAAGTTCGTCTCGCGCGACACCTACCGCAAGGGGGACCGCGCCCACAACATGACGCTGCTGTCCCACGGGGATCTGTACGTGGCCACCTTCAACGGCAATTCCCCGGCCCGTGAAATCGACGGCACCGGAACGCTGCCCACCGACGGAGCCTTTGACGGCACTGGGACGTGGGTCCCGCTGGTGCTCAACGGGGCCTCCCAGGTACCGGGCATGGCCCTGGACGAGGTCCTGGTCTACACCCGGCTGGCCGCTGACAAGCTCGGCGCCACCAAGCTGGACCGCCCGGAGGACGTGGAACCCAGCCCGGTCACCGGCAAGGTCTACGTGGCCCTGACCAACAACTCCGAACGCGGCAACCATGGCACCGAGGGGGCCACCGAGGTCAGCCCGCGCCTGCGCAACCGGGACGGGCACGTACTGGAGATCACCGAGAACCCCACCGACGCGACCGCCAACGAGTTCAACTGGAACATCCTGCTGGTGGCCGGGGATCCCAAGTTCAATTCCTCCACCTACTTCTCCGGGTACCCGGCCGACAAGGTCTCCCCAATCTCCTGCCCGGACAACCTGGCCTTCGACTCCCAGGGCAACCTGTGGATCTCCACCGACGGGGCGCCAAGCACCATCGGCTACTCCGATGCCCTGCACAAGGTCACCCTGGATGGTGAACAACGCGGGCGGGTTGAACAGTTCCTGGCCGTACCGACCGGCGCCGAGACCTGCGGCCCGCTGATCCGCGACAGCGATCAATCGGTGTTCGTTTCGGTCCAGCACCCGGGGGAGGGCGGCAGCTACAACGAACCCCAGTCCCTGTTCCCGGACTACGTTAGTGACGGTCGCAAGGCCAAGAAGGGCCAGATGCGTGGCCCGCGACCCACCGTCGTGCAGGTGTACCGGCGCACCAAGGACATCAAGGGCCAGGGCCGGGGACCGGGCAAGTAGTGGGCAACGGGAGGCGGTAGGCGGCAGGGACCGGCGGGGCAACCACTAGACTGGGGCAGGTGGGAGCTGAACGAAGCACGGCGCACACCGCCAACGAGTCACACAGGGACCTGCACCACCGTGAATCCCTGCCGAATACCGCCATCGATACCGCCCGGGACGTGTTCCGCACACTGATCGGCGCGGGAATCCGTGACCTGGTGCTCTCACCGGGTTCCCGCAGCGCCCCGCTGGCCTACGCCGCAGCGGAGGCCGAGACCAGCGGCAAACTGCGCATCCACGTACGCATCGACGAACGCTCCGCCGGTTTCCTGGCACTCGGCATGGCCCAGGCCTCCGGGGCCCCGGTGGCGATTGCCATGACCTCCGGCACGGCCGTGGGCCAACTGCTGCCGGCCATCATGGAAGCCAACCACACCGGCACCGCGCTGCTGGTCCTCTCCGCCGACCGTCCCGAGGAGCTGCAGGGCACCGGCGCCAGCCAAACCACTGACCAGCGTGGACTGTTCGGCGTGCACGTGCGTGCGAACCTGAACGTCCCGGCCGGAACCTCGCCCACACCAGCGGTAGACCAAGCCCTGCGGGCGCTCGCCGGGACAAGCAAGAGCGCGCCGGGCCCGGTCCAGCTGAACCTGCAGTTCCGCGACCCGCTCACCCCGCCCCGGGACAGTGATTTAGGCGCACAGCAGTGGGCCCAGCAGATTCAGCCCGGGCGCTGGGCAGGGGAGCAGCCCGACCTGCCGCGCTGGGTGGTGCCCGGCGCCCTGCCGGCACGACGCACCGTGGTGTTGGCCGGGCATGACGCCGGCCCCGAAGCCCAGGCCTTCGCCCAGGCCCTGGGGCTGCCGCTGTTGGCCGAACCGTCCTCGAACGCACGGTTCTCGGCCCAGCTGATCACCCATTACCGGCTGCTGCTGGCCGTGGCCGGGGAACGGATCGAGCGGGTGGTGCTCTTTGGCCGCCCCACGCTCAGCCGCCCGGTGGCCCGCCTGCTGGCGAATCACAACATTCTCAGCGCCCTGTACCAGCCCCGGGCGGTGTCCTGGTACGCCCCGGGCCGGCGCCGCGAACGGCTCGTCGCAGACCCCGCCCAGCTCATCGAGTTCGCCGGCACCGCCCCGAAGGGGTGGCTGGACGCCTGGCGGAACCTGGACGCGCAGGCACAGCGCATAGTAAGGGACCTGCAGCCGTCGAAGCATGTCAACGGCTACCAGCTGGCCCAGCTGTTGTGGCGCCACCGGCAGGGGCCGTTGTTCATCGGCTCCTCCAACATCGTGCGCGACTTTGACCTGGCCGCTGCCGGGGACGACCGGCCCGGAGCCCGGGTGTACGCCAACCGGGGTCTGGCCGGCATTGACGGGAGCATCTCCACCGCCTTGGGCCTGGCCATCGCCAGCGGCCAGCCGACCCGTGCCGTGCTGGGGGACATCACCTTCCTGCACGAGGCCTCGGCCCTGCTGCTGGCCCCCGATGAACCGCGACCCACCCTGGACGTGGTGGTGTACAACGATGCCGGCGGGGCGATCTTCTCCACGCTGGAACACGGGGCGGTCCACGAATCGGGGCGGTACGGGCAAGCGGTGGAACGCCTGTTCGCCACCCCGCACACGGCCCGACTCGACGCCCTCGCCCAGGCCTACGGATGGAAGTACTACTGCCCGCAAAATTCCGGCGAGCTGGAGGAACTGTTGGCGGCACCCCAACGGGCCGGGGTGCGGCTGATCGAAGTACGCGCCCCGCGCGAGCAGGTCCGCGCCCAGTCCGTGCAGTGGGCTGAAGCCGTCGGTGCGCTGCCCTGGCCCGAACGGTAGCCCAGCCTGCTCAGGCCATGGCACAAAGACACCGCGCACCCAAGGGTGCGCGGTGTCTTATTTCTGCTTGGGCTGCTGGGTTCCGGCCTAGATATCAACGTGGGTGGGATCCAGGACCCGGCGCAGGAAGTCCTGGGTGCGCGGCTGTTGCGGGTTGCCGATCACGTCGGCTGCCTTGCCCTCCTCAACCACCACCCCGTCGTCCATGAACACCACGCGGTCGGCCACTTCCTTGGCAAACGTCATTTCGTGGGTGACCACCAGCATGGTCATGCCACCCTTGGCCAGTGACTTCATAATCGCCAAGACCTCGCCCACCGTTTCGGGGTCCAGTGCGCTTGTGGGCTCATCGAAGAGCATCAGCCGCGGTTCCATGGACAACGCGCGGGCAATGGCGACGCGTTGCTGTTGCCCGCCTGACAACTGATCCGGATAGCGGCTGCCAAAATCACCTAGTCCCACCCGGTCGAGATTGGATTGAGCAATCCTCTTTGCCTCGCTCTTGGGCCGTTTTGCGACCTTGATCTGGGCAACGGTGCAGTTCTCCAACACGGTCAGGTGGGGGAAGAGATTGAACTGCTGGAAAACCATGCCGACATGTCGGCGCATCCTGTCCAGATCCACATCAGGATCCGTAGCCTCGAAACCGCCGACATGAATGGTGCCGCCGTTCGGCTTTTCCAGTAGGTTGACGCAGCGCAGGAGAGTCGACTTACCCGAACCGGAGGGGCCGATCAGGCAGACCACCTCTCCCGGTTCGAGGTTCAAGTCGATCCCTTTGAGCACTTCATTGTTGCCATAAGACTTGCGCAAACCGGTGATGTTCGCGCCCGCTGCTTCAAACTTTTGTTCTGTCGTAGATGTACTCATGATGCTTTCTCCTAGCGCTTTTGCCGGGCGGAGGAACCCTCAAAACGACGCGCGATCAGGCTCAATGGAATGGTGATGACCAGATAGAAGGCACCTGCCACGATTAGCGGAGTAATGCCCGCTCCCAAGGCGGTAATTCCCTCGCGACCAAATTTTGTAATCTCGTATTGAGTCAAGCTCATGCCCAAAATAAACGCCAAAGAGGAGTCCTTGGTCAGAAGAATGACTTCATTGGTCAGCGGCGGCAGCACGATTCGAAAAGCCTGGGGAATGACGATGGTCACCATGGCTCGCCAAGCTGGCATCCCCAACGACCTTGCTGCTTCAGTTTGTCCCTTGGGAACGGCTTGCAGGCCTGCACGCAACGTTTCGGCAATGTATGCGGCCGACACCAAACCCAACGCGACCATGATGTTTACCGGTTGCGGCCAGTTTGATTCCGGAAAGGCGACAGGAACGCCGAAGCCGAATGCGAGAAGCACGAGGATTGCCGGAACGCCGCGGAAGAACTCGATGAAACCGGTGGCGAACCAGCGGTAGGGAGCAAAAGACGCCATTTTCATGAGCGCCAACAGCAAACCCAGCACTAGACCGAAAGCAAAAGAAATAATGGTGTAGAAGATTGTGTTTTTCAGCCCGACAAGGATGAGATCGGGGAACATCGATCCAATCTTCTCGAAAGCGAAGAACGAGCTTCGGATTTGTGGCCAGTCGGCAGCAAGGATAAGTACTGCGAGAACAACGACGAAGACCGCTATTTGAATGATCTTGCTGATACGAGCCCGTTGACTTGTGGTCATAGCCATGGAAGAACCTCATGGTTGTCGGGCGCGGCGCTCCAACTTGTGATTGAAGCGCCGCGCGAAATCATTGAAGTGTGGGAAGCGGTCTCCTCGCGAAGACCGCTTTAGAAGATTCCTACTTCTGCCCCAACCACTTGTCGGTCATCTTGTCCAGGTCACCCGAGCTCTTCAGCCGGTCCAGAGTGGAATTCACCTTGTCCAGCAGCTCGGCGCTGTCCTTCGGCACCGCAACACCAAGCTTTTCACCGGTCTGAATCTCTTGAACGACTTCAAAGTCCGGCTTGTCCGCGATCGCATAGCGCAATACGGACTGGTTTCCCAGCGCCGCATCCGCCTTGTTCGAGGTCAAGGCCTGGAGCTGAAGACCGGAGTCTTCATAGCCGATGGTTTCCAGTCCTTGTTCCTTGCCGTATTTCTCACCGGTGGTAGCCTGCTGAACGGCGACACGCTTGCCCTTGGCGGATTCAACATCGGTGATCCCGGACTCCTTACGGGCGACCAGCATCAGGTCGTCATCCAGGTAAGGTTCCGAGAAGTCCATGTTGGCCTTGCGCGCATCGGTGATCGAAATCGACGACATCGCGATATCGCACTGAGTCTTGAAGAGGCCGGACTCGATCGAGTCGAAACCTGCGGTGATGACGCTCAGTTTCAAATCCATGTCCGAAGCAATCTCGTTGGCGATATCAATGTCCAGGCCAACGATCTCGCCGTCCTTTTTGAATTCGAACGGTTCGTAGGGAACATCGGAGCAGACCGTCAACTGTCCAGCGGTGCGGGGAGTGAATCCACTGCCCTCGGTGTCCGAGCTGCCGTTGTCGGAGCCGCCACAGCCGGTCAGGGCGATGAGCGCTGCTGATCCGATGGCGAGAGTGGATAGTACGTTCTTCTTGAAGGTGCGCATGGAACGGGACCTACTTTCAGGTGATGCGAGTTACAGGCGTCCTGATAATCATAACCATGACGCGGCCCACCTGAGATTCGCATCACACCGTGTCACGTGGGAATAAGCATTACTTGCTCATTGCCCACCTAATCCCTCCCCAGCCGTGGTGAAGCGTTGGGCACGAGGACTTGTCAGCGGGAAACTGCCAAAAGGTTAAGATTCAAAGTTTGACTGTGAATGCTGTTTTAGTGCGGCCCCGACCTCTGAGGTGGGTGTGGTGCGCAGCCACCACAGTCGGGCCCCATCTCCGGCCGCTTGATAGCCGGGGCATGGATTTTACTGGCGCTCGGCGTGCAGGGCCTGCAGCATGGGCCGCATCTTGGCCCACGATTCGGCCAGTTCTGACTCCGGATCCGAGCCGGTGACGATCCCGCAACCGGCGTACAAGCGCATATTGCTTTCGTCTTCCAGCACGCCTCCGCGCAGGGCAATGCCAAATTCGCCGTCGCCGCGCGAATCGATCCAGCCCACCGGTCCCGCATAGGGGCCGCGGTCCAGCCCCTCCAGTTCGCGCAGCACCTTCCCGGCAAGCCTTGTGGGGGTGCCGCACACCGCAGCGGTGGGATGGAAAATCTCGGCGATATCAAGTGCGGTGGGGAACCGGCCATCAGAGCCGGGGCGCAGCTCGGCGCTGACATCACTTGCCAGGTGCCAGACATTGGGCAATTCCAGGATGAACGGTTCCTCGGGGGCCTGCATGCCGTGGGAAATCGGATCCAGCGCCAGGGTCAGCGAGTCGATGGCCAACTGGTGCTCCACACGCTGCTTCGGGTCACTCAGCAGGACTCGCTGTGGGTAGCCTGCTTCCCCGACCGGAGCCGTGGCCCGGTCCAGGGTGCCGGCCAGGACCCGCGCTTCGGCGGTGCCGTTGGTGACGCGCACCAGCATTTCCGGGGTGGCACCCACCAGCCCGTCCACCGAGTAGGTCCAGCAGTTGTCATAGCCGCCAACCAGCTCCCGGACAACCTGCGCCAAATCGATGCCGCCGCTGCTGTGGGCAATCACGTCCCGGGAAAGCACGAGCTTGGAAATCTCGTCACCCTCCAACACCTTCAGCGCCTGGGTGACCGCCTTCAGGTAGGAGCCTGCGGTCAGGTCTCCGGGCTGCAGGCTGATCGTGCCGTGCGGGGCGCCGGTGTAGGCCGCCTCGTCCAGCAGCTCCTGGCACCGGGCCAGGGCGTAATCGTAGGTGAGCTGCTCGGTGTCCAGGGTGTCGCTGGTGATGGTGATCCACGAAAGCGCTCCGTCCTTGCCCAGGACCACCTCCGGGATCACCAGCCGGGAACGGTAGTTGCTGGTATACGAGAATGCGAACGCGCCGAAGGCCACCGGCCCGCTGCCGGGCTGGTTGATTGGATCGATGACGGTGGCGCGCTGCACGAGGTCGGTAAACCACTGCCGTGCGTCGGCGAAGCGTTCAGCCCCCTGGGTATGCAGACGGGCCACCGCCCCCAGGCCCACCAGGCCGTCACCCTGCCGGGTCCACACCAGGGCTCGGTGACGCAATGCGTCGAGCACAAAGGACGGATCGGTGTGGTCGAAACTAAAGGTCACACTGGCAAGAACAGGCAGCTCCTGCTGCACGAAGGCAGGGGAGGCGACAGGCAAATCGGCAGACATGATACGGCTAAGCCTACCGCCGAAAGCGCGCGGTGAGGCTGTGCTGGTGGCCGCAGTCACGCTCCGGCCCAGTGCGCCCGTGCGCCGGAGTTGTCCTGCCCACTAGGTGGGGGCGGTAAGGGTGTGCCGTGTACCGCTGTGCCTTGTGGCCTCTGGCCCACGGCGAAGATAACAGCACCGCAAAGAGAAAGAGGAGGGCCACATCGGCTAGAGTGATAGAAGTTTCGGAAGCGGTGCGCTGCCGAGGAGTCCTCCTGGGACGATAACCAAACCCGTTGAAAGATAAGTAAGCCGTAAAACAGTGACTGATTCGAAAAGCAACTGGACCGCAGCCGGGCATGAGGTTCCGAACTCGATAGAGCTGAATCCGGAAACCGCGGCACTGGCCGCGACCATCAATCTTCCAGCAGGTTTCGCCCCGATTGCCGAGGACCCGGAGTTCGGCCCGGCCGTCTCCACCGGGCTGGCCAAGGTCGAGAAGCTGCTGCGCGACGCAATCGCCAACTCCGATCCGCTGATCGACGCCTCCTCCCGACACCTCGTGGAAGCCGGCGGCAAGCGGGTGCGCCCGCTGCTGGTGCTGCTGACCGCGCTGCTGGGCGAGGGAATCGACGACGATGTCATTAAGGCGGCCGCCGTGGTGGAACTGACCCACCTGGCCACGCTTTACCACGATGACGTCATGGATTCGGCCCCGATGCGCCGCGGCGCCCCGACCGCCCACGAGGTGTGGGGCAACTCAGTTGCCATTCTGGCCGGTGACCTGATCTTTGCCCGTGCGTCGGTGCTCGGTGCCGAGCTGGGCCCGGAAGCGGTCACCTGGCAGTCACGCACCTTTGAGCGCCTCTGCCTGGGACAGCTGCACGAATGGATTGGCCCGCGCGAGGGGGACGACCCGATCGCCCACCACCTGCAGGTCATCAGCGACAAGACCGCCTCCCTGCTGGCAACCTCCGGCGCCTTTGGTGCCCGTTTCGGCCAGCGCCCGGAATATGTGGCGATCCTGCGCGAATACGGCGAAAAGGTAGGCGTGGCCTTCCAGGTGGCCGACGACGTGATCGACCTGGTCGCCACCAGCGGCAACTCGGGTAAGACTCCGGGGACCGACCTGCGCGAAGAAGTTCCCACCCTGCCGGTGCTGAAGCTGCGTGAAGCCGCGGCACACGGGGACCAGGATGCAATCGCGGCCCTGGAGCTTGTTGACGGTGATTTGAGCAGTGACGAGGCGCTGGCCCAGGCCGTTGCGGCCGTCGGAGCACACCCGGCAACCCGCCAGGCCTGGGAAGTGGCCCGCCAGTGGGCTGATGATGCCATCAAGGTTCTGGAGCCGCTGCCCGAAGGCACCGTGAAGCACGCGTTGATCGCCTTCGCTGACGCCGTGGTCACCCGCGAGGCCTGAGCGTTGAAGCGCCCTTGAGGGTGCAGACCAACAGACTTCAAAAAGGATCGGCCAGCTCCCATGCGGGGGCCGGCCGATCCTTTGTCATGCCGCAGTGTTGTGCCATAGGTAAGTGATAACGCCGTCTATGTCGGTTTTCCTGATGCAGCTGCTGTGAGCTCGGTTCCTTTGCAGAACCGATATCGAGGGGCTGCAGAAAAACAAGTTGCGGTCCCTGGTTCACTCACCCAGGGATCGTGATCGGTGCAATGCGTTCAACGGATGACGCGAAGACCAAAGTAGGACAAAAAGATTCGCGATGCCTTCGGATTATATATCCCTTCCCTCAGCTACCCTTCCCCGGATTGCTGTTGCTGTTCTCTGCGGGTCTTGACGCTTGGCTAAATACAAGCAGGTTACAGAACCTACCTAGGCAGTTAAATACCTAGTGTGTTAAAAGCTTGCAAAGGGTTGACGAAGTGCAGAAAGTAATTAGTGTGTACTAAAAGCGAAATGATGTGCGTAAGGAGATCGAGCGGTGTTGAAAATCAAGAAGATGTTAACCACTGGCGCGACGGCGCTCTGCCTGACCGCCGGGATGGTGGCCCTGGCTCCTGCCGCCCAAGCGGACACCCAAACTCGGTGGTACAACAACTTGCAGGTTTGCCAAGCGGAAACCAATGCTCGGGCGAAGCACCTGCGAAATAAGGGCTACACGGTCAGTATTCAGCGGTATTGCAAGGGGGAGCAGTACATCGGTTACAGGCCGCAGTATCAGTCGATTCTTTACTTCAACTGACACTCGCAGAAGAACTCCGAGTCTGCTGAAGGTTCGGGTGAGACTAAGGTTTAGGCTGCAAGAGCGACAGCTCGATCATTGCACCTTCGAACGCCGGCGACGCAGCCATTCGCTGCCGCTCGTGTGCTGCGCGAGCCAAAAAGGTGCCCGAAAGGTCGTCAGGTGCTCGTCCTACGTGCAGACCAGGACTAGGGAACCCGCCGCAACTCCGCCTCGGTCAGGGCGAAGGGGTGGCGCTCGGAGAACACCGCGGCACGCAGCTGCTCGGCCTTTTCGGCCCGGTCCGCCACCGGCACCCGGTGGCGCAGCTGGCGATAGAGCATGTCATCTGAATAACGGGCAAAGACGTGCTGGTGATAGTGCCACACGTGCTGGTTGCCAGCGGGCTCATTGTGCTGCCGGGTGCTGGTTCCCTCCGGAGCCCAGGCCAGTTTCATGGCCAGGGCAATCCGCCGGGTCTCACGCATAATCGCCGCGCCGACCTCATCATCAAGGTCATAGAGGGATTCAAGGTGGGCGGTGGGGATGATCATCACGTGTCCGCCGTATTTGCCGAACCCGTCACAGGCCATGATCGCCGCCGCGTGACGCGTCTGGTAGATCATGTCGGTGGGAGCGCATAGGTTCCCCTCGCTGAACGGCAGGTCATTGAGCAGCTCGCAAAACGGGCACTGGTACCCGGCCGGGGCGTGGGAATGGTGCAGCACTAATTCTCCAATTCCGCGCTGAGCTCCTCGAACACCCAGGTGAACATGTCCAGCGTGAACTCGCTGAACGTTCCTTCCTCACTGGTCCAGTTGCCGCGCGCGTTGTTGCGGCGGTAAACAATCGGATCGGGCACGTCGAGCTGGTTGACCTTGAAGCCCCAGACGAATTTTTCCTCCTCGTCCTCCAGGAACAAGAGGTAGCCGTCCTCCACCTCCAGCTCCTCAGGGTCGAAGAAGTAGTGGTAGGCCTCCATGAAGTCCTCGCAGTTACCCAGCGAACGGTAGAACTCCTCCAGCACCTGGGGGATCTGCACCCGTGACTCCTCCAGTGCCCCACCCAGTTCCGCAGCGCTCAACCCGTCACTCTGGCTCCAGGCGTCATCCAGATACTTGGGAACCAGGGAACGGAACTTCTCAATGAACATGTCAGCCATGTCAATATCCTATCGACTCACGGCCCCCGGCAGGGAACCGGGGCGGCGCTCGCTCAGGCCAGTTCCAGGGCGATTAATGCGATCCACAGCTGCACCCGGTCGCCGGTGACCGTCGGGTCGTAGCCGGAGAGCTCGGTGATCTGCTGCAGCCGGTAGCGCACCGTGTTGCGGTGCAATCCCAGCGACTCGGCCACGGCGCCGACCGAACCGTCCAGCTTGAAGTACTCGCGCAGCGTGGTCACCAGTTCGCCGCGGTTGGTCCGGTCGAATTTCTGCAGCGGCCCCAGCGCCTCGGCAGCCAGATCGTGGATGGGCACGTCCTTGGCGGTGAGCAGCAGGGAGGTCAGCGACAGCTTGGCCGGGGCATTAACCCGTTCCCCGTGGCGCAACGCCTCCAGTGCCTCAAAGTAGCTCCACCGCACCCCGCGCGCCCCCGGATAGCTGCCGCCGTAGCCAATGGACGCCTGAATCCCGGCCTTCTCCAGGTACTCGCTGATCAGCGTTACCGCCTGCGCGGCCAGCTCCTGGGGGAGCAGCATCGCCAAACGGTCATCGATCATCGAGGTGACCTGTTGCTCTAGCAGCGGGGGCAACGGCAGGCTCGGCAGCACCGACGCCGCGGAGACGGCCTGGATGAGGATGGCCACGTGGTTGCGCTGCCGGTCCAGGCCCAGCGCCCGCAGCCGGTCGGCGGCCTCGCTGCCATCCAGCGTGCCGGCCACCAGATCGGCCAGGATCTGCCCGTTGCCCAACCGGTGGGATTCAAGCAGCCGCGCCTTGTTGGCCAGCTCCAGGCCAATCAGGGACTGGGCGTACTCCACCAGCGCATCGTGCTCATAGGGTTCGGCCAGGTACAACGCCCCCTGGTCGCGCATTCCGGTGGCGATCGGCAGCTGGTGCCAGGTGCCCGTGCGGAAGTCCGGACCGTAGATTTGGGTGCCGTACAGGGAGACCGCCACGTCGGTGCCCAGCATGTTCGCCAGCTCGCCGAGCATGCTGTCCAGGCTGGAGGAGAGCAGCGTGCGGGTCAGCCGCTGGTGGGAGTTCAGCAGCTGCTGCAGCTGCTGCAGGTGGAAGCGGTTCAGTTCCTCGGCAATCAGCTTGGTGATTGCCGCGAAGGGGGTCTGGTACGGGACCTCGAAGACCGGCAGGTTGACCTCGGCGGCCGCCTTCAGGATGCTGTGCGGCACGTTCTTGTGCCCCAGCCCCGTCCCGTACCCCAGGGCAATCACCCCGTTCTCGGCCAGCAGGCGCACGAACTCGCGCTGGCTTGCGGTGGTCTTCTGGCGCACCCCGGTGGTCAGCACGATCTCCTCGCCGGTGAGGAACTCCGAAGGGTCCAGCAGCTCGGTGATCGCGGCCCACGTGATGGATGTCTCGCGGGTTTTCGAAAAGTCATTGAGCGGGCGCAAATCAAGCTCGTCATGCTCAAGCAGGGCTCCAAGGGTGATTGCCATGCTTAAAGTTTAGGCTCTGAATTATGCGCAGCCGCGATGGGGAAAACCCCTTGACAAGGAACTAAAACAGCCATTTCACACATATGCTAGTTGTTCTAGGTTAGGTTAATCACATGAACACTCCATCTTCAGTACGAGGCGCCCGCAAGGCGACAGGACAACGCGAGGTCTTCTCCTCGCGCAAGTTGTTCATCCTGTCCGCCATCGGCTCCGCTGTCGGTCTGGGAAACATCTGGCGTTTCCCCTACGTTGCCTACGAAAACGGTGGCGGCGCATTCTTGATCCCCTACCTGGTGGCGATCCTGTGTGCCGGCATCCCGTTGCTGTTCCTTGACTACTCGGTCGGTCACCGCTTCCGCGGCTCCGCCCCGCTGGCCTACCGCCGCCTGAACCGCAAGGCCGAAGTGCTGGGCTGGTGGCAGGTGCTGATCTGCTTCATCATTGCCATCTACTACGCCGCGATCATCGGCTGGGCGGCCATGTACGCCTGGTTCTCGCTGAGCAAGGCGTGGGGCGATGACGCCGAAGGCTTCTTCATGGGCGAGTTCCTGAACGTGGCCGATAACGTCGGGGTATCCTTCGACATTGTTTCCCGCGTCTTCTTCCCGATCCTGGCCGTATGGGCGGTGACCATCATCATCATGGTGGCCGGTGTGAACAAGGGCATTGCCCGTGCGAACGTGGTCTTCATGCCGCTGCTGATCGTGATGTTCGTGCTGCTGGTGGTTCAGTCGGTCTTCCTGCCCGGCGCCATGGACGGCCTGAACGCGTTCTTCACCCCGAACTGGGAGGCCTTGATGAACCCGGCGGTGTGGGCGGCGGCGTTCGGCCACATCTTCTTCTCCCTGTCGGTGGCCTTTGGCATCATGGTCACCTACTCCTCCTACCTGCGCCGCAAGACCGACCTGACCGGCTCGGGCTACGTGGTGGCCTTCGCCAACTCGGGCTTTGAGATCCTGGCCGGCATCGGCGTGTTCGCCGCCCTGGGCTTCATGGCCCACAACACCGGGGCCGCAGTCGGCGACGTGGTCAGCGGCGGCATCGGGCTGGCGTTCATCGCGTTCCCGACCATCGTCTCGCAGGCTCCGCTCGGGGCCCTGCTGGGCGTGCTGTTCTTCGGCTCGCTGGTCTTCGCTGGCCTGACCTCATTGATCTCAATCCTTGAGGTAATTGTCGCGGCGTTCCAGGACAAGCTGGGATGGAACCGCAAGGCGGCGACCCTGATCGTCACCGTGCCGATCGGGCTGATCTCCCTGGCCCTGTTCTCCACCACCACCTCGCTGTACCTGCTGGATACGCTCGATGCCTTCGTCAACCAGTTCGGCATCCTGGCCTGCGCCCTGGTCACCGTGATCGTGGTCGGCGCCGGACTGGGGGCCCTGCCGAAGCTGGCCAAGCACCTGAACCGCCACAGCTCCATCAAGCTGGGCACCGGGTGGATGGTCCTGGTCGGCGGCGTTGGCCCGGCAGCGCTGGGTTACATGCTGCTCAACGAGCTGCAGAGCAAGATCGGCGAACAGTACTCCGGCTACCCGGCGTGGTTCAACGGGATCTTTGGCTGGGGCATGGCCGGAGCGCTGATCGTCTTCGCGGTGCTGCTCTCGCTGATTCCCTGGAGTCGTGGCTCGAAGCTCAACGACCCGGAATTCGAACAGCACAAGGCCAAGGTCCTCGATGAGGAACTGCCCGACACCACTGTGAAGAGGTACTAGCCATGACTGGAATTGCCATTGTCTTCATGATCATCGCCATGCTCACCATCTGGGGAGGGCTGGTGCTGGCACTGATCAACCTGTCACGTCACCCGGATGTACCCGATGATCCGGAAGATGACCTGATCGAGGCACCGACCCAGCTGTAGCCGGGGCTGCCAGAACACCTCGGGGCGCGGCGGTGGGGAAGCGATTCTCCACTGCCGCGCCCTTGTCTGTGCAGCTGCACAAATACTGGTTCGCGCGCCTGTGCCACGGCGGTTGGCCGCGCCGAAACCGCGTCATATCCTGCTATGAGTACGACAGACTTAGGGCCGGCAGGATCCAGGCCCGGCCCCCATTTGAGGAAAGGAGCTTGCTGTGGACGTCTCATACCGTATCGAACAGAAGCGCAAGGTAAACGGTGCATTCCCAGGTCCGAAGTCCCAGGAGCTGACCGCCCGCCGCCAGAAGTCCGTGGCCGCCGGTGTTGCCTCCACTCTTCCGGTCTACGCCGCCGATGTTGACGGCGGCATCATCGTTGACGTTGATGGCAACCAGCTCATCGACCTCGGGTCGGGCATCGCAGTGACCACCGTGGGTGCCTCCAACCAGGCGGTGGCCAAGGCGGTGGCCGAGCAGGCCGCGCGCTTCACCCACACCTGCTTCATGGTGGCCCCGTACGAGAACTACATTGAACTGGCCGAAAAGCTGGTGGCCATCACCCCGGGGGAGTTCGAAAAGCGGGCCGTGTTCTTCAACTCCGGCGCCGAGGCCGTGGAGAACGCCATCAAGGTGGCCCGTGTGGCCACCGGGCGCCAGGCCGTGGTGGCCTTCGACCACGCCTACCATGGACGCACCAACCTCACCATGGGCCTCACCGCCAAGGCCGCCCCCTACAAGCGCGGCTTCGGCCCGCTGGCCCCGGAAATCTACCGGATGCCGATGAGCTACCCGTACCGTGAGGAAAACCCGAACATCTCCGGCAAGGAAGCGGCCGAGCGCGCCATCCTGGCCATGGAAAAGCAGATCGGCGGGGACCAGATCGCCGCGATCATCATTGAACCGATCCAGGGTGAGGGCGGCTTCATCGTTCCGGCCACCGGCTTCCTGCCGCGGGTCGCCGAATGGGCCAAGGAAAACGGCATCGTGTTCATCGCCGACGAAGTCCAGGCCGGCTTCGCCCGCTCCGGCGCCTGGTTCGCCTCCGACATCGAGGGCATCGAACCAGACCTGGTGACCGTGGCCAAGGGCATCGCCGGGGGCATGCCGCTGTCCGGTGTGGTGGGCCGCGCCGAACTGCTGGACTCCGTGCACGGCGGTGGACTGGGCGGCACCTACGGCGGCAACCCGGTCGCCGTGGCCGCGGCCCTGGAGAGCATCAAGTTCATGGACGAGCAGGACCTGCCCGGCCGTGCCCGCGAAATCGAATCCCAGTTCTTCGAGCGCTTCACCGCGCTGCAGAAGGATGTCCCGGCCGTGGGTGACGTGCGCGGCCGCGGGGCCATGGTGGCCATCGAATTCGTCAAGCCCGGCGGCAAGGAGCCGGACGCGGAGCTGACCAAGAAGGTCGCCGCCCAGTGCCTGGAGGACGGTGTGCTGATCCTGACCTGCGGCACCTACGGCAACGTCATCCGCCTGCTGCCGCCGCTGGTGATCAGCGACGAACTGCTCACCGACGGCTTCGACGTGCTGGAAGCGGCCATCCGCCAGCACGCCTAGTTCTTCACCGGGACCCTGTTTTCAAGCTCGGGGCTCCGGTGAGCACGACGCCGGAGTGCCAGGACCATTGGTTCTGGCACCCCGGCGTCGTTTTTGCCCCCCTGCAGCCAGCCGGCTGGGGCGGGGCGGGAGCTCAGCCCACCATCAGCTCGAGCTGGTGGCCCTCCAGTGCCCGGTCCGCATAAATGAGCCGGATGGCCTGTGCATCCGGGTTGCCCCGGTCGGGACCGCGGTAGGCCAGGGTGAATCCCAGTTTCTGGGCAACCCGTGCCGAGGCCGCATTGTGTTCCAGCAGGGAGGCGACCACCGGGGCCTCGGGGCGGTGCCGGTTCGCCTGGCCCACGGCCTGGCGCGCCACCTGCGTGGCGAAGCCCTGCCCCTGGGCGGACACCGCGAACCGGTACCCCAGGTTCCAGAAGGACTTGCGGGTAAGCGAACAGCCGCCATAGCCAATGATCTGCCGGGAACCGGCGGCCCGAATCACCCAGGGGCCCAACCCCTCACGCCGCCAGCAACACCGCCAGGCCTCCACCATGGCCACGGTCTTCTCCACGTTGGCATGGCGTTTGGCCGGCGCATGGCTCCACACCCGGGGGTCGGCAAAGATGCGGTGCAGTTCCGGCACATCCTGCCGTTGGGGCGGGCACAGGCTCAGTTGTTGAAGGGTGGACATGAAATCACCCTAGCGAACACCACGGGCAGGGCAAGCCCCCTGCCCGGCCAGAGGCGGGGAACGCAGCACGGGCCGGCGCGCTCAGCTCACGGTCTTGGGCTCGGGCAGGGAACCGGTGCGCGGGGCACGGAACATGTCAACCACGATCAGGATCACCGCAATCCACACCAGGATGAAGCCCACCCAGCGCTCCACGGGCATGACCTCATGGAACACCAGCAGGCCCAGGATGAACTGGCCGATGGGAGCCAGGAACTGCAGGGAACCCAGGGTGCTCAGCGGCAGCCGGCGGGCCGCACCGCCGAACAGGATCAGCGGCACCGCGGTAATGATCCCGCTGGTGGCCAGCAGCCAGAACCCGGGGACGCCGTCGGCGAACAGCGCGGAGGTGCCTTGATAGGTCAGCACCCCAATGAAGACCAGCGCCACCGGGGTCAGGGCGATGGTTTCCACACTGAGCGTGGCCAGGGCCGTGCCCTTCTTGCCCACCTGGTTCTTGACCAGCCCGTAAAGTCCGAAGGAGAAGGCCAGGCCCAGGGAGATCCACGGGACCCGGCCCAGGCCGGCGGTGAGCACCACCACTGCCGCCACGGCGAACCCGATGGCCACCCACTGCAGGGTCGAGAGGCGTTCCTTCAGGACAAAGACGCCCAGCGCGATGGCGACCAAGGGGTTGATGAAGTAGCCCAGCGAGGCCTCCAGCACGTGCCCGGAAAGCACCGCGAAGGCGTAAAGCGTCCAGTTCACCGCGATGAGCACGCTGGCAAGGACCAGGCGGGCCGTGGTCTTCCGGTCGCGCAGCAAGGTCCCCAGGTCCCGCAGCTGCCGGGTCACCGCCAGCAGCAGGAAACAGAAGACCAGGGAAAACACCACCCGCAGCGCCACGAATTCAAACGCGGAGATCTCGGGCAGCAACAGGAAGTACAGCGGCAGCAGTCCCCAGACCAGGTATGCGCTGGTGCCTTGCAAAATGCCAATGCTGCGTGGGGAGCGCGGGGAGGCACCAGCGGTGTCAGTCATAGTCTGTGGTTGCCAATCTGTGGTGGACCGGAAAAGGGGTGCGACGCCACATTGGAAGCTGCCAAGGGGCAACGGGCGCCATTAAAGGTTACTGCTCCACCGCCCCGGTTTCGTCATCGGTTCGGTCATGCGCCATACACAAACCGTGGTTCATCCGCCCGTGGACCGGATGGCGCCTAACCTGCCACCACTTGATCGCCCAGCGCACAGCCTTCCTTGCACTGCCCGTAGAACAGCACGTCGGCGATGTCGATGCTGAAGCTGGTGGCCCCACCGGGGTGGAAGCAGGGGGCGGAGCCGTGGGCGCAGGGAACATTCTCCACCCGCCCGCACGTAACGCACACGGCATGGTGGTGGTTGTCGTGCGGGTCAATCTCATAACGGGCCGCCGTGCCGGGCACCGTGAACCGGCGCAGGATCCCGTGATCGGTCAGGTCGTTGACCGCGTTGTAGACCGCCTGCGAGCTGAGTGCGACCTGACCCTCGGACAGGGCGCGGGCCAGGGCCTCGGCGCTCTGGTGCGGTTCGGTGGCCAGCTGCCTAAGCAACGCCAAACGTGCACCGGTGGCCTTCAGGTCGTTATCGTGCAGCAGCTTGGCGTAATCCATACCCACCATTGCACGCAGGTGCTTGGGATCTGTCAACCGGTGATCTCGTCACATGACGGCGGGCCACCATCCCGGGAGCCGGTGAGGGGGCAAGGATGCGTAGGATCTTGGGGTGCCCAGTTTCTTGATGGATGTCGCCCCGCTGCGGCAAAGCCCGGCCTACCGCCGGTTGTGGATCGGCAACTCGCTCTCCGCCGTGGGAACCCAAATGACCCTGATCGCGGTCAGCCTGGAAGTCTATGCGCTGACCCAGTCCAGCTTCCATGTTGGCTTGCTGGGCGCGTTCACCCTGGTGCCGCTGATCATCACCGGGCTCTACGGCGGGGCCATCGCCGACACGCACGACCGGCGCAAGGTGGCGCTGTACTCGGCCCTGGCGTTGTGGGTCATCACCGGCGCGCTGGCGCTGCAGGCGTGGCTGCAGGTGGGCAACGTGTGGGTCCTCTACGGGTTGATGGCCCTGCATTCGGCGGCCGCGGGCATCAACCAGCCCACCCGTGGGGCCATCATTCCCTCCATTGTCCGCCGCGACCTGCTGCCAGCGGCGAATTCGCTGAACATGGTCACCTTCGGGGTGGCGCAGATGGTCGGCCCGCTGCTGGGCGGGCTGCTGGTGGCCCAGTTCGGGTACCAGTGGACGTATTCCCTTGACGCCATCACGTTCACCGCGGCCGTGTGGTCGGTCTTCCGCCTGCCGGCCCTGCCGGCGGCCGAGCAGGTCGTCAGACGGGGTCTTTCCTCGGTCATCGACGGGCTGCGCTACCTGAAGACCCAGCCGAACATCAGCATGACCTTCCTGATCGACATGGCGGCCATGATCCTGGCGGCGCCCAGGGCGCTGCTGCCGGCCATCGGCGCGGTGATGATCGGCGGGGGAGAGACCACGGTGGGCATCCTCCTGGCCTCCGCGGCCTGTGGTGCCCTGCTGGCCGGGCTGTTCTCCGGCACCTACAGCCGGATCAACCGCCAGGGTGTGGCCGTGTTCATCAGCGTGTGCATCTGGGGTGTGGCGATCAGCGGGCTGGGCGTGATCGTGGTGCTGGCCGCCGGGCAGCCCTCCGGGCCCGAGGCGGCCAGCGGGTGGCTGCTTCCGGCGATGTTCTTCATGCTGCTGGCCGGGATCGCGGATTCCATTTCCTCGGTCTTCCGCACCACCATCTTGCAGGTCGCGGCCCCGGATCAGATGCGGGGCCGGCTGCAGGGAGTGTTCATCGTGGTGGTCGCCGGTGGGCCGCGGGTCGGGGAGATGCTCTCCGGAGGCGCCGCGGGCTTCCTGGGTGAGGGGCTGACCCTGGTGCTTGGGGGGTTGTGCTGTGTGCTGGTGGCCGTGCTGCTGGTGCGCTGGCGCCGCGGCTTCCTGCGCTACGATTCCCGCCACCCCGAACCCTAGCTCGGTGGGCGGCCGAGACCGGCCGTGACTCGCGCAGCACGCTGTGAGCTGGACGATAGGCTCGAGATGGAACCTATGGGGCGGGGCAATCGTTGCATAAACTAAAGGATGATGAGCAAGATCAGGGGCACGGTCCTCCAAGGCGGAGGTCCTGGCCCACACATTTTGCCCACACCTTTTGACCACGCACACTGCCAAGAAGTTCGGCTCAGTACGATACGGGAGCGATAACCCACCGTGCATCAACATAACAATGGCCTGAAAACCGCCCTGCTGCTCGGCGGTATGTTTGCCCTGCTGCTGGCCCTGGGCTCCCTGATCGCCTCAGGAACCCGGAACAGCTCCTTCATCTGGATTTTCGCGCTCATTGGCCTGGGCACCACCGCCTACGGCTACTGGAACAGTGACAAGATCGCGCTGCGTTCCATGCACGCCTACCCGGTCAGTGAACAGGAGCAGCCGGAGATGTACCGGATTGTGCGCGAGCTGTCCATGGCGGCCCAGCAGCCCATGCCGCGGCTGTACGTCTCACCCACCCAGTCACCCAACGCTTTCGCCACCGGACGCAACCCGGAAAACGCGGCGGTGTGCTGCACCGAGGGGATCCTGCGCATCCTGAACGAACGCGAGCTGCGCGGTGTGCTGGGGCACGAGCTGATGCACGTGTACAACCGGGACATCCTCACCTCCTCGGTGGCGGCGGCAATCGCCGGGGTGATCACCTCGATCGCCCAGTTCCTGATGTTCTTCGGCGCCGGGGGCGGGAACAACGAGAACCGCAACGTGAACCCCTTGGCCATCCTGGCCCTGTCGCTGCTGGCGCCGCTGGCCGCCTCGGTGATCCAGATGGCCGTCTCGCGCACCCGAGAATTCGATGCTGACGAAGATGGCGCCCGACTGACCAACGACCCACTGGCGCTGGCCAGTGCGCTGCGCCGGCTGGAGCAGGGCATCGACCAGGCCCCGCTGGCGCAGGAAGACCAGAAGGTCGTCAACAGCTCCCACCTGATGATCGCCAACCCGTTCGGCTCCCGGCTCAAGCGCATGTTCTCCACCCACCCGTCAATGGATGAGCGCGTGGCACGCCTGGAGGCCATGGCCCGCGGCAACTAATTTTTAGGCAGCACACGCAAAAGCCGGTGTCCCATGGCGCGTTAAACGTCATGGGACACCGGCTTTCATGCTGCCGCCGGCACGCGGGGCTAGCGCAGGTTGACGAACTGCAGGTCAACATCCTCGAAGTCGCGCAGCAGTGCCATGGTGGCCTGCAGGTCATCGCGGGACTTGGAGGACACGCGCAGCTCATCGCCCTGGATGATGGACTTCACGCCCTTGGGTGCTTCGTCACGGATCAGCTTGTTGATCTTCTTCGCCACATCCTGGGCGATGCCCTCCTTGATGCTGGCCTCGATCCGGTATTCCTTGCCCGAGGCGAAAGGCTCCCCGGCATCCAGGGACTTCAGCGAGATGTTGCGCTTGACCAGCTTGGACTGGAACACGTCCAGCACTGCCTTGACCCGCTCCTCGGAGTTCGCCTTCATCAGGATCTTTTCGCCGCTGAAGTCGATTTCCGCGCCGACGCCCTTGAAGTCGTAGCGCTGGGAGATTTCCTTGCTTGCCTGGTTCAGTGCGTTGGACACTTCCTGGCTGTCCACCTTGCTGACAACATCAAATGATGAATCGCTGGCCACGAATCTTCTCCTTGTGGTTTGTTGGACTGGTGAGTGTTTGGCTCAAATCTGACTCATAGCCTACCGGTTTGCTCAGGCGTTTACCGGAGGTGATGAGCATTACAGCAAATGGGCGGCTTTCGATTTTTCATCTGCAAAAAGTTCCGGTAGAGTTATTTCTCGTTCCCACCAGAACAGCCGGGCAGATTACCCGAGCGGCCAAAGGGGGCTGACTGTAAATCAGCTGGCTATGCCTTCACTGGTTCGAATCCAGTATCTGCCACAAATGATCCTCCAGATCCACAAGATCTGGAGGATTTTTTGGTTTCCGGGCAGGGGAGGCGGGCTGTTTTCCCCGCCAAACTAAGCGCCAACGCCCGAAGTCGGTTACCGTTGAACCATGGCAACAGTAGATGTAACTGAAACAGAGTTCGCGCAGCTGATCGAAGGCAATGACATCGTCCTGGTGGATTTCTGGGCAGAGTGGTGCGGACCGTGTAAGCAGTTCGGCCCGGTGTATGAACAGATTTCCGAGAAGTTCCCGGAAGTGGTGTTCGCCAAGGTGGACACCGAAGCCGAGCAGGGACTGGCCCGGGCCGCAAACATTTCCTCGATTCCGACCTTGATGGCCTTCCGCGAAAAGGTTCTGGTCTTCTCCCAGCCCGGCGCCCTGAACGGTGCCCAGCTTGAGGACCTGGTGACCGCGGTGAAGGGCATCGACATGTCCGAGGTGCACGCCCAGATCGCCGAGGAAGCCGCCCAGCAGGAAGAAACCAACTAGCTGCTGCTAGCGGTTGCGGTGATCCAACGGCGCGTAGCGTGGCCCAAAGCCCTGTTTGCGCTGCCCGGAGAGCTGCAGTAACCGGACAACTCGTTGCCGGTGTCCGGTGTACGGTTCGAGCAGCTGCAGCATCCGCTGGTCATCCACCCTGTGGCCGACCAGCACCTGGCCCACGAAATCCGCCAGGTGGTAGTCGCCAACCGAAATGTGGTCCGGTGAGCCGTGCGAGCGCTGCAGGGTCTCGGCCACCGTCCAGGGCCCGATCCCGCTGATGGAGAGCAGCGCCGCCTCCAGCGTGCCGGACCCGGTGGTGCCCGGCATCGAGTCATTCAGTCCCAGTGCCGCCCAGCGCTCCAGGCGCCGGGCCACGTGGGCCAGGCGGATCATCGTGGCGGCACGGCTGTGTTCCACCCGTGCCTGCTGCCAATGCCAGCGCGGGATCCCGGCCACGGCCTCGGGCAGCGGAAACAGCCGCATCCCCGACGGTGCGGGCCCGGGGGCCGGGCGCCCATAGTGCCTGATCAGCCACCGCCAGGCGTAGTTCGCCTCGATCCCGGTTACCCGCTGTTCCAGGATTGCGCCGGCGGCATGATCAAAAATCCTTCCGGTGCGCGGCAGGCGCACCGCCGGGTGTTCGCTGCGGCTGCGGCGCACCACGTCGGGTAGCGATACGGCGAACGCCGTCCCGTCAAACCCGCTCCAATCATCCTCGGCCCCCAGCAGCGCCGGCCCTTGGGCGAGCGCCCATTGCGCGCCCGGGCCCCAGGCGCTGAAGCTCGCCGAACGCCGGTCGGCCTCCAGCTCAATGCGCAGCGTCGCATCCCCGTCGATGGTGGCGAACACCAGCCAGGCCTGGGATTGCTCCAAGCGGATCGTTGGATCCCCAATGCCCCGGCGCAGGATGGACAGGGTGGAGCGCAGGTCAACCGGCTCGGGGCTCAGCCAGTGCTGCTGCGCCACTTTCGGTAATGGTTGCTGCGACAAGCTTTCGGTTCCCTCCCTGAATTCTGCAATGCTCACCCCTTGCGTCCCCCGGGTGGAGGATGCCTGTCAATTCAATGACGCAAAGCTACGCAGCGCGGCGACTTAGATGACCTGCGGCGGTAAAGTGCTTGACATGAAGTATGCGTCCACAGTCTTGGATCTGATCGGAAACACGCCCCTGGTCAAACTCAACCGGGTGACTGACGGCATCAAGGCCACTGTATTGGTCAAGCTCGAATATCTTAACCCCGGCGGGTCCATCAAGGACCGCATCGCCCTGAAGATGGTGGAGCGTGCCGAGCAGAGCGGGGCCCTGCATCCCGGAGGCACCATTGTGGAGCCGACCAGCGGCAACACCGGTGTGGGGCTGGCGATGGTGGGGCAGCTGAAGGGCTATGACACCATTTTCGTCACACCGGACAAGGTGGGCGAGGAAAAACGGGACGTGTTGCGTGCCTACGGTGCCGAGGTCGTGGTGACCGCCACCGCGGTCGCCCCCGATTCGCCCGATTCCTATTACGGGGTCTCGGACCGGCTGGTGCGCGAAATTGACGGCGCCTACAAGCCCGACCAGTTTTGCAACCCCGGCGCCCCGGAGAGCCACTTTGAGACCACTGGACCGGAAATCTGGAATGACACCGACGGCAAGCTCACCCACGTGGTGATCGGTGCCGGCACCGGTGGAACCATCACCGGCACCGGACGCTACCTGAAACAGGTTTCCGCCGACCGGGCCAGCGGGCCGGTACAGGTCATCGCCGCGGACCCCGACGGATCGGTCTACTCCGGCGGCACCGGACGGCCCTACTTCGTGGAAGGCGTGGGGGAGGACATGTGGCCGGGCAACTACGACCCGCAGGTGCCCGACCGCGTCGAGGCGGTCACCGACGCCCAGGCCTTCGAGATGACCCGGCGCCTGGCCCGTGAGGAAGGCCTGCTGCTGGGCGGCTCCTCCGGGATGGCCGTGGCCGCGGCGCTGCGCGTGGCCCAGGACTTGGGCGAGGACGACGTGGTCGTGGTGATCGCCCCGGATGGCGGACGCGGCTACCTGGCCAAGATTTTCAACGACACCTGGATGCAGGCCCAGGGATTCAGCTCCGAATCGGGCGAACCCGCCCTGGTGGAGCAGGTAATCAAGGACATTGACCCCACCGGTCTGCAGGTGTTGTCCCCGCAGACCACGCTGGCCCAGGCCGCGGCCGCGCTGAAGGCCAGCCCCGCCTCGGCCCTGGTGGTCGCCACAGGCACCCTGCCGGCCCGCATTGGCGAGGTGCGCGGGGTGCTGAGTGCCGAACTGGTGGCCGAAGCCCTGTTGGCCGGAACCCCGGCACGCACCCCGGTAGGCGACCTGCAGACCGAAGCTCTGCCCCTGCTGGGCGCCGGGCAGAGCCTGGAGCATGCCCAGGCGCTGCTGCAGCAGCATCGCGCGGTGCTGGTCACCCGCGACGGCGAGGTGTTGTGTCCGCTGACCCATGACGAACTGCTTGACCACCTGATCAACTAAACTTCCCGACGCAAAGGATGGTATCGATGAGCCAGAATGCCCAGGGTTTCAACACCCGCTTTGTCCACGCCGGCCAAGAGTTTGAGCCGCGCACCGGTGCAGTGGTCCCGCCGATCCACTTCTCCACCACCTACGCCCCCGAAGCCATCGGCAAGCTGCGCGGCGGCTACGACTACGGGCGCGGCACCAACCCCACCCGCGACGCCCTGCAGGAGCAGCTGGCCGCCGCCGAGGGAGGCCGGCACGCGTTTTCGTTCAGCTCCGGGCTGGCCGGCGAGGATTCTCTGATTCGTGCGCTGCTGCGCCCGGGGGACCACATTGTGCTGGGCAACGACGCGTACGGCGGCTCCTACCGGCTGATCGACCGGGTGCTGGGCCCCTGGGGCGTGTCCAACACCGCCCTGGACATGAGCGACCCCCAGGCCCTGGCGGCCGCCATCGACCAGCACCAGGCCAAGATGGTGTGGCTGGAAACCCCATCGAACCCGATGATGAAGATCGTGGACATTCAGGCGGTCGCCGAGGTCACCCACGCCCACGGCGCACTGCTGGTGGTGGACAACACCTTCGCCAGCCCATTCCTGCAGCAGCCGTTGGCGCTGGGCGCGGACATCGTGGTGCACTCGACCACCAAGTACATCGGTGGGCACTCGGATGTGGTTGGCGGTGCGGTGATCGTCAACGACGATGAACTGGCCGAGAAGATCGGGTTCATCCAGTTCGCCGTGGGCGCGGTCTCCGGACCGCTGGACGCCTACCTGACCACCCGCGGGTTGAAGACCCTGGGCGTGCGCATGCGCGCGCACTCGGAGAACGCCGCCCAGGTTGCGGCCTGGCTGCGCGGACGCAGGGAAGTCGAGCGCGTGCTCTACCCGGGCTTCGAGGACCATCCGGGACATGACATTGCCAAGAAGCAGATGCGCGACTTCGGTGGCATGGTCTCGGTGCAGTTCGCCGGGGGCGCTCAGGCCGCCCGCACGGTGGCCGAGAGCACCCGGCTGTTCCAGCTGGCCGAATCCCTGGGCGGGATCGAGTCGCTGATGAACTACCCCTCGGAGATGACCCACGCCTCGGTGAAGGGCACCGAGCTGGAGGTCCCGGAGAATCTGGTCCGCCTGTCGGTGGGCATCGAGGACGCCGAGGACTTGATCAACGACCTGGAGCAGGCCTTCGCCAAGCTGTAACCGGCCACGGCGGGCAGCGCCCGAATGACACACCCGTCCCCGCGCAGCGTCAGGCTGTGCGGGGACGGGCGGTTTAAGCGGGGAATGACGGGCGGATGCTTAGCGCCGTCATGTTCGGCGGGAGAGGGCGCGGAAGTACCTGATCCCGGCCGGGGTCCACATTAGGGCCACCGCCAGCAGCACCATTGCCGCGAGCAGGGAATAGCGTCCAAAGCGCAGCAGCATCGGCAGCGCGGCAATCAGCCCCAGCCAGGTCAGCTGGGTGCGGGCCACCCGGTCCGAACGCCACAGCCGCAGGGCCAACCACAGCACCAGCACCCCGGCGGCGCCCAGGATGCTGGCCAGCAGCCAAGGACCGGTGGACGGTTCGGTCGAGCGCGCGGCGGTGACGAACAGGCTCGCGGCAAAACCCAGGAACAGCGCGGCGGCCAACACCCAGCACAGCCGGGCAATGCGCAGGGCGGAAGGCATCTGCGCCGCGGCGGACGCAGGCTTGGAACCGTTGCTTTTCACACCAGCCAGCTTAGTGCAGGGGGCGCGGTGCCTGATCTCACACCACCTCGACCCTGTCTTTGCGCGGCCGATGCCGATAGAATGGATTGTTCGCGAACATCGGGCATCCCTCGCATCTTGCCCAATTTTTGAGGCCGGAGCCTTTCTCGTGTTGTGAATCCGCAAAGTGTGTGCGGATATTTATGTCATAGGGGAACGCTTGATGAGCGTGAGTTGTTTTTGACTGTGTAGCCTATTCGTCGTTTTTTGGGGACGCGTAGGCCTTCCCCTAACGAATGAGGTATCTGTTCGTGTCTACTGACATGTCCGTCAATTCCACCGAGAACTCCACCAACGAAAACGGCAGCGACGAGCCGACCGTGCTGTTCAGCGAGCTGGGCCTGGACGCCCGCGTGCTGGCTTCCGTGGTCGACCTGGGCTACGAAAAGCCCTCTCCGATTCAGGCCGCCACCATCCCGCTGCTGCTTGAGGGCCGCGATGTCGTGGGCCTGGCCCAGACCGGCACCGGCAAGACCGCCGCGTTCGCGCTGCCCGCGCTTTCGCGCATGGCCGAGGTCGCTGACCTGAACGGGCCGTCCCGCACCCCGCAGATCCTGGTGCTGGCACCGACCCGTGAACTGGCCCTGCAGGTTGCCGAGGCCTTCACCTCCTACGCCAAGCACCTGGATGACTTCACCGTGCTGCCCGTGTACGGCGGTGCCCCCTACGGCCCGCAGCTGGCTGGCCTGCGCCGTGGCGCCCAGGTCGTGGTCGGCACCCCGGGCCGCGTCATCGACCACATCAACAAGGGTTCGCTGGACCTGTCGAACCTGCAGTACATGGTGCTGGACGAGGCCGACGAAATGCTGCGCATGGGCTTCGCAGAAGAGGTCGACAAGATCCTGGAAGCCACCCCGGAAGACAAGCAGGTGGCCCTGTTCTCCGCCACCATGCCGCGTGCCATCCGCCGGATCGCCTCCGAGTACCTGCGCAACCCCGAGGAAGTGTCGGTCAAGTCCAAGCAGAGCACCGGCACCAACATCACCCAGCGCTACCTGCAGGTGATGGGGGCGCACAAGCTGGACGCGATGACCCGGATCCTGGAATCCGAGGACTTCGACGGAGTTATCACCTTCGTGCGCACCAAGATGGCCACCGAGGACCTGGCCGACAAGCTCAAGGCCCGCGGCTTCACCGCCGCCGCCATCAACGGTGACATCCCGCAGCAGCAGCGTGAGCGCACCGTGGAGAACCTGCGCGCGGGCAAGATTGACATCCTGGTGGCCACCGACGTGGCCGCCCGCGGCCTGGACGTGGAGCGCATCAGCCACGTGATCAACTACGACATCCCGCATGACACCGAGTCCTACGTGCACCGCATTGGCCGCACCGGCCGTGCCGGCCGCTCGGGGGACGCGATCCTGTTCATGACCCCACGCGAGAAGTACCTGCTGCGCGCCATCGAGAAGGCCACCCGCCAGCCGGTGTCCATGATGCAGCTGCCCACCGTGGAATCGGTGAACAACCGCCGCATCCAGAAGTTCACCGACCGGATCGACCAGACCATCGTTGGTCAGGACCTGAGCGCCTTCCGCGAGATCGTGGAGAAGTTCGCCACCGAGCATGAAGAGCTGGATCACCTGGAAATCGCCGCCGCGCTGGCGCTGATGGCCCAGGGTGGACGCCCGCTGCTGATGGAGGAACCGGTGATCCCGCCGTCCAAGCAGGCCCGCATGAACCGGGAAGGCCGTGAGTCGGGGCAGCGTCCGCAGCGCAAGGGTGCTGCCGAGGGCAACGCCATGTACCGCCTGGCAGTGGGACGCCGCAACCGCGTGCAGCCCGGGTCCATTGTCGGTGCCCTGGCCAACGAGGGTGGATTCAACTCCTCGCAGATTGGTGGCATTGACATCCGCGCGGACCACACCCTGGTTGAGCTGCCGGCCGAACTGTCCAAGGACCAGTGGCGTGCCCTGTCCAAGACCCGCATCGGCGGCGAGCCGATCAACCTGGAACTGGATCGGGGCCCGCGTGGCCGTCGCGACCGCGATGACGACCGTCGTGGTGGTTTCCGTTCGGACCGCGGCAGCTTCAAGGACCGCAAGCGCAATGGTGGTTTCCGTGACGGCGGCCGCGACGAGCGTCGCGGTGGCGAGAAGCGCTTCGGCGGACGCAGCAAGGGCCGTTTCAATGACAGTGCCGCCCGTGGTGGTCGCCGCGAGTACTAATACTCACTGAGGCTGCAAGTAGGCCGGTTCCACACCTCTGTCGGGGGTGCGGAACCGGCCTTCGCTTTTAACCGGAGCCGCCGGATCCCAGCGAACCGAGCACCGGCGGGCTGTGTCCTGCCACGCGCGTGAACCGCCAGCCGCGGAAGGCGTGGATCCTGCCAGCTGCCCACTCCTGAAAGGCCTTCCACGGGTCTTTGCAGGGCTTTTGACGGGGTGCCGGAGCAACGGCAATGCGGATGATTGGTCGGGATGCTGCAGGGCATGCAGGGGCCCGGTGCGGCGACCTGGAAGCGGGGCAGTGCCGTCCGCGGCATCGGTGGGGCGAACACGGTTGGGAAATTGCGGGACTGCAGGTCCGTGGGGAAATGCAAAAGAGGATGGTTCGTGAATACGAACCATCCTCTTGACTGGAGCCCCCTGCCGGAATCGATCCGGCGACCTCGTTCTTACCAAGAACGCGCTCTACCACTGAGCTAAGGGGGCAACAGGTAAATACTTTACACATTCTGCGATACATTTCAAAATTCGTCGCCCGAAGTGCGATGGATCACGATTCCCCTACTCATTGTCGGGATTTAGGGGCGCTTCCAGCGGCCCCTCGGTGATGGAAGCAGGGTCTGTGGTCGCGGCCGATTCAGGGCCGTAGATGACAAGGTGCGGGCCCGTCCCGGAGTAGAGCCCTTTCGCGACGCGAGCCGCGCTGGTGAGATCCGGTGGGGCTTTTTCTTCCCAAAAGGGGCAGGGTGAATGCGCGGAGAGTTTCGCTAGGCCACGAGTGGGGGCTGCGGCGTTTCCACCGCCGACCTCAGCCGCGTCGTGAGTAGCGTCACTGTACTGGTTGTTGTGTCATCTGCACTTTCCGGCCTTGAATAGCTGCTTCCTGACCCGGCTTTGACTTGGCCTTTTGTGGATGGATCCGGACTTGTCTGGGTGCCGGCCGTGAATTTTTATTTGCGGCCGAATCCGTGTAGAGTATTTACTCGTTGCCCCCTTAGCTCAGTGGTAGAGCGCGTTCTTGGTAAGAACGAGGTCGCCGGATCGATTCCGGCAGGGGGCTCTGAGTGGGAAGTCTTCTTGGCTTCTACTGGATGACTTCTCACTTGTGGCGGTGTAGCTCAGCTGGTTAGAGCGCACGACTCATAATCGTGAGGTCGCGGGATCGAGTCCCGCCACCGCTACCCCAAGGAAAATGCCCCGGATTGCCGGGGCATTTTGCGTATCCGGGGCTTTTGGATCTACATCGGTGACGGGCCGCGCCAATATTCTTTGCCCGGCCCGTCATCAAGGTGTTCGCCGGTTAGCCCGCGGCGTCTCCAGCATCCGTGCGCAGATCCCGGGTGGTTCCCTGGATCAGGTCATTTTGCTGGGCGAGCTGCCACAGTTGCTCCCACAACCGCTGGTCTGCCGAGGGGTCGGGGGTGCCGGCCGCCGGACCGGCTGCCTCTCCGTGCACCTCGTCATAGAGGTGTTCCATGTGGCGGTCGAGGTGTTCGGCCGCGTTGGCGGCGGCGGTCAGGTTATCGAGCAGGTGCTCGGGAACCTCTCCCTCGTACTTGTAGAAGATCTTGTGTTCAAGGCTGGCCCAGAAATCCTGGGCAATGGTGCGGATCTGCACCTCAACGATGACCGGAACCGGCCCCTCGGAGAGGTAGACCGGCAGCTCAACAATCGCGTGCAGGCTCTTGTAGCCATTCGGCTTCGGGTTCTTGATGTAGTCCTTGATCGCCAAGACCCGCACATCGTGCTGCGAGGTGATCATATCCAGCACGTGATAGGTGTCCTTCAGGAAACTGCAGGTGATCCTGATGCCCGCAATATCGGTGATGTTGCGGCGAATCTCCTCCAGGGTCGGCGCGCAACCGCGGCGGACCACCTTCTCCAAGATCCCCTCAGGGCTTTTGACCCGGGACGTCACGTGCTCAATCGGGTTGTACTGGTGCAGGTGGATGAATTCCTCACGCAGAATCGACACCTTGGTCAACATCTCATCGACGCCGAAACGGTACTCCATCATGAACCGGGGCAGCTTCTGGCGCAGCGACTGCGCGAAGTCCAGCATCAGGCCCGGGGTGGGGTTCAAACCGGACGGAACCTGGGAGGTTTCCGTCGTGGCGATATCTTTTCCTGGCTTAATCGGTAGTCACCTCACGAGTGAGAAGGGCGGGTCGCTGGTGTCACGGTATTCGTGGACCCGTAGGAAGCATACGTCCTGTCTGGCAGACTATAGTCCGCGTCTTGGAATCCTATTAGAAACTCGGCGGGATCCAATGTGCTTCCCGGCCCCCAACCGGGCCGGGACCGTATGGTCTGGTTGCACTGATTCCGCTCAGCTCGGTGGTTGTCCGCTGGCAGGAGGCCGGGCGCATCGCCTACCGTGGAGTGGGTCCAAACGTGTGGAAGGAAGCAATGGCACTGGAACGCGACAGTCTCCGACTGTGCCACGGGATCAGCTTTTCCCGGCATGATCCGGCGCCCGTGCTGCGCCTACGCAAGGGCACCGAATGGATCAATGAACCGCTGGAGCTCGGTCGCACCATGGCCCTGGAGGTTGGCGTGCAACGCTGGTGCCTGGGTCACGTGCTGATGGACTCGGATGGAACCCGCCGGCACAATGTCTGTACCCATAGCAGGGTCATTGCCTCCGGGACCCAGTGCGCGACCTGCCGCAGGCTGGACCAGACCAAGTTCATGCACCATTTTCACAAGACCGGACAGGCCCCCGAAGGTCTGCGTCGTTACCTGGAGCAACCGCACTTGCTCTACATCGCCTCCTTCGCGGACGGAACCACCAAGGTGGGTACCGCCTCGGAGCAAAGCAAATGGTCCCGGCTGGCCACCCAGGGAGCGGTCACTGCCCGCTATGTCGCCCACGCTCCGGACGGTGCCGCCGTGCGGGTCCTGGAAGACCTGGTCACCGAGCAATGCGGAATCCGCCAACAGGTGCGGCAGAAGGCCAAGATCCGTGGGCTGGAGAGCTGGGACCACAATCTGGCCAGTCTCGAGGAACTGAACCGTGCTGCGGCCCGGGCAGTTCACCGGATGCTGGAATCACAGCGCGGCCTTGACCGCTATGGGATCACGCTGCTCGATGAACTCTTGCACCAGCCGACGTACGCCCAGCAGGTTCTAAACGCCTGGGATGCCCGCAGCATTCACCGCAAGGACCCCGCCATCCCGGGTGGTGAGGGGATCTCGCTGCGCATCCACGGGGTGCTGGGCCAAACCCTGATGATCGACACCGGGGAGCATACCGAACTGGTGCTGCTGGATCTGGCAGAGCTGAAAACCCGCGCGCTGGTGCTGCGCCAGGCGCACTTCGTTGACCACGGGGGACAAGCCAGCCTGTTCTGAACCGGCAACGGCTTGCTGAGTTCGTGGCCCGATACTCACACATCAATCCCGGCCCGCCAAGGGCTCTGAACTAGACTGGAAGTCATGACCAACACTCCCTGGGAATCGGCCTCAACGCGCTACAAGAAATTCGTGTTCTCCGCGTTGGCGCTCATGGGCGGCGGCATCATCCTGGCCATTGTCGGCATCAACCTGCCCTCACGGCCCCTGCTGTTCTTTGCCATCGGGATGATGGCCGTGGGCATGTGCCTGCACATCGGTTCACTGGTCGTCCGCTCACGCGACGTGCGGGCCTGGCGCATCGCCAACGGCCTGCAAAGCCCGAAGAAGAAAAAATAGTCCGCACCGTTCTGAAAACCGGACCCCAAAATCTCCCACGCCAATCAAGGAGCTTTGATGAGCATCAACCCCGACCTGGTCGGACGCGTCTACCCGCCGGATGAGCCCTATCAGGTGGGCCGCGAAAAGATCCGTGAGTTCGCCGCGGCCACCAAGGCCAGCCACCGCGCCCACTACGACCTGCAGGCGGCCAAGGAACTGGGCCACCGGGACCTGGTGGCCCCACCGACCTTCGCCATCATCATCGCGCAGCGGGCCGACGCGCGCCTGATCACCGACCCGGAATCCGGTATTGATTTCTCCCGTGTCGTGCACGCCGACCAGCGTTTCACCCACCACCGGCCGATCATTGCCGGGGATGAGCTGGTGGCCGAGCTGCACGTGGACCAGGTGCGCAGCATGGGGGCCGGTGCGATGATCACCTCCCGTGCCGAGATCTCCACCGTGGACGGGCAGAAGGTGGCCACCACCGTTTCATCCCTGCTGGTGCGGGGCGAGGAGTAGACCATGATTGATTTTGACACCCTGGAAAAGGGACAGCTGATCGGGGCAACGACGCTGCACGTGAACCGGGCCGACCTGGTGCGCTACGCCGGCGCCTCGGGCGACTTCAACCCGATTCACTGGAATGAGCGCTTCGCCACCGAGGTGGAGCTTCCCAACGTGATTGCCCACGGCATGTTCACCATGGGCGCGGCCGTGGACGTGGTCAGCGCCTGGGTGGGGGACCCCAGTGCGGTCATTGACTACCAAACCCGCTTCACCAAGCCGGTCGTGGTGCAGGACCCGGCCGGCACGAACCCGGCCGAGCACCCCGGCACCGCCATCACGGTGGAGGGCAAGGTCGGGGCGCTGGACGCCGAGGCCCGCACCGCCCGCATCGACCTGACGGTCAGCGTGGACGGCACCAAGGTGCTGGTCAAGTCCCAGGCCGTGGTGCAGCTCTGAGTTTGCAGCCCGCCCCGCAGGCCGTGGCCTGGCGCAACGCCCTGATGGCCGCGTTCCTGGCCAGCGGCCTGCTGCTGGCCACCCTGGTGGCGCGGCTGCCCTCGCTGCGTGATGAGCTGCAACTGGACCACGCCAGCGTAGGACTGCTGCTGCTGTGCCTGAGCGCCGGCTCCTTCCTGTCCGTCAGCCTCTCCGGGCATCTGGTCTCCCGGCTGGGCGCGGCGAACGTGATGCGACTGTGCGCCGTGCTGGCCGGAACCTCCCTGGCCCTGGTGGGCATCAGCGCGGTGCTCTGGCACCTGCCCTGGTTGACCGGGATCTTCCTGTTCACCCAGGGGCTGGGGATTGCCAGTTGGAACGTGGCCTCCAACGTGCAGGGCGCGGCCATGGAACGCAGTCTGGGCCGGGTGGTGATGTCCATGCTGCACGGCTTCTTCTCGATCGGCACGGTGCTCGGCGCCGGCATCGGGGCGGCGGCCGCCGCACTGCAGATCACCATTGCGGCGCATTATGCCGTGATGGGGGTGCTGATCGGAGTGATCGTGCTTCTCGGTTCCCGGTACTTCGGGCCGGACAACAGCCGGGCGGCCCACGGCAGCGGGCAGGGTTCGCTGGGCCGGGCCTGGCGCGAACCGCAGACCATCCTGCTGGGCGTGCTGGTGCTGGGCATGGCCCTGGCCGAGGGGGCCGCGGGGGACTGGGTGGCCCTGGCGCTCGCCGACGGGTACGGCACCACCGAATCCACCGGGGCCCTGGGCTACGCCGTGTTCGTCACGGCGATGACCGCGATGCGGCTGCTGGGCGGGGACCTGATCCTGCGCTTTGGGCGGGTGGTGATGATCCGCGTCAGCGCGGTGCTGGCGCTGATTGGGCTGCTGCTGTTCAGCACCGGCCAGTCGCTGCCGGTGGCGTTCGCCGCCCTGGGATTGTGGGGGATCGGTGTGGCGTTGACCTTCCCGCTGGCCATGAGCGCGGCCTCGGATGACCCGCTGCATGCCGCGGCCCGGGTATCGGTGGTCTCCACCATCGGCTACGGCGCGTTCCTCGGTGGCCCGCCGTTGCTGGGCCTGCTGGCCAACCAGATCGGGCTATTGCCGGCCTTGAGCAGCATTTCACTGCTGGTTGTGCTGGCCCTGGTCCTCTCCTCCAACGCCGCCGGATATCCTAAAGACACCGGCGACAGTGAACAATCGATGCAGGGAAAGTGAAACGCTGAATGCTTAAGCACCTGACAACCACCGCCGTGGGCGGCCCGGCCGGGAAACTGGTGGAGGCCCACCACGAAGCCGACCTGGTCCAGGCCCTGGCCGAAGCCGACGCCCAAGGCATCCCGGTGCTGCTGGTCGCCGGCGGATCCAACCTGGTGATCAGCGACGAAGGCTTTGCCGGCACGGTCATCCGGATCGCCACCAAGGGCACCAATGTCCAGGAAATCTCCACCGACACCGCACGGCTGACCGTGGCCGCCGGGGAAAACTGGGACGCGGTGGTGGCCCACAGCCTGCATGCCGGGCTCAGCGGCCTTGAGGCCCTGTCCGGGATCCCGGGCAGCAGCGGGGCCACCCCGGTGCAGAACGTGGGCGCCTACGGTGCGGATGTCTCCCAGACGCTGGAAAACGTGCGCGTCTTTGACCGTGAACAGGGCAAGATCATCACGCTGAGCAACGCGGAGCTGCAGTTCGCCTACCGTGATTCGCTGATCAAGCGCACCATCGTGGACGGCTCTCCACGCTACGTGGTCCTGCGGGTCAGCTTCCTGCTGCCGTACAGTGCCGAATCATCCCCGGTGCGCTATGCCGAACTGGCCCGGCGCCTGGAGGTGGAGGTGGGGGAGCGCGCCTCGGCCGCCGAGGTGCGCCGCACCGTGCTGGAACTGCGCCGCGGCAAGGGAATGGTCTACGACCCGGCGGACCTGGATTCCCATTCCACCGGTTCGTTCTTCACCAACCCCATCGTGGACGAGCACGTGCTGCAGCACCTGCCGCAGAACGCCCCGCACTACCCGGTGGCCGAGCCGGGCAAGGTCAAGCTCTCGGCGGCATGGCTGATCGACCAGGCCGGCTTTTCCAAGGGCTACGGGCTGGAGCACACCTCGGGCTACCTGGTGGCCGGAGGCCGGGCCGCCCTGTCCACCAAGCACACGCTGGCCATCACCAACCGGGGGGAGGCCAGTGCGCAGGACGTGCTGGCCATCGCGCGCACCATCCGCCGCGGGGTCGCGGAGAAGTTCGGCATCACACTGGTCAACGAGCCGCTGCTGATCGGGCTGAGCCTGGACGAACAGGTGGCCCTGTAGCCTCCCGGCAGGCAACCACAGGCCGCGCCCCGACGCGGTCATCGACTAAGGAGAGCTGGTCGCGTGCACACAGTGAACGACCCCATTACCTGGCACCCGCAGCGCCTCACCGTGGCCGGGGTCAGCGGTGCCGGGAAAACCACGCTGTGTGACCAGCTCGCCGGGCTGCTGAACTACCCTCGGGTGGAAATCGACAGCCTGCACCATGGCCCGCAGTGGACCCCACGGCCCGCCTTCGTCCAGGACGTCAAGGACTTCATCGCCGGTCCCCGGTGGGTCATCGAGCTGCAGTACCGGCAGGTTCGCCCGCTGATCGCGGCGCGGGCCGACACGCTGCTTTGGCTGGACTACCCCACCCCAATCACCATGGCCCGGCTGATTGCCCGCACAGTCCGGCGCCGGCGGCGGGGTGAGGAGCTGTGGAACGGGAACTACGAGCCTGCGCTGCACACCTTCTTCACCGACAAGGAACACATCATCCGCTGGGGCTGGAACACCCGCAACCAGCTCAAACCGGTCATTCCGACCCTGGAGGCCCGTTTCCCGGGGCTGCATGTTGTGCACCTGCAGCATCCACGGCAGACCGAGCGCTGGGTCCAGCAGCTGCGCGAACAGCGCCGGCTGCGCTGACCGGCGGCGCGCGGCCCCTGCCCGGATCCGTACAGCGGTACACGGGTCAAGAGATCGGGGCGGGCGGCATAAAGCGGCGGCGGCCGCCGAAGACTATTCTTCGGTGGCCGCCGCCGGTTAGTCAGGGTGGTGGCTACAGCCGGCCCTGCGCGATCGCCAGCATGCGGCGCAGCGGCTCGGCCGCACCCCACAGCAGCTGGTCGCCCACGGTGAACGCGGAAATGTACTTCGGGCCCATCTCCAGCTTGCGGATGCGGCCCACCGGGATATCCAGGGTGCCGGAGGCCGCGACCGGAGTCAGCTGGCTCATGGTCGCCTCCTTCTGGTTGGGAACCACCTTGGCCCACTGGTTGTCCCCGTCAAGCAGGTTCTCGATTTCGCTGATGGACAGGTCTTCCTTCAGCTTCAGGGTCAAGGCCTGCGAGTGCGAGCGCATGGCGCCGATGCGCACGCACAACCCGTCCATGATGATGTGGCTGTCCCCGGAGGTCTGCAGGATCTTGTTCGTCTCCACCCCGGCCTTCCACTCCTCGCGCGACTGACCGTTGCCCAGGTCCGCGTCAATCCAGGGAATCAGCGAACCGCCCAGCGGCACGCCGAACTGTGCCGCATCCAGGGATTCACGCTGGGTGGTCAGCACCTGGCGGTCGATTTCCAGGATGGCGCTGGCCGGGTCGGCCAGCTCGGCGTGAACCGAGGAGTTGATGTCCCCGAACTGGGTGAGCAGTTCGCGCATGTGCCGGGCGCCGCCGCCGGAGGCCGCCTGGTAGGTCATGGCCGTGCCCCACTCGACCAGGTTGTTGCGGAACAACCCGCCCAGGCCCATCAGCATGCAGGAGACGGTGCAGTTGCCGCCCACGAAGTCCTTGGTGCCCGCGGCCAGGGAAGCGTCAATGACATTGCGGTTGACCGGGTCCAGCACGATCACCGAGTCGTCGTTCATCCGCAGCGCGCTGGCCGCGTCGATCCACAGCCCGTCCCAGCCGGCGGCACGCAGTTGCGGATGAACGATGTTGGTGTAGTCCCCGCCCTGGGCGGTGACGATAATCGGCAGCTTGGCCAGGGCCTGGATGTCATAGGCGTCCTGGAGCTTGTCTGCGCCGGACGCAAAATCCGGTGCGTTGCCGCCGGGGTTCGAGGTGGAAAAGAACACCGGATCCAGGTTGGCGAAGTCGCCCTCCTCAACCATGCGCTGCATCAGCACGGAGCCGACCATGCCACGGTAACCAACAAAACCAACAGAAGAAGTCATGAATCCATGGTAGGGGTTTTGTCTTCGCCTGCCGCGATTCGTTACGGATATAACAACGCCGGCGCACCCTGGGGTGCGCCGGCGGATCAGCGGGTTATTCGGCCATCAGCCGCTTGCGGTTGGTGATCGCCCAGTAGGCCCCGAAAATGAAGAGCTGTGTGGGCACCAGCAGCAGGATCACACCGAAAATCCGGTGCCCGCCCAGCACCAGGAAGAAGCCGAGCACGGCCACCACCAGGGCCAGCAGCGGGAAAAGCATGTAGCCGATGATGAACAGGCCCTCGGGGCTCTTCTTCAGCGCGGCCAGGGATTCTTTCACTTGGTCAAGTCCTTCGTTCGTTGCCAGGATTCGAAACGGTACCCGGTGTTGGTCTTGGAGGTGTGCCAGCCCTCGGCCGGATCGCTGAGGCTGCACGTGAACTGCGCCCCCAGCTCAGGGGCCCGGGTATCCCCGTCGAGGTTCAGGTCCAGCACGGTGATGATGGCGGTGTCGATCAGGTGCAGCGATTCGGCGTACACCTTGCCGCCGCCGATGATCCAGATTTCCTCACTGCCTGCCGCGCGCTCGGCCAGTTCCAGGGCCTGCTCCAGGCTGGAGGCCGGCTGGGCCCCGGCGGCGCGCAGCCTGTCATGGGCTGGCGCATCGGAGGTGAGCACGATGTTCGTGCGCCCGGGCAGGGGACGGAACTTTTCCGGGAAGGACTCCCAGGTCCGCCGGCCCATGATCACCGGGTGTCCTTCGGTGATGCGCTTGAAGTGAGCCAGGTCCTCGGGAACCTGCCAGGGCATGGTGCCCGCATCCCCGATGACCCCGTCGGTGGTTTGCGCCCAGATGGCCCCGACCATCCGCTGTTCGGTGCCGCTACGGTGGGTCGGGCTCATACGGCCACGCTGCCCTTGATGGTGGGGTGGTGCTGGTAGTTGTCCACGATGAAGTCCTCCAGCGTGTAGTCGAAGATCGAGTCCGGGGTGCGTGCGAAGCGCAGCTGCGGGTACGGGTAGGGGGTCCGGCCCAGCTGCTCACGCACCTGGTCCAGGTGGTTTGAGTAGATGTGCACATCCCCGCCGGTCCAGATGAATTCGCCGGGCTGCAGGCCCAGCTGCTGGGCCAGCATCAGGGTCAGCAGCGAGTAGGAGGCGATGTTGAACGGCACCCCCAGGAACATGTCGGCGCTGCGCTGATAGAGCTGGCAGGACAGTTTTCCGTCCGCCACATAGAACTGGAAGAACATGTGGCACGGGGGCAGCGCCATGTTGGAGATCTCGGCGACATTCCAGGCCGAGACGATGTGCCGACGCGAATCCGGGTTCTGGCTCAGCGACTGGACAACCTGGCTGATCTGGTCGATGTGCCCGCCGTCCGGGGTGGGCCAGGAACGCCACTGCACCCCGTACACGGGGCCGAGTTCACCGTCCTGGTCGGCCCACTCGTTCCAGATGCGCACCCCCTGCTCCTGCAGCCAGGAAATGTTCGAGTCCCCGCGCAGGAACCACAGCAGCTCGGCGGCCACGGACTTGAAGTGCACCCGCTTGGTGGTGATCAGCGGGAAGGATTCGGACAAGTCGAAGCGGATCTGGCGCCCAAAGACGGACAGCGTGCCGGTGCCGGTGCGGTCTTCCTTGTGGGTGCCGTTTTCCAGCACTTCGCGCAGCAGATCTTCATAGGGGGTTGGGATGCTCACCCGATCAAGTCTAGGCGCAGCGCCAAGGCCACGTACAGCGCGGGCCGGCGCGACCTTGCTGACATCCTCACACGAACGGTCTACTGGCGGATGAGCATGTCCTGGTATTCCGGGTAGCGCTTGAGGTAGTCATCCACGTAGGTGCACTCGGAGATGATCTTCGCCCCCTCCTGGCGCAGCTGATCCAGCACCAGGGTCACCAGCGCCCGCGCGTAGCCGCGGCGGCCGAATTCCTCATTGACGATGGTGTGCTGCAAGGTCACCACGTCCCCGTCGCGGTGGTAGCCGATGAACCCCACATAGGTCGAACCGTGCCACAGCGAATAGCGTCCCCGGCCCGGCTCGTGATCCAGGCGCAATCCCTGGTGGACGATCTTTGCAAGCGGTTGCGCGGAATCCTGTGATGACATGGCACTCCTCTTTCCCATGGTGAGTTATCCCACTGTTCTCCTAGCCTAGTACGCGCCGCGAACACAGTCCAAGACCGCGCAGCGGGCCAGCGTGCAGGCCAGGGCGGGAAGCGGGCCAGGGTGTGCCGCTAATCCGAGTACGGGGCGTGGATCTCAATGGAGACAATGCGTTCATGCGCCCCCACCGGCTGCTGCAGCACGATCATGCCCCCGGGCTGCAGGTAGGGGTCGGCCGTGGGCAGCAGCTTGCGCACCGCCTGGGAGGAGCGTGCGGAGAGCAGCGGCAGGATCAGCGGCAGGACCGGGCGGTGGGTGCACAGCACCTGGGAGCGGACCTTATCCAGCAGCTTGGTCAGTGACTTGACCGTCTTTTCCGGTTTGCGCTGGGCGGCATGCTCCGTCATGGAGTTCACCAGCTTCGGCTTGATCTGGTGCTCGGTCACATAGGGGGTGATGGACTGCACGCAGCGCACCCAGGGGCTGGTGGCCACGTGCTGGGGCTTCCAGCAGTTCAGCAGCCGGGCCAGGGCCTGGGCCTGGCGCCGTCCGGTGGCGGCCAGCGGGCGTTGGCCCTCCTCGCGGGTCCAGTTCGCCCGCGGCTTGGCCTTGGCGTGGCGGACCAGCATGAAGGCCCGGGTATCCAGCCGTCCGGCCAGGTGCGCCTCGATCAGGTCATCGAGCGGGGCCGCGTCGCTGGGGTTGGTCAGCATGGACTTGGCCTGCTTGGCCCCCACCCAGCGGGCCTCGTCCGCCTCGTCCCCGTCCACGGTGGGCTCATCCCCGTTGGCCAGGGCCGCCGCCCAGTAGTAGACGACCTTGGCCTTCTGGTTCACGGTGTAGGCGGTGGCCTCCAGCGGGATGCCCAGCTGCACCTGCAGGCCCACTTCCTCCCCGACCTCGCGCACCGCGCATTCGGGGATGGATTCCCCGTCATCGAGCTTGCCCTTGGGCCAGGACCAGTCGTCGTAGCGGGGCCGGTGAATGATCAGGACCTGCAGTTCGTCGTTCAGCACACGCCACGGGATGGCCCCGGCGGCGATGACGTCAAATTCTCCCAGCAGGATTTCCTCGGGATCCGAGGACCGTTGAATCATGAGCACGGTGTTAGTCGATCCTTTGATCTGATTGGCTGCCACTAGTTTCCGCGACCCGGGTTGCGCCGGCGCGAGTGGGTCTCGATCAGCCATGATTGCACATCCAGCAACGGCTGGCCGTCCGCGTCACGGTGGTGTCGCTCCCAGTCCCCGTCCGCCAGCAGGTGCCAGGACGAGGTCTGCTCATCCAGGTAGCGGTCCAGGATGGCGATCAGGTTGGCGATGTCCTCCGGTTCGGCCAGTGACACCAGCGCCTCCACCCGGCGGTCCAGGTTGCGGTGCATCATGTCCGCCGAACCGATGTAGACCACCGGGTCCCCGTCGTTGGCGAACATGAACACGCGGCTGTGCTCCAGGAACCGGCCCAGGATCGAGCGCACCCGGATGTTCTCGCTCAGCCCCGGGACCCCGGGACGCAGCGCACAGATCCCGCGCACGATCACATCGACCTTCACCCCGGCCTGGCTGGCCCGGTACAGGGCGTCGATGATGGTCTCGTCGACCATCGAGTTGACCTTGATCACCACCCGGGAGTCGATGCCGGCCTGCGCGTTGGCGATCTCCTGCTCAATGCGCTGCACCAGCCCCCAGCGCAGCGAGCGCGGGGCGACCAGCAGACGCTGGTAGGTGGAGCGCGGGGCGTAGCCCGAGAGCTGGTTGAACAGTTTGGAGACATCCTCGCCCACGGTGTCATCGCAGGTGAGCAAGCCCAGGTCCTCGTAGTAGCGGGCGGTGCGCGGGTGGTAGTTGCCGGTGCCGATGTGGCAGTAGCGCCGCAGCTTGTCGCCCTCGCGGCGCACCACCAGGGACAGCTTGGAGTGGGTCTTGAGCCCCACGATGCCGTACACCACGTGCACCCCGGCCTGCTCCAGCTTCCGCGCCCAGGTGATGTTGGCCTGCTCATCGAAGCGGGCCTTGATCTCCACCAGCGCCAGCACCTGCTTGCCGGCCTCGGCCGCGTCGATCAGCGCGTCCACGATCGGCGAGTCCCCGCTGGTGCGGTACAGCGTCTGCTTGATGGCCATGACCTTCGGGTCCGCGGCCGCCTGCTCCAAAAAGGCCTGCACGGAGGTGGAGAACGAGTCATAGGGGTGGTGCAGCAGGATGTCGCGCCGGCGCACCGCGGCGAAGACGTTGGCCGCCTTGGAGGTTTCCGAGACGTTCAGCAGGCTGGAGGTGTGCCCCACATGCTTCGGGTAGTGCAGTTCGGTGCGGTCCAGCCCGGCAATGACGCCCAGCCCCCGCAAATCCAGCGGCGTGGGCAGCTTGAACACCTCATCGTCCTCGATGCCCAGTTCGCGCACCAGCAGTTCCAGGATCTGCGGGTTGATGTCATCGGCGACCTCCAGGCGCACCGGCGGGCCGAAGCGGCGGCGCAGCAGCTCCTTCTCCAGGGCCTGGAGCAGGTTCTCCGCGTCGTCCTCTTCCACCTCCAGGTCCTCATTGCGGGTGATGCGGAAGAAGTGGTGCTCGACAATGTCCATGCCGGGGAACAGCTGGTCCAGGTGCTCGGCAATGACATCTTCCAGGGCAATGAACCGGGCCTGGCTGTGCGAGGAGTGGGCCGCGCGCAGCCCGTCGACGGAAATCAGGCGCATGATGGTGTCCGGCACCTTCAAGCGGGCGAACAGGTCCTTCTGGGTTTGCGGGTTGCGCACCACCACGGCCATGTTCAGCGACAGCCCGGAAATGTAGGGGAACGGGTGGGCGGGGTCCACCGCCAGCGGGGTGAGCACCGGGAAGACCTGCTTGATGAACCACTGGGACAGCTCGTCGCGTTCCTTCGGGCTCAAGTCCTTCCACCCGACCAGGGCAATGCCCTCTTCCTGCAGCTTTGGACGCACCGAATCGGCGAACACCTTCGCGTGGCGCAGCTGCAGCTTGTACGCGTTGGCCAGGATCAGTTCCAGCTGGTCCACCGGGTTCATCCCGGTGGCGGCCGGCACCGCCAGGCCGGTGGCGATGCGGCGCTTGAGCCCGGCCACCCGCACCATGAAGAACTCATCGAGGTTCGAGGTGAAGATGGACAGGAAGTTCACCCGCTCCAGCAGCGGCAGATCCTCGTCCTCGGCCAGTTCCAGCACCCGGGCGTTGAAGTCCAACCAGCTGATCTCCCGGTCCAGGAAGCGCTCGGCGGAGAAACCGCCTATGGGCAGCGTGGCGGCCGGGGCAATGTCCGGCAAGCCGATCCGGTCCACGGTGGCCTCCGAGGAAGGCACATCCTTGAGTTTGCTGGTTGGTGGGAGCACGGGTTTGGTCATCAGCTGATCTCGCTTCCTGGCTCAGGGTGCCGGTCATGCAATGGCGGACACCACCGGGGGACAAGCCCTGTCAGGCGCCGCATTGCCTAGCGCCAATCCTACCGCGCAGGCCCGTACATCACATCGACATCCCAGACCGTGAAGCCCAAGGACTCGTAGAGTTTCACCGCTGCGGTATTCTCCGCATCCACATAGAGCATGACCGCCTCCACCCCGCGGGCCAGCAGATGGTTGACCCCGGTGGCGGTCAAACTGCGGCCCAGGCCCAGACCCTGCGCGCCGGGGGTCACCCCCACCACGTACACCTCACCCACCCGGGCGGTGCCGGGTTCGGGCTGGGGCAGCTTCGTCCAATGGAACCCCAGCACCGCTTCGTCCTGGTCCACGGCCAGGAAGAATCCTTCGGGGTCAAACCAGTCCTCGGCCATGCGCGCCTGCAGGTCGGCCAGGGTCAGCGAGCCCTGCTCCGGGTGGTCGGCGAAGGCTGCCGCGTTGGCCTGCAGCCAGGCCTGTTCATCCTGGCCGGGGACGAAGGTGCGAAGCTGCAGGTTCTCGGGCAGCTGCGCCACCGGCAGCGGCTGCTGCTGGGTGCGGCGCATCTTGTTCAGTTCCCGCTGCCGCTGCAGCCCGTGGCGTTCGGCCAGCACCTGCGCGGCAGGGTGTGCGCCGTGCGCCCAGCCCTGGGCCTGGGACAGATCCAGGGAACCGCCCAGCTGCTGCAGCAGGTTGCCGGCCACCTGGCGTTGGCGGTAATCGGGATGCACCACCAGTTCCACCGTCCACGGCTCGGTTTCCGCCCCGCGCACGGCAATGGCCGCACCCAGCAGCAGTTCCTCGGTGCTGTCCTCGGCCGCGTACGCGTACACGCCCAGCAGGCTGCGGTCCGCCTGCTGGGCAGCCAGGTCAATGAAGGTTTGCTCGCTGAACGGGGGATTGCCGTCACTGCCTTGGGCGGTGCGGGCCAAGTCCATGACCTGGCGGCGCAACCGGTCATCGGCGGCGCCGGGCAAGGACAGAACGCTGAGGGGGAGCTTGGGCTGGGTACTCATAAACCCCACACTAGTCCCGTGCCGCCACCAGAACGCAACATCACCCGGGATGTGCCAGCAGTGAACCGGCCGGAGGTGAACCGGTGTCCTACTGCTCGGCGTGGAAGCGGTAGCCGACGTTGCGCACGGTACCGATCAGCTGTTCATGATCGGTGCCCAGCTTCGCTCGCAGGCGGCGCACGTGCACGTCCACCGTACGGGTGCCCCCGTAGTAGTCGTAACCCCACACCTCATGCAGCAGCTGTTCACGGGTGAACACCCGTCCCGGGAACTGGGCCAGATACTTCAGCAGCTCAAATTCCTTGTACGTCAGGTCCAGGACCCGCTGATCAATCTTGGCGGTGTAGCTCAGCTCGTCAATGCGCAGCCCCGCCACCGGTTCGGCGTCTACCGGGCCGGTGGCGGACGGCCCGCGGCTGAGCAGCATGCGCAGGCGCGCCTCAATTTCGGCCGGTGAGGCGGTGGGCAACACAAAGTCATCGGCGCGCCATTCGCTGGACATCACCGTCAACCCGCCTTCAAGGATCACCACCAGCAGGGGGAGGTTGAGGGTCGCGGCCACGAGCTGACAGGCGGTCCGGGCCGCAGCCAGATCCCCGGTGGCATCCAGGATGACAACCTGTGCGGGCCCGGCGTGGCGCAGGGAATCAATGGTGGCCGGCAGCTGTCGGATATCATGGCTGAGCAGCTCCAACGCGGGCAGCACACAGGCGTTTTCGCGTTCTTCACCCAAGAGCAGCAGGTGCGCCATGTGCTGGAACCTCCTGCCGGGTGGTTTGACGAAAAAATCTCTTTTACGTGTCACAGTATAAAGAACACCGAACGTCATAAACGCGAGTTGCCCCATGTGCGCGTTGCCAACGATCCAGGATGGACAGTTTGAGAGTCAAGGTACTGATTAGCGGGCTGCTCGCCGCGGCCGCATTGCTCGTGGCGGCGACCCTGGACACTCCGGGTCTCTCGGTGGGAGCGATCACCGCCGTGCTGCAGCTGCTTTTCGCCTACAGCTGGCCCACCCTTACCCGCAGCACCCAGCCTTGGCCGCTGCGCATCATCCTGGCGTTGGCCGGGCTGCTGGCCACCTTCTTTGCCGTGGGAATGCTCGGCCCGGTGGGGATGGGCGCCAGCATGCTGGTCATCGCGGTCGGAGTCCCGCTGGTGTTCATGTCCCAGGTGTTCAGGGGGACCGGGGCCAGCGGCCGGCTGTCGAACACCGTCAGCGGAATCAGCGGCCTGGCCGTGGTGTCCCAGGGGTCTGGACTCTCCGCGTTGGGGGCCTCACCCAGCGGCTTTGGCATCATCCTGGTCAGCGTCATCGCCCTGCTCGGTGCCGGGGCCTGCGCCATGACCCGGCTGCCGGACCGCGCCGTCATCTTCCTGGCCCCGCTCACCGGTGCGGCCCTCGGCGCCGCGAGCAGCGCGCTGCCGCTGGATTTGGCCTGGTACCACTGCCTGCTGATTGGTGCGCTCGCCGGAGTGCTGGTGGGCTGCCTGCGGGCCATCACCCTGGCCAGCCGGGCGGTGAAGCGGGTGGAGGACATGCTCGCCGTATCCACGCTGATCCTGCTGTTGACCGGGTCGCTGAGCTGGTACGCCATGCAGGTGCTCGGGCAGGTCTGAATCGGAAATGACGGAGGGCACGTGATTCGCCTCTCGTTGATTAAGTAACCTGCGCCCGCGGCGCGCTAGGATGGAGCCATGAACGAAAATTACCTTGCACTAGAGATCTTCTACCTGGCGCTGCTGACCGTTGCCGGTCTGGGCATGGCCGGTTTCGCCGGACTGGTTGTCAAGCGCCTTTTCAAGGGGCAGAAGTAGGAAAGGCGCACACCGCAGGGTGTGCGCCTCTTTCATTTACATCCACGGAAAGCGAGCGCCGTTATGGCTATTGAAATTCCCACGGATCTCACCCCGGAACTCGTTCCGCTGTCCTGGCTGATCGGTGTCTGGGAAGGCTCGGGCAAGCTGGGCGAAGGCGAAGCAGATGACGAGCACTTCTGGCAGCAGGTGACCTTCCGGGACACCGGTCTGCCCTACCTGGAGTACCGCAGCGAATCCTGGCTCACCGATGCCGAAGGCACCCGGCTGCGCCCCCTGGCCGTCGAGTCCGGCTTCTGGTCCCTGGACCGCAAGCAGGAAGCCGCCGACCCTGGCCCGGGTATGACTCCCGGCGACCCGTTCCCGGTGCTGCGCTCGGCCGACGATGTCGAGAGGCTGCGCACCGAAGACGGTTTCAAGATCCAGGCCAGCATCAACCATCCGGGCGGTCTCAGCGAACTGTACTACGGGGTCATCAACGGCCCGCGCATCCAGCTGGCGACCGAGGCCCTGCTGCGCAGCGAAAACTCCAAGCCCTACGCCTCCTCGACCCGCATCTACGGGCTGGTGGGCGGGGACCTGTTCTGGCGTTGGGACGTCTCACAGGGCGATAGTGATTTGAAGGCCCACGCGTCGGCGGCCCTGAAACGGGTTGGCCAGACCGAGCCGGGCCAAGCGGGGGAAGACGGAAACCAGGAATGAGCAAAAAGTACACTTCGGTTCTGCTGCAGCGTGGCGGGGCCGTGGAGGCCTCCGGCGTGGATGCCGGGGTTGCCGCCCACTACGGGGCACCGACCCGTGAGGCCCGCAGCCTCTTCGACGGGACCGCGGTGGCGGACCTGAGCCACCTGGACATCCTGCAGCTGCGCGGCGAAGACCGCTTGACGTGGCTGGACACCATCAGCAGCCAGCGCTTGAGCGATCTGAAGCCGGGGCAGAGCACCCAAAGCCTGCTGTTGAGCGTCCAGGGCCGGGTGGAGCATGAGCTGAAAATCCTGGCCGCCGACGACCTGTTGTGGATCATCGCCGAGCCCGGGCGCGGTGACCCGCTGGCCGAGTACCTGAACTCGATGCGGTTCATGTCCCGGGTTGAAGTCGTGGATTGTTCAAATACCCACGGGGTCATTGCCAGCACCAGGCCGCGCCCCGAACTGGGCGATGTGGTGTGGGAGAACCCCTGGCCGAATGTGATCGGCGGGGGACATGCGTACTCCACCGGGGAGCACCCGGGCCTGGAACGGCCCTGGTTTGAGTACATCGTGCCGCTGGAGCAGCTGGCCTCCCTGGTCGGGGACCTGTCCCTGGCCGGGACCATGGCGGTGGAGGCGCTTCGCATCGCGGCCTGGGAGCCGCGGTTCATCGTGGACACCGATGACAAGAGCATCCCGCACGAACTGGACTGGCTGCGTACCGCGGTGCACCTGAACAAGGGCTGCTACAAGGGCCAGGAAACCATTGCCCGGGTGCACAACCTGGGCCATCCGCCGCGTCGCCTGGCGATGCTGCACCTGGACGGGTCCATGCACACCCTGCCTGCGCCCGGTTCACCGGTCAAGGACGGGGAACGGGTTGTCGGCCGGGTCACCTCGGTGGCATTGCACTACGAGGCCGGGCCGATTGCCCTGGCCACGCTGCGCCGCAATGTGCAGCCGGATGCCGAACTGGTGGTCCAGGACGGTGAAAGCAGCTACCCGGCCGCCCAGGAGGTCATCGTTTCACCGGAGGCCGGCCAGGTGGCCGGCCGGTTCACCGGCTTCCTGCGCCCGCCACGCGGCTGACCAGGCGCCAAGTACGCACCGCCGCGGGCCACCGCTGCCTTCTTTCTCTGGAGGGCGGCGGTGGCCTGCGGCCGTTAAACGCCCCGGCCCCGGCCCCGCGATGGGGGCCGGGGCCGGCATGATGTGCGGCCGGGTCAGCCGAAGAGGATTTTTGCCTCGTCATAGCGGTCCTGCGGCACGCGCTTGAGGTTGTTCACCGCCGCGCTGAGCGGGACCCGGTTAATCTGCGTGCCGTGCAGGGCCACCATGGTGCCCCACTGGCCGGCAGCCACCGAATCCACCGACGCCATGCCCAGGCGGGTGGCCAGCACCCGGTCAAAGGCGGTCGGCACGCCGCCGCGCTGAATGTGTCCCAGCACGGTGGCGCGGGTTTCCAGGCCGGTGTTCTGCTCAATGAGCGGGGCCAGGACTTCACCGATCCCACCCAGCCGGGGCCGACCATGGCGGTCCACCCCGCGGGAGCTGAACGCGGCATCCTCACCCTCGGGCACGAACCCCTCGGACACCACCACCAGCGGTGCGCGGCCACGTTCGTGGGCTTCACGCACCCAGGTGAAGATCTGTTCCATGCTGGTGGACACCTCGGGGATCAGGATCGCGTGGGCGCCGGAGGCCATGCCGGCGTGCAGGGCAATCCAGCCCACGTCGCGGCCCATCACCTCGGCCACCATGCACCGGTGGTGGGATTCGCCGGTGGTGCGCAACCGGTCAATGGCCTCCACGGCGATCTGGTTGGCGGTGTCGAAGCCGAAGGTGTAGTCGGTGGCGTCCAGGTCGTTGTCGATGGTCTTGGGGACTCCGACAATCGGCAGTCCCGCTTCGCATAGGCGCTGGGCCCCGGCCAGGGTGCCCTCCCCGCCGATCGCGATGACCGCGTCCACCTCCAGGCGGGCCAGGGTCTGGCGGATCTGCTCCGGACCCCCGTTTTCGCCCTCGAACGGGTTGGTGCGTGAGGTGCCCAGGATTGTTCCGCCCTGCTTGGAGATGCCGCGCACCTGGTGGCGCGGCAGCGGCATCAGGTCGCCTTCCTTGACCCCGCGCCAGCCGTCACGGAACCCGACGAATTCATAGTCGTAGCTTTTGATCCCGTTCAGCACGGCGCCGCGGATGACGGCGTTCAAGCCGGGGCAGTCGCCGCCGGAGGTCAACAGGCCAATACGCATATCTGCTCATTTCTGCCGGGACGAACAGCCGCACCGATGCGTGGGGAGCAGGACCAGTGGGCCGGCCACCCTCATGGATTGGATCTGTTCATCATCTGTCGTTGTCCACAGCGCCCCGTTGAGCCGTCTACGTTGCGAGTCTATCGGCTTAAGGATGTGGCGGCGAGTACACCGGAAAGATCCCTTCCGGTGTACTCGCCGCCACTCTCGCCCCGCTTGCCGGGACGCGGCCGCTACAGCGCGCGCAACCACTTTTGCAGGATAATGCTGCCATCCTGGGCCGGAATCAGCAGCCACGCCACGATGTAGGCGCCAATGCCAATGACCGGCAGCAGGAAGGAGAGCAGCATCGCGATCCGCACAAGCGAAACGTCCCAGCCGAACTTGTCGGCAATGCCGCCGGCCACACCGCCGGCCATGCGCGCCGGTCCGCGACGCAGCGGCATGGAACGCAGGGAGTTGAAGAATTTATCCATCAGGGTCCGTCCTTAGATAGTGCACGTCAAAAGAATGGGTTCGGCCAACGTCCGCCTCGGGGACGGGCCACGGGGTGAAAGTACCCCAGGGTACTAGAAGGTGGTCGAGTCGTGTGGTGGGTACTCCTTGCGTTTGGCCGCACGCCGGGCCGAGCCGATGCCCGAGACGATCAACGCGACGCCGGCCAGGGCGATCAACGCGATAAAGAACAGCGGGGCGTCGAAGTCCCAGGACAGCACGTGACGGCTCAATTGTGCCAGTGCCACCAGAACCAGGATCAATCCGAATACCAGGGTTCCGGTGGGGAACTTGGAACGGTCATATTTTTCGGGAGTCATTGTTGCTCATCCTTAGAAATCTGGGGTGGTCACGGTGCTGGAGTCCGAGGGCAGCGCATTGATCTTTGAGAAGGCGCCGTTCACGTCCACGATCAGCAGTGGTTTGCTCGAGTCGCTGCTCCCCGGGGCGCCGCTACCGTGCTGGGAGAGGAAGATGCCATCACTTTGGATGCGTACCGGCACTTCCTCGGGCAGCCGCAGGTTCACCGAGGCAAAGACGGTGTTGACCTCGACGGTGGTTGGTGAGGTGATGTCGGCGTACTGTCGCAGGTCGATGGTGGCGTTGCTGAAGATCGCGTTGTACTCACCGTCGCTGTCCGAAGTGATGACCCCGCCGGAGCTGGTGCCAAATCCGCTGCTGCTTACGGCCCCGGAGTTGCCGAAGATCAGGGTCAGCACCAGCAGCGGGATCGCCAACCCCAGCAGGCCCCCACTGGTGCGGTGTGCCAGGGCCGCGATCACCAGGGCCAGGCCCACGAAGAGCAGGCCCAGGGACAGCGCCAACGGCCAGGAGCCGCCGGGGAAGTCGACCAGTCCGAGGTAGTCAAGGCCGAAGACCACGGCAATGATCAGTGCCGTCGCCCCGACAATGATGGTGGCCACCCAACCTGGGATCGGGGGTGCCAACGGAATCTTCTGTTTGCCCTTGGACTCCTTGCCGGTGTAGTAATCCTTGCCGGGGTACTCATCCTGCCCGGAAGGGGGCTGGGTGCCGGGGTAGTAGTGGCCCGAATCGGACTCCATGGTGGGCTCCTTGATGTTGAAGCGGGAACGGGGTGGCGCGTCGGAGGCCGAGCGCCCGAAGATGTTCTGCGGCCCGGGCTGCCGTGGCAGGTCCTGCTCAGCGCGGACCGTGTCATCCACCGGGTTCGCTGAAGGAGCCGGGTCCTGCCAGCTGACTTCCGGATCATGTAGCACCACTGCGGTGCTGCCGGTGTGTCCGCTGGCATCCGCCGGATAGGTCGGGGCGGCGGTGTCGGTGGGGCGCGGACCGCGGGCGAACTTCGTGTTGTTGCGGCTAAAGACCACGAACAGCACGCCGGCGACAATCAGCAGCGGCCACACGAACGGGGCGATGCTGCTAAAGGCCCAGGGGGCGGGCCCGACACCGAGCAGGAAGGTGACCAGGGCACCGGTCATGCCGCTGGTCCAGTTCTTCTGCAGCGCCTGCTCGACGTGGATTTGGTCGTTCTCATCCGGCAGGAACGCCCACGCCAGGCCGTAGGCGATCAAGCCCACTCCGCCCAGCAGGGCCAGGGCGACCGCCACGCCGCGCACCAGCACCGCGTCAACCTGCAGGCGCTGCGCGATGCCGGCGGCCACGCCGCCCAGCCACTGCGATTCGCTGCGGCGGATCTGCTGCTGACGCAGGCTGTCGAAGATTTTGTGCGAGGAGTGATCTTGGTCCATGCCCCCATTCTTTCGCGCCTTGCCCCGCCCCCGCTATGAGGTACTACCCTGATTCGACCCTGAGGGCACCCGTAAAACGCCACGTGGGTCTGGGGAAAGACCCTGCGAACATGCTTGACTTGAACCATGGAGACACCCGAGCAGCCCCGGCGCATCGTCAGAAGCGAATCGCGCCTGCTGGCCGGTGTCTGTGCAGGGCTGGCCGAGCACCTGAACCTGCCGGTCAGCTACGTGCGCCTGGGGTTTTTGCTGTTGACGGCCATCGGCGGCATCGGGGCCGTGCTGTACGCCTGGCTGTGGGTGTTCACCCCCAGCAGCCAGGAGTCCCAGGCCGATGAGCAGCGAAGCACCGGCACCCGGCGGCGCAGCCTGGCCGAGGAGCTGGGCCTGGACGCCCCCGGCAGCCTGAACCCCCGAGAGGTCGCCCTGAAGCTGGGGTCCATGCGCGAGGTGCTTGTGGGCGTGGTGCTCACGGTGCTGGCCCTGCTGGCCCTGGGCCAATGGCTGGGGTGGAACATCCGCTGGGATCTGCTTTGGCCAAGCATTGGGATCGTGGCCGGGGTGCTGCTGGCCTGGCTGCAGATTGACGGGCGCGGCGGCCCGCAGGCCACCCGCAAGGAACGTGCCGGGGCCCTGAGCCGGCTGGTGGTCGGGCTGCTGCTGGTCATTGGCGGGCTGCTGCTGATTGTCAACGGGACGGTGAGCACCTCGGATCTGATCGGCGGGATCTGGGCGGCGCTGGCGATCTTCGGCGGGGCGCTGGTGGTGCTGCTGCCCTTCGGCACCAGGCTGTGGCGTGACTACCTGGCCGAACGCAGTTCCCGACAGGCCGCGGCACAGCGCGCCGAATTCGCCGCACACCTGCACGACTCAGTGCTGCAGACCCTGGCCGTGATCCAGAAGCGGGCCGGCGACCCGGCCGCGGTGCGGGCCCTGGCCCGCAGCCAGGAACGTGAACTGCGCCAGTGGCTGTACGGGGACGAGGACGTCTCCGAGGGTGACGTGGTGGCCGAGATCTCCCAGGAAGCGGCGCAAATCGAGCAGCTGATGCTGCGCGAGGTGGATGTGGTCTCCGCGGGCTCCGCACAGGGGTTCGAGGGGCAGCACGCCCTGGTGCAGGCCAGCCGGGAGGCCATGATGAACGCGGCCAAGCACGCCACCGGGCTGATCTCGGTGTTCATCGAATGCGGTGAGCAGGCCGTGGAGGTGTTCATCCGCGACCGCGGGGACGGCTTTGACCCACAGGACATTGACCCGGACCGGCAGGGCGTGCGCGAATCGATCCTGGGCCGGATGGAGCGGGCCGGCGGCGAGGCGAAGATCCGCAGCGGCGAGCACGGAACCGAAATACAGTTGAAGATGCCGCGCACCACGGCAGGAAAGGCAAACCACCATGACTGACCCAGTGCCCGCAGGCACCCAGGAACCCGAGGCACCGATCCGGGTGCTGCTGGTCGATGACCACGCCATCTTTCGTTCGGGACTGAAAAGCGACCTGGATCCCGACCTGAAGGTGGTTGGGGAGGCCGGCACCGTGGAACAAGCCATCGAGCAGATCACCGCACTGCGCCCGGACGTGGTGCTGCTGGACGTGCACCTGCCCGGCGGACGCGGGGGCGGGGGAGCCGAGGTGCTGCGCGGGTGCGCCCACCTGCTGGCGCAGACCCGCTTCTTGGCGTTGAGCGTGTCGGATGCGGCCCATGACGTGGTCACGGTGATCCGCAGCGGGGCGCGCGGCTATGTCACCAAGAGCATTTCCGGTCCCGAGATTTCCGATGCAGTGCGGCGGGTGGCTGGCGGGGACGCGGTCTTCTCACCCCGGCTGGCCGGGTTCGTGCTGGACGCCTTCGGCAGCAGCCAGCCCGAGCAAATCGACACCGAACTGGACCTGCTCTCGGATCGGGAACTGCAGGTGATGCGGCTGATCGCCCGCGGCTACAGCTATAAGGAAGTGGCCAAGGAGCTGTTCATCTCGGTCAAGACCGTTGAGTCCCATGTCTCCAACGTGCTGCGCAAGCTGCAGCTGTCCAACCGCCATGAACTGACCCGGTGGGCGGTGGACCGCAAGATCCTGTGACCGGTGCCCGAAAGCCCGGAACGGCTGTGGCCGGAACCTGAACCCAGGTTCCGGCCACAGCCGTGATGCGTATTCGGTGCCGCTCAGGGCGCCAGTGCTACTTGGCTTCGCCCAGCAGGGCGGCCATCCGGGCGACACCCTCGGCCAGGTCCGCGTCGCCCAGGGCATAGGACATGCGGATGAAGCCGGAAGGGCCAAAGGCCTCACCGGGCACCACCGCAACCTCGGCCTCCTCCAGGATCAGCGCGGCCAGTTCGGCGCTGGTGGTGCTCACCTTCCCGCGGATCTCGCGTCCCAGCAGGCCGCGCACATCCGAGTAGGCGTAGAAGGCGCCCTCCGGGGTGGGGCAGGAGAGCCCGTCAATGGCGTTCAGCCCCTCGACGATCGCCAACCGGCGGCGGTTGAACGCGGTTTTCATCTCGTTCACCGCATCCAGCGGCCCGGCCACCGCGGCCAGGGCGGCGCGCTGGGACACGTTGGCCACGTTGGAGGTGGCGTGGGACTGCAGGTTCGTGGCGGCCTTGATGACATCACTGGGGCCGATCATCCAGCCCACCCGCCAGCCGGTCATGGCGTAGGTCTTGGCGACGCCGTTCAGCACCACGACCTTGTCGGCCAGCTCCGGCACCAGCGTGGCAATCGAGGAGAACTCGGCCTGCCCATAGGTCAGGTGCTCATAAATCTCGTCGGTGACCACCCACAAGCCCTTGCTGGCCGCCCAGCGGCCAATCTCAGCGACCTCGGCGGGGGAGTAGACGGCGCCGGTCGGGTTCGACGGGGAGACGAAAAGCAGCACCTTGCTGCGTTCGCTCAGAACCGACTCCAGCTGCTCCACGGTGACCTTGTAGCCCTGTTCCGGGCCGGCGAACACGGACACCGGAACCCCGCCGTGCAGGCGCACCGCCTCCGGGTAGGTCGTCCAGTAGGGGGCGGGGATGATGACCTCATCGCCCGGATCCAGCAGGGTGGCGAACGTGTTGTAGACCGCCTGCTTGCCACCATTGGTGATCAGCACCTGATTCGGTTCGACCTTGTAGCCCGAATCGCGCAGCGTCTTTTCCGCCACTGCCTCACGCAGCTCCGGCAGGCCAGCGGCCGGGGAGTAGCGGTGGTTGCGCGGGTCCTGGGCGGCCTGCACGGCGGCCTGGACAATGTAGTCGGGGGTCGGGAAATCCGGCTCGCCGGCACCAAACCCGATCACCGGACGGCCGGCGGCCTTCAGCGCCTTGGCCTTGGCGTCCACCGCCAGGGTTGCGGATTCGGAGATGGCGCCAATGCGGCGGGAGATTCTAGACATATCTGGGGGCATCCTGACGTCTGAGAAGATGAGTACGTACCTCTAGCTTAAGGCCAAGGCAGGGCTGGATTCATGCTCGGCCGGGCAAGATGACGCGCCGGGTGGCCCACCAGGACGCCCCGAATGCGGTGTAGGGCACACTGCTCCCTGTCAGTTCGACAATCATCTGATCATTGCGTAGAGTTATTTCTCGGTGCGAAGGCGCCGGTGGTGATCAGCTGCTCTGACACGTTCAGATATAGTTGATATCACCAGAGTGAATACTCGAAGGGTAGTGGCGCAATTGGTAGCGCAGCGGTCTCCAAAACCGCAGGTTGCAGGTTCGAGTCCTGTCTGCCCTGCGCAGTAGCGATTGACGAAAAAATCGCACAGCGAATCTCACGTCACGGTGTGTTGTGGTCGGCCAGGCTGCGACACACCGTGATTGTTTCAACTGGCCTATTTTATTGAAACGAGGAACACGGTGAGCGAATCAGCTGTCTCCCATCCGGGAAATGACAAGAAATCCCGTCGCGGATTTTTCGGCCGCATCGCCCTGTTCATCCGGCAGGTCATCTCGGAACTGAAAAAAGTCGTGACTCCGACCCGTAGCGAATTGATTAACTACACCCTGGTTGTCATCGCCTTCGTTGTCATCGTGATGCTCATCGTGACGGCCCTGGACTTTGTCTTCGGGGCAGGGTCCACCCTCCTGTTCACAAACAGGCCAGAGCAGTAGAATTTCCTGCGCGAGCCGCCATGCGGCGCGTCAGGGCCCCAGGTGTACATCAGTAGAAGAAAGCAGGAGCTGCAGTGTCCGACCAGGAACTCGAACCGCAGAATAACAACGAGGTAGAAGCCGAGTTCGTCGCGACCAATGACGAGCAGACCGGCAATGCCGAAGATGTCATTTTCGCCGACGGCACTTCCGACACCGACGGCACCGTGGATGTTGAAGGCACCGTGGACGCCGAGGGCGCCCTGGACGAAGAGGAAACCCTCGACGAAGCCTCCCAGCCCGTACAGCTCGATGACATCGCCGCGGACACCGCCGATGACCCGGCCCTGGTTGCCGAGGCCGACGAGGACGCCAGCGAGGCAGTGGCCGAAGCCGTTGCCGAAGAGGACGAGCAAGCCGTCAGCGTTGAGGCGCTGAAGGAAGAGTTCCGCGCCAAGCTGCGCCGCCAGCCCGGCGACTGGTTCGTGATCCACACCTACGCCGGTTATGAGAACCGCGTGAAGCTGAACCTGGAGACCCGCATCCAGACCCAGGACATGGATGACTTCATCTATGAGATCCAGGTCCCGATGGAAGAGGTCGTCGAGGTCAAGAACACCCAGCGCAAGATCGTGCGCCGTGTGCGCATCCCCGGCTACGTGCTGGTTCGCATGGAACTGACCGACGCCTCATGGGGTGTTGTTCGACACACCCCGGGCGTGACCGGCTTCGTGGGCAACGCCCACGACCCGAATCCGCTGACCCTGGATGAAGTGTTCTCCATGCTGGAGCACACCGTGGTGGATCCGACCGAGCAGCCCTCCGCCTCGAAGCCGGGCCGCGCACCGATCACCGAGGTCAAGGTCGATTTCGAGGTTGGCGAGTCGGTGATCGTCAACGACGGACCGTTCGAAACCATGCCGGCCACGATCTCCGAGATCAAGCTGGAGGCCGCGCAGCTGGTGGTGCTGGTCTCGATCTTCGAGCGCGAGACCCCGGTGACCCTGAACTTCAACCAGGTCACCAAGATCCAGTAGTATTGAGTCTTCGTGCCCCTCACGTTTGCTTTGCGTGAGCCGGGCACGTTCGGCCGCCGCGCCACGGCGGCCATCAGCCCGTGTCACGCTCCTGTGCCGCGGGAAACGCAAGAGTAGAAGGACCCGACATGGCCCCAAAGAAAAAGGTCACCGGACTTATCAAGCTGCAGATCCAGGCAGGCGCCGCTAACCCGGCTCCTCCGATCGGTCCTGCCCTTGGTCAGCACGGCGTCAACATCATGGAATTCTGCAAGGCTTACAACGCTGCCACCGAGTCGCAGCGCGGTAACGTTGTTCCGGTTGAAATCACCGTGTACGAAGACCGTTCGTTCACCTTCATCACCAAGACCCCGCCGGCTGCCGAGCTGATCAAGAAGGCTGCAGGCGTTGGCAAGGGTTCGGCCACCCCGCACACCACCAAGGTTGCGAAGCTGACCCAGGCCCAGGTTGAGGAAATCGCCAACACCAAGATGGCTGACCTGAACGCGAACGATCTGGAAGCCGCTTCGAAGATCATCGCCGGCACCGCCCGCTCCATGGGCATCACCGTCGAGGGCTAAGACCCTCACCCTGCAGCCCGCAACGGCTGCAACCACCAACATTTCAACAGGGGACCTGCCTGGCAGGCCCCGCCAGTGGCAGGACCGAGCGCGGTCCTCAAGACCACGACTGCATAAGGAGAAAACGCAGATGGCAAAGCGCAGCAAAGCATACTTGGCCGCCGCGGCCAAGATTCAGGCTGACAAGTTCTACGAGCCAGCCGAGGCTATCGCCCTGGCCAAGGAGATCGCCGGCGAGAAGACCAACTCGACCGTTGAGGTCGCCTTCCGCCTGGGCGTTGACCCTCGCAAGGCCGACCAGATGGTTCGCGGCACCGTGAACCTGCCGCACGGCACCGGTAAGACCGCCCGCGTGGTTGTCTTCGCCAACGGCGACAAGGCAGAAGCTGCCCGCGCCGCCGGCGCCGACTTCGTCGGCTCCGACGACCTGATCGAAAAGATCCAGGGTGGCTGGACCGACTTCGACGCCGCCGTGGCAACCCCGGACCTGATGGGCAAGGTTGGCCGCCTGGGTAAGATCCTGGGCCCGCGTAACCTGATGCCGAACCCGAAGACCGGCACCGTGACCATGGACGTGGCCAAGGCTGTCACCGACATCAAGGGCGGCAAGATCGACTTCCGCGTCGACAAGCACTCGAACCTGCACTTCATCATCGGCAAGGCATCCTTCGATGCCAAGCAGCTGACCGAGAACTACGCAGCCGCTCTGGAAGAGATCCTGCGCCTGAAGCCTTCGGCTTCCAAGGGCCGCTACATCTCCAAGGCCACCATCGCCACCACCTTCGGCCCGGGCATCGCCCTGGACCCGAACGTGACCCGCGTGAGCGCCTAGTCACCCAGTTCCACTGAAGCCTCGGCCCCGGCCTGCCACCTGATGGTGGCGGTTCGGGGCCGAGGCTTTTGCCGTCCCTGAGCCAAGCCGGCAGCGGCAGGAACACAGGGCCGGGGTCCTGGGCACGCGCTCCAGTTCCTTGCCATCCGGCTGCGACATGAGCTTTTGGAAGAATTATCACGCAGGGGAGTTGGCTCTGGGCGAAATTCCGGACTCGACCAGCTGCCCTTCGGAGCCCGCGGGCTGGCTCCAGCGGACATACCGACCTTGAGGTTTTCTGGGAGTTCTTGGAAGTCTCCTGTGAGTTGGATTGCGCTCCACGCTCTCGCCGGGGCGTTTTGCCGCAGAATCTCGGGCTTTATGCCCTGAAATGAACGTCGGTTTGCTATTTCCAGGTTCGCCAAATTAATGCAAACTGTTGGTTCAAAGGGAGGAAAAGTGCTTGCTGGGACAGCATGATCGGCTCGTGAGATGACCTGAACCCCGAGTTGCATGTAGACGGGTTGGTGGTGATACTGTGAAGACACCGATGTGAATCGGCGGTGATTGCATGGGACCCCCAAGACTATGCAATCACTGGACACCGAAGTTTCCCCAAGCTTCGTGTCGACAAGAGCCTGTTGTCAGCGTCCCCCAAGTGCTGGCAATGGGCCTTGTCCTTTTAACCGCCAGTTGAGCCGGACGCGGCGAAGCGCAGGCCGGCCGCAGCGCCGACCGAGGATCGTCCAGGTGAGACCGTGAAGTCTTGCAAACTGCCACACGTGGGCCGCTGGCGGGGGAGTAGGGCTGGGCCCGGCCGTGGTTCAGATCATAGGCCAAGACGACCTCCGGAATTTGGAGTATGGGGCGCGCACAAACTAGGATGGAAGAACCGAAGACCGTCGGTTGAGCATTTTCCACTGGAGAACCGCTCCGAAGTGTCCGCAAGGACTGCCAACGCAGGTTACATAGATTGTCTCAACTGCTTATGTGAGTTGAGCTGCCCTGTGCTCCTGCGCGGGGCGTTTTTTATGCGCTCCGCCGGTTATGAAACGGTACCGAACTGAACCCCGGAAGGAGTGTTATGGCAACGCAGACCAAGAACGCCGCGATCCAGTCGATCGCTGCCGAGTTCAAGGAATCCAGCGCGGCTGTCCTGACCGAATACCGTGGGCTTACCGTTGCACAGCTCAAGGAACTGCGCCGTTCGCTTGGTCAGGAGACCAAGTACGCGGTTGTGAAGAACACCTTGACTGAAATCGCAGCAAAGGAAGCTGGCATCGACGCGTTCGAAGGCCAGCTGACCGGTCCAACCGCTATCGCCTTCATTAAGGGCGATGCAGTTGCCGCCGCCAAGAGCCTCACGGAGTTCGCCAAGAGCAACCAGCAGCTGATCATCAAGTCCGGTTTCTTCGAGGGCTCCGCCCTGGATGAAGCTGGCATTGCCGCTTTGGCTGCACTGGAGTCCCGCGAACACCAGCTCGCCCGCGTTGCAGGCGTTCTGCAGGCCCCGGCCTCGGCCGCTGCACGCATCGTGGACGCACTGCGTATCAAGCTCGAAGAGAACGGTGGCGAAGCTGCCGAGGAAGCTCCGGCAGAAGCCTAAGCTGACGCGATTCTCTCGCAACGTAACCCCAAATCATTACGGTTCCCAGATCTGGGATCCATAACCGAAAGGACGCCACCATGGCGAAGCTCACCACCGACGAGCTGCTCGACGCATTCAAGGAAATGACCATCATCGAACTGTCCGAGTTCGTGAAGCAGTTCGAGGAGACCTTCGAGGTCACCGCCGCTGCTGTTGCCGTTGCCGGTCCGGCCGGCGGCGCTGGCGAAGCTGCTGCTGAAGAGAAGACCGAGTTCGACGTGATCCTGGAGTCGGCTGGCGACAAGAAGATCGCAGTCATCAAGGAAGTTCGCGCTCTGACCTCGCTGGGTCTGAAGGAAGCCAAGGAGCTCGTTGACGGCGCTCCGAAGCCGATCCTGGAAGGCGCCGACAAGGACGCCGCCGAGAAGGCCAAGGAAGCACTGGAAGGCGCTGGCGCTACCGTCACCCTCAAGTAAGCTTCAGCGGTCACTCGCAGCCTTACTCCCCGGGGCCCCGCGGACGAGCAATCGTCCACGGGGCCCCGGGCCGTTAAACGGGAAAAAATCGTTATCGGACTATAACGATTCTATTAACAGGAGCTATTCATATTCGTCGCTTACGGTGTTTAATGTGCCGAAGAATGAACAGCCCAACGCAATACGACCGGCCCCGCGGCTCGGTCTGCTGGACGCCCTTCGTATCGCTGCCGCGCTGGTGGTCGTGCTTTACCACTACACCGCGTGGGGACACGGCTATTGGGGCGCCGAAGCCGTCGACGCCTGGCCGGTGCTGGGCAAATTCACCATCTACGGCAGTATCGGCGTCCAACTGTTCTTCCTGATCTCCGGCTTCGTGATCCTGATGTCCATCCAGGGCAAGGGATTGATCCAATTCCTGGCCTCCCGCCTGGGCCGACTCTACCCGGCGTACTGGCTGGCCGTCATCGCCGCCGCCCTGCTCACCTTCCGGCTCTGGCCCGAGCTGAAGGACGGACGCACCGAAGGCGATATTGTTCCCAACCTGACCATGGCACAAAGCGGAATGGGCGTCAGGGACCTGGACGGGGTGTACTGGACGCTCTGGGTTGAACTGCGCTTCTACGCGATCCTGGCCGTGCTGCTGGCCTTCGGACTGGCCAAGAACCGGGCCATCCTGGCGTTGAGCTTCGCCTGGCCGCTGCTGGGCGTGGCTCTGCACCTGGCCGAGGCGGACAAGGCCCAGGAATGGGTAATGGGGCAGTATGCCCCGCTGTTCAGCCTGGGCATGGTGGTCTACCTGATGTACCGGGACCGGCAAACCCCGGCGCGCTGGCTGCTGGTCGGTTTCAACACCCTGCTCGCCTGCTACTTCACGGGCCTGAAGGGAGCACAGGATTCGGCCTATCTATCGGGGGTGCAGATCCCCGCCTGGCACTTCTCACTGCTGGTGCTGCTGTGCATTGCCCTATTGCTGGCCTGCACGCTGACCCCGCTGCAGAGGATCCACGCCCGCTGGATGGTGACCGCCGGAATGCTCACCTACCCGCTGTACCTGTTCCACGAGCTGTGGGGCTGGTGGATCATCGCGCACCTGAGCGCGGTCCTCAACAAATACGTGCTGCTGGTCGGAACCGTCGCGCTGATGCTGGCGCTGGCCTATGTTGTGGCCCGGTACGTGGAGAAGCCGGCAGGCCTGTGGCTGCGCAACGAATTCACCCTGCGGGCCACCCAGGCGGTGCAGTGGGTGCGCAGCCTCGCCGCGCGCAAGCCGAGCCCGGTCATTCCGGAACGGAAATATCTGCCACTGTCGCGTCAAATCCACTGACCAGATCCTGGGCCGCCACCAGCACGGCGTGCAGCCGGTCCCCGCTGCCCAGGGCCACCATGGCCTGCTGCTCGCCCTGGAATACCGTGGCGTCAATGAACAGCGGCAACGGGGTCAACGCGCCAAAGGGCGTGATCGTCCCGGGACGATAGCCGGTCACCTCGAACGCCGTGTCCCCGTGGGCCAGCGAGAGCTTGTTGACCCCCAACACCGAGCGCAGTTTGGGCCAGCTCAGGCTCCTGCCGCCGGGGATCAGCGCGAAGAGGTACGTACCGTTGCTGCGCTTGAGCACCAGGGTCTTGAGCAGCCGGTGCTCGGCGATGCCCAGAATCGCGGCCGCCTCACGCAGCGAGGAGGCCGCGGCCCGCGGAACAATCTCAATGGGGATGTTCCGCCGGCTCGCATCCAGGCTGATGCGGGTGAGCGCCTCATTCGGGGCTTCAGGGGATTCGGTCAACAGCGCACTCGCTTTCCGTGACGGGGAAGGCTGCCCGGGGGAGGGCAGGTTAGGCGTGGTGCAGCAGCAGGGCCTCGCCCTGCCCACCGCCGCCGCACAGGCTCACCGCGGCGGTCCCCGAGTCCCGGCGCGACAGCTCCAGTGCCGCGGTCAACGCCAGGCGGGCCCCGGAGGCGCCAATGGGATGGCCCAGGGCGATGGCTCCGCCGTGGATGTTCGTCTTCTCCAGCGGGTAGTCCAGGTCGGCCAGGGACTGGCAGGCCACGGCGCCGAACGCCTCATTGATTTCAATGAAGTCCAGGTCCTTGACCTGCAGGGACTCCTTGGCCAGGGCGTCCTGGATGGCGCGCGAGGGCTGGGAATGCAACGAGTTGTCCGGTCCGGCCACCTGGCCGGGGGCGCCTATGACCGCCAGGATTTTCAGCCCGTGCTGCTCGGCGTAGTCGCGCGAGGTGACCACCAGGGCCGCGGCCCCGTCGGAGAGCGGGGAGGAGTTGCCGGCGGTGATTGTCCCATCGCGGTCAAAGGCCGGACGCAGCCCGGAGAGGGTCTCGGCGGTGGTCTCGGGGCGCACGCCCTCGTCGCTGTCCACGATCACCGGCTCGCCCTTGCGCTGGGGCACGGAGATCGCCACGATCTCCTCGTCAAAGACCCCGTTGCCCTGCGCGGCGGCCGCCCGCTGGTGGCTGGAGGCCGCCACCTCGTCCTGCGGTCCGCGTTCGATCCCCAGCTCGGTGTTCTTCTCCTCGGTGCTCAGTCCCATGGACTTGCCATCAAAGGCGTCGGTCAAGCCGTCATGGGCGACCGAGTCCACCGCGGTGATGTCCCCGTAGGTCCACCCGAAACGGGACTTGGGCAGCAGGTGCGGGGTGTTGGACATTGATTCCTGCCCGCCGGCGATGACCACCTGGGCCTCGCCCAGGCGGATCATGCGCGCCGCGTCGGTGACCGCGGCCAGCCCGGAGAGGCACACCTTGTTGATGGTCACCGTCGGGGTGTCCCAGCCGATGCCCGCCCGGATGGCGGACTGGCGGGCGGGGTTCTGGCCACACCCGGCCTGGACGACCTGACCCATGATGACCGACTGGACCTGCTCGGGGGAGACCCCGGCGTTGTCCAGGGCGCCGGCGATGGCCGCCGCCCCCAAGTCGACCGCGGTCTGGGAGGCCAGGGCCCCCTTGAAACGGGTAAAGGGGGTGCGGGCTCCGCCGACGATCACGGCATCTTGGGGTGAGGACACGGCAACCACTTCCATTCGAAAAGCAACCAGAAAACTGGGGTGATGTTCTGTCACTACAAGACTAATCCATGTGCACTTCACCACAGGAAAACGGATGGCGTTGCGGGGTGTGGGACGCGAGAACGCCGGCGGTGTGGGCGCTGACTAGGAACCGAAACGCTTCATCCGGGCCGGGGGCTCACCGGGGGCGAAGCGGGCGCAGAACTATAACACGAAAATGGAAAATTGCTATCGACAAGCTTGCGCGCATGGGGTACAGTGGAAATTTGCGCCCCGACTGTATGCGCATGCGACCTTCATATAGCGGTGGGTTCGTATGTAACGAGGGTACCAGCCACTGGCAGGAACCTTAGCACAACGGGACGCTTCGGAAACCTGACGGTCTGTGGAAGGATCCATCTTGGTCGCCTCGAGCACCTCTAACAACCAAACCGCTAGTTCGGCTCGCGACGCTGCGTACGCTGGCCGACTTTCTTTTGCAAAGATTCACGAACCCCTTGAAGTGCCGAACCTGCTGGCACTGCAGACCGAGAGCTTTGACCGGCTCATCGGTAATGAGCGGTGGCAGGAGCGCCTGGCCGCCGCCGTGTCCGTCGGTGACAACAGTGTGCCGGACGTCAGCGGACTGGCCGAGATCTTTGAGGAGATCTCCCCGATTGAAGACTTCCAGGAGACCATGTCCCTGAGCTTCTCGGAGCCGGAATTCGCCGACCCGAAGTACTCGATCGCCGAGTGCAAGGACCGTGACGCCACCTACGCCGCCCCGCTGTACGTCAAGGCCGAGTTCATGAACAATGAAACCGGCGAAATCAAGCAGCAGACCGTCTTCATGGGCGACTTCCCGCTGATGACCGACAAGGGTACCTTCATCATCAACGGTACCGAGCGCGTGGTCGTCTCCCAGCTGGTGCGTTCCCCGGGCGCCTACTTCGAGTCCGCCCCGGACAAGACCAGTGACAAGACCATCTACTCCGCACGCATCATCCCGTCGCGCGGTGCCTGGTTCGAGCTGGAAATCGACAAGCGCGACCAGATCGGCGTGCGCCTGGACCGCAAGCGCAAGCAGTCGGTCACCGTGCTGCTCAAGGCCCTGGGCTGGAGCGAAGAGAAGATCCTGGCCGAATTCGGCCAGTACGACTCGGTGCGCGCCACCCTGGAGAAGGACAGCATCAAGGACCAGAACGAGGCCCTGCTGGACATCTACCGCAAGCTGCGTCCGGGCGAGCCGCCGACGGTGGAAGCCGCCCAGGCCCTGCTGCGCAACATGTACTTCGAGCCCAAGCGCTACGACCTGGCCAAGGTCGGCCGCTACAAGCTGAACCGCAAGCTCGGCGTGGAGACCCCGGTCAACGCCGAAAGCGCCCTGGTGCTGAGCATCGACGACATCGTCGCCATGATCCGCTTCCTGGTTGCCCTGCACGCCGGTGAGCGCACCATCGAAGGCACCCGCGAGGGCGAGATCGTTCAGGTCCCGGTCGCCGTGGATGACATCGACCACTTCGGCAACCGCCGTATCCGCGCGGTCGGCGAACTGATCGAGAACCAGGTCCGCACCGGCCTGTCGCGCATGGAGCGCGTGGTGCGTGAGCGCATGACCACCCAGGACGTGGAGGCGATCACCCCGCAGACCCTGATCAACATCCGCCCGGTGGTGGCCGCGATCAAGGAGTTCTTCGGAACCTCGCAGCTCTCCCAGTTCATGGACCAGAACAACCCGCTGGCCGGCCTGACCCACAAGCGCCGCCTCTCGGCACTGGGCCCGGGCGGTCTGTCGCGTGACCGCGCAGGCATGGAAGTGCGAGACGTGCACCCCTCGCACTACGGACGCATGTGCCCGATTGAAACCCCGGAAGGCCCGAACATCGGCCTGATCGGCTCGCTGGCAACCTACGGGCGCATCAACGCCTTCGGTTTCATCGAGACCCCGTACCGCAAGGTCGTGGACGGTGTGGTGACCAACCAGGTCGAGTACCTCACCGCCGATGACGAGCTGCAGCACTTCATCGCCCAGGCCAACGCACCGCTGACCGAGGACGGTCACTTTGCCGAGGACACCGTGCTGGTGCGTGAAAAGGGCGGCGGCGGCGAGCCGGTGCTCGTTGAGCCGGGCGAAGTGACCTTCATGGACGTTTCCCCGCGCCAGATGGTGTCGGTGGCCACCGCCCTGATCCCGTTCCTGGAGCACGACGACGCCAACCGCGCGCTGATGGGCGCCAACATGCAGCGCCAGGCCGTGCCGCTGCTGGCCTCCGAGTCCCCGCTGGTGGGTACCGGCATGGAGAAATACGCCGCGGTGGACGCCGGTGACTCCGTGGTCGCGCAGAAGCCCGGTGTGGTCACCGAGGTCTCGGCCGACCTGGTCGTGGTGATGAACGACGACGGCACCGAGTCGATGTACCCGATCATGAAGTTCGCCCGCTCCAACCAGGGCAACGCCTACAACCAGCGCGTGCGCGTCTCCGAAGGCGAGCGCGTGGAGTACCAGTCGATCATCGCCGACGGTCCCTCGACCGACGCCGGTGAGCTGGCCCTGGGCAAGAACCTGCTGGTCGCCTTCATGTCCTGGGAAGGCCACAACTTCGAGGACGCCATCATCCTGTCCCAGCGCATGGTCTCCGACGATGTGCTGACCTCGATCCACATCGAGGAGCACGAGGTTGACGCCCGCGACACCAAGCTGGGCGCCGAGGAAATCACCCGCGACATCCCGAACGTGTCCGAGGACATCCTCTCCCAGCTCGATGACCGCGGCATCGTCTACATCGGCGCCGAGGTCGAGGCCGGGGACATCCTGGTGGGTCGCGTGACCCCGAAGGGTGAAACCGAGCTGACCCCCGAGGAGCGCCTGCTGCGCGCGATCTTCGGTGAGAAGTCCCGCGAAGTGCGTGACACCTCGCTGAAGGTGCCGCACGGCGAGTCCGGCACCGTGATCGGCGTGCGCATCTTCGATCGCGACAACGACGACGACCTTTCCCCGGGCGTGAACCAGCTGGTGCGCGTCTACGTGGCCCAGAAGCGCAAGATCACCAACGGTGACAAGCTCGCCGGGCGTCACGGCAACAAGGGCGTCATCTCCAAGATCCTGCCGATCGAGGACATGCCGTTCCTGGAGGACGGCACCCCGGTGGACGTCGTGCTGAACCCGCTGGGTGTGCCCGGGCGTATGAACGTCGGCCAGGTCATGGAAATCCACCTGGGCTGGGCCGCCAAGCAGGGCTGGACCATCGAGAACGAGCCGGAGTGGGTCAAGGACCTGCCGAACCTGCCGCGCCAGACCGGTTCGACCACCGTGGCCACCCCGGTGTTCGACGGTGCCTCCGAGGAGGAGATCCGCGGCATCCTGGATTCGGTGAACCCGACCAGCGACGGCCAGCAGCTGGTGAAGAACACCGGCAAGGCCCGCCTGTTCGACGGCCGCTCCGGCGAACCGTTCCCGGATCCGATCTCCGTGGGCTACATGTACATCCTGAAGCTGCACCACCTGGTGGACGACAAGATTCACGCCCGTTCCACCGGCCCGTACTCCATGATCACCCAGCAGCCGCTGGGCGGTAAGGCCCAGTTCGGTGGCCAGCGCTTCGGTGAAATGGAAGTGTGGGCCCTGGAGGCCTACGGTGCGGCTTACACCCTGCAGGAACTGTTGACCATCAAGTCCGATGACATTCACGGTCGCGTGAAGGTCTACGAGGCGATCGTCAAGGGCGAGAACATCCCGGAGCCAGGCGTTCCGGAATCGTTCAAGGTGCTCATCAAGGAAATGCAATCGCTGTGCCTGAACGTCGAGGTACTGGGTACCGACGGCAACACCATCGAGATGCGCGAATCGGACGAGGAATCGTTCCGTGCCGCTGAAGAACTGGGCATCGACCTTTCGCGGTCCGAGCCCAGCTCCGTCGAGGAAGTCTAGGAACCACCAGCCTGCCGCCGCGGCGCGCACCGCGTGCCCGGCGCCGGGTCGGTGAGACCGACTTACCCATCACGTACTGACTTCAGACACCAGAGAAGAGAGATAAGGACCATATGTCCAGCGATTCCTCATTCGGCCTCATGCGCATCGGCCTTGCCACCGCGGAACAGATCCGCGCCTGGAGCTACGGCGAGGTCAAGAAGCCGGAAACCATTAACTACCGCACCCTGAAGCCCGAGAAGGACGGCCTGTTCTGCGAGAAGATCTTCGGTCCCTCGCGCGACTGGGAATGCTACTGCGGCAAGTACAAGCGCGTGCGCTTCAAGGGCATCATCTGTGAGCGCTGCGGCGTCGAGGTGACCCGCGCCAACGTGCGCCGTGAGCGCATGGGCCACATCGAGCTGGCCGCTCCGGTCACCCACATCTGGTACTTCAAGGGCGTTCCCTCGCGCTTGGGCTACCTGCTGGATCTGGCGCCGAAGGACCTGGAGAAGGTCATCTACTTCGCCGCCTACATGATCACCAGCGTGAACGAAGACCGTCGCCACGCCGAGATGCCGAACCTGCAGGCCCAGCACGACCTGGAGCTGCGCCAGCTGGCCAACAACGCCGAAGCGGACAAGCGTGCCGTGCTGGCGGACCTGGAAGCCGAGCTGGAGCGCCTGGAGGCCGGCGGGGCCAAGGGTGCCGAGCTGAACAAGGCCCGCACCAACGCGGAGAAGACCGTTCAGCAGATCGAGAAGCGTTCCAAGGCCGAGGCCGAGCGCCTGCGCGCCGTCTGGGAGCGCTTCAAGGGCCTGAAGGTCGCCGACCTGGAAGGTGACGAGGGCCTGTACCGCATCATGCGCGAGAAGTACGGCCTGTACTTCGAGGGCTCGATGGGTGCCGAGGCAATCCAGAAGCGCCTGGCCACCTTCGACCTGAAGGGCGAGGCCGAGAACCTCAAGCAGATCATCGACAACGGCAAGGGCCAGAAGAAGACCCGTGCCCTGAAGCGCCTGAACGTCATCAACGCGTTCCTCACCACGGACAACTCGCCCGAGGGCATGGTCCTGGACGCCGTTCCGGTGATCCCGCCGGAACTGCGCCCGATGGTTCAGCTCGACGGTGGCCGCTTCGCCACCTCGGACCTGAACGACCTGTACCGTCGTGTGATCAACCGCAACAACCGCCTCAAGCGCCTGCTGGATCTCGGTGCCCCCGAGATCATCGTGAACAACGAAAAGCGCATGCTGCAGGAAGCGGTCGACTCGCTGTTCGACAACGGACGCCGTGGCCGCCCGGTCACCGGCCCGGGCAACCGCCCGCTGAAGTCCCTGTCCGACATGCTCAAGGGCAAGCAGGGCCGCTTCCGCCAGAACCTGCTGGGTAAGCGTGTTGACTACTCGGGCCGTTCGGTCATCGTGGTCGGCCCGCAGCTGAAGCTGCACCAGTGCGGTCTGCCCAAGCAGATGGCCCTGGAGCTGTTCAAGCCGTTCGTGATGAAGCGCCTGGTTGACCTGAACCACGCGCAAAACATCAAGAGCGCCAAGCGGATGGTGGAGCGCTACCGCCCGCAGGTGTGGGACGTGCTCGAAGAGATCATCACCGAACACCCGGTGCTGCTCAACCGTGCACCCACCCTGCACCGCCTGGGCATCCAGGCCTTCGAACCCCAGCTGGTCGAAGGCAAGGCCCTGCAGCTGCACCCGCTGGTGTGTGCCGCGTTCAACGCGGACTTCGACGGCGACCAGATGGCAGTGCACCTGCCGCTGAGCCCCGAGGCCCAGGCCGAGGCGCGCATCCTGATGCTCTCCTCGCACAACATCCTCAAGCCGTCGGACGGTCGTCCGGTCGCCCTGCCGTCGCAGGATATGATCATCGGCCTGCACCACCTGACCACCAAGCGTGAGCAGGAGAAGGGTGCCGGGCGCGTGTTCACCTCGGTCGCCGAGGCCATCATGGCCATGGACCGTGGGGACCTGCACCTGAACGCCCCGATCAAGATCCGCGTGGAGAACTTCGTCCCGTCCGCCGAGCAGCCTGCTCCGGAAGGCTGGGAAGAGGGCACCCCGGCGCTGATCGACTCCTCGCTGGGCCAGGTGCTGTTCAACGACACCCTGCCGGCCGACTACCCGTGGGTTGCCAAGGTGGCGGGCAAGGACGCGCTTTCGGAGATCGTCAACGACCTGGCCGAGCGCTACCCGAAGGTGATTGCCGCCGAGACGCTGGACAACCTGAAGGACGCCGGTTTCCACTGGGCAACCCGTTCGGGTGTGACCGTGGCGATCTCGGACATCACCTCGAACATGGACAAGACCGCCATCCTGGCCCCGTACGAGGAGCGTGCCCGCAAGGTGCAGGCCTCCTACGACAAGGGCCTGATCGCCGACACCGAACGTCGCCAGGACCTGATTGACATCTGGACCAAGGCCACCGACGAGGTCGCCGACGCGATGAAGGAGGGCATGGAGGAACTGAACACCATTAACCGCATGGTGACCTCCAAGGCCCGTGGTAACTGGCTGCAACTGCGCCAGATTGCCGGTATCCGCGGCCTGGTGTCCAACCCGAAGGGTGAAATTATTCCTCGCCCGATCAAGTCCTCCTACCGTGAGGGCCTGTCGGTGCTGGAGTACTTCATCGCGACCCACGGTGCCCGTAAGGGCCTGGCGGATACCGCGCTGAAGACCGCGAACTCCGGTTACCTCACCCGTCGTCTGGTGGACGTGTCTCAGGACGTCATCGTGCGCGAGGAGGACTGCGGCACCCGTCGCGGCCTGACCGTGCCGATCGCCGAGGACATCGCCGGCTTCCGCAAGCTGCACGACACCGTGGAGAACTCGGCGTATACCCGCACGCTGGCCACCGACGTCAAGGACGCCGAGGGCAACGTGCTGGCCGAAGCCGGCTCGGACGTGGGCGACGTGCTGATCCAGAAGCTGTACGACGCGGGCGTGGATGAAATCCGCGTACGCTCCGTGCTGACCTGTGACTCGGCCGTGGGAACCTGTGCACACTGCTACGGCCGTTCGCTGGCCACCGGCAAGACCGTGGACATCGGCGAGGCCGTGGGCATCATCGCCGCACAGTCCATCGGTGAACCCGGTACCCAGCTGACCATGCGTACCTTCCACACCGGTGGTGTGGCCTCGGCTGATGACATCACCCAGGGTCTGCCCCGTATCCAGGAGCTCTTCGAAGCCCGTACCCCCAAGGGTGTGGCTCCGATGGCCGAAGTCACCGGTCGCGTGTCGATCGAGGACGACGAGAAGCAGCTGCGCGTGATCATCACCCCCGACAACGGGGATGAGAAGCAGGCCTACCCGATCCTGCGCCGTGCGCGCCTGGAGGTTGAGGAAGGTCAGCACGTGCAGGCCGGTACCCAGCTGACCAGCGGTACCCTGGACCCGAAGCAGGTTCTTCGCGTCCTCGGCCCGCGTGAGGCCCAGAAGTTCCTGGTCCGCGAGGTCCAGGACGTGTACCAGTCCCAGGGTGTGGGCATCCACGACAAGCACGTGGAAGTCATCGTGCGCCAGATGCTGCGTCGCATCACCGTCATTGAGTCCGGTGAGACCGACCTGCTGCCGGGTGTGCTGGCCGACCGTGCCCGCTTCACCGCCGCGAACCGCAAGGCCGTGGCCGAGGGCAAGCGTCCGGCAGCCGGCCGTGACGAGATGATGGGCATCACCAAGGCCTCGCTGGCGACCGACTCGTGGCTGTCCGCGGCCTCCTTCCAGGAGACCACCCGCGTACTGACCCAGGCCGCCATGGAGGGCAAGGAAGATCCGCTGCTGGGTCTGAAGGAGAACGTGATCATCGGTAAGCTGATCCCGGCCGGTACCGGCCTGGACCGCTACACCCAGGTCACCGTGGAGCCGACCGACGAGGCCAAGGCCACGTTGTTCACCGGCACCTCGGCCTTCTCCTCGGGCCTGTACGACGACGGACTGGACGGCGGGCTCTCGCCCGAGTTCCAGGCCATCTCGATGGATGACTACGACACCGGGCAGGACTTCCGCTAAACCGGAAGCAGCCCCGTCGGCTCCAGATGGCGAAGCCCGTCCCCACCGCTCTTTTGCGGTGGGGACGGGCTTCGCCCGTTAAGGACTTTGCCCAGCGGTGAACACCAAACTCTGTGGCTCAGCCGTGAACAGGACCCGGCAACCCTCGGATCGGTGACCCGTGCGTAGAGCGAGCGCGTTGCCGGAGTGAGGCGGGCAGGGGAGGGGACCGTAGTACGACAACTGTCAGTTTCCGAATTCCTCAGAACTTTTGTCCGCAGTCCTCGGCACTAGGCTGATCCGTCCGCAAGGGGAACCTTCTGTGGGATACCCGCCGCCGTGTACATGGGCTGGCCTGCTTTGGTCAGTCTCAGTATCGCCGGGGCGTCCATCCCGATGGCAGCATGCCAGTGATCTTTCCCCGTTCAGAATCAGCATCGGCTGACCAGCCTTGCGCTGCCTGTGCGTCATCGAAGACACCCCGTGCCACGCGCAGACCAAGGTCCGGGTGGCTCATCCCGGGCGCACCACCCCGACGCGTCGAAGCCCGCACGCTCCACGACTTATCAGCGAAACCTCCCCCGCGGAAGATCCGGTATTCTCCGTAGCGGGCCGGATCGAGTAGATCCCAACACCATTCCCATACGTTTCCAAGGGTGTCGTGGAGTCCGAAGGCATTGGGTAGTTTTTGACCAACTTCTTGCGGTTTCTCTACCTTGTCATTTGCTGTCCACCCAATGGCATCGAGGGGGCCGTATTGTGGCCCCGTTGTGCCGGCGCGGCAGGCGTATTCCCATTCGGCTTCCGTGGGCAAGCGGTACCCAGAGGCGTTGGTCTGCCAAGTCACCTCACCGGCTTCGATGATGTATGCAGGGGCAAGTCCTTCATTCATTGACGCTGCGTTGCAAAACAGGATGGCTTCTAACCAGTTGATATCCACCACGGGTTCCTGGGAGCCTGTTTCGCTGGTACCCATCAGTTGCGCGTACTGCGCGGTGGTGACGGAAGTGGCCCCGATCTCGAAAGGTTCTAGATCGACGGTCCAGCGGCGTTTCCGTCGTGCATCATGCAATTCCACTTGTCCGGCTGGTAGCGGACGAAGGTCAAAGATTAGCATTCCACAATGCTCCCATGCCGTCCCGCAAGCCGGTCGTTCACTGGTACAAGTGCGGACAACTTCGGGTCCTGGCAACACTGGCAGGTTTCCGGGTCCGCCCGACTCCCGTATGACCCGACCGAGAAAATGCCCGGTAGAGGCACCCTAAACGGGACGCTCCCAATCATGACCGGACTCCTTATCGGGTACGCGCGCGTATCCACTAACGACCAAGACCTCACCGCCCTAAAGAACGCGCTTATGGCCTCGGGCGTGACTCCTGAGAAGAACTTCACTGATCAAGGCCGCACTGGCACGAATAGGGCGCGGTCCGGGCTCAGCGAGGCGATGGCCGCTTGCCGTGCTGGGGATACGTTGGTGGTGATGAAGCTTGACCGGATGGCGCGATCCTTGCGCGACGCGATAGACATCGTTGATGAACTCACCGGCCGCGAGGTGAAGCTCAGCATCGGCGGATCAGTCCACGACCCCATCGACCTTGTAGGTAAGCTCCTGTTCAACGTCCTGGCTATGGTTGCCGAGTTTGAGGCAGATCTGATCCGGGCACGCACGCGTGAGGGCATGGCTGTTGCAAGGACAAAAGGCAGACTACGCGGCAAGCCGCCCAGACTTTCCAGCAAGCAAGAGGCACCTCTAGTAGCGCTGCATCGCGCTGGGAATCAGACAACGACAGAACTTGGAGAACTGTTCTCGGTGGCTAGATCGACCGTGTACCGCGCTCTCAGGCGAGCAATGAACCCATTAAGTAGGGTCGCTCAATTTTTTTCTGCGCAGGTGAGTACATTGGACTATTGCGCAAAGTCCAGCCCTGTGCAGTCACCTTCGGAAATTTTCATGTCCATGGTCGGCTGCGCAGGCCTGGAATCTCGATGGCTTGTGTGCAGTCACCTTCGGAAAATGACAACAACGCTAGCGTGTATCGGCACGAACTCCGTGAGCGGGTCGAGGAGCGACATCCGTGCTTCTAGGTTTTGCCAGGTAACGTCAGCTTAGCCCCAGACGCGGCGCAGGCAGGCGAGAGGCTGGGTTGCGCGAAGCCGACGGTGAGCGAGCGGCCTACGCCATGATCCCAGGCAGTAGAGGGATCTCCACTGTCGATAATCAGCGGGACAGAAAAGCACGACTAGTAGTATTTACACCCGGTGCTATTACAACTCTTGGGTGCGCAACAGGCGGCCTTGGGAAGCCAGGGGAGCGGAGTGCAGATGTGCGTGGCGCTGCCTTCCGAGGTTACGGACGGCCGCACACTGCCGCCCGCTGGACGATTCAACCCCGCACGTCGCGGATGCCAGCTGGCGACGCGGCATGGTAGGCGGCACGGTGCTCGCGCGCCTCCGCGAGCACGCCTCGCTTCTTCGGAAGCTTGCCCAGCCGAACATTGGGTGTCCTCCCGCGGCAACAATATTGAGCCAGGCCCCTCGGTCGGTATGCCGCTCATCGTTCTTGTTGGCGTGTTCGGCCTCTGTCAGTAAATCAGTCGAGGGTAGTCCGCTCGCCGCAGGGTATGGCCGGGGATGGATCGCCCCGGCGCAACAGCCGGCACGCGGATAGCCCGAATGATAGTGAGGCACATCCCATTGCTGGGCGGTGGGGCACATGCGAAAATAGTAGGTGAGACACTCCGGGGCTCAACGCCTGCAGGACAAGGGTTTGCGAACTGGCAATCAAATGGTCATGTGGGCTTTGAATCCTGGATTTTCGGGGCTGGCAGGATTAATGCTAGACTCGTAACAATTGTTTTATGTGTGGCAAAATGGACGCGGTCCGGGTTGCGGGTAGGTTGCGCAACGAATGCCACACTTTCGCACGCCTAGAGACTTTTCGCTGAGTGCGCGATGGAACGAGCAGATAGCGCAGCAGTACCCGTCATCCGATGGATCGGCGGCGCCGAAGAATTTTAGAAAATTGGAAGGACACGAAAGTGCCTACTATTCAGCAGCTGGTCCGTAAGGGCCGCCAGCCGCAGGTAAACAAGGGCAAGGCCCCTGCCCTGCGCGGCAACCCCATGCGTCGTGGCGTGTGCACCCGTGTGTACACCACCACCCCTAAGAAGCCGAACTCCGCTCTGCGTAAGGTTGCCCGTGTGCGCCTGTCCGGCGGCGTCGAAGTGACCGCCTACATCCCGGGTGTCGGACACAACCTGCAGGAACACTCCATCGTGCTGGTGCGCGGTGGTCGTGTGAAGGACCTGCCGGGCGTTCGCTACAAGATTGTTCGTGGTGCACTGGATACCCAGGGCGTTAAGGATCGTAAGCAGGCTCGTTCCCGCTACGGCGCAAAGAAGGATGGTAAGTAATGCCGCGTAAGGGTCCGGCGCCGAAGCGCCCACTGGTTTCTGATCCGGTATACGACTCGCCGTTGGTCACCCAGCTGATCAACAAGGTGCTGGTCGGTGGCAAGAAGTCCACCGCCGAGCGCATCGTCTACGGTGCACTGGAAGGTGCCGCCGCCAAGTCGGGCGCCGATGCCGTTTCGACCTTGAAGAAGGCCATGGACAACATCCGTCCGGCCCTTGAGGTTCGCTCCCGCCGTGTGGGTGGCGCAACCTACCAGGTGCCGGTCGAGGTCAAGCCGGGCCGCGCCACCGCGCTGGCCCTGCGCTGGCTAGTTGGCTACTCCAAGGCTCGTCGCGAGAAGACCATGATCGAGCGCCTGCAGAACGAGATTCTGGATGCCTCGAACGGTCTGGGTGCCGCTGTGAAGCGTCGCGAAGACACTCACAAGATGGCCGAGTCCAACAAGGCCTTCGCACACTACCGCTGGTAAGAATCGCCTGGCGTCGCCGGCGGCGGGAACCCGCCGCCGGCCATGCCAAGCCTCAGCTCTTAGGGAGACAACGTGGCACAGGACGTGCTTACTGACCTGAACAAGGTCCGCAATATCGGTATCATGGCACACATCGATGCCGGTAAGACCACCACCACTGAGCGCATCCTGTTCTACACGGGTGTGAACCACAAGCTCGGTGAGACCCACGACGGTGGTGCCACCACCGACTGGATGGAGCAGGAAAAGGAACGCGGTATCACCATTACCTCCGCGGCCGTGACTTGCTTCTGGAACAACAACCAGATCAACATCATCGACACCCCCGGCCACGTTGACTTCACCGTTGAGGTGGAACGTTCGCTGCGCGTGCTCGACGGCGCAGTTGCCGTCTTTGACGGCAAGGAAGGCGTGGAGCCGCAGTCCGAGACTGTGTGGCGCCAGGCCGACAAGTACAACGTCCCGCGTATCTGCTTCGTCAACAAGATGGACAAGCTGGGCGCTGACTTCTACTTCACCGTGGACACCATCGTCAACCGCCTGGGTGCCAAGCCGCTGGTCATGCAGCTGCCGATTGGCTCCGAGTCCGACTTCGTCGGCGTCGTTGACCTGCTGACCATGAAGGCATTCGTCTGGGAAGGCGACTCCAAGGGTGACGTCACCATGGGCGCCAACTACGAGATCCAGGAAATCCCTGCCGATCTGCAGGAGCGTGCCGAGGAATACCGCAACAAGCTGGTTGAGGACGTCGCCGAGGCCTCCGAGGAACTCATGGAGAAGTACCTCGAAGGCGAAGAGCTGAGCAATGAAGAGATCAAGGCCGGTATCCGCGCCCTGACCGTCAAGGGCGAAGCCTACCCGGTCTTCTGTGGCTCGGCCTTCAAGAACCGTGGCGTGCAGCCGATGATCGACGCGGTCATCGACTACCTGCCTTCCCCGCTGGACGTCGAGGCCATGGTTGGCCACGACCCCAAGGACGAGAGCATCGAACTGACCCGCGAGCCGAGCGAGGACGCACCGTTCTCCGCGCTGGCGTTCAAGATCGCTGCCCACCCGTTCTTCGGTCAGCTGAACTTCATCCGCGTGTACTCGGGCAAGGTCGCCTCCGGCGCCCAGCTGCTGAACTCCACCAAGCAGAAGCGCGAGCGCATCGGCAAGCTGTTCCAGATGCACGCCAACAAGGAGAACCCGGTTGATGAGATCCACGCGGGTCACATCTACGCGGTGATCGGCCTGAAGGACACCACCACCGGTGACACCCTGTGCGATCCGGCCAACCCGATCGTTCTGGAATCGATGACCTTCCCGGATCCGGTGATCTTCGTGGCCATCGAGCCCAAGACCAAGGGTGACCAGGAGAAGCTGTCGACCGCTATCCAGAAGCTGTCGGCGGAAGACCCGACCTTCACCGTTTCCCTGAACGAGGAAACCGGCCAGACCGAAATCGGCGGCATGGGCGAGCTGCACCTGGACATCCTGGTGGACCGCATGAAGCGCGAATTCCGCGTGGAAGCCAACGTCGGCAAGCCGCAGGTGGCCTACCGCGAAACCATCAAGAAGGCTGTGGAGAAGGTCGACTTCACCCACAAGAAGCAGACCGGTGGTTCCGGCCAGTTCGCGAAGGTGCAGGTCTCCTTCGAGCCGCTTGAGGTCGTTGAGGGCGTCAGCTACGAATTCAAGAACGCCATCACCGGTGGCCGCGTTCCGCGCGAGTACATCCCGTCGGTGGACGCAGGTATCCAGGACGCCATGCAGTTCGGCATCCTGGCCGGCTACCCGATGGTCGGCGTGAAGGCCACCCTGATCGACGGTGCCTACCACGACGTTGACTCCTCGGAAATGGCGTTCAAGATCGCCGGTTCGCAGGTCTTCAAGGAAGGTGCACGCCGCGCCAACCCGATCCTGCTCGAACCAGTGATGGCCGTCGAAGTCCGTACCCCGGAAGAGTACATGGGCGACGTCATCGGCGACCTGAACTCCCGCCGTGGCTCGATCCAGGAAATGTCCGATGCCTCGGGCGTCAAGGTCATCCGTGCCGCAGTGCCGCTGTCCGAGATGTTCGGCTACATCGGTGACCTGCGCTCGAAGACCCAGGGTCGTGCGGTGTACTCGATGACCTTCTCGACCTATGCTGAAGTTCCGAAGGCCGTGGCCGACGAGATCATTCAGAAGTCCCGCGGCGAGTAATCGCCTCAGGCACCAACACTTGGCCGTGACCCCGCCCGTGTGGGGGAGTGGCCGATCGCGAGGCCGGTTCCAAAGCCATTGAAACCGGCCTCGCAAACGGCCAACGAGGGATCCATCACAACCGGATCCCGCAGAGGACCGAAATTTCCATATTTATCCATGCCCCCAGTAGACTGATTCCAGTTTCGTTTGCGAACCGCGCAGACGGAAATACGTCTTCTGAAATGTTTCTAGGAGGAACCTGTGGCAAAGGCAAAGTTCGAGCGGACTAAGCCGCACGTCAACATTGGCACCATCGGTCACGTTGACCACGGTAAGACCACTTTGACGGCTGCCATTTCCAAGGTGCTTGCTGACAAGTACCCGGATCTGAACGAGCAGCGCGACTTCGCTAGCGTTGACTCCGCACCGGAAGAGCGCCAGCGCGGTATTACCATCAACATCTCGCACGTCGAGTACCAGACCGAGAAGCGTCACTACGCACACGTCGACGCCCCGGGCCACGCTGACTACGTGAAGAACATGATCACCGGTGCCGCCCAGATGGACGGCGCAATCCTGGTGGTTGCCGCTACCGACGGTCCGATGGCTCAGACCCGCGAGCACGTTCTGCTGGCTCGCCAGGTTGGCGTTCCGACCCTGCTGGTCGCACTGAACAAGTCCGACATGGTCGAGGACGAAGAACTGCTCGAGCTGGTGGAGATGGAAGTTCGCGAACTTCTGTCCTCGCAGGGCTTCGACGGTGACGACGCCCCGGTTGTTCGCGTTTCGGGCCTGAAGGCTCTGGAAGGCGACCCGGAGTGGACCAAGTCCATCGAAGAACTGATGGATGCCGTTGACACCTTCATCCCGGATCCGGTGCGTGACCGTGACAAGCCGTTCCTGATGCCGATCGAGGACGTCTTCACCATCACCGGTCGCGGTACCGTGGTGACCGGCCGCGCCGAGCGTGGCACCCTGGCCATCAACTCGGAAGTTGAGATCGTTGGCATCCGCCCGATCCAGAAGACCACCGTTACCGGTATCGAGATGTTCCACAAGCAGCTCGACGAGGCCTGGGCAGGCGAGAACTGTGGTCTGCTGCTTCGCGGTCTGAAGCGCGAAGACGTGGAACGCGGTCAGGTTGTTGTGAAGCCGGGTTCGATCACCCCGCACACCAACTTCGAGGCCAACGTCTACATCCTGTCCAAGGATGAAGGCGGCCGCCACAACCCGTTCTACTCGAACTACCGTCCGCAGTTCTACTTCCGCACCACCGACGTCACCGGCGTCATCACCCTGCCGGAAGGCACCGAGATGGTTATGCCGGGCGACAACACCGAAATGTCGGTTGAGCTGATCCAGCCGATCGCCATGGAAGAAGGCCTGGGCTTCGCTATCCGCGAGGGTGGCCGCACCGTTGGTTCGGGTCGCGTCACCAACATCACCAAGTAAGTACCTGGATGATGTTCTAGACCGCGAGGTCTAAGTTCAAAAAATTCCCCGTGACTCCGCAAGGAGTGACGGGGAATTTTTTATGCCCATACGCGTAGCAAAGCCGACATTTAGTCAAAAAGCTGGTTGAATTGATCCAGGTTCATACACGTCGGCGTACGCAAGAAAACGGGGGAGCGGCATGGGCTACACCATCTTGGTCATCATCATCGCGGTGGTGGCCTTCCTGATCGGACGGCGCACCGCCGCCGGCCGCCGCGGCCAGCAGCTCGGCCAGGCCTGGCAACAGGGCTATGATGCCGCAACGGCGTACTGGCGCACTGGCGCAGGGGCCCAGGCCTCCGAGCCGGACGCGGCGCCAGGACCCTCCGCTGCAGCCGGCAGCACACAGCCCGCGCCGGGTCATCCTTATGCCCAAGCCGGTTCCCCTCCGGCGCCGGCCCCCGGGCAACATCCTGCGCCCGCCGCACGCGACCAGCAGAGCCCGCAGCCCGCGCAAACCCCGCCAACCCCCGCCCGGCTTCCGTTCCTTGCGCCCGCGTCCGGCGGCCGGCAGGTCTCCGACCGGGTGCGGGCCATTGAATTCGGCCCCCAGCGCACGAGTGCAGCACCGAGCGTCCCGGTCCGCCCGGCACTGAGTGCGCGCGAACGCGAACTGCGCAACGTGAACATCACCTTGTATGTTGCCGCTCTGCTGCTGGTGGCGGCCGGCGCACTCTTCCTCAGCTTCGCCCTGGCCCCGGTGGCCAAACTGGTGGGCCTGTGTGTTGTTGCCGCAGCATTTTATGCCACGGGATTGATAGTCCACCGGGTCCAACCCAACCTGCGTCCGGCCGCCGCGGCCTTCACCGGCACGGGGTTGGCGCTGTTGCCCCTATGCGCCCTGGCGACCTACAACACCCTGCACACCTCACCCACCGGCATCTGGTTGGGCTACTCCGTGGTGGGCACCCTCGCGTTCGGCTTCGCCTCTTTGCGGCTGCACTCCCGGGTGCTGGCCTGGCTGGCCGTGCTGATCCTGATCTCCACCGCCATGTCCGGCGGCGCGGTGCTCCAGCAGGGCGTACTGGCCTACCTGCTGGCCCTGTTGGTGCTGGCGGTGGCAATGCTCCTGCTGGTCATCGGCAGCCCGGCCGTGCGCGCCTCACAATTCCACCAAGCGCTCTCCAGCAGCTACCGGCTGCTGCCTCCGCTGGTGTTCCTGGCCTCCCTGGTCATGCTGGATGAGTTGAGCAGCCGTGAATTCTTCTGGATCTTCCTGCCGCTGAGCGCCTTCTATGTGCTTAGCACCCGGCTGGAGGAGCGGCACCGACTTTGGAACCTGGCTGCCGCCCGGGCGTTCTTCCTGCTGGCGGTGCTGTTCGGGCTGGACTACGCACAGGCCGATCCCCGGGTGATCCTGGTTCTCCTGGCGGGGTTGCTGGCCGCCCAGGCGGCGCTGGTACAACACTTCGCCGCGGCCTATGAGCGGGTTTTTGGGGCCAGCCAAACCTGGCGGGTTGCCGAACGCATGGTGTTGTGGGCCGGCGCCTGGCTGGCGCTGGCCGCCGGGTATGCCCGGGACGCGCACTCCGCCCACGGCACCTGGTGGCTGACCCTGCTGGTCATCCCTGCCCTGCTGGTGCTGCTTGGCTGGCTGGCGGGAAGCGGCGGCACCCTGGTGGAGGCCGGCTGGCTGTTCGGGTTCGCCCTGCTGGCCCTGGCCGAGAACTGGCAGGACGAGTGGACGCCGCTGCCGGCACTGGTCCTTGGCATGGCGGGCCTGGGCGCCGTCGTGCGGCGGCAGCCCGAATCCCGGGCGCTGCTAGGTGCGCAGTTGCGTTGGGTGCTCCTGTTGGCGGTGGGCGCCAAGAGCGCCCAGCTGCTGCAGTTCCTGTTTGCCCCGGCCTCCGATCGGAGCGTGGCGAGTGCCGCGATGGTGGGTATCTGGGCGGCTGCCGCCGGGATGCTGGTCTACTCGGCCCGAAATGCGGGGCACGCAGAACGTACCGCCGTGGCGAACCTGCACTGGCGGATCCGGGTGACCGCCAGCCTGCTGGTGATGGTGGTGTTCGCACTGGCGTTGCGCCTGCAGGGAGAGCTGTCGTTCGGTGCGCACTTCCTGGGTGTCACTGCGGGCAGCTGGTCGGTGCTGGTGCTGATCGGCTCGGTGCTGGCCACCGCCTGGGTCGCCTGGCGCTGCCTGCCCACCTCGGATGGGGCCATGGATGCGTTCGTGCACGCGCCGGTGCTTGGGGCGTTGTGCGGCTACTTTGTCCTGGCACTGCGCTCGGATTTCTGGTGGCTGGCGCCGTTGGTGGCTACGGCCAATATTGTCTTTCTGATCGCGGCCCTGCCCCGCTGTACCGCGGCGGGCTGGAGAATCACCCATGCCGCACTGGCCCAGATCCAATTGAGCGTTGCCGCCTGGTGGAGTGTTGAGCACTTCGAGCTGGACCTGCACGGGCAGTTCTGTGTGCTGCTGCTCAGCGTGGTGCTGCCGCAAGCGGCGCGGCTGGTTCTCTCCCGCAGCCGCGGTGCAGCGGTGCCGGGGGAATTGCGGGTCATTGGGCTGGGAATCCTGGTGGGGTTGCCGTTGCTGCTGCTGGCCTATGCTGTCGGCCCGCAGACGGACCGGGGCACCGTCCTGCTGAGCCTGCTGCTCTGGCTGGGATATGCGCTGCTGGCACACTGGGCCTTCGGTGCCGGACCCTACCGGCAGTGGCTGCTGCTTCCCGTTAGCCTGGCCGTGGCGGCGCTGGCCATTGTCCCGGCCGCCACGTTCGGTTCCACGACCGGCTGGGTCCGGGCTGGATGGTGGGGCGCCACCGCGGCGATGTGGCTGCTCGCCGCCCAGGCGGTGGTTGCCCTGGGCCTTGAATGGACATACCGCCGGCAACAGGGCCACCAGGGAATCAGATTGGCGGCGTTGCTGGTGCCGCTGGTTCTCATGCTGGGCTATCAGCCCGAACTGCGCTGGCTGGCGCTGGTCTTCCTGATCGGCGCGGCTGGCTCAATCCTGCTGGTGCATTCCCGGCAGATGGGGCTGTACTCGGCGGCAGCTGCGCTATTGCTGCTGGGGGCCGCGGACACCGGCCTGCAGGCCCTGCGCTCGGGCACCATGGTGAGTGAGAGGTCGCTGGATTTGAGTTGGGCCCTGCTGGGTGGCGCGCTCGTGCTGCTGGTCCTTGCACTGCTGCACGGCCGCTTCCAGGAGCCGGTGCCGCACTACCCGCGGCACTGGCAGAAATCTGCGGACGCCGGCGGGCAGGCCGCGCGCATCTACTACGCCGCAATGCTGGCTTCCGGGTTCACCGCTGGGGCGGTGGCCCACCTGCTGCACCGCGAACCGTTGCCGCTGTTGGGCGGGGCACTGGTGCTGGTGCTGGCACTGCTGGTGGCGCGGCTGCACGAGCTGCCGCGCGCCTGGCGCCAGCATGGCACCGATGCGGTGGTCGTGGCCGCAGCCCTGGTGGCCCTGCGCTGCTACGGGGTGCTGGTCGAGCCGCTGGGCGCTTCCGCGGCGCTGCTGTACCTGGCGGTGGTGGCCGCCGGGATTGGGCTGCGTCATTGGGCGCCGCACCGCGCCCTGGGCCGCGGCTGGCTGATTGCCGGCGCGGCGCTGGGCAGTGCCGCCGAGTTGGCCTCGGTGCTGGATGCCGGAACACTGACCCAGATGCTGGTGCTGCTGTTCTTCGCCGGACTGCTGGCCCTGGGCTTGACCCAGGGGGAGCGGTTGCTGACGTGGTGGGCCGCGGTTGCCATCACAGCGGCGGTGGTCTGGTTCCTGCGCAACTATGCGTTCGTGCTGCTGGTCTTGGTGGCCATAGCGTTGATTGTGCTGGCGCTTTCCCGGCTGGTAAGGGTGGAGAACCGCAGGAACTAAGCCGGCGCGCTGCTCGGCGCCTTTCGGGGCGCTGGCGGGCGCTGAGTCGAAGATCACCAGGGTCCCGGGCGGCAAATGATTTGCGCGCCCGGGGGTGAACCTGTCACACTGGATAAGTTGCTTGATTGCAGCCGCGTGCTCGAAAGAGCACAAAAAACTGAATTCGAACGACCGAGATCGGCACTCACCCAGGATAATGCCTGGGGTTCGGGAACGATACGACTGCTTCGAATGCATTGGATTCCCGCACTTCGCGTGAGCGTCGAGGGTAGAGTTGTGACCAAAAACTTCACGACACGCCCGACCGCGGGGGTCGGAGCCTCCTGCGGGTGAGGAACCCGGATCTGATCCGGATTCAGTCGCAGTGCAAGGCGTGCCGGTCCGCGAGGGCCCGTAGGGCACAGTAACTGTAGAGAGTGCTATCAGAAAGAGGCGTGACGCCATGGCGGGACAGAAGATCCGCATCCGGCTGAAGTCGTATGACCACGAGGTCATTGACGTTTCGGCCCGGAAAATCGTTGAGACGGTAACGCGCGCAGGCGCAACCGTGGTCGGCCCAGTGCCGCTGCCAACGGAGAAGAACGTGTACTGCGTTATCCGTTCGCCCCACAAGTACAAGGACAGCCGTGAGCACTTCGAAATGCGCACGCACAAGCGTCTGATCGACATCGTCGATCCGACCCCGAAGGCCGTTGACTCGCTGATGCGTCTCGACCTGCCGGCGGATGTCAACATCGAAATCAAGCTCTAGGGGAGGTGCTGAGAGAACTATGACCGCAACCCGTAATGTCAAGGGCCTGCTGGGCACGAAGCTCGGCATGACCCAGGTTTGGGACGAAAACAACAACCTGATCCCGGTCACCGTGGTGCAGGCTGACAGCAACGTTGTCACCCAGCTGCGCAACGCCGAGCGTGACGGTTACGCCGCAGTTCAGATCGGCTACGGCCAGATCGATCCGCGCAAGGTGACCAAGCCGCTGGCTGGCCACTTCGAGGCCGCCGGTGTGACCCCGCGTCGCCACCTGGTAGAACTCCGCACCGCCGATGCAGCCGAATACGCTGCAGGCCAGGAACTGTCCGTCGAGCTGTTCGAGGCCGGCCAGAAGGTCGACGTCGTGGGCACCTCGAAGGGTAAGGGCTTTGCCGGCGTCATGAAGCGCCACAACTTCGCTGGTGTTGGTGCTTCGCACGGTCAGCACAAGAACCACCGCAAGCCAGGTTCCATCGGCGGCGCGTCCACTCCCGGTCGCGTTTTCCGTGGACAGAAGATGGCCGGTCGCATGGGTGCCGAGCGTGTCACCACGCAGAACCTGACCATCCACGCCATCGACGCTGAGAAGAACCTCCTGTTGATCAAGGGTGCCGTTCCAGGCGCTCGCGGCCGCGTCGTACTCGTACGCACCGCTGTGAAGGGAGCATAAGTAAATGTCTAAGGCACTTAACGTAGACCTGCCTGCAGAGATCTTCGATGTGCAGACCAACGTGCCGCTGCTGCACCAGGTAGTTGTTGCACAGCTGGCCGCCGCACGTCAGGGCACCCACAAGGTCAAGACCCGCGCCGAAGTTGCCGGTGCCGGCCGCAAGCCGTTCAAGCAGAAGGGGACCGGCCGCGCCCGTCAGGGCTCGATCCGCGAACCGCAGATGACCGGCGGTGGCATCGTCCACGGTCCGACCCCGCGTGACTACTCGCAGCGCACCCCCAAGAAGATGAAGGCTGCTGCCCTGCGCGGCGCCCTGTCTGATCGCGCTCGCTACGATCGCGTCCACGTGATCGAGAACCTGGTGGCCGGCGATCAGCCGTCGACCAAGGAAGCTCTGGCAACCCTGCGTTCGCTGACCGAGCGCAAGAATGTCCTGCTCGTGATCGAACGCGCCAACGATGTGGCCGCACTGTCGGTTCGCAACCTGGTTGAGGTCCACGCCCTGTACGTGGATCAGCTGAACACCTACGATGTTCTGGTTTCGGACGACGTGGTCTTCACCAAGGCTGCATTCGATGCCCTGGTTCAGAAGGAGGAAGCCAAGTGAGCGTCTTCTCAAAGGCTCCGCACGACGTGGTCATCGCACCGGTCGTCTCGGAAAAGAGCTACGGTCTGATCGATGAAGGTAAGTACACCTTCATGGTCGACCCGCGTTCGAACAAGTCGGAAATCAAGAACGCCGTTGAAGCCATCTTCAACGTGAAGGTTGATTCCGTAAACACCATCAATCGGCCGGGTAAGCGCAAGCGCACCCGCTTCGGGTGGGGTACGCGCAAGGACACCAAGCGCGCCATCATCACCCTGAAGGAAGGCTCGATTGACATCTTCGGCGGTCCGCTTTCCTAAGCGGAGACCACTTTAACGAGGAATAAGAATAAATGGGAATTCGTAAGTACAAGCCGACTACCCCGGGCCTGCGCGGCTCGTCGGTAGCCGACTTCGCAGAAATCACCCGATCGACTCCGGAAAAGTCGCTGGTTCGCCCGCTGTCCAAGACTGGCGGCCGCAACAACTCCGGTAAGATCACCACCCGTCACAAGGGTGGCGGACACAAGCGCGCCTACCGCCTGATCGACTTCCGTCGCCAGGACAAGGACGGCGTGCCGGCAAAGGTCGCTCACATCGAGTACGACCCGAACCGTACCGCCCGTATTGCCCTGCTGCACTACGTGGACGGCACCAAGCGCTACATCATCGCCCCGAACCACCTGAGCCAGGGCGACATCGTGGAAGCTGGTCCGAACGCGGACATCAAGCCGGGCAACAACCTGCCGCTGCGCAACATCCCGGTGGGTTCCGTGATCCACGCCGTGGAACTGCGCCCCGGTGGCGGTGCCAAGATGGCCCGCTCCGCAGGTGCCTCCATCCAGCTGGTGGCTCGCGAGGGCAAGTTCGCCCAGCTGCGCCTGCCTTCGGGTGAAATCCGCAACGTCGATGTGCGCTGCCGCGCCACCATCGGCGAAGTGGGCAACGCCGAGCAGATCAACATCAACTGGGGCAAGGCCGGCCGTATGCGCTGGAAGGGCGTCCGCCCGACCGTGCGTGGTGTGGCCATGAACCCGATCGATCACCCGCACGGTGGTGGTGAAGGTAAGACCTCCGGTGGTCGTCACCCGGTCAACCCCAATGGTAAGCGTGAAGGACGCACCCGTCGTCCGAACAAGGACAGCGACAAGCTTATTGTGCGTCGCCGTCGTACCGGCAAGAACAAGCGATAGGAGCCTGGAGACATGCCACGCAGCCTGAAGAAAGGCCCCTTCGTCGATCAGCACCTGTACCTGAAGGTCGTTGCTGAGAACGAAAAGGGCACCAAGAACGTCATCAAGACGTGGTCCCGCCGTTCGATGATCATCCCGGACATGCTGGGACACACCATCGCCGTGCACGACGGACGCAAGCACATCCCGGTGTTTGTCACCGAATCGATGGTTGGGCACAAGCTCGGTGAGTTTGCCTCGACCCGCACGTTCCGTGGCCACGTGAAGGACGACAAGAAGGGCAAGCGCCGCTAGGCCCCGGAAGGGATCTAGTGTCGCTTAGCACTTCTTCGATAGACGAGAGAAGGAAAGCAATGGAAGCCAAGGCAATTGCGCGTCATCTCCGCGTAACGCCTATGAAGGCCCGGCGCGTCGTCAACCTTGTTCGTGGTCTGCAGACCAACGAGGCACTGGCAATCCTGAAGTTTGCCCCGCAGGCAGCTTCGGAGCCCGTGTACAAGGTTGTCGCATCGGCAGTGGCTAACGCCCGTGTCGCCGCGGACCGCGCAGGTGAAGCATTCAATGAGGACGAGCTGATTATCAGCGAGGCGTTTGTAGACGAAGGTCCGACCATGAAGCGGTTCCAGCCGCGTGCTCAGGGTCGTGCCTTCCAGATCAAGAAGCGCACCAGCCACATCACCGTGGTTGTTTCAACCCCGGAGAAGGGTGGGGAAAAGTAAATGGGACAGAAGGTAAACCCGAACGGTTTCCGTCTCGGCATCACCACTGACCACGTTTCGCACTGGTTCGCCGATTCCAACAAGCCAGGCCAGCGTTACAAGGATTTTGTCAAGGAAGACGTCAAGATCCGCGAACTGCTGTCCACCGGCATGGACCGCGCAGGCATCGCCCGCGTTGAGATCGAGCGCACCCGTGACCGCGTGCGTGTGGACATCCACACCGCCCGCCCGGGCATCGTCATCGGCCGCCGCGGCGCCGAAGCCGATCGCATTCGCGGTGAGCTGGAGAAGCTGACCGGCAAGCAGGTGCAGCTGAACATCCTCGAGGTCAAGAACCCCGACATCGAAGCCCAGCTGGTTGCCCAGGGCATCGCCGAGCAGCTTGCTTCGCGCGTGGCGTTCCGCCGCGCGATGAAGAAGGCCATGCAGTCGGCAATGCGTGCAGGTGCCAAGGGCATCCGCGTGCAGTGCTCGGGCCGCCTGGGTGGCGCCGAAATGTCGCGCAAGGAGTTCTACCGCGAAGGTCGTGTGCCGCTGCACACCCTGCGCGCGAACATCGACTTCGGCAAGTTCGAAGCCAAGACCACCTTCGGCCGCATCGGCGTGAAGGTCTGGATCTACAAGGGTGACGTAACCGCCAAGGAACTGGCTGCACAGCAGGCCGCTGCCGCTCCGGCACGTGGCCGTGGCGGTGACCGCCCGAACCGTGGTGGCGACCGTCGTCGTCGCAACGACCGCAACAAGGCTGCCGCGCAGGCTCCTGCTGCGGAAGGAGGAGAGGCTTAAATGCTTATCCCACGTCGTGTGAAGTACCGCAAGCAGCACCACCCGAACCGCTCGGGTGCTGCCAAGGGCGGAACCACCGTATCGTTCGGTGAATACGGCATCCAGGCTCTGACTCCGGCCTACGTGACCAACCGTCAGATTGAAGCCGCCCGTATCGCCATGACCCGCCACATCAAGCGTGGCGGTAAGGTCTGGATCAACATTTACCCGGACCGTCCGCTGACCAAGAAGCCTGCCGAAACCCGCATGGGTTCCGGTAAGGGTTCGCCGGAATGGTGGGTCGCAAACGTCAAGCCGGGACGCGTTCTGTTTGAACTGTCCGGCGTCAGTGAAGAGGTAGCTCGCGAGGCCCTGCGCCTGGCAATCCACAAGCTGCCGTTGAAGGCACGCATCGTGCGTCGTGAGGGTGGTGAATAGGAATGGCTATTGGTTCAAAGGACCTGACCATTGAGGCTTTGGATGGCTACGACAATGCTCGTCTGAACGAGGAATTGAAGAAGGCCAAGGCCGAGCTGTTCAACCTCCGTTTCCAGTCGGCTACCGGTCAGTTGGAAACTCACGGCAACCTGAAGGCTGTCAAGCGCGATATCGCTCGCATTTACACTGTGCTGCGCGAACGTGAGCTCGGCATTCGCCAGGAAGTCGTTGTCCCGGTTGAAGAAACCAAGAAGGGCAAGGAAGCCAAGTAATGAGCGAGAAGGAGAACGGTGTGGCTGACGCAACCGAGCGTAACTACCGCAAGACCCTCCGTGGTTACGTGGTTTCCGACAAGATGCAGAAGACCATCGTCGTTGACGTTGAGGACCGTGTGAAGCACGCCCTCTACGGCAAGGTGATGCGCCGCAACAAGAACGTCAAGGCTCATGACGAGAACAACGAAGCCGGCATCGGCGACTTGGTTGTTATCGCTGAGACCCGCCCGCTGTCCGCTGACAAGCGCTGGCGCCTGGTGGAAATCGTCGAGAAGGCCAAGTAAGCCCTCCCGGTGATTCCACGGTTGACGTGAATTGTTGAGAACGCCCCGCAGTACTCCCTTGGGAGAACTGCGGGGCGTTTTCGCATTCCCGGACCGGGGTTCTAACCTCGGATCGGTAGGGCGCGGCTACGGGCAGGTCAAAGAAGGAGACCGCTTTTGGCCCGAATTCCGTGTCAGCAACCGACACGTTCAGTTCTCTGCCACGAAATCTTTGTCCGGCCTCGCCTCTCACGCCGGCGGTTGGACGTCTGCGAAACCACGATGGATCATATTGTGCATTCCATCCAGAGACGGCTGGGGAAAGCTAAACGACCTGCCTGCCTTCCTCGGGTGTAAGCATCGGAACGAGCCGCACAAGCACCACCATTGCGACCAACTCGACCAGGGTTTGCGTCACTACCGCAAGCGGGGCGATCCCCAGCGGGGCCGGTAGCGCGAGCGCCAAGGGAAGCACCACCAGGGAGTTGCGGGTGGCAGCCGAGAACATCACGGCACGCGTGGACGGCACATCGAGCCCGGTGATCCTACCCGCGAGCCGGCCGATGGCAAGAGCGGCAACCACGAAGACAACATAAAGAGGAACTACGCGGGCAAGCGAGCCGATCTGCGACCCCACGGCCGCGATCTGTGATCCGAGAACCACGCAGAGCGTGGCCATCATTAGCGGCACCATCGCGCCCGCCATGACTTCTTCGACGGTTCTTCCCACATGATGGCGTCGGGAAACGCTTTGCACGGCGGCCGCGGCGGCGAGCGGTAGCACGATCAGCAAGAAGAAGGCCTTGGCAAATGGCCCAATCTCAATGACCGACAGCACTTCTGCGCCAACGAACAAGAAAAGGTAAACGGGCAGCAACAGGATTTGGGCGAGCATCAGCAGGGGTGCCGCCGCAAGCAAACGTGAGCGCGCACCACCAGCTAGACCCGTAAAGACGATGACGTAGTCAATGCACGGGGTAAGCAACACGAGCAACACTCCGAGCAGCAGCGCTTTGTCATCAGCCACGAAACGTGAGAGCGCCCAGGCGATAGCGGGCACGAACACGCAATTCGCGACCAGGACCGTACCCAGGAACCGGAAATCTCTAAACGAACGTCCGACCTCGACCAAAGGCACCCCGAGGAAGGTTGCGAACAATAGGAGCATCAGAATCGGCTCGATCCCAAGCTCCAACGCCGGGGCCAGCTGCGGTGCACTTAGCCCCAGGACCGCTCCTACGCCGATGGCCAATAGATAGAGCGGGACCTGCTGCCTATCCCACCATTCAACGATCCGCTTCATTCCTCAATCCTCCAGCATCGACGCGGCAGACCTAAATGACCGTCGACCGTGTCCCACAGGCACGAGATTTGCTGGGACTCAATTGCTGAAATAACTGATGCCCATCGATAACCAGATGCCGGGCAGCCGCATTGCCGAGCGGCCGCCCGGCAAAGGTATTTCCAAGGCACATCATCACACCCAGTATGAGCTTGGATATCCAGTACCTCAGACCCCGGCAGACGTGATGACTGTGACGAACTACCGAACGGCAATGTACAGGACACAAGGTCGCAACCACGCATATCGCTGCGGTGCTAAGCCGGATTCCTGGGGGAGGCGTCCCGGATGACGGTATCGTCCTCCAGGGTTATCGTGTAGGACAGCGCAGGTGCCGGCCCGCCATTACCCTCCAAACGGCTGCCAAAGGCTTTTCCTGGCCACCATGCGGCGTATCGGCCGTCCTGAACCGTAGCTTCTACCACTTGGCCGTCCGGAGTAGTGATGGACGCAGCTTTCACGTCCTCACCGACGTTCCCATGGGTCAGGGCAACGTCGGGCCGTTTTGGGAACCCGAAAGCGTTGCGGCCACGGAACTCGGCAATGTTCCCTTCAGTGAATTCCGCGCCGACGGGAAGGAAACCCTGGTCTCCGCCTGCCCGGCTGGAATCAATGGTGTCGGCTTGTGGTGCACCGACTGGCAGGTGAGCAAGGCACATACCAGCCATATGCTCGGAAGAAGCGGTATACAGCAGGACCACCCATTCACCGCGTCGTTCGGCGAGGTCTAACTGGGCAGATGCCAGATCCAGGCGACCCCGGCATGCGGAATCGGCCACGGCACGGTCGGCGGCGCTGATGGTTCCGGGGTCGGCAGTCCACGATGCGTAGGCCGCATCATTGGCCCCCGGCCCGGGAAAAAGTACCACCGTTGCGGTTACGGCGGCAGCCAGGGCCACCGCAACGGGTGTCGCTATCCGACGTGCCGGGTGGGAGCGGAGCGCGTGGGATCGGTGATCGGTGACTCGCCCATTGTCGGGATCACTCGCGAGGATTTGTTGCAGCCCTGCGTTGGCTTTGATTCGTTCGGACTCGTTCAGACTGCCGCTGGGGGCCGCATCCAGGAGGCGAAAAGCTTCCATTTGCGCATTCTTGTTCTTGTTCATGTCTATGACTCCGTCATGAGGAATTCGGCAAAGGAGTTAGGGGATGCAGCAGCATCGAGCATGCGGCGCAGAGACTTGCGCGCACGATGAAGCCGAAGGCGGTAGGCGGCCGATGAAATCCCCAGAACCTGTCCGGCCTTGGACGAGGGAAGCTCTTCCCAGATTGCAAGGGCCAACACTTCTTGGTCGAGGGGCCGCAACTGGCGCCAAGCCGCGACCAAATCGACGTGTTCATTGATCAACTCGGTTGCTGCATCGGTAAAAGTTGAAGCGTGGGCAGCGGTCCCGACAACCAGCGCTCCTTGACGTTTTTCCCCGCGCACGTTGTTCAACATGCAGTTCCGCGCGACTGCGAACATCCAGGCTCGGGCGTCCTCGTGTTCGGTTGGAAGGTCATCCCAGCGGCGCCAAGCGACGAGGAAGGCTTCGTGGACGATATCCTCGGCGTGCTCGGGACCAGCCCGGCGTTGCACGAAGCGGAGTACGTCGGTGTACACCAGCTCGTATAGCCCGGAGAACCGTGTCTCCCGCTCCTGCCTTGTTTTTGAGGTGCTCATACCTATACATGTCCGCATGTCGCCATTTGTTACCCGAAGTAGGGCGCTATTCCAGTGAAGTTGGTCCATGTCCAAGAACGGACCGATGGATTGATTCGGAAGGCCGCTTGAAACACGGACAACGAGTAACCTCGCTTGCCAATATAGCGGGGGAGAACTGCGGTCCGGGAGCCACCCCCTTCCAGAATCTTCCGTGCACCGGCTGGTTCAATTAGGTACTGCCGTCCGGCCCAGGAAGCCCCGCGAACCAATGAGCAACGGGGGCAGGCAAGCTTCATAACCACGCGTTCGCCGGCTTCAGCGCGACAGCGACGTCCTGGACGTCACCGGTCTACCGAGGCGAGGGCGGAACAACGCGCTAGGTGAATTCCGACGAGGAAGCAGCGGCCTGGCGTTGATAACTTCCAGGGGTAAGGCCAATGAACCGGCGGAAGTCCGTGGCGAAGTGGGCCTGATCCGTATAGCTCAGTTCGGCGGCCAACCGGGCCAGGGACAACCCGGGCTCCCCGCGCAACCGCATCGCCGCCTCCTGCACACGGTAGCGACGAATAACCTGCAAAGGCGGGACACCGAGATGGGCGGCGCTCAGGCGCTGCAGGCTGCGTACGCCCACATCCAGGGCATCGGCCAAGTCTGACACCTGGGTCATCGAACGGTTGGTGGCAACCAACCGCAGCATGCGGTTGGCCAGCAGCCCGGTGTCGCTGGGTTTCGGCAGCTTTGCGAGCCATCGGGCGAGCACTTCGATGGCTTCGAAAGCGTCAGACGCTGGAACGGCGTGAGCCATCAGGGCTTCAACCCGGCCCTGCAGTGCGGGCTGTGGGAAGGGGAGTTCCCGACCCGCCAGCGCGGCAGGGTTCACACCCAGCTGTTCGGCGGCCGCCGGCTGCAGCAGTGCGGCCAGCACCCAGCCCGTGCCTTCCAGGTCCCGATGCGAGGCGCCGGTGCTGGGCCCACTCAGCAAGACGGAGCCGGGTTGCACGACCAGGTTCAGCGTCGGGAAGGTCAGCAGTTGTTGGCGACGTACCTGGTTTGGGGCCAAGTCCCACCGCGCCAGCCAGAACCACTGAACCGTCTCGGCCAAGGACGGCGGAGGGGCGTGGCGTTCGAAGTGGGGCAGCGACACAGGGTAGAGCACGCCCCGTTCGTCTCCGGCTTCCCCTGCCATGTGAACCTCCACGTGCTTCTCTAGCCGTCCCGGCGAATGTCGCATATTTGCAAGAATCCTACGACGCCCGGACCCTAACCTGAATGCATGAGCAAAGAAAACACCCCGATGCGCGGGGTCACTGGAGAGCACACCACCAACGGGACGCCCCACGGGGCGACCAGCCTGACCCCCTTCCTGGCCATCGAAAACGCCCGTGAGGCCGTTGAGTTCTACCGTGAGATCTTTGGCGCCCGGTTGGTGGACGCCACTGAGATGGGGGGCGTGCTGGTCCACGCCGACCTGGACTTCGGCCAAGGCCACCTGCAGCTGGGTGTTCCCAGCCCCCAGTTCGGCCTGGTGCCACCGCCAGCGGGGGAGGAGGCCTGCTATTCCCTGGGCTTGTACTGCCCGAATGTGGATGAGGTGCTCGAGCGCGCCCTCGCCGCCGGGGCGGTGCTGCGTGAACCGGCTACCACGTTCGTCTCGGGGGACCGCTATGCCTCCATCCGTGACCCGTTCGGGGTGCGTTGGTCGGTGATGAGCCGGGTCGAGGACCTCACCGAGGAGGAAAGCAACCGGCGGGTGGCCCAGTGGGCGCAGGAACAGGCGGGCACCGAGTAACCCGGTTGAATATGCCGCGATTATTCGAGCCAGCGCACCGGTCGCGCGGCACTGCTGCCGGTGCGTCTCTGCGTGCTCGCACCCATGCCTTGACGTCCCTCCCGCAGTGGCCGGTACTGTGACGAATCACGCGTTGCCCGCCCCTACCACACCATTTCGGAACAGCGCGAATCTGGGATAGGATAGATACTTGTGCGCATTGTGTCCGAGGACTATCCACCTTCGGCACGCTGCAGCGGTGTGGGAACATGTTTCCGCCCGCAGCACGACCCCGGTATTTTACGCCTCGGCCCTGCCGCCATTTGGGATCAGCATTCGGTGCGCCCTCGCCGGTGGGGGTAAGCGATCGTATCGGGGAGACCATTATCCGTTCCGCAAGGCTCGTTCACGAGAACCAGCGAGACGACAGGAGTAATAAGTGATTCAGCAGGAGTCGCGACTCAAGGTTGCCGATAACACCGGTGCCAAGGAAATCCTTGCCATTCGTGTTCTCGGCGGCTCGAAGCGTCGCTACGCAAGCATCGGCGACACCATCGTCGCTACCGTCAAGGACGCAATTCCTGGCGGCAACGTGAAGAAGGGTGACGTCGTCAAGGCCGTCATCGTTCGCACCAAGAAGGAAATCCGTCGCGTTGACGGTTCCTACATCAAGTTCGACGAGAACGCTGCGGTGATCTTGAAGAACGAGGGTGAGCCTCGCGGTACCCGTATTTTCGGCCCAGTGGGTCGTGAGCTTCGCGACAAGAAGTTCATGAAGATCGTTTCCCTGGCTCCGGAGGTGCTGTAACCATGGGTGCAAAGATCAAGAAGGGTGACCTGGTTCAGGTCATCAGCGGCGGCGACCGCGGCAAGCAGGGCAAGGTCCTGAAGGTCTTCCCGGCCGCCCAGCGCGTCCTGGTGGAAGGCGTTAACCGCGTCACCAAGCACACCAAGGCCGGTCAGACCGAATCCGGTTCGACCACCGGCGGTATCGAGGTTGTCGAGGCCCCCATGCACGTTTCGAACGTTGCCGTGGTGGATCCTGAAACCAAGAAGCCGACCCGCGTTGGTTTCCGCGAGGAAACCGTAGAAAAGAACGGTGTGAGCAAGACTGTGCGCATCCGTTACGCCAAGGCTTCCGGAAAGGATCTGTAATGACTGAAGCAGCCACCAAGATCCAGCCACGTCTGAAGGCAAAGTACACCGCCGACATCCGTCCGGCGCTGCAGGAGCAGTTCAACTACTCCAACCCCATGCAGGTTCCGACCCTGACCAAGGTCGTCGTGAACATGGGTGTGGGCGAAGCCGCCAAGGACTCGAAGATCATCGAAGGCGCCGTACGCGACCTGACGGCCATCACCGGTCAGAAGCCAGTGATCACCCGTGCTCGCAAGTCCATCGCTCAGTTCAAGCTGCGCGAAGGCATGCCGATCGGTACCCACGCCACCCTGCGCAACGACCGCATGTGGGAATTCGTTGACCGCCTGATCACCCTGGCGCTGCCGCGTATCCGCGACTTCCGCGGACTGAGCGACCGCCAGTTCGACGGCAACGGAAACTACACCTTCGGCCTGACCGAGCAGTCGATGTTCCACGAAGTTGATCAGGACAAGATCGACCGCGTTCGTGGTATGGACATCACCGTGGTGACCACCGCCAAGAATGACGACGAAGGCCGCGCCTTGCTCAAGGCACTGGGCTTCCCGTTCAAGACCGAAAACTAAACTCACTACGTTACAGGTCCGATACAAAGGAAACCGTAACGAGGAAGGGCTGAAGCCCACATGTCTATGACAGATCCAGTCGCAGATATGCTGACTCGTCTGCGCAATGCCAACTCGGCATACCACGACAGCGTTTCGATGCCGTCGAGCAAGCTGAAGGTTCGCATTGCCAACATCCTCAAGGAACAGGGCTACATCGCCTCCTTCGAGGAAGAGGACGCAGAAGTCGGCAAGAAGCTGACCATCACTTTGAAGTACGGTCCGCTGCGCGAGCGTTCGATCGCCGGCGTCCGTCGCATCTCCAAGCCAGGTCTGCGCGTTTACGCAAAGTCCACCAACCTGCCGCACGTGCTCGGTGGCTTGGGCATCGCTATCCTGTCCACCTCCTCCGGTCTGCTTACTGACCGCCAGGCTGCAAAGAAGGGCGTGGGTGGGGAAGTCCTCGCCTACGTCTGGTAACGGGAAGGAAGGGAATACACAATGTCACGTATTGGACGTCTTCCGATTACCGTTCCTGCCGGCGTCGACCTGAAGATCGACGGACAGGACGTCACCGCCAAGGGCCCGAAGGGTGAACTGTCGCTGACTGTTGCAGCGCCGATCACCGTCGCCCTGGAGGAAACCACCCTCACCGTCAGCCGCCCGAACGACGAGCGCGAATCGCGTTCGCTGCACGGCCTGACCCGCAGCCTGATCGAAAACATGATCATCGGCGTCACCCAGGGTTACGAGAAGAAGCTCGAAATCCACGGCACCGGTTACCGTGTCCAGGCCAAGGGCGCCAACCTGGAGCTTGCTCTGGGCTACTCGCACCCGGTCAGCGTTGAGGCACCGGCGGGCATCACCCTGACCGTCGAGGGCAACAACAAGATCACCGTTGCTGGCATCGATAAGCAGCAGGTCGGCGAGGTTGCTGCCAACATCCGCAAGCTGCGTAAGACCGAGCCTTACAAGGGCAAGGGCATTCGCTACGCCGGCGAACAGATCCGCCGCAAGGTCGGAAAGGCTGGTAAGTAATTATGGCTATCGGAATCAAGGGCAAGAGCAAGTCCGCAGCCCGCGGCCGCCGTCACCTGCGTGTGCGCAAGCGCCTCGTTGGCACCTCGGTCCGCCCGCGCCTGGTTGTCAACCGTTCGGCTCGCCACATCTTCGTACAGATCGTGGACGACTCGAAGGGCATCACCCTGGCCAGCGCTTCGACCATGGAAGCCGACCTGCGCGCCCTGGAAGCTGACAAGACCGCTAAGTCCAAGCGCGTTGGCGAGCTCGTAGCCGAGCGCGCCAAGGCTGCTGGCATCGAGGCAGTTGTCTTCGACCGCGGTGGAAACAAGTACCACGGTCGCGTTGCCGCCGTGGCAGACGGCGCTCGTGAAGGTGGGCTGGCACTGTGAGCGAATCAACTAACGAGAAGGAAACTCAGGTGTCTGAAGCTACCGAGGCAGTGGAAACTGCAGCGGCTAACGACAACAACAACTCTCGTCGCAACGAGGGCCGTGGCCGTCGTAATGAGGGTGGCCGTGGTCGTGGTCGCGATAACCGTGAAAACCGCAACGAAGACAAGGACAAGTTCCTTGAGCGTGTGGTCACCATCAACCGCGTTTCGAAGGTTGTCAAGGGTGGTCGCCGCTTCAGCTTCACCGCACTGGTCGTTGTCGGTGACGGCAACGGCACCGTAGGTGTCGGCTACGGCAAGGCCAAGGAAGTTCCCGCGGCCATTGCCAAGGGCGTCGAGGAAGCGAAGAAGAACTTCTTCCGCGTTCCGCGCGTTGGCACCACTATCCCGCACCTGGTCAAGGGCGAAGATGCTGCAGGCGTTGTGCTGCTGCGTCCGGCCTCCCCGGGTACCGGCGTTATCGCCGGTGGTCCGGTGCGTGCGGTGCTGGAATGCGCCGGCATCCACGACGTGCTGTCCAAGTCGATGGGTTCGCAGAACCAGATCAACATTGTGCACGGCACCGTTGCAGCCCTGAAGGCTCTGGAAGAGCCGCAGGCTGTGGCTGCCCGTCGTGGGCTGCCTCTGGACGAGGTTGCCCCGGCCGCAATGATCCACCACATCCAGACCCAGAAGGCAGGTGCATAGGCAATGGCAAACATTGTCCCAAGCGACGCCAAGCTGGAAATCACCCAGACCAAGTCCGTCATTGGTGCTAAGCAGGGCCACCGCGACTCCGTTCGTTCGCTCGGTTTGAAGCGTGTTGGGCACACCGTTGTCCGCACCGCAGACCCGGTGACCGTCGGCATGCTCAACAAGGTCCCACACCTGGTGAAGGTTGAGGAGGCTAAGTAAACATGGCTGAAAAGGAAAACGCACTAAAGGTCCACCACCTGCGTCCGGCCGAAGGTGCCAAGACCGCCAAGACCCGTGTGGGTCGTGGTGAGGCATCCAAGGGTAAGACCGCAGGCCGCGGTACCAAGGGCACCAAGGCCCGCTACCAGGTCAAGGCAGGCTTCGCCGGCGGTCAGCTGCCGCTGCACATGCGTCTGCCGAAGCTGCGTGGCTTCAAGAACCCGTTCCGCGTCGAGTACCAGGTTGTGAACCTGGACAAGATCAACGAACTGTTCCCCGAGGGTGGCGAAGTCACCGTCGAGGCATTGGTTGCCAAGGGCGCCGTTCGCAAGAACGAGCCGGTCAAGGTGCTGGGCACCGGCGAGATCTCGGTCAAGGTTGACGTGAAGGCCAACGCCTTCTCGGCTTCCGCCGAACAGAAGATCGCCGCTGCCGGCGGCTCGGTGACCACCCTCTAAACAGGGTTTGAACCACGGTAAGGCCCCGGTGAATCCGTACTGCACGGATTCACCGGGGCCTTGCCACATTTACAGCACCTGACCTGTGCACCGGGCCCGATCACCACCGTGGACTATGGTGGGAGTTCGGGGGAAATTACGTCCATGCTGTGCCGCCTATTTGGCGCGCCGGTGCCAGGAACCGCTAGAATTCATAAAGTCAACGCAAGAGTCTGCAGACCAGGCTCAGGCAAATACGTCAGGAGGACGCTTGTTCAGCGCCATAGCCCGAGTTTTTCGGACGCCTGATCTGCGCAACAAGTTGCTGTTCACGCTCGGTATTATTGCGATCTACCGTGTGGGTGTGTTCGTCCCGGCTCCGGGAGTCAACTACAGCAACGTTCAGCAGTGTCTGGCACAGGGTGAAACCACCGGTGGCATCTACCAGTTTGTGAACCTGTTCAGCGGTGGAGCACTGCTGCAGGTCTCCGTCTTCGCCATGGGTATCATGCCGTACATCACCGCGGCCATTATCGTTCAGCTGCTGCGTGTGGTGATCCCGCACTTCGAACAGCTGCACAAGGAGGGTCAGGCCGGCCAGGCCAAGATGACCCAGTACACCCGCTACCTGACCATCGCCCTGGGCCTGCTGCAGGCGACCACCCTGGTCACCCTGGCACGCACCGGTACCCTGTTCCCGGGCTGCCAGCTGCCGCTGGTGCCCGACGAGAGCCTGATCGTGATCCTGCTGATGATCATCACGCTCACCGCAGGCACCGGTCTGATCATGTGGATGGGTGAGTTGATCACCGAACGCGGCATCGGCAACGGCATGTCGATCCTGATCTTCATCTCCATTGCCTCCGGCTTCCCCTCCGCCATGGGCGCCATCGGCCGCTCCCAGGGTTGGGGCGTGTTCACCGGAGTGCTGCTGATCGGCCTGCTGGTCATCGCCCTGGTGGTGTTCGTGGAACAGTCCCAGCGCCGCGTGCCGGTGCAGTACGCCAAGCGCACCATCGGCCGGCGCACCGTGGGAGGAACCTCCACCTACATCCCGATCAAGGTGAACATGGCCGGCGTGATCCCGGTGATCTTCGCCAGCTCCATCCTGGCGCTGCCGCAGATGATCGTGCAGTTCAACGTCCGTGACGACGGCACCCTGCCGGACTGGGCCCTGTGGCTGCAGACCCACTCGGCCACCTCCTCGCCGTGGTACATGGCCGTGTACACGCTGCTGATCATCGGCTTCACCTACTTCTACGTGGCCATCACCTTCAACCCGGTTGAAGTGGCGGACAACATGAAGAAGTACGGCGGGTTCATCCCCGGCATCCGTGCCGGCAAGCCGACCGCGGACTACCTGAACTACGTGATCTCCCGAGTGACCTTCCCCGGATCGCTCTACCTGGCAGTCGTCGCGTTGATCCCACTGATCGCATTCGTTTTGTTCAACGCCGACCAAAACTTCCCATTTGGCGGGACCTCGATCCTCATCATGGTTGGTGTGGGCCTGGAGACCGTCAAGCAGATTAATGCTCAGATGCAGCAACGACACTACGAAGGACTTTTGCGATGACTCGACTGTTGATTATCGGACCTCCCGGGGCCGGCAAGGGCACTCAGGCCGAAAAGATCTCCGAGCGCCTGCAGATCGTGGCGATCTCCACCGGTGACATCTTCCGCGCCAACGTCAAGGGCGGAACCCCGCTGGGCGTGGAGGCCAAGAAGTACATTGACGCCGGCAACTTCGTGCCGGACTCGGTCACCAACAACATGGTGCGTGACCGCCTGGCCCAGCAGGACGTGAAGGACGGCTTCCTGCTGGACGGCTACCCGCGCACCAGCGCCCAGGTGGACGCGCTGGATGAGATCCTGGCCGCTCAGGGGCAGAAGCTGGACGGCGTGCTGCAGCTGACCGCCGATGACAACGAGCTGGTTGCCCGCCTGCTCAAGCGCGCCGAGATCGAAGGCCGCGCCGATGACACCGAAGAGGTCATCCGCCACCGCCTGGCCCTCTACCACGAGGAGACCCAGGTCGTGGTCGACCGCTACGAGGAGCGCGGCATCGTGCGCAAGGTCGACGGGATCGGGGCCATCGACGAGGTCACCGACCGCGTCCTGTCCGCCTTGAACGTGAACGCCTAGTACGCAAGGCGCTACCGGCCAAGGATCGTATCGAGCTGCCCAACGGCGGGCGCGGTACGGTCCTTGGCTATTTTCAGGAACACCGTCCCACCCGGCCCACCGGGACTGGGACACAGCAAAGGGAGAACCCGTGGCTTTCGGACAGCCGAAAATCGAATACAAGTCCAATGCGCAGATTCTGAAGATGCGCGAAGCCGGCCTGGTGCTGGCCGAGGCCCTGGATGAGGCCGTCGCCGCCGCCCAGCCGGGGGTCACCACCAAGGAGGTCGACGCGGTCTTCGCCGGGGTGCTCGAACGCCACGGCGCCACCAGCAACTTCCTGGGCTACCACGGGTTCCCGGCCACCATCTGCGCCTCGGTCAACCATGAGGTGGTCCACGGATTCCCCAGCGAATACGTGCTCAAGGACGGGGATGTGCTGAAGATTGACGGCGGGGCCATCGTGGACGGGTGGCACGCCGACTCGGCGCGCACCGTGTTGCTGGGCGACGTGGACGAGGCCGACCGCCGACTGAGCGAGATCACCCAGCAGGCCATGTGGGCCGGCATCGCCGCCCTGGCCGAGGCCCGCTTTGTCGGGCAGATCGGCGAGGCCATCGAAAAGTACGTGCACGCCCAGCCCGGCCCGCGCCTGGGGATCCTGGAGGAGTACTGCGGGCACGGCATCGGCTCGGCCATGCACATGGCCCCGGATGTACTGAACTACAACAGCGGCCACCGTGGCCCGCGGGTCAAGCCCGGTATGGCTCTGGCCATCGAACCGATGCTGGTGCGCGGCAAGCTGGCCACCTCTGTACTGGATGATGACTGGACCGTGGTTACCAACGACAAGCAGAACGCCTCCCAGTGGGAGCACACCGTGGCCGTGCACCTGGGCGGGATCTGGGTGCTCACCGCGCACGACGGGGGAGCGGCGGGGCTGGAGCCCTTCGGCGTGAGCCCCTCACCCATCAAGCCGTAACCGCGGCATGGATCCGGCACCGAGGTGCCGGATCTAACACTTTAAGCGGCCGAATCGATTTGTCGCCACGCCCGCCCATGGCGTATTCTTGACTGTTGGTTGTCTATTTAAGTGCGCCCAAAAGCTCGCAAGGGCTGCGCGGAACCACTGAAACGGGCTTCCGGAACCAATTACTTGTTGCCGCCGCCGGCGGCAACTACCAAAGTTAGCGGGGAAAATGGCCAAGAAGGAAGGTGTCATCCAGGTAGAGGGCACAGTGACCGAAGCATTGCCGAACGCAATGTTCCGCGTCGAACTGCCCAACAAGCACGTCGTGCTTGCAACTATCTCGGGTAAAATGCGCCAGCACTACATTCGAATCCTCCCAGAGGACCGGGTGCAGGTAGAAATGAGCCCATACGATCTCAACCGAGGTCGTATCGTTTACCGCTACAAGTAAATCAGTAGTTTTTGAGACAGCGATCTTGCGGACGTCCAGTGAATGATCACCCGGACGGCCGCTTGAGCATTGTCTTGAGGCAGGCTTGTTTACCGCTCCAAAAATAACTGCAACCGCAAGAGGAGTAAACCCTTGAAGGTTAACCCCAGCGTGAAGCCGATCTGCGACAATTGCAAGGTGATTCGCCGCAATGGTCGCGTTATGGTGATCTGCTCGAACCCACGCCACAAGCAGCGTCAGGGCTAAATCCCTTACGGATTTGTCCCACGCGTAGTCAAGAAATGGCAGCACCGCATCGAATACGCGCGATGCACACCCCCGGTTTCGGAGGCTGGGGACCACTTCGGTGGGAAGGTGCTGCTGAAGACCTCCGAACGTTGAAAGGTAGCCACTTATGGCTCGTTTAGCAGGCGTGGACATCCCACGCGAAAAGCGCGTGATCATCGCGTTGACTTACATCTACGGCGTGGGCAGGACCCGTGCAGAAGAGACCATCGCAGCAACCGGAATCAACCCGGATACTCGCGTGAAGGATCTCACCGACGCTGAGCTGGTTCAGCTGCGTGACTTCATCGAAGGCACCTACCAGGTGGAAGGTGACCTGCGCCGCGAGGTTCAGGCCGACATCCGCCGCAAGGTCGAAATCGGATCCTACGAAGGTATTCGCCACCGCAAGGGTCTGCCGGTTCACGGTCAGCGCACCAAGACCAACGCCCGTACCCGCAAGGGCCCGAAGCGTACCGTCGCCGGTAAGAAGAAGACCCGCTAATTCCTAGCGGTCTAGATCCAAAAACTTTTTCGTAGGAGAAGAAATGCCCCCAAAGACTCGTGGAGCGGTGCGTAAGCCGCGTCGCAAGGACAAAAAGAATATCGCGCTGGGCCAGGCGCACATCAAGAGCACCTTCAACAACACCATCGTGTCGATTACCGACCCGACCGGTGCTGTGATCTCGTGGGCCTCGGCCGGTGAGGTTGGCATGAAGGGTTCGCGCAAGTCGACCCCGTACGCCGCACAGATGGCCGCCGAGCAGGCTGCCAAGCGTGCCCAGGAGCACGGCATGCGCAAGGTTGACGTTTTCGTCAAGGGCCCGGGCTCGGGACGCGAAACCGCGATCCGCTCGCTGCAGGCCGCCGGCCTTGAGGTTGGGTCCATCCAGGACGTTTCCCCGAGCGCACACAACGGTTGCCGCCCGCCAAAGCGTCGCCGCGTCTAACTCAGCCGTCAGGAAGAGACCTGGAAGCCGCCCCCGCCCCGGCGAGGGCCGGCTTCCAGGCCTCACACCTGCAACAGACGTACGCCGCAGAGGCTACCGTCGTTTCCACCCCCGTGTTGCGTCATATAGCGGACGCTCGCCGAAAGGAAATGTAAGTGCTCATTACGCAGCGCCCAACCCTGACCGAAGAAGTTGTTTCCGAGAATCGCTCCCGGTTCGTCATCGAACCGCTGGAGCCGGGCTTTGGCTACACCCTAGGTAACTCGCTTCGCCGTACCCTGCTGTCCTCGATCCCTGGTGCCTCCGTCACCAGCGTTCGCATCGACGGCGTACTGCACGAGTTCTCCACCGTAGCCGGTGTGAAGGAAGACGTCACCGAACTGGTTCTGAACATCAAGAACCTGTCCGTGTCCTCCGAGCACGATGAACCGGTCGTCGCTTACCTGCGCAAGCAGGGCCCCGGCGTCGTCACCGCAGCGGACATCACCCCGCCTGCCGGTGTTGAGTTCCACAATCCAGATCTGCACATCGCCACCCTGAACGCCAACGGCAAGTTCGATATGGAACTGACCATTGAGCGTGGCCGTGGCTACGTGTCCGCCGCCCAGAACAAGAGCGCCGACAGCGAGATTGGCCGGATCCCGGTCGACTCGATCTACTCGCCGGTGCTGAAGGTGACCTTCCGCGTGGAGGCCACCCGTGTTGAGCAGCGCACCGACTTCGATCGCCTGATCGTTGATGTGGAGACCAAGGAGTCGATTTCCCCGCGCGACGCCGTGGCATCGGCCGGCACCACCCTGGTGGAGCTGTTCGGCCTGTTCCGCGAGCTGAACACCGCAGCCGAGGGAATCGAGATCGGCCCGTCGCCAACGGACGCAGCCCTGGCTGCCGACATGGCGCTGCCGATCGAGGACCTGGAACTGACCGTGCGTTCCTACAACTGCCTGAAGCGCGAGGGCATCCACTCCGTGGGTGAACTGGTCACGCGTTCGGAGGCCGACCTGATGGACATCCGCAACTTCGGTGCCAAGTCCATTGACGAAGTCAAGGCAAAGCTTGTAGACCTCGGCCTGTCCCTGAAGGATTCCCCTCCAGGGTTCGACATGGGCAGCCGTGCCGCCATGGAAGACGGCGAGGATGTCTACGGCGACGGCAGCCTCTAGGCACCGCGTCTGGCGACAAATAACTTCATCCGGGTTCCCGGCCTAAGGGCCGGGAGCGCAGGATTATTCATCTAGGAGAACACCAATGCCAACCCCCACCAAGGGTCCGCGTCTCGGCGGCAGCGCAGCTCACGAGCGACTGATCCTCGCCAACCTGTCTGCCCAGCTGTTCGAGAACAAGCAGATCACCACCACCCTGAACCGCGCCAAGCGCCTGGCCCCGCACGCCGAGCGCCTGATCACCTTCGCCAAGCGCGGAGACCTGGCCTCGCGTCGTCGCGTGCAGTCCGTGATCGCATCGCGCAGCCGCACCAACAAGTCGATCGTTCACGAGCTGTTCGAGAACATCGCCCCGGTGATGGCCAACCGCGAAGGCGGCTACACCCGCATCACCAAGATCGGCAACCGCAAGGGCGACAACGCCCCGATGGCTGTCATCGAACTGGTCATGGAGCCGGTTTCGCCGAAGCAGGCCGTCGTGAAGGAAGCCGAAAAGGCTGCCGAGAACGCCGCCCCTGAGGCCACCGAAGAGGCCTAAGGCCCACGGCCCGCACGCACGGGCCACCTCGGTCACCGAACCCCGGAAGCGCATGCTTCCGGGGTTCGGTGCTTAAACGCCCGCCAAAGCCCGCTGCCCATCCCAAGGTTCCTGTGCTTGCCTGCAACGGCGGGCGGGACCACCACCGGATTTGGCAGGACGCCGGACACAGATTGGATAATGGAACCCATGAGCACCCCAGCACCCGAAACCCACCCGCTGGGCGCCACCGTGGCGTCCGGTTCCAGCGAACCGGCCACGGTGCGGATGCGGATGCGCCTGGGCTATGACGGCTCCCAGTTCCACGGGTGGGCCCGGCAGCCAAACGTGCTCGGGGTCCAGCAGCTGATCGAGGAAGGGCTGGCCACCCTGGTGCGCCGCCAGGTCCGGGTGGTTGTGGCCGGGCGCACCGACGCCGGGGTGCACGCCCGGAACCAGATGGTCCACTTTGATTTGACCCCCACCGAATACGAGGCGCTGCCGCGGCGCTCACCGCTGAGCCCCGCCAAGGCGCTGGTGCGCCGGCTGAACGGGATCCTGGCCAGCCAGGAGGGGGCCGTGCTCATCCATGACGCGGCCGTGGCCGAGCCGGGCTTTGACGCCCGCTTCTCGGCCCTGCAGCGCCGCTACTCCTACCGCATTGCGGACGGGCTGCACCGCTGGGACCCACTGACCCGGCAGATCACCATGTGGCACCGAGAGGAACTGGATGTGCAGCTGATGGACGCCGAGGCGCGCAGTGTGCTGGGCCGCCACGACTTCCTCTCCTACTGCAAGCCCCGCCCCGATGCCACCACCATCCGCACCCTGCAGGAGTTCTCCTTTACCAGGGGCGGAGACGGGATCATCACCGCCCACCTGGTCGCGGACGCCTTCTGCCACAACATGGTGCGCGCCCTGATCGGGGCCGCGCTGATGGTGGGGGACGGGCGGGAAACCCAGGGCTTCCTCGCCGACCGGCTGCAGGCCATGGTGCGCGATTCGAAGACGAAACTGGCCCACCCTCGCGCCCTGGTCCTGGAGGAGGTGCGCTACCCGCAGGCCGGGCAGCTGCTGGCCCGGGCCGAGCAGACCAGGGCCCGGCGCCGCGCCGATGAGGCCACCGGGGCGCTCGTGGAGGAAGGCACCGCCACCGCTCAGGGCCACGAAGAGCACCCGGCGAAGAGCACTTCGGCGGAATCCGGGCGGTAGCTGATTGACAGGTGGGCTTGGGGACTGTGACGGAAAATACCCGTCATTGCGGGCATTTGGGCCCCACCGGGCCCACTAGCCGAATTGTGTGCTGGCCCATTAATCGGCTAAACTTGTGAAAGTTGTGTATGTCCACGTTCGACACTACATGCCACAGCGTGACGGCTTAGTTGCATAGCCGCTGGTCTGCTGGGCATGCGAACACCACCTGGACGGCCGGTTAAATCAGTCCTCACCTGACGTACTGGTCCTGACACAAAGTAAACACGACAGTGCTTGTCCCTGATGGATCTCACGCCATGACACCTGCAGCTGTTTGACCAGAAACGAATCAACGTAAGGCAATTACTGTGCGTACGTACACCCCTAAGCCGGCTGACCAGACCCGTCAGTGGCACGTCATTGACGCCACCGATGTTGTGCTCGGCCGCCTGGCTGTCGAAGCAGCGACCCTGCTGCGCGGCAAGCACAAGGCTACTTTCGCCTCGCATATGGACATGGGCGACCACGTCATCATCATCAACGCTGAGAAGGTTGCCCTGACCGGCAACAAGCTGGTGCAGAAGCGCGCTTACCGCCACTCCGGTTTCCCGGGCGGTCTGAAGAGCTCGAACTACGCCGAACTGCTGGAGAAGAACCCGGTTCAGGCTGTCGAGAAGGCCATCAAGGGCATGCTGCCGAAGAACAAGATCGCCGCAGCCCAGCTGAGCAAGCTGAAGGTCTACCGTGGCGCTGAGCACCCGCACGCGGCCCAGGCTCCGAAGCCGTTCGAAATCACCCAGGTCGCCCAGTAGTCCTGGCCCCGAGAAGAAAAACTTATTAGGAGATAATCGTGGCTCAGAACGCTGAAGAGATCAACGAATTCGAAGGCGACACCCCGTCGACCTACACCACCGAGTCGGCCCCGGCCGCAGCTGCCGGCGGCGACGTCGAGCGCGCGCCGCTGACCGTGTCCGGTGGAGCCGTGGGACGCCGCAAGCAGGCCATCGCCCGCGTGCGCCTGGTGCCGGGCAACGGCACCTGGACCCTGAACGGTCGCGACCTGGCAACCTACTTCCCGAACAAGCTGCACCAGCAGGACGTCAACGAGCCGTTCAAGGTCCTGGGCCTTGAAGGTTCCTACGACGTGTTCGCCCGCATCCACGGCGGTGGCCCCTCCGGCCAGGCCGGTGCACTGCGCCTGGGCATCGCCCGCGCGCTGAACGAGATCGACCGCGACGCCAACCGTCCGACCCTGAAGAAGGCCGGTTACCTGACTCGCGACGCCCGCGTCATCGAGCGCAAGAAGGCCGGTCTGAAGAAGGCCCGCAAGGCCTCGCAGTTCTCCAAGCGCTAAGCAGTACCTGCGCAGGACAAACCCCATTCCCGGGATCTTCCGGGTGTGGGGTTTGTCCCTTTTAAAGCACTAATGTGAAAAACCGCTGCCCGGGCGGTGCGACGAGCATCAAATTTCACTCACGAATGGGGTTCCGGCACCCAAATCAGCGCTTTTTCGCCCCGTTCAAGGCATATGATGGTGGACGATGGCAAGGTTATTTGGGACCGATGGGGTCCGTGGAAAAGCGAATGAACTGTTGACACCGGAGCTGGCGATGCGTCTGTCGCAAGCCGCCTCGGTGGTTCTGGGGTTGAGCCAGTCTGAAGACGGCCGGCGCCCGGTAGCCGTAGTGGCCAAGGACCCGCGCATCAGCGGCGACTTCCTCTCCGCTGCGATTGAAGCGGGCCTTTCGGCCTCCGGTGTGGACGTGAAGGACGCCGGCACCCTGCCGACCCCCGCCGCCGCATTCCTGGTAGGCGACCTCGGGGCCGACTTTGGCGTGATGATCTCCGCCTCCCACAACCCGGCGCCCGATAACGGCATCAAGTTCCTGGCCCGCGGCGGGAAGAAGCTGGACGACTCGCTGGAGGACGCCATCGAGGCGTGCCTGCAGATGGAGCCGCCGCGCCCCACCGGGGGAGCGGTGGGACGGGTCTCGCGTTTCGCCGACGCTGAGGACCGCTACGTGATCCACCTGCTGCAGACCCTGCCCAATCGCCTGGATGGGCTGAAAGTGGTGCTGGACTGCGCCCACGGCGCCGCTTCGGGCTGCTCCCCGGAGGTGTTCAACGCAGCCGGTGCCGAGGTCGTGGTCATTGGGGCCGAACCCGATGGCGTGAACATCAATGACGGCTACGGTTCCACCCACCTGGAGAAGCTGCAGGCCGCCGTCGTGGAGCACGGCGCGGACCTGGGCATCGCCCACGACGGGGACGCGGACCGCTGCCTGGCGGTGGACCACGAAGGCACCGTCATCGACGGGGACCAGATCATGGCCATCATGGCCCTGGCCCTGAAGGAACAGGGCAAGCTGAAGGATGACGTGCTGGTCGCCACCGTCATGAGCAACCTGGGTCTGAAACTGGCCATGGAAGCCAACGGGATCACCATCCGGGAAACCGGGGTGGGGGACCGCTACGTGCTGGAGGAGATGAACGCCGGAGGCTACTCGCTGGGCGGGGAACAGTCCGGGCACGTGATCTTTAGCGAATACGCCACCACCGGTGACGGGGTGCTCACCGGGCTGCAGCTGGCCGCCCGGGTCAAGGCCTCCGGCAAGTCCCTGAAGGAACTGGCCCAGGTGCTCACGGTGCTGCCGCAGGTGCTGATCAATGTGCGCGGGGTGGACAAGGCCGCCGTGCACGACAGCGCCGAGGTCATGGCCGCGGTCGCCGTCTCCGAGGAACGCCTGGGCAGCACCGGCCGGGTACTGCTGCGCCCCTCGGGCACCGAACCGGTGGTACGGGTAATGGTCGAGGCCGGTAGCCAGGAACAGGCCCGCAGCGAAGCCGAACTGCTGGCCGCCGCGGTCCTGCAGCACCTGGCGCTCTAGGAACGCCAACACACCGTTGTAACACCTGCGTCCCGGATCCGGCCCGTGCCGGGTCCGGGACGAGAATTTATCCAGTGTTTGCCGCTGGTTGGGCAACATCCCGCCCTGCCCGAATGCTGCGGGCCATAAACTCACAGCGACGCGGCCAACACCGGCCCGCCCAAACGGCGGGCAGCAACTGATGGGGGTAGAACATGAGTCTACGCGTGAGTGTCATCGGCACCGGATACCTGGGTGCCACCCATGCCGCCTGCATGGCCGAACTGGGCTTTGAAGTCATTGGCCTGGACGTGGACCGGGAGAAGCTGGACGCGCTCTCGCGTGGCATCCTGCCCTTCCACGAACCCGGGCTGCCTGAGCTGCTGCAGAAGCACGTGGCCGGCGGACGGCTGCGCTTCACCGACTCCTACGCCGAAGTCGCCGCGGCGGCGGACATCCACTTCATCACCGTGGGCACCCCACAGCGCACCGACTCGCAGTCCGCGGACATGAGCTACGTGGACGGCGCGGTGGACAGCCTGCTCGAACACGTCACCGGCCGCGCCCTGATCGTGGGCAAGTCCACCGTGCCGGTGGGCACCGCCCGCCGGCTGAGCGAACGCATCAAGGCCGCCGCCAGGCCCGGCAGCGACATCTCCCTGGCCTGGAACCCCGAGTTCCTGCGCGAGGGGTTCGCCGTCAAGGACACCCTGCGCCCGGACCGGCTGGTCTACGGGGTGCAGAACGAACAGGACCTGGCCCGGCTGCGGGAGGTCTACGCCGACATCCTGGCCCAGGACACCCCCGAGGTGGTCACCGACCTGGAAACCAGCGAACTGGTCAAGGTCGCTGCCAACGCGTTCCTGGCCACCAAGATCTCCTTCATCAACGCCTTCGCCGAGGTCACCGAAACCGTGGGCGGGGACATCCGCACCCTGGCCGACGCCATCGGGCATGACGCCCGGATCGGACGGCGCTTTTTGAACGCCGGGGTGGGCTTTGGCGGCGGTTGCTTGCCCAAGGACATCCGTGCCCTGCAGGCCCGGGTCTCCGAGCTCGGGCTGAGCCAGACCATGGGGTTCCTGGCCGAGGTGGACCAGATCAACCTGCGCCGCCGCGACCGGGTGGTCGCGCTGGCCGAGGCCATGCTGGATTACAACCTGGCCGGCAAGCACGTGTGCGTGCTGGGGGTGACGTTCAAGCCCGACAGCGACGACGTGCGTGACTCGCCGGCCCTGGACATCGCGGTGCGGCTCTACAACTCCGGGGCGGACGTGTCCGTGTATGACCCGGAAGGCAACGACAACGCCCGGCGCCGCTTCCCGCGCCTGCACTACGTGGATTCCTGGAAGGAGGCCGCGGCGGACGCCGACGCGGTGCTGCTGCTGACCGAATGGGCCGAATTCCGTGAACTGCAGCCCGAACAGCTCGGCGCCGTGGTGCGCCAGCGTCAGTTGATTGACGGGCGCAACGTGCTGGACCGGGCCCTGTGGCGGGAGGCCGGGTGGACCATCACCGGTCCGGGGGAGCGCTTCGAGGTGGCCAGCCCCGAACTGCAGACCCAGTCACTGACCGTGGTGCCCGTTCCGGGCACCGACAACTAGGTACGGCGACGCCCGGCAGCAGAAAAAGAGCCGCCGGACATCCGCAAAAACCCCAAGGGCCCGGCCCCAGACCCACAGGATCGCTGCTCCTGCGGGTCTGCGGCCGGGCCCTTGGTCGCCTGGCGGCGGCTAGAAGCCGAAGCGGGCCATCACCCGGGGCAGCACCTCGATCAGCCGGGTGGCGCACACCGTGGAGTCCTCGGCGGCGACGCGTCCCACCTCGCCGTGGATCACCGCGGCGCAGGCGGTCAGCTCCAGCAGCCGCTGGTTGCTGACCAGCGCGGTGCCCTGCACGCCGGTGAGCGAGGAGTCGCTGAGCAGGGTGCCCAGGATGCCGGTGAGCACATCCCCGCTGCCGGCAGTCGCCAGCTTCGGGCTGGTGTGGCAGACCACCAGGGTCTTGCCCCCGGGCTCCACAATGTAGTTCGTTGGCCCCTTCAGCAGCACCACCGCGTTGTAGGACAGCGCCGCCCACCGGGTCCACTTCTGCGGCTCCTCGGCAATGTCCTGGGCGGTAACGGTGATCCCGGCGCGGCGCAGCAGCATCCGCAGCTCCTTGGCGTGCGGGGTGAGCACCCGTGGCTGCTCACTGGGTCCGGCCGGGACAATCTCCAGCCCGCTGGCATCGATGACCGCCGGCTGGCGGCTGCTGAAGACCTTGCCAATCACCTCGGACGGCTGGCCCGAGGGGTCCAGACCCGGTCCAATCGCCCACGCCGAAATCTTCGCCCCGCGCCCATGCAGGTGGCGCCGGGACTGGGAGAGCGCCTCGGCGACCTCCTGATCGCCCAGCGGTACCGCCTCGGGGGCGCTGGCCGCCATGTAGGCCTGCACCTTGTCGGGCATGTGGCTGCGCAGCAGCCCCACCCCGGCATTCAGGGCGGCACGGGCGGTCAGCTGGGCGGCGCCCGGGTAGCGGTCGGAACCGGCGATCAGGCCCAGCACGCCGCGCTGGTACTTGTGGCGGGCGGCGTCCCGCCAGCTGCGGTGTTCGTCCAGCAGCTGCCCGGCAGCCTCGGGGTCCACCAGCCAGGCCATGGGGGACTGGGCGGAAAAATCAAAGTCGAGGGTCACCAGGGACAGTTCCCCGGTCAGCAGCGGCCCGTCACCGGTCAGCAGGCCCTCCTTCAGGGCTCCGAACGTCACGGTGCGGACGGCGGGGAGCGCCGCGTCATCCGCGGCACCGGTGGCAGCATCCAGCCCGGAGGGCACGTCCACCGCCAACACGGGCACGCCGCGCGGGACGGTGGGCAGCTTGGCACCAGGGCGGTAGCCCAGACCGTAAATGGCATCGATCACCAGATCGGCACCGGAGGCCGCCTGCGGCGCGTCCGCGGCGGTGGTGATGGTGCCCCCGGCGGTGCGCAGTTCCTCCAGCGCCGGGGCGTGGGACTTCTCGCTGAGCAGCACCGCGGTGGCGTTGTGTCCCTGGCGGGCCAGGTTCGCCAGCGCGTAGAGCCCGTCTCCGCCGTTGTTGCCCGGGCCGATCAACCCGACGATGTTCTTCCCCGGCTCGCCGTGCAGCAGCTGCACGGCCGCGTCGCTGACCGCGGCGGCCGCCTGCTTCATCAGTTCCTCGGAGCCTCGCCGGGAAATTTCGGCCTTCTCAACCGTTCGGACCTGCGCAACACTGAAGACGGGGATCATAGATTCAGAATACTCACCGTAGCTTGGCATGGTGAGGTTTAAGGCGTCCCGTGTCGTAAACTCCCAGCCGGGGTGGCGGGATAGTAGCGGCACTAGGCGCGCTCGGCGACCACCATCGCCACCGCCATGTCCCCGTCATGGCTCAGGGACAGATGCCAGGAGTGGATGCCGCGCAGCGCCGCGGCGGTGGCCACACTACCCGTCACGTGCACCTGCGGGTCCCCGGCCGCGTCCTTGATAATGGAGCAGTCCTGCCAGTTCATACCCGCCGGGGCGCCCAGCGCCTTGGCAATGGCCTCCTTGGCGGCGAAACGGGCCGCCAGCGAGCGCAACGGCAGGCCGCGCTCTTCCGGGGTAAACAGGCGCCCTTCCAATGCGGGGGTGCGTTCCAGCTGGCGTCCAAAACGTGGCACATCGACAATGTCCACGCCAATTCCTGCGATCATGCTTCCTAGCCTAGGGGATCAGAACGGTCGGGCCGGTAGTGCCCAGGGTGAACGAGACAACGGCCGGGCACCACCTGCAGGTGGTGCCCGGCCGTTGCCAGAGGGGGCCGTTTACTCGACGGTGACCGACTTGGCCAGGTTGCGCGGCTGGTCCACGTCATACCCCTTGGCGGTAGCCAACTCGCAGGCGAACAGCTGCAGCGGCACCGTGGCCAGCAGCGGCATCAGCAGGGTCGGGGTCTCGGGCAGGTAGAAGACGAACTCACCGTAGGCCTTGACCGCCTCGTCGCCTTCCTCGGCCAACACCAGGGTCTTGGCGCCGCGGGCGCGCACTTCCTGGATGTTCGAGACAACCTTGGAGTGCAGCGAGTCCCGCCCACGCGGGGAGGGGACCACCACGAACACCGGCTGGCCGTCATCGATCAACGCGATCGGGCCGTGCTTCAGCTCACCGGCGGCGAAGCCCTCGGCGTGGATGTAGGCGATTTCCTTCAGCTTCAGCGCGCCCTCCATGGCCACCGGGTAGCCGACGTGGCGACCCAGGAACAGCACCGAGGTGGCGTCGGCCATGGAGCGGGCCAGTTCGCGGATGGCATCCGAGCGGTCCAGGATGTCCTGGATCTTGGCCGGGATCTTGCCCAGGTCGGCCATGATGTCCTTGATCTGACCGCTGAACAGGTTCCCGCGCAGCTGGGCCAGGTAGAGGCCCAGGATGTAGGTGGCGGTGATCTGGGCCAGGAACGCCTTGGTGGAGGCCACCGCGATCTCCGGACCGGCGTGGGTATAGAGTACCGCATCGGATTCACGCGGGATGGTGGACCCGTTGGTGTTGCAGATGGACAGGGTCTTCGCGCCCTGCTCCTTGGCATAGCGCACGGCCATCAGGGTGTCCATGGTTTCCCCGGACTGGGAGATGGAGACGATCAGGGTGTTCGCATCCACGATCGGCTCACGGTAGCGGAACTCGTGGGAGAGCTCGACCTCCACCGGGATCCGGCACCAGGACTCGATGGCGTACTTGGCCACCGACCCCGCGTAGGCGCTGGTGCCGCAGGCCAGCACCACGATCTTGGTGACGTTGGCCAGTTCCTCGGCGTCAATGCGCAGCTCATCAAGGGTCATCCGGCCCTCGGCGTCCGAACGGCCCAGCAGGGTGTCGGCCACAGCGGCGGGCTGGTCGTAGATTTCCTTCTCCATGAAGGAAGGGAAGCCGCCCTTTTCGGCGCTGGCCGCATCCCAGTCCACGGTGAATTCCTTGCCCTGGGCGCTCTCACCGTCAAAGCCGATGATCTGGTGGGTGTCCGGGGTGATGGTCACGATCTGGTCCTGCCCCAGTTCCACCGCCCGGCGGGTGAAGTCAATGAAGCCCGAGACATCCGAGCCCAGGAAGTTTTCGCCCTCGCCCAGGCCCAGTACCAGTGGGGAGTTGCGGCGGGCGGCCACCACGACGCCCGGGTGGTCCTTGTGGGTGGCCAGCAGGGTGAAGGCACCCTCCAGGTGGTTCACGGTCTGGCGCAGCGCCTCGGTCAGGTCCCCGGTGCCCAGCTCGCGGTAGGTCTTGCCCAGCAGTGCCGCGGCAACCTCGGTGTCGGTCTCGGACAGGAACTGCACGCCCTCGGCCAGCAGCTGGGCCTTGATTTCGGCGAAGTTCTCGATGATGCCGTTGTGGATGACGGCCAGGTTGCCGTTGTCCGCCAGATGCGGATGCGCATTGACGTCGGTGGGCCCGCCGTGGGTGGCCCAGCGGGTGTGGCCGATACCGGTCTGGGAGACCGGCAGCGGGTTCTCGCTGATTTCGTTTTCCAAGTTGGCCAGCTTGCCGGCCTTCTTCCGGGCATGGATGGCGCCGTCGGCGACGACCGCAACCCCTGCCGAGTCGTAGCCCCGGTATTCCAACCGGCGCAGGCCCTCGATGAGGACCTCTAACGCATCATGACCGTTGTTTCCGGTCGGTGTACCTGCATATCCAACAATTCCGCACATGCCAGAAAGCCTACCTTTTGACGGTGCCCGGCAGATAGAAAATGTGATACCGTCCCGCCAGAAAAACCTGTGTTATGAGTCACGGGCCAGTCTCCTGTTTGGGTGTGAGGTCAAAAGTTGGCACAATTTCCTCTCGTGGAACCAACGCAGCTTCAGGACACCTCGATCTCCCCGTTTGTCGAACTTGACCGGCAAACCTGGGCTCGGTTGTCCAACAAAATGGAGCAGCCGCTGAATGTGGAGGACATTGAACGGCTGCGTGGTCTGGGCGACGGCCTGGACCTGCGTGAGGTCCGCGACGTGTATCTGCCCTTGAGCCGGCTGCTGTACCTCTATGTCACCGGTGCCGGGGCCACCCACCAGGCGACCATGACCTTTTTGGGGGAGAAGACCCGCCAAACTCCCTTCGTGATCGGGGTGGCCGGTTCGGTGGCGGTGGGCAAGTCCACCACCGCGCGCGTGCTGCAGGAGATGCTGCGGCGTTGGCCGCAAACCCCGGACGTGCAGCTGATCACCACCGACGGGTTCCTCTACCCGAACGCCGAGTTGGAACGCCGGAGCCTGATGGAACGCAAGGGCTTCCCCGAATCCTATGACCGCCGTGCGCTGCTGCGCTTTGTCTCGGCGGTGAAGTCCGGCGCCCCGGAAGTCAGCGCCCCGGTCTACTCGCACCTGACCTACGACATCCTGCCCGATGAGCGCAACGTGGTGCGCTCGCCGCAGGTGCTGATTGTCGAGGGGCTGAACGTGCTGCAGCCGGCCCGCACCCGTTCGGATGGCACCGTGGGGCTCGCGCTCAGCGACTTCTTTGACTTCTCCGTCTTTGTTGATGCGCGCACCAGCGATATTGAGGAGTGGTACATCAGCCGCTTCATGAAGCTGCGCTCCGGTGCGTTCCTGGACCCGGCCAGTTACTTCCACCGCTACTCCAAGCTCAGTGACTTCGAGGCCCGCGCCACCGCCCGGCGCATCTGGAAGAGCATCAACGAGCCGAACCTGAAGGAGAACGTGCTGCCAACGCGCGGGCGCGCGCAGTTGGTGCTGCGTAAAAGCGGGGATCATTCGGTCACTCGGATGCTGCTGCGTAAAATCTGAGAGTACGCTCAAAATATCGGCAATGGGCTACAAATTCTTTAGAAAATATTCCTAGATGAAGCTCTTTCAGAGTTTATCCATGTGTATGATCGACCCATGCTAAAGGGTTTCCGCGATTTCATAATGCAGGGCAACGTTGTCGACCTCGCCGTTGCCGTCGTGATTGGTGCCGCTTTCGGCGCCGTGGTCAACGCATTGGTGGATAGTGTGTTGATGCCGTTGATCTCCGCACTGGTCGGTGCGCCGAGCTTTGACGACTTCCTGGTGTTCAACATCAACGGCAACCTGATCCAGGTGGGTGTCTTCCTCACCGCCCTGGTCAACTTCCTGCTCATTGCCGCCGCCGTCTACTTCGTGATCGTGCTGCCGATGACTAAGGCCACCGAGGCCCTGAAGCGTCACCGCGGCCTGGAGGAAGAGGAAGAGGAGCCGGATCCGCAGCTGGCGCTGCTGGAACAGATCCGCGACGAACTGCGCACCCTGCGCTAAAGGCCAGTCCCTCACCCACATCAGCCAACCTTGCGGGGTGCATCACGGTTCACAGCCAAGATGCACCCCGCCTTAGCGCGCGTGACGTCCTAGCGAACCGGTGTCGCGCGCGCAGAGAAGCGAAAAGTGCGAAGATAGCAGATGTGAACTTTGAAGTGGTAGAGCAGCAAGCAGCACCCGGCGGCGATCCCATGAGTGCCCCGTGGGAACGCCGAGCCCTGGTGGACCTGTCAGCAATCCGAAACAACGTGCGCCAGGTGACCGACCTGGTGGCCCCGGCCAAGGTCATGGCCGTGGTGAAGGCCGACGGCTACGGCCACGGCGCCTACCGGGTGGCCCGGGCGGCACTGGAAGCCGGGGTCAGCTGGATCGGCTGCGCCCACGTCACCGAGGCACTGGCGTTGCGGGCCAAGGGCATCGACGCCCCCCTGCTGGCCTGGCTGCATACCGCGGACACCCCCTTCGACCAGGCGGTCGCCGCCAACATTGACCTGGGCGTCTCCGGCTGGGAACTGGAGCACATCGCCGCCACGGCCCGCAAGATGGAAACCCCCGCGCGTATCCACCTGAAGCTGGATACCGGGCTGGGACGCAACGGCGCCATGCTTGACACCCTTCCCACCCTGCTGGAACAGGCCATGACCTACCAGAACGAGGGACTGCTGCGCGTGGTGGGGATCTTCTCCCACCTGGCGGTTGCCGATGAACCGCAGCGCCACGAAACCGACGAGCAGCTGGCCGCCTTCGACGCCGCCATCACCCAGGTGGAGCAGGCCGGATTCGACCTGGAGGTACGGCACATCGCCAACACCCCGGCCATCCTTTCCCGCCCGGACTCCCATCACGATCTGGTCCGCCTCGGCTTGGGCCTGTATGGGCTCAGCCCCTTCCAGGACGAGGAACCCTCCAACTTCGGACTGCGTCCGGCCATGACCCTGGAAACCCGGGTCGCCAACGTGAAGAAGGTGCAGAAAGACCAGGGCGTCTCCTACGGACTGAACTACCGCACCACCGGGGAAACCTATTTGGGGTTGATCCCGCTCGGGTACGCCGACGGCCTGCCGCGCATCGCCACCGGCGCACCGGTGAACATCCACGGCACCACCTACCCGGTGCGCGGGCGGATTGCCATGGACCAGTGCGTCGTGGACCTGGGCCCGGACATTGACCCGGAACACTTCCTGGGCGCCACCGCCCGGGTGTTCGGCGAATCCGCCGCGCCGGTCACCGAATGGGCCAACGCCGCCGGAACCATCAACTACGAGGTCGTCACCCGGATCTCCCCGCGCGTGCCGCGCATCTACCTGGAAGGCAGCTGGGGCGAGTCCTACCTGGACGAGGAAGAGGACACCGGTGCCTAGCACCCCGCAGCATCACATTCAGCAGGACGGGCACGCCCAGCAGCTGACCCTGCATCCGGCCACCGTGGAAGCCACCCAGGCGCTGGGCGCAGAACTCGGACGGCAGCTGCACGCCGGGGACCTGGTCATCCTTACCGGGGAACTGGGTGCCGGCAAGACCACGCTCACCCAGGGCCTGGGAGCAGGACTGCAGGTCCGCGAAGGGGTCATCTCCCCAACCTTCGTGCTTTCGCGCATACACCCCAGCCTGGTCGGCGGACCGAACCTGGTCCACGTGGACGCCTACCGGCTGAGCGACCCCAGCGAAGTGGACACCCTGGATCTGGAGGCCACCGCCCCGGAAGCGGTGACCGTCGTTGAATGGGGCGCCGGCAAGGTGGAGCACCTTAACAGCTCCCGCCTGGAATTGACCCTGGCACGCGCGGCTCTGCCTGCGGACACCACCACCGCGTCCTGGGAATTCGATGACGAGGGCAGCGATGAACCGCGCACCCTGACACTAAGCGCCACTGGCCCGGACTGGGAACCGGCGCGCTGGGAGCAGCTGCGCGCGGCACTCGAGGCCACCTTGAAAAGCTTCAGCAACCCGGAAGGCCAGCCATGAGCAACTACCTGGTCATAGACACCTCGGCCCACACCTCCGTGGCCGTGATTGACGCCAACGGCACAGTGCACGCCGAGATCACCAGTGAACGGTCCAACGACCAGACCGAAACCCTGGTCAGCTACATCCACCAACTGCTCGCCCAGGCGGGGCTGGAAGGCAAAGAACTGGCCGGCATCATCGTGGGCACCGGACCCGGCCCCTTCACTGGGCTGCGGGTGGGCCTGGTGGCCGCCCGCACCCTGTCCTACGTATGGGGTGTGCCGCTGCACGGGACCATGTCCCTGGGAGCGCTGGCCGAACGGGTGCGCCGCGAACTGCAGCCGGACGCCGAATACCTGATTGCCACGGACGCGCGCCGCCGCGAGGTCTACTGGGCACGCTTCGCCGCTGACGGCAAGCTGCTGGATGGTCCGCACGTCTCGGCCGCCGGGGAACTACCGGCCCTGGCAGTACACGGTGTAGGTGCAGGACTCTATGCACAAGAACTCGAAGAGGCCGGAGCCAAGCCGGTCGCCGTAAGCCGAGATTGGCTGACCCGAGCTGCCGACCTGGGACCGCGTGCGCTCGCCGAACTGGCAGAAGGCGCGGACCTGTCTGATACCGCCCCACGTTACCTGCGCGAGTCCGACGCCCAGGTTCCACAGTTCATGAAGCAGGCCAAATCATGAGCCATGAAGCAGCTCAGTCCCTGAACCCGGTGCTGCGCACCATGCTGCCGGGGGACATCCCGGCGGTCCACGCCCTGGAGGTGGCCAGTTTCCCGGCCGATGCTTGGCCGGTGGAACTCTTTGAAGCCGAACTGTCCCAGCACGAGACCCGGGATTACTGGGTGTACGAAGGAGAAGGGCAGATCCTGGGCTACGCAGGCCTGTGCACCGTACTGCCCTTCGCCGATGTGCAGACCATTGCCCTCCGTCCCGATGCCCAAGGCCAGGGGCTGGGACGGAAGCTGATGCAGGTGATGATTGAGCGTGCCCGGCAACGCAACGCCCGCGATGTGATGCTAGAAGTGCGCAAGGACAACCCGGTGGCGATCGGGCTGTACCTGTCGCTGGGCTTTTCCAAGATCCATGAACGCGCCAAGTACTACCGCGACGGCACCGACGCACTGATCATGCGCCTGCGGCTGCGCGAAGAGGAGACGAAATGAGCACGTCCAAAGCACCCATCGTCTTGGGCATCGAATCCTCCTGCGACGAAACCGGGGTCGGCATCGTGCGCGGCACCCAGCTGCTGACCAACACGGTTTCCAGTTCCATGGATCAGCACGTGCGTTTCGGCGGGGTCATCCCGGAGATCGCGGCCCGCGCCCACCTGGAAGCCTTCATCCCGACCCTCGATGCGGCGCTCGCCGACGCGAAGCTGACGCTGGCTGAAATCGATGCCATTGCCGTGACCAGCGGTCCGGGTCTGGCCGGTGCACTGATGGTTGGTGTGGCCGCCGCGAAGGCGCTGGCACTGGCCACCTGCAAGCCGCTGTACGGCATCAACCACCTGGTCGCCCACGTGGGCGTCGGGGTCCTCGGCGGCAAGCCGCTGCCCACCGAGTTCGGTGCGCTGCTGGTCTCGGGCGGGCACACCGAAATCCTTAGGGTCACCTCGCTCACCGATGATGTACAGCTGCTCGGCGCAACAATTGACGATGCCGCGGGCGAAGCCTACGACAAGGTCGCCCGGTTGCTGGGCTTGGGATATCCAGGCGGTCCGGCCATCGACAAGGCCGCGACCAAGGGAGACCGCAAGGCATTCCGGTTCCCTCGCGGATTGAGCCTGCCCAAGTTCACCGGCACCGCTGAGAACCCGGGCAAGCACCGCTACAACTTCTCGTTCTCAGGGCTGAAAACCGCTGTATCCCGGGCTGTTGAGCACTTCGAGTCCCAGGGACTGGAAGTACCGGTTGCTGATATCGCCGCATCCTTCCAGGAAGCGGTCGTGGATGTCATCACCGCCAAGGCGGTTCGCGCCTGCGTCGAGAACGGGCTAAACACCCTGTTGCTCGGCGGGGGAGTGGCAGCCAACACTCGGCTACGTGAACTGCTGGCCGCCCGCTGTGCCTCGGCCGGCATCGACCTGACGGTCCCGCCGTTTAACCTGTGCACCGATAATGGGGCGATGGTTGCGGCGTTGGGGGCGCAACTGGTGGAAGCTGGTGCCACGCCAAGTGGCGTGAACTTTGCGACCGATTCTTCGCAGCCGGTGACACAGATCAGTCTATGAGGAGAAAACAGCGCGAGTCACGAAAAGCTCCGGAACTCAGGAGCGACGGGGAGCAGACAAAGCAACCACGCGTACTTTCAGGAGCGCGACGGTCCTGTCGCATCTGTCTTCAAAACATCTAGAACTCGTTCGGTACCCGAGGACCCTTTCAGGAGCCGTAGCCGATCGGTCCAAAAACGTCATGCTGGTCGCGTCAAGTTGTCAGACCACTCCTTGTAGCACCCGGCGCGACCTACTCTGGCTCATACAGAAATCCGGGGATTGGATGGGTGGAACTCGTTCAAAGCATAAAGTTCTTTCGCATGCTAGGGGACGATTGGGTCGCGATTGCGGCGCCCCGGTAGGGCGGAGCATTTCCGGCACCTTGACTGCTGGTTGGGGCAGGGAATCCTGAGCTGTCGTTGAGGCCATCATTCCCCTCAAAGATCGAGGCGCATCACCGTCTTTAACTCCATTATTGATGCCAGTAATGGGGAGAGTTAGAACTTTTCGTCACCTATAATCGGCACATTCAGGAGGGCAGAGCTTAAATTTCATGAATCCTTGGATTCTATCGCGTCAGGGAGCTGTGCCACGGGACTGGAGATTTCAAAGGCCAGTATCCATAGCCCGTTGATGGTTAGGGCATAACACTTGCGTGACGATTGAGCTCGCTCCTACAAGATCTGGGAGCAGATGGTACTTCGAGGTGTTCCCTGGATACACAGAAGGCAGCTCATGCGTAGCTATGCCAGACGGGCAAGGTGTCGTTGATCGCTTTAAGTCTCCAGGCCTGGAGCGTCTTTTCAGCTCTGCGTTGGTGATGATTGTGCAACCAGACCCCGAGAATGCGTTCGTGCTCACTCTCGAATTTCTTGTACCGCGGCGGCCACCTACCGGTGGAGTCCACGAAGTCTTTGACGGCGGCTAATTGATGACGCCATTTCTGATCGAGTTCTTGCTAATGAGCGTCAATGTGCCAATCCCGCAGGTCATCGAGAAGAACAATCTTCGGGACCGACATGCGCCCCTTCATATCGGAGAGACGCTGATCAGCGACCCACTGCGCCAAAGAGCGCTCGCTCTCGTCGCCGTCGTTGCGAGGCAAACGCTGATGCCTATCCTGGAAGGCCAGGGCTTCGGAGAGGCGTTTACGCCACAAAGTTGACGGGCGATCCGGTCCTCTCGCCGCTAGCGCGGCCTCATGCGTGAAGCGAAGCCCGGGGGAGTACTTCTCCCGGATTCGAAGGTGTATGTTCACGGTGGCGACGTTTCGGCGGCAGCGGTCAGCGATTTCTCGCACCGTCAGGCCAGCGGCATACATCATGTCCCATTCAGGATGTCGCGATACTTCCCAACCAGCCATAGCGATTACGTTAACCCACCGGTCTTCGAACTTTCACTGGGGCAAAACATTACTAGCGGGGGAGACATCTTCATTGCTATGATCCTTTCATCTGCAAGTTCGAATAAATGAGGAAAGCAATGAAAATAAAGGCAAAGCTCGCTTCTTTCGCGATCTTGTTAGGCCTCGTTGGAAGCGCGGGAATCGTCGCGGCACCTGCTGCGAATGCCGATGCCAACTACTACCAGGTCAAGCGCAGCACTCTGTCGGCATGTCAGGCAGAGTATCGCACAGCACTTAAACTGCTCACAGGTAGCATCGGTGCGCAATACCCGTGCAAGTGGAACAAGTATCAGCGCGCCTACATTGGAACTATTGTTTACAACTACTAAAGGCCTTGCTAGGAGCTGGTTAGCTCACCTCAACATGGCGCCCTGATCAACTTACCCCTTAACGACGGATGGCAGCTCGTGACGGGCAGATCATCAGTTCCGTAGTCACCACGTGATATCTGAAGTCGTGCTCAAAGGCTCACGGGCTACAGCCTTGATATCCTCGCTGAATTTATTGGCTCCGACGGCGGTGACTTCTACGATGTCAGGGACGAAGAACCGGGTCTCAAAAACGAAGGTTTTTGAGACTGTACACGAGTCCCAATACACAGCAGTTTCGGCAGATGTGATCCTACTTCGGGGTTACAGTGCTTCGAGCCGCGCAACATTGTCCTTTACCACAGCCTTGAAGTCCCCACCTGACGCCGCAAATACCTGGCGCTGCAGTTGGTATTCCCCACCGCGGTCGATGATATCCAGGACGCTGGCCAGTTCCTCAGCACAGCCCAGCCGGTCGGCTACCGGCATGAGCCGCTTGACCTCCTGGCGCAGGTGGTCGGTCACCAGCATCTCGTCCCCCTGGGCATTAAGAATGATGATCGCGTCCAGCCCATAGCGGGCGGCACGCCACTTGTTCTCAGTACGGAACCAGCGGGGCATGACCGGGATTTTGTAACCGGCCTCCAGGCTCAGCGACATGTCGTGCACGAGGCATTGGGTGAGCGCAGTGATTGCCTTGATGTCGGCAATGCTGCTTACCCCGTCACAGATGCGCATCTCCACGGTGCCTAGCCGCGGCACCGGGCGCACATCCCAGCGAATTTCTGAGACGTCGTCGATGACTCCGGTGTGCATCATGTCCCCGACGTGGGACTCGTATTCAGCCCAGTCGTTGAAGTGGTAGGGGATGCCAGCGGCGGGCAGCTGCTGGAAGAGTAGGGAACGCTGTGAAGCGTAGCCGGTGTCCTCCCCGCCCCAGTATGGGCTGGAGGCGGTCAACGCCTGGAAGTGCGGCTGGTAGTTGATCAGCCCGTCGGTGATCGGCAGCGCCTTGTCCCGGCTGTCCACGCCCACGTGGACATGCACCCCGTAGATCACCATCTGCCGTCCCCACCACTGGGTGCGGTCAATTAGCTTGGCGTAGCGGTCCTTGTCGGTGACCGGCTGCAGGGTGGGTGCCGCGAAGGGGTGGGAGCCAGCGCAGTACAGGTCCACGCCTAGCGGATCGGTGACCTCGGTCAGTAGCCGGACGTTCTGGCAAAGTTCCTCGGCGGCCTCGGCCACCGTGTGATGCACGCCGGTCACCACTTCCACCGTGTTCAGCAGCAACTCCGGCTTGATGGTCGGGTGCTCTTCGTCGGGGGCGATTCCGTCACGTTCCTTGACCGCGGCGAGTACCTCTTCGGCAACCGAGCACAGATCGGCGGTCTGCTGGTTCACCAGGGCGATTTCCCATTCGACGCCGATGGTTGACTGCTCGGACTGGGCAAAGTCGATCTTCTGCACGGCACTCCTTGAATCCGCGGTGGTGCGGGCGTGCCGGATGTCTTGCCGACGGCCGCCCCACAGGCCAGTGTGGTTACTTCAAACTAGTTCATTTTCGCGCACGTGCGCTCCAATCGGCCGGTGACGGGCCGCAGGGAGGGCAAATCGCGTGAAGGTTACGACCCGGTGATGGCTTCAACCTCGATGGCCAGACGCTTGTCGCCAATCCTGGCCAGCACCAGTGTCGCGTGATTTTTGGCGCTCTTCGGGACTCCAGACAGCAGAATCCTCCGCAGCTCTTCGGGGGTCACGTCCACCCCGCGCTTCTTGATCTCCAGCTGACCAATTTGATTTGCCTTGACCCAGCTACGCAGCTTCTTGATGTTGTAGTCGTGCACCTTGAGCACCTTGTATCCGCGGGCGAAGGGAGTCTCCAGCGGTTTCTCGTGCGTGAAGTAGGCAATGTGCTCATCGAGCAGGGCGCCGCCGGTCTGCTGGAGCAGTTCGGCGATCAGGTGCGAACGGATCACCGCGCCATCCGGCTCGTAGATGTAGTTGGAAAGTTCGCCCACCGGAGCGGTGGCGCCCTGCTCGGCGGGGAGCGGGGAGGTCAGTTCGTGGGCGCCGTCCTTGTCAATGACCAGTGCCGCGCGTTTCACCTCGGGACGGGCCAGGCGGCCGAACCACAGGCAGGCTTCAATGACCGAGCCGTGATCGGAGATCCATACGGCCTCGGCGGTGGCTGGAATGGCCTCATGCGGCACGCCGGGTCCCAGCTTCACGCCCACATCCTTGCCCGCATCCACCAGGGCTTCGACAAAGGACAGGGGAGGGGAGAAGGACTCGGGGTCGAAGATGCGCTTGGTGTTGCCGTTGGCCTCGGTGCGGCGGGCAGGATCCAGCCAGACCCCATCCACCGCTTCCAAATCCACATCCTCGGCCTGACCGTGCACCACGGTCGCCTGCGGGAACGGCATCAAATTCAGTGTCAGTGCCGCGGCGGTGGTTTCATCACGCTCCACGGCGGTGACCTTCAGCTCCGCGCTGGCCAGGGCGATGGCGTCTGCGCCGATGCCGCTGCCCAGATCCGCTACATGGGTACACCCGGCTTCCACGAAGCGGCGGGCGTGCAGTCCGGCAATCATCAACCGGGTGGCCTGTTCCAGGCCTGCCGGCGTGAAGATCAGTGAGTCGGCAAAGGGACCGAATTTCACCCTGCCCCGATAGCGCAACTGCGACTGGGCGACCACGGCGCGCACAACCGCAGGGTCATGCCCTTCTTTGCGCAGTTTTTCATTCAGTGCCCATGCCGCATCCTTACTCGCCAGCATCGAGGGGTCGATGCTCGCCAATAATTGCCATCCCTCGGGGGAGAGCAGGGCGGCGAACTGGTCATTCAGTGCGGAGTCATTGGAGGCCTGGGGCATGAATCCAGAGTATCGGAGAACCCTTTACGGGTGCCGACGCCCATCAGCAGGCCACCAGCCAGGCTTCCCCTAGGACTGACACTCGGGCACAAGCCCTGACGGGGGCTCCGCCCGCGCACAACGCGCGAGACGGTGGCGGGCAGCCCGAACTGGCTCGTCTTGGTGTTACTTTCTTCACGCTCAGATTCAGGCTCCCGCACCAGATAGGGGATCTTGCTCACCCTCACGCGTTTGGTCTCAGGCGTTGGCGGTATTGTCTGCAACGTCGCCAAACACGCTCATGCAACAGGAATGCTTCACCAAAAATTCATCCTCCCGGAAGTTACAGCAGTTTTTGCTGATGCTCAGAGGATCGGATTCGGGTGAACGCCGGGGGAAGAATATAATCCGGCGCCGCGTTGAGCCGGATGGAAGTCGTTGACACCCAGTGTCGATACCTCACCTCCGCGAAGCCTGTGATGCAGAAGTGATGTGGGAGACGACAGAAGCTGGCTCGGCGCCCAAAGGCGCCGAGCGAATAGAACCAAGGAACACCACGAGCATGACTTTGACCCAGCCGCCCGGCGGAGCGAGCACGCGAACCGCTGCCCGCCGTGCCGCCGTAGGGGCACCAATGGCGGGGGAATATGACATATTTGCGTCATATTTTGGGCTGCCGCTCCTGCGCTTGTCGCGCAATTGCCGTGGCTGGCCGGTCGTGGAAAACCCGTTGTGGCGTCCAGATAAGGCCGTCGCGCAGAGCTCTCCCGCTGACGAAACGTCCTTAACGCCTTTCGATCAGCCACAGCAATGCTGCGTCTTGGCGCACGACAGCATCACGAAAACCCTTCCTGTCGCTGGCGCTCGAACGGCTCCATTTTCGCCAGGCGAAGTTGCGGGCTATCTTTTGCCCGCCCGAACTCAATCCCGGCTTGCCCGCAGGTCACCGGGCTCGCCTCCGCGACCCCGAACCGTGTGCGCCAAGTACTTTAATCGATCCACTACTCAGGCTGTGACCGAGGTCGCACTCGGTGAAGGAAATGGTGTTGTATGTCACCGATGAGCAAAACAAGCGTGGAAACCCAGGAACAGAGGCCGGCTTCTTCGCTCGGTGACCAGGCAACGCTGCCCGGCGCACCGTGTGGAGACCAGGAGCCAGATAAGAAACTGCGGCGCTCCCTAGGCAGCCGCCACCTGCAGATGATCGCCATTGGCGGTTCCATCGGCACCGGATTGTTCGTCGCCTCCGGCGGCACCATTTCCCAGGCCGGTCCCGGTGGTGCACTCGTGGCCTACGCGGCAGTGGGCCTGATGGTCTACCTGCTGATGCAGTCCCTGGGGGAGATGGCGGCCAAGATCCCGGTCGCAGGCTCCTTCCAGACCTTCGCCACCCGCTTCGTCTCCCCGTCCTTCGGGTTCGCGATCGGCTGGAACTACTGGTTCAACTGGGCCATCACCGTGGCCGCCGAACTGGTGGCGGCCGGAATTGTCATGAACTTCTGGCTGCCCGGGGTTCCGGGCTGGATTTGGGCTGCGGTCTTCCTGGCCCTGCTGACCGGCCTGAACGCACTGTCGGCCAAGGCCTTCGGCGAGGGGGAGTTCTGGTTGGCGCTGATCAAGGTGGTCACGGTGATCGCCTTCCTCATCGCCGGTGTGCTGATGATCTTCGGGGTCATCGGTCAGGGACAGTCCGGCTTCGGACAGTGGACCAACCCCGATGACGTCTTCCACGGCGGCTTTGTCTCCATCATCGCCGTGTTCATGATCGCCGGCTTCTCCTTCCAGGGCACCGAGCTGGTCGGCGTGGCCGCCGGCGAGGCCAAGAACCCGCGCCGCGAGGTGCCCCGGGCCATCCGCACCGTCTTCTGGCGCATCATGCTCTTCTACATTGGTGCCATCTTCATCATCGGCACCCTGGTGCCGTTGACCGACCCGAGCCTGCTGGCCTCCGGGGAGGCCGACGTGGCGGCCAGCCCGTTCACGATGGTCTTTGAGCGTGCCGGCATCGCCTTCGCCGCCGCCCTGATGAACGCCGTCATCCTCACCGCCATCCTCTCGGCCGGCAACTCGGGGCTGTACGCCTCGACCCGCATGCTCTACTCCATGGCGCTGGATGGCAAGGCGCCGAAGGTCTTCGGCAAGCTGAACCGCCGCGGCGTGCCGATGCCGGCGCTGCTGGCCACCGCGTCGGTGGGCCTGTTCGGCTTCCTGACCGCGATTGTTGGCCAGGGTGCGGCCTACGCCTGGCTGCTGAACGTCTCCGGGTTGTGCGGGTTCATAGTCTGGGCGGGCATAGCCATCTCGCACTACCGGTTCCGCCGCGGCTTCCTGGCCCAGGGACACTCGGTCAGCGAGCTGCCCTACAAGGCGGCCCTGTTCCCGATCGGCCCGCTGGTGGCCTTCGCGGTGCTGATCCTGGTGATCGCCGGGCAGAACTACGAGGCGGTGCTGGCCGGGCGGGGCATGGAGGTGCTTTCGGCCTACATCGGGATCCCGCTGTTCCTGGCGCTGTGGCTCGGTCACCGCATGCTCACCAAGTCCAAGGTGGTTCCGTTGAAGGACATGGACCTGTCCTCCCCGGAGGATGCTGGCCTGGTCGAGGTGGACCCGCGCTAACCCCGTTTCTCCGCTCTTCGCGCTGACCCGGATCCGGCCTGCCGCCGGGTCCGGGTCAGCTGTCAGTGAACCAGAAGCAACACGAATCCCGATCATTAGCACTCGCCTTGACCGAGTGCTAATTTTCGTCCTAAAGTCATCAATGGATGCAGTACCCGATCCCGATCGGGCGCGGCAGTCCATGCCTTACTGGATATGACCAACTGGCACCGCGACGACGGTTGGAGCAATGCCACGGGGCGTTACCGTTTTTTCCATTGGTTCATAAACGAAAAGGAGAGACTGTGTCTGTCTCTATCAAGCCACTCGAAGACCGCATTGTCATCAAGCAGGTCGAAGCCGAAACCACCACCGCCTCCGGCCTGGTGATCCCGGACTCCGCCAAGGAGAAGCCGCAGGAAGGCACCGTTGTGGCCGTTGGACCGGGTCGCATTGACGACAACGGCAACCGCGTTCCGCTGGACGTCAACGAAGGCGACGTCGTGCTGTACTCGAAGTACGGGGGCACCGAGGTCAAGGTCGGCGCCGAGGAGTACCTGGTGCTCTCGGCCCGCGACGTGCTGGCAGTTGTCGTCAAGTAACGTCACCCACCTTTCGTAGCCGACCGAGCCCCGCACAGCGAGACCCTCGCGATTCGGGGCTTTGCGTCGATTACGACCCAAGAATTCATAGGGAGTCAATGCATGGCCAAGCAGCTAGCATTCAACGAGGAAGCACGCCGTGCCCTCGAGGCGGGCATCGACAAGCTCGCCGACACCGTGAAGGTGACCCTGGGCCCACGCGGGCGTAACGTCGTGTTGGCCAAGAGCTGGGGCGCACCGACCATCACCAATGACGGGGTGACTATCGCCCGGGACATCGACCTGGACGACGCCTACGAAAACCTTGGCGCACAGCTGGCCAAGGAAGTGGCCACCAAGACCAACGACGTGGCCGGTGACGGCACCACCACCGCCACCGTGCTGGCACAGGCACTGGTGAAGGAAGGCCTGAAGAACGTGGCCGCCGGCGCCGCCCCGGGCGATATTCGCAAGGGCATCGAACTGGCCACCGAGATCGTCGCCGCCCGCCTGGCGAAGAACGCCGTGGACGTGGAGGACAAGGTCGCCAACGTGGCCGCCATCTCCGCCCAGGACGAGGAAATCGGCGAACTGCTCGCCGAGGCCTTCAAGACCGTGGGCACCGACGGGGTCATCACCATCGAAGAGTCCTCCACGACCGCCACCGAACTGGTGGTCACCGAGGGCATGCAGTTCGACAAGGGCTACCTTTCCCCGCAGTTCGTGACCGACACCGACCGCCAGGAAGCCGTCCTGGAGGACGCGCTGATCCTGATCAACCCGGGCAAGATCTCCACCGTGGCAGAGTTCCTGCCGCTTCTGGAAAAGGTCCTGGAAACCAAGAAGCCGCTGCTGATCATCGCCGAGGACGTGGAGGGCGAAGCCCTGTCCACCCTGGTGGTCAACAAGCTGCGCGGCCTGCTGAACGTGGTGGCCGTCAAGGCCCCGGGCTTCGGCGACCGCCGCAAGGCCATGATGCAGGACATCGCCATCCTCACCGGCGCCCAGGTGGTCTCCTCGGAGCTGGGACTGTCGCTGGACCAGGTCGGCACCGAGGTGCTCGGCTCGGCCCGCCGCGTGACCATCACCAAGGACTCGACCACCATCGTGGACGGCTCCGGATCCGATGAGGACGTCGCCGAGCGCGTCTCGCAGCTGAAGGCCGAACTGGATCGCACCGATTCGGAATGGGACCGCGAGAAGCTCTCCGAGCGCCTGGCCAAGCTGGCCGGCGGCATCGGCGTGATCAAGGTCGGCGCCGCCACCGAGGTGGAGCTGAAGGAGCGCAAGCACCGCATCGAGGACGCCGTGTCCTCCACCCGTGCGGCGCTGGAAGAGGGCATCGTCGCCGGTGGCGGTACCGCCCTGGTGGACGCCCTCTCCGCCCTGGATGAGGACGAGCGCGCCACCGCTGCGGCCGGCGATGTGGCCGCGGGTGTGGCCATCGTGCGCCGCGCCCTGGTCAAGCCGGCCTACTGGATTGCCACCAACGCCGGCTTTGACGGCTCCGTGGTGGTTTCCAAGGTCGCCGAGTCCCCGGCCAACGAGGGCTTCAACGCCAAGAGCGGGCAGTACGAGAACCTGCTGCACGCCGGCGTCATCGACCCGGTGAAGGTGACCCGTTCGGCGCTGCACAACGCCGCGTCGATTGCCTCGCTGGTGCTGACCACCGAGACCCTGGTGGCTGAGAAGCCCGCCGAGGACGAGGAAGCAGCCCACGCCCACTAGGGACGGCAACACCTGAGGCCAACGGCCCCGGAACCCCAGCTGCTGTGGCAGCGGCGTTCCGGGGCCGTTGCCGTATCCGGGGACGTGGAAGCCCGGTTCTGTCACGATTCGATAACGATCTTTGATAGGATCAGGGGTCACCTAGTGTTCCCTGGACCCCACCGCGGGGTCCGAACCGGGCTCGGGCACCCTCCGGCGCCCACCCCTGACCCCGTTTTCTTATGTGCCACAACAGTTCCACTTCCCTTCACCTCCGGCCCGCGGCGGCACCCCGTCCTGCCGGTTCCGGCTACCGCATGGACCTGCAGGGGCTGCGTGCCCTGGCCGTGCTGCTGGTGATGTGCTATCACTTCTGGTTCGACAAGGTCTCCGGCGGCGTGGACATCTTCCTGATGCTTTCCGCGTTCTTCATGACCGCCTCCATGGCTCGGCAGATCGAGTCCGGCCGCTGGCCGAACCCGGTGCGTTATTGGCTCAAGACCTTCTCCCGGCTGGTGGGTCTGGCCGCGGTGGTGATCGCCGTGGTGGTGGTTGCGGCCTGGGCGTTCATGCCCGGCACCCGCTGGCAACAGATCATGGACGAGGCCACCGCCTCCCTGCTTTACCGGCAGAACTGGCAGCTGGCCGAGGCGAACGTGGACTACTACGCGTTCAACACCTCCGCCGCCTCACCGCTGCAGCACTTCTGGTCATTGTCCGTCCAGGGACAGATCTTCATCATCTGGCCGCTGCTGCTGCTGGCCTGCGCCCTGATCTGGCGCCGCTTCTTCTGCCGCCACCGCTTCAGCACGGTGGCGCTGGGAATGTTCGGAATCGTCTTCGCCCTCTCCCTGGGCTACTCGGTCCACCTGACCCAGGTGAACCAGCCGCTGGCCTATTTCCACACCGGCACCCGGATGTGGGAGTTCGCGCTGGGCTCCATGGTGGCCCTGGCCCTGCCGCGGCTGCAGCGGCTGGCCGAACCGGTGCGCCGGGTGGGCGGCTGGGTGGGGCTGGCCGTGATCATCAGCTGCGGGGCGGTGCTGGAGGTCCAGGCACAGTTCCCCGGCTGGTTGGCGCTGATCCCCACCCTGGGGGCGGCACTGCTGCTGATGGCCCCGGGGGAGCCCGAGCACCGCAACGCCGCCTGGCTGCTCTCCCGCCGGCCGCTGGTGCAGCTGGGGGATGTCTCCTACGGCATGTACCTGTGGCACTGGCCCATCCTGGTGTTCTACCTGCACTTCACCCAGCAGTCCTCGGTGGGACTGCTCACCGGCACCCTGCTGATCCTTGGCTCCATCGCCCTGGCCATGGCCACCACCCGGTGGATTGAAAAACCGCTGCGCAACTGGAGTCCGGCACTGCCAGGACTGCAGCGCCGCCAGCTGGGGGTGCCGCTGGCCCAGGCCGTGGTGCTGGGCATGGGCCTGGTGCTGGTGTGCGCGCCGGTGGCGGTGTGGCAGTCCAGCGTGGAGCACACCCGGGTTCTGGCCGCCGCCCAGGACCGCCAGGAAAACCCCGGCGCCATGGCCTCCAGCGACTGGGACCCGCAGCGCGCCTCCATCAAGCTGCCGCTGAGCACCGAACTGGCCGAGGAGTGGCAGAACCCGGGGCAGGGCTGCGAGGGGGACTACGCGCCGGATGATGAGGACATCTACTTCTGCCAGCGCGGCGGGGACCGGCAGGGCAAGCCGGACCTGGTGCTGCTGGGGGACTCGCACACCCAGCACTGGAGTCAGGCGGTGGACGCGATGATGCAGGAAACCGGCGGCAGCTGGATGATGCTGCACGAGCCGGGCTGCCGGCTGGGGGACGTGGGCCAGCATGATGCGGTGCGCTGCGCCAAGTTCCAGGAGGCCGCCACCGACTTCGTGGCCGAACTGGCTCCCCAAATGGTGCTGACCGTCGCCTCGGTCACCGGGCAGTATGAGGACGAGTTCGGGCGCAGCGCCGCCGAGCAGGAGCGCATGGCCCCGGCCTACGCCGAGGCGATCGCCCCGCTGCTGCAGGCCGGCAGCCGGGTGATCGCGATGCGCGACACCCCGCGCTTTGAGTTCAACGTGCCCGAATGCGTGGACCGCTACCCGAACCACCCCGAACGCTGCTCCGCCCCGGTGACCGAACGGATGGCCGCGGTGAACCCGGTGGACACTTTCCTGGCCGAACACGACTACGGGGACCGGGTGGTGTCCCTGGACATGACCCGGCTGATCTGCCCGGACGGGCTGTGCCAGCCGGTGATCGGCAACGTGGTCACCTACCTGGACGATTCACACCTGTCCAAGACGTTTGTGCAAAGCGCCGATGAGATCTTCGCGCGCCGCTTCATCAAGGCCACCGGCTGGGAAGGACCGGGCCGTTAACCAGCCGTCCCCGGCGCGTTACTTTGACCACATGGCGCCAAACGGGAATCGCGACGGGGCAATTATGGTTCTACCATGTAATCAATCGCCGTCTCGTCCGAAAGGTTCCTACGTGTCTGAGTTCAACCCCTTTGCCCTTGAAGGACTCACCTACGATGATGTGCTGCTGCTGCCCGGCCCCACGGACGTGATCCCCTCCGACGCGGACACCACCACCCGGCTGACCAAGCGCATCAACATCAAGACCCCGATCATCTCGGCGGCGATGGACACCGTCACCGAGGCCCCGATGGCGATCGCCCTGGCCCGCCAGGGCGGCATCGGCGTGATCCACCGCAACCTGTCCATCGAGGACCAGGCCAAGCAGGTGGACCAGGTCAAGCGCAGCGAATCCGGGATGATCAGCGACCCGGTGACCGTGCACCCGGGCGCCACCTTGGACGAGTGGGATGACCTGTGCGCCCGCTACCGCGTTTCCGGCCTGCCGGTGGTTGACGAGAACCGCAAGCTGCTGGGCATCATCACCAACCGCGACACCCGCTTTGTGCCGCGCGAAAACTTCATGACCACCAAGGTCTACGAGGTGATGACCGGCATGCCGCTGATCACCGCGAAGGTCGGGGTCTCCCGCGAGGAAGTCATCCAGCTGCTGTCCAAGAACCGCATCGAGAAGCTGCCGCTGGTCGATGACGAGGACCGCCTGACCGGGCTGATCACCGTGAAGGACTTCGACAAGGCCGAGCAGTACCCGCTGGCCACCAAGGACGATGAGGGCCGCCTGCGCGTGGGCGCCGCCGTTGGTTTCTTCGGTGAAGGCTACGAGCGGGCCATGACCCTGATCGACGCCGGGGTGGACACCCTGGTGGTGGACACCGCCAACGGGCACAGCCAGGGCGTGCTGGATATGATCTCCCGCCTGAAGAAGGACCCGGCCGCCGCCCACGTGGACATCATCGGCGGGCAGGCCGCCACCCGCGAAGGCGCCCAGGCGTTGATTGATGCCGGCGCGGACGCCATCAAGGTCGGCGTGGGCCCGGGCTCCATCTGCACCACCCGCGTGGTGGCCGGTGTGGGCGTGCCGCAGGTGACCGCCATCTACGAGTCGGCCAAGGCCGCGATCCCGGCCGGGGTGCCGCTGATCGCCGATGGCGGGCTGCAGTACTCCGGTGACATCGGCAAGGCCCTGGTGGCCGGCGCCGATTCGGTGATGCTCGGTTCGCTGCTGGCCGGCACGGCCGAGTCCCCTGGCGACCTGGTGTTCATGGGCGGCAAGCAGTTCAAGACCTACCGCGGCATGGGCTCGCTGGGCGCCATGGAAACCCGCGGCAAGAACACCTCCTATTCCAAGGACCGCTACTTCCAGGCCGATGTGCCCACCAATGAGAAGCTGATCCCCGAGGGCATTGAAGGCCAGGTGCCCTACCGCGGCCCGCTCTCGGCCGTGGTGCACCAGCTGGTCGGCGGCCTGCGCCAGACCATGTTCTACGTCGGTGGGCCCACCATCCCGGCACTGAAGGAGCGCGGCAAGTTCGTGCGCATCACCGCCGCGGGCTTGAAGGAATCCCACCCGCACGACATCATGATGACCGTCGAGGCACCGAACTACAAGTCCCGCTAACCCCGCCAGCGGTTCTTCCCACAGGCCCCGCACCCACCCGCCCCGCGCGGGGCAGTGCGGGGCCTGCGGCGTTGCATCGGCCGGCGGGTGCGCTCCTAGCTCCGCCGCGCTCGCCGGGCGTGCTCGGTGCGGGCACGGGCGGCGGCCCGGCGCCGGCGCAGTGTCCGCAGCAGCAGCCAGAGCAGGGCACCGAACAGCGCCCCGGCAGAGTTGGCGATGATGTCCCGGGCATCGGCGTGCCGCCCGGGCAGCACCAGCCACTGGCCCGCCTCGATCGCCACGGCCAACCCCGCACCCAGCAGCACCGCCGGGACCCAGGAGCGCAACAGGTGGGCCAGCAGCAGGCCGCACGGGATGAACAGCACCACGTTCGCGCCAAACTCCAGCAGGTTGTATCCAATGATCTGCGGCACACCCCGGCGGTGCAGCGCATCGAAGAACGCCATCAGCTGCGCGTTCACCGGGGCGTCCACGGGGCTCGGCCAGGCCGCTATCAGGGCCAGTGCCACCAGGTAACCCGCCGCCGCCAGCCAGATGGTCAGCCGATTTCGCCTGCCGTCCCTGCCCATGTGCGCCCCCTTGTGCCCCATCACCCGCCCGCCGGCCGGGCCCGGGAGACTGGCCCCAGTCTATGCGCCGCGGCGCACCGAACGTGACATGATGGACGGGCACCTGTGAAGGAAGGACATCCACCCCGTGGCCCACCCCAACCGCCCGTCCCGCGCGGCAGCGAAGAACCCGGCGAAACACCCCAAGAGCCAGGCCAAGACCCTGCCCAAGAACCTGCCCAAGAACCTGAAGAAGCTTGTCCGGGCCCGGATGGAGCGCACCGGCGAAAGCTACACCACCGCCCGCAAGGCAATCCTGGACGGGCGGCCCGAGCCGAAGTCCGCCCAGCATGCCGCCGCACGCCAGCAGGGCGCGGCCCCGGCGGGGGAGCCGGCACCGGAGGAACTGCCCGAATACCCGGCGCCGCAGAACGTGCGCCAATACGATGCGGCCCTGTGGCACCGGATTCTCACCCAGTCCGGGGTGAAGGACCCGCTGAGTGGTGAACCGCTGAGCGAGGCGATGCTTGCCGGGCTGGCCGGCGGCATCGGGTTCATGCTGCACAGCTTCGTGGACGCCGACACCGTGAACCTGGCCTTGGTCACCCGTGCCCACCCCGAACCGTTCACCGCCACCCTGCTGGAGCGCTGCGGGGCGAAGGTGCGCATCCGCACCACCGGCAACCAGCAGGCCGCCGCCGCGAACCTGGACGCCGCACTGGAAGCCGGGCGGGCCATCGCGGTGCGCGTCACCCGCGCCGCCCTGCCGTGGGTGGCCACCGGCAGCGTGGACGCCGAGGACACCATCGATGTGGCGGTGCTCGGCGAACTGGATGGGATGCTGCTGGTCGATGACGGCAGCGGTGAGCTGCAGCAGATCAGCGACTCCGACCTGGCCGCAGCCCGCGCCCGGCACAAGCGGGACCGGAACTTCAGCGCCTGGGTGCCCTCCCGCCGCGGGCCGCGCCCCGCCGCGCTGGCCGCCAATGTGCGCGAGGCGATCGCCCAAACCACCGGGCGGATGCTGGGCACCACCGAGCTGCCCGGCCTGCCCCAGCACTACGCCCGCAACTTCGGGGTGAGCGGGATGCGGCGCTGGGCCGAACGGCTGGCCGACACCACTGGGGACACCGGCTGGGCCACCATGCTGGCCGAGCCGGCACTCTGCGACTCGGCGCTGGAGCAGCTGCACGGATTCTTTGCTGACTCCCGCTTCGCCGCCGCCGATGGGCTGCGCGGGCTGTACGCCCAGTTCCTGCAGGAGGCCAGCGCCCTGCCCGGGCTCGGCGCCCTGGCCCAGTCCGTGTCCGCCTATACGCAGCTGGCCGCGGACTGGGAAGACTTCACCGCAGCCCTGCTGGCCCCCGGGGACGGGCCGGCGCCAGCGCAGCGCTTCACCGCCCTGGCCGGGCAGCTGGCGGCACTGGCCGACGCCGAACAGGCCGCCGCTATGCAGCTGGACGGGATCCGGACCTCACTGCCGGGAACCGGCACCGGCCGGGCGCAGCCGGTGGCGACGCAAAGGCCGTGAACCGCAGGGGAACTTGATAACCTAGAGCAGTGATTAACGAGATTGAGATCGGCCGCTCCAAGCGCGCCAGCCAGGCATACTCCCTTGACGACGTGGCCATCGTGCCGGACCGGCGAACCCGGGACCCCAAGGACGTCTCGGTCACCTGGCAGATCGACGCCTTCGAATTCAGCACCCCCATCCTCGGCGCCCCGATGGATTCGGTGATGAGCCCGGACACCGCCATCCAGCTGGGCCAGCTCGGCGGGCTGGGCGTGCTGAACCTGGAAGGGCTGTGGACCCGCTACGAGGACCCCACCGCGGTGCTTGAGGAAATCTCCGCGCTGCGTTCGGAAAGCGCCCGCCGCGCCGACCCGGCGATCACCCGCAAGCTGCAGCAGCTGTACGCCGCGCCGATCCAGCCCGAACTGATCACCGAGCGGATCACCCAGATCCGTGAGTCCGGGGTAGTGGTGGCCGGGTCGCTGACCCCGCAGCGCACCCAGGAGCACTACCAGACCGTCATCGACGCCGGGGTGGACATCTTCGTCATCCGCGGCACCACCGTCTCGGCCGAGCACGTCTCCAAGACCACCGAACCGCTGAACCTGAAGCAGTTCATCTACGAACTGGACGTGCCGGTCATCGTCGGCGGTGCGGCCGGCTACACCCCGGCCATGCACCTGATGCGCACCGGCGCTGCCGGTGTGCTGGTCGGCTTCGGGGGAGGGGCCAGCAGCACCACCCGGCGCACCCTGGGCATCCACGCCCCGATGGCCACCGCCATCGCCGACGTGGCCGCGGCACGCCGCGACTACATTGAGGAGTCCGGCGGACGCTACGTACACGTCATCGCGGACGGCGGGGTGGGCAACTCCGGTGACATGGTCAAAGCCCTGGCCATGGGAGCCGACGCCGTGATGCTCGGCACCGCCCTGGCCCGCGCCGAGGAGGCCCCGGGCGACGGCTGGCACTGGGGCATGGAGGCCGTTCACGAGGCCAGCCCCCGCGGGGACCGGGTTAAGGTGGGCACGGTCGCCCCGATGGAACAGCTGCTCTTCGGCCCGTCCCATGAAACCACCGGCAGCTCGAACCTGGTCGGCGCGCTGCGCCGGGCCATGGCCACCACCGGCTACTCCACGCTGAAGGAATTCCAGCGGGTGGACGTCGTGGTCTCGCCCTACGAGGCCGACCGCTTCTAACCCGCCGCGCCGGCGCGCGGGCACCTACCGGCCGCCACCACACCATGTGTGGTGGCGGCCGCCGGCATGTTCGCTCCCTTGTCCGGTGGGCGCCCTGCCGGGTCCTGGCCACCGCGGCGGCGGGGTCAAAGGGAAGAATCTCACCCGCCGCGCATTGGCTCTTCTACAAGCAATCGAAGTACGGTAGTGATGTGCTGAAAACCGCTTTCAAACCCAAATGGATCGCCGCGCTGCTCGGTGCCCTCATCGTGGCCACCGGCTTCGTGCTGCTCTCCGGATGGCAGTTCGGTTCCTCCACCACCGAACCCCCGGTGAAGGCCGAGAAGACCGAGGTTCCGGTGCCGCTGACCGAGCACGTGCAGCCGGGCACCGAACTGCTGGGCACGAAGGCGGACCAGATTGTCACCATGCAGGGCCACTTCCTGCCGGACACCGAGATCCTGGTGGAAAAGCGCGTGCACGAGGGCCAGACCGGCTACTGGGTGATCAGCGCGTTCGCGGTGGACGGCGCCCCCGACGATGAGGCCATCGCGGTGGTGCGCGGCTGGGAAGCCGAACCGAACGACCCGCCGGCCACCCCGGAGGGCCAGTTCACCATCACCGGCCGGCTGATCCCGCCCGAGGGCCCGGTGCTGCAGCGCGACGTGCGCGAACCGTACTACGCCGCGGTCTCCAGCGCCCAGCTGGCCAACACCTGGGATCTGCCGCTGTACTCCGGATTCGTCTCCATCCACGAGCTGGCCAACGACGCCGGGCCGGTCACCGAGCCGGGACTGAGCCACATCTTTGTCGGCACCCAGCCGCAGGAAGCCACCGTGAACTGGCTGAACGTCTTCTACGGGATTGAATGGGTGGTCTTCGCCGGCTTCGCGTTCTTCCTGTGGTACCGCCTGGTGCGCGATGACTACCAGCGCGAACTGGATGAACTGGCCGAGCAGGGCGCCGCCGAGCACCGCCGCGGCCAGGAGCCCACCGGCCAGGACGCCAGCGAAGACCACTCGTCCTCCGGCCCGCACGGCACCTCCCAGAACCACTAAGACCCCTCGGGGCTTTGCCCCAAAGCCCCTTTGCGGAAGGAACACTCCAAGCATGTCCAGCCCCACCACCCCCGGCACCCCACGCAAGTTCGGCGGCACCCCCACCCAGATCCGCAACGCGCTGGCCTTCTACAAGGTGCTCTCCTATGCCACCGGTGTGATGCTGCTGCTGCTGGTGGCCGAGATGGTCCTGAAGTACTTCGGGGGCCTGGAACTGTTCGCCGGGGGCACCCACCTGGATGGCACCGCGAACACGCTGGGCCTGTTCAACCGCGCCGAGATTGCCGGTGGGGTGAACATCTCCCTGCTGATCCTGATCGTGCACGGCTGGATGTACGTGGTCTACCTGTTCTCCGACTTCCGGCTCTGGTCGATGATGCGCTGGCCGTTCATGCGCTTCATCACCATCGCCCTGGGCGGGGTGGTCCCGTTCCTCTCCTTCTTCGTGGAGCACAAGGTGCACCGTGAGGTGGAGGCCGAACTGGCCGCGTTCCCCAAGGCCGCCAAGCGGTACTAGCGCCTTCGGTTCCCGGCTGGTGACGGGGATGACAGGGGTGCGGGGGTTTCAGCGGCGCGGTGAGCTAGTAGACTTGAATCCGTGACTACTGCGCCCCTCACCACAGAACATAAGCCGGTTCTGGTCGTCGACTACGGGGCCCAATACGCGCAGCTGATTGCTCGGCGTGTGCGTGAGGCCCGCGTGTACTCGGAGATCGTCCCGCACACCATGCCCCTGGATCAGATGCTGGCCAAGGAACCTGCCGCCATCATCCTTTCCGGCGGCCCGTCCAGCGTCTATGCGGAAAACGCCCCGGGGGTGGACCCGAAGCTGTTTGACGCCGGGGTCCCGGTCCTGGGCATCTGCTACGGCTTCCAGGCCATGGCCAACGCCCTGGGCGGCACCGTGGCCGAAACCGGTCTGCGCGAATACGGCCGCACCGAAACCGAATTCTCCGGCGGCCCGCGCTCCGTGCTGGCCGGGGCCCACACCCCACCGACGGTGTGGATGAGCCACGGCGACTCGGTCACCGCGGCCCCGGAGGGCTTTGAGGTGCTGGCCTCCACCGCCGGTGCCCCGGTCGCCGCGATCGCCGATGATGAGCGCAAGCTCTTCGGCGTGCAGTGGCACCCGGAGGTCAAGCACTGCGAGTTCGGGCAGAACGTGCTGGAGAACTTCCTCTATGACGGCGCTGGCCTGCAGGCCGAATGGACCGCCGGGTCCATCGCCGATGAGCAGATCGAACGCATCCGCGCCCAGGTGGGCGACGGCAAGGCGATCTGCGGGCTGTCCGGCGGCGTGGACTCCGCCGTGGCCGCCGCCCTGGTGCAGCGCGCCATCGGGGACAACCTCACCTGCGTGTTCGTGAACCACGGGCTGCTGCGTGAAGGCGAAGCCGAGCAGGTGGAGAAGGACTTCGTGGCCGCCACCGGCGCGAAGCTGTACATCGCCGACGAACGCGAACGCTTCCTGAGCGCCCTGGATGGGGTGACCGACCCGGAAACCAAGCGCAAGATCATTGGCCGCGAATTCATCCGCGCCTTCGAGGCCGCGGAGAAGGCCATCGTCGAAGCCGAAGCCGAGGCCGGGGAGCCGGTGAAGTTCCTGGTGCAGGGCACCCTGTACCCGGACATCGTCGAATCCGGCGGCGGCGAGGGCACCGCGAACATCAAGAGCCACCACAACGTGGGCGGGCTGCCCGAGGACCTGCAGTTCGAGCTGGTTGAGCCGCTGCGCACCCTGTTCAAGGACGAGGTGCGTGCGGTGGGCCGTGAACTGGGCCTGCCCGAGGAGATCGTGGGACGCCAGCCGTTCCCCGGCCCGGGCCTGGGCATCCGCATCATCGGTGCGGTGAACGAGGAACGCCTCTCGATCCTGCGCAAGGCCGACGCGATCGCCCGCGAGGAGCTGACCAACGCCGGACTGGATGACGAGGTCTGGCAGATGCCGGTCGTGCTGCTGGCCGATGTGCGCAGCGTGGGCGTGCAGGGCGATGGGCGCACCTACGGGCACCCGATCGTGCTGCGCCCGGTCTCCAGTGAGGACGCGATGACCGCGGACTGGTCCCGCCTGCCCTACGACCTGCTGGCCCGGATCTCCAACCGGATCACCAACCAGGTCGACGGGGTCAACCGGGTGGTGCTGGATGTGACCAGCAAGCCCCCGGGAACCATCGAATGGGAGTGATCCGCCCCTAGCGGATCGCCCACGGGCGGAATCGGACAAAGGCCAGCCGGCGGCGCACGCCGCCGCGGTCGGCCACCGGTTCCGCCCGTGGCGCTTAAACAGTGTTTCGTACAGCCGAACCGGGCCGCGCGTGCACTACCTTAGGAAGTGGCGTGTTGTGTGCCAAAACCGGCCCGCGGCGACCGCGCGGCACGGGGGCAAAATCTGATCCCGGCATCGGCGGGCGCCGCCGACGGGAAGCGAACGAAGGGAATGAGAGTCGTGACTAGTGGCCGAACTGCTGCCGCCGAACGCGTGGCCAGCTGGGTAAAGACCCTGGGGCAGGGGACCGGCGCGGACACCACGCTGCGGTTCGCCCCGTCGACCTCCAACAGCATCGACATCACCCACGCCAACCCCTCGGGCCTGGCCCAGTTCCTGGCCGGGCGGCGCACCCGCCTGTCCACCCTGCTGCATGACGCGGACCAGTTCGCGGTGGCCAAGCGCACCGCCCGTGCGCTGGACGCGAAGATCGATGAACTGTGGGACGAGCGCGGCATCGACGTGGGCTACCTGGCCGCGGGCGTGGCGAACTGGCGCGCCACCCATGAGGGGCGCAGCGAGGCGCTGTCCGCCCCGATCATGCTCGGGCGGATCAAGCTGACCCGCCACCTGGACCAGGACGACTACGACGTGCAGCTGGTGGGCCGCGCCATCGTCTCCCCGGCGTTCATCCGCCAGGTCGAGGCCGACCACCACGCCGCCATTGACACCCAGGCGGTGCACGCCGCCGCCTACTCCATCGCCCGCTTCGACCCGGTGCGCGGCATGGATGCGCTGCGCCACCAGCTGGCCGACGTGCCCGGGGTGGTCATCGGCCACCGCCTGCTGCTGTCCACCTTCGCGGATCTGACCGACCCGGCCGACCCGGCCAAGCTCAGCGCCGGGCACCCGGTCATCGCCGGGCTGGTCAACTACGCCGAACACGCCGCCGGCATCCAGGACGCGGCCCGGCAGGACACCGCCCAGGATGCCGCGGACGCGGCGCAGGGCGCCGGCACCGAGGAGGACGAGCAGGCCCCGGCCCACTCCGGCTCCCGGCTGCGCCGCGTGGCCGAACGCTTCAAGGAGGGCGCCCGCGGACCCAAGCGGGAGGTCCCGGCACCCGGGCAGCCGGCCCCCGCCCTCGGCGCCCCGCAGCGGGTGCACACCGGCACCCGGGTGATCAGCCGCAGCTCCGATGAACGCGACCCGGCCGACGAACTCTACCTGCTGGACGCCGACGAGTCCCAGGCCAAGGTGCTGGACTACGTGGCCGCCGGGGAATCGGTGAGCGTGAACGCCGCCGCCGGCACCGGGGCCACCCAGACCGCCCTGAACGCGGCCGCAGTGCTCGCCGCCCAGGGCAAGCGCGTGCTGGTGATCGCCGAACAGCGTTCGGCCGCCGAGGAATTCGTCACCCGCTTCAACGAGAAGCTGGACGCCGCCAGCCTGCTGCTGGGCCCGAACGAGGACCCGGATGCGCTGCGCCGGCAGCTGACCCGCGCCATCCTGCGCAACGAAAAGGCCACCGAACCGCACCAGCAGAAGCTCTTCGCCAAGCTGCGCGAACACCGCACCGCCCTGCAGGAGCACGTCAAGTCCCTGCACACGGTGCGCAGCCGCTGGGGCTGCTCGCCCTACCAGGCCATGCAGGAGCTGGCCCGGCTTTCCGCGCTGGAGCCGGCCCCGTCCACCACGGTGCGCCTGAAGCGTTCGGTGCTGGACTCCATGGGCCAGCGCGGCCACGTCGCCGCGCAGCTCAAGCGCGCCGCCCAGCTTGGCGCGTTCAGCAAGGAGCACACCTCCAGCCCCTGGCACGGGGCGCCGCTGCGCAACCAGGAGCAGACCGAACAGGCCCTGGCCCTGGCCTCGGGGCTGGGCCGGGACCTGCCGATCCTGCACGAGCACATGGTGGAGGTCGCCCAGAAGTCCCAGATCCGCCTGGAGGAGACCTACGACAAGTGGGGGGACCAGCTGGCCCTGCTGGTGGCCGTGCGCGGCTCGCTGGACAAGTTCGAGCCGGACATCTTCGAAGGCGACATCGATGACCTGATCGCCGCGACCGCCTCCAGCCAGTGGCGGCGCGAGCACGGGGTGGAGATGGGCTCCATCGTCCGCTCCCGGCTGCGCAAGATCGCCAAGGAATACGTGCGTCCCGGCATGCATGTGCCGGACCTGCAGTCCGCCCTGCAGGCCATCAGCGAACAGCGTGAGGCCTGGCGTGTCTACGCCACCAGCCAGCGCAACCCGCAGGTGCCCGGCGGGCTGCTGGACGTGGAGGCCGGCTACCATGACGCCGGCTCCCGCATCGACTCGCTGGCCGGGATGCTGCCCACCCGGTTGGGCACCCGGCTGCGCGAAATGTCGGTCAAGGAGCTGATGAACACCATCGCCAGCCTGGTGGACCGCGCCGATGACCTGAAGGAACTGCCCGAACGCACCATCATCTCGGAACAGCTGGCCGAGGCCGGGCTGGGGGATTTGCTTGCCGACTTCGCCGAGCGTGAGATCGACGCGGACGAGGTCGACGCCGAACTGGAGTTGGCCTGGTGGCAGTCCGCCCTGGAGGCGATGATCTCCGGGGATGACTTCCTGGCCATGAACGACGGCGCGAAGCTGGAGAAGATCGAGGCCGACTACCGCCTGGCCGACGGCGCGCACATCGCCGCCGGCCCCGAGCGGATCCGCTGGGCGCTGGCCAAGAACTGGAAGGGCGCCCTGGCCGACCACCGTGCCGGGGGCCGCGAACTGCGCGCCATGCTCAAGGACGGCACCCCCTCGGTGTCCGGCCTGCTGGCGTTGGGCGCCCCGCTGGCCAACTCGCTGACCCCAGTCTGGGTGGCCGCCCCGCTGCTGCTGGGCACCGCGCTGCCCGAGGAGGCCGACTTTGACGCGGTGATCCTGCTGGAGGCCAACTACCTGACCCTGCGTGAGGTGCTGGACGCGATCCGCCGCTCCAGCCAGGTCATCGCCGTGGGCGACACCATGCTCGGCGGCCCCAAGCCGTTCGAGGTGTCGGTGGACCCCACCGCCCGGGTCGCCGAACGCGGCACCGAAATCTCCGCGCTGCAGGCGCTGAACCAGGTGCTGGTCACCCAGACCCTGTCCACCGTCTACCGCGGCATCGACGAAGGCCTGGTCGAACAGCTCTCCCACGCCTACTACCAGGACAAGCTCTCCCGGCTGCCCGGGGCCAGTTCGCTGTCCTACACCGCCCCGCGGCTGTCCAGCTACTATGTGCCGGACGCCACCGGGACGCTGTCCAGCTCCGAGGAGGGCGTGCAGACCACGGCGGCGGAAGTCGCCGCGGTGGTGGACCTGGTGTTCAGCCACTTCCGGCGCAACGGGCACGAGTCGCTGGCGGTCATTGCCTCCAACCGCGTGCACGCCGCCGCGATCGCCGAGGCGATCCGGGTGCAGCTGCCCAACCACCGCTACGCGATGGAGCACTTCCGGGCCAGCCACGAACCGTTCGTGGTCACCACCATGGACCGGCTGATCGGGCTGCGCCGTGACGCGGTGATCTTCGCCTGGGGTTATGGACGTACCCCGCACGGCAAGGCGCTGCACGAATTTGGTGCGCTCTCCCGCAGCGACGGGGATTCGCTGTTCGTTGCGGCGATGACCCGGGCGCGCAAGCGCATGGTCCTGGTCTCCGGGCTGCTGCCCGAGGACGTGGAGCTGAACCGCGTGTACCGCGGGGCCAAGCAGTTCTTTGAGCTCTTCGGCCGGGTGCACGCCGGGGACTCCGGGGTGAGCACCAACCGCTCGCTGCGCCACGACCCGCTGGTGGCCGACCTGGCCAAGCGGCTGCGTGACCGCGGCGCCATCGTCACCGAGGACTACCGCGGGGTGCTGGACTTGTCCGCCCACGTGCTGGAAACCGAGTCCGGGCAGATCCCGCCGCTGGCCGTGGTGTACGACGGCACCGAACACTACAGCCACCTGACGGTGCGCGAGCGCAGCCGGCTGCGTCCGGACTTCTTCGAGACGAACGGCTGGCGGTACGTGCCGCTGTGGACCATTGACGTGTTCACCGACCCGACCTCGGTCGCCGACCGGCTGGCCGCCTACCTGAACCTGGCCAAGCCCAGCACCCAGGAGCCGGACGAACCGCGCGCCAAGCTTTCGGTCGCCAAACCGGTGTCCGCCAGCTCGGTGACCGCCGCCCCGGCGGCCGGTGCTGCAGCCGAGTCCGGCACCAAGCCAGCGCCGAAGCCGGAAACCGGGGACACCGCCGTAAAGTCGCCGAAGCCGGACCAGGACTCCGAGCCCGGGGCCCAGGACGCCGGGTCGCAGGCCGGGGAAGGCCCCTCCGCCGAGCCGAAGGCGCAGCCGGAAAAGCAGGCCGAACAGGGGCAGAAGCCGGAGCCGGACCAGGCCCAGGCGGCCCAGCCCGCCGATGGCGGCACCCCGGCCCCGGTGCCGGCCAGCCGCAGCACCGAATCCGGCGACAAGTGAGCGACGAACACCAGGGCCCGTCCGGAGACGCCGCAGCCGCGCCACGGCGCAAGCGGCGCCCCCGGGTCGTGGCCCAGCCGCAGCATCTGCCGGTGGCCACCGAATTGACCGGCAGCTACCGGCAGCTGGAGCGTCCGGCCAGTGTGGACGCCGCCCTGGCCAACAGCCACGCCGCCAACGAACCGGGCACCGCGCAAGACCCGGGGGCCGGGGATCCGCTCTCCCAGCTGCGCGCCAAGGACGAGGACCCGGCCGGGTGGGGTGAGAAGCCTGATGACCTGGCCGAGGGGATGCGCCGTGAAAAACCGCCGCACTGGGGCTGATACGCCGCCGGTCGCACCCTAGTTCACCAGCACGGCGGAAACCTTGCCGCGGGTGACCGCCCCGGAGAGCTCATCGGCCTGGGCCCCGTCGGCGGCCACCACCACAATGCCCTCCCCGGACGTGCCGGAGGCCGGCAACAGCCCCAGCGAATCACCCTCGCCGCGCTGCGGCACCCACAGCACCGGCAGGCGCCGGCCGATGGTGTGGGAGATGATCTCCTGTTCGAAGCCGTCCCCGCTGCTGAGCACGATATCCACCAGCTGCCCGGGGTGCAGCAGCTGAACGGTGGCCGGATCCGACAACCGGATCGGCACCGCCACACTGCCCGGCGGCATCCCGGTCAGCAGCTGTGGACCAATCAACACCTGTTCATTGAGCAATGCACCGGCCGGTAAACCCACCGCCAGGCGCTGGCCGATTGCCTGTTGCGGGTCATCGAGCAGCCCCGGGACCTGTGACAGGCCGCTGACCGGTGAGAGCACCACGTCCTGGGCCAGCAACTGGGACCCGGCGGGCTTCTCCATGGCCAGGGTCAGCACCTGCTGGTCGCTGGTCCTCTCCGGCGCCAGGGCGCTGAGCAGCGAGGCGCCGGCCAGCACGGCGAAGGCCACCGCCAACGGGCGGCGGTAGCGACGGAACAGCTCGGCCCGTGAGGATGCCGGGCGGCGGCGGGGACGCGGAATTCGTGGGGCACGCGGGGTGCGAAATCGGCTCATGGCCCCATGCCACCACCGCGGCCCCGGTTCCGGGCGCACGAGCCCGCGGTTTGTGGAGGATGCTAGGGGAGGAGGAGGATCCCTAGAACCCGTTGTCCAGGCGCCGTATCGCCGAGGGCGTGATCACCACGCCGACCGGACGGTCATGGCGGTCCACGGCGAAGGAGCCGGCCTCCACGAACTCGTCATCGCGCACCAGCGCCGCAATCCGGGTCTGGTAGCCATCAATCTTGGGCAGGAACCGGTCATAGTAGCCCCCGCCCTGCCCCAGACGCAGCCCGGCGCTATCCACCGCCAGGGCGGGGATGAACATCAGGTCTATCTCGGCAAACAAGCTGGCATCGTGGCGCGGTCCGACCGGTTCGTTGACCGGGGCCACCCGGCTCTGCACGATCTCGGTGCCCGGCTCCCAGCGGGTCCAGGACAGGACATGTCCCGGCTCGCACACCGGCAGATAGACCTCGAAGCCGCGCCCGGTCAGCTCCTGGAGCAACGGGGCCGTGTCCGGCTCGTCCGGGGAGGAAAAGTATGCCGCCACTTTCTTCGAATGCCCCTCGGGGGCCGCGTCCAGCACCTCCAGCACCCGCTGGCGAAGGAGGGCAGCCTCCTCGGCGCGCAGTTCCGGGGAGAGCCGACGCCGCTCGGCGCGAATCGCCCGGCGCCAGCTGGGCTTGTCCTGCGGCACGGGCGGGTGATGCTCCAAACGATGCGAAGGGTGCTGGCTCATGCAAGCTACTGTACCTTTTGTCCGCATCCCGCCCAGCCCTGCCGGGGTGGCGATTCGCCCTGGATCCACAGCGTCATATCGGTGGCCCTTCGATGTGTCAGGCGCGGCGCAGGGCCGGCGGCGGCATACGATACTCATATGTTTTCCTCCTGGCTGCCGCGTCCGGCACTGGACGTGCTTGAGTCCGACCGGTTGCTGCTGCGCGGGCTGACCCGGAAGGACTACGAGGCGTGGATGCACCTGCGCTGGGTCAACAGCCAGTGGCTGCAACCATGGGATCCCACCGACCCCGCCGGACGCACCCCCACCACCACCTTTCAACAGATGGTCCGCTCCCAACGCCAGTCGGCGCTGGAAGGGACCGGCTACTGCTGGGTGGTCACCCTGAAGGACCCGCACGCGGCCAACCCGCCGCTGATTGGGCAGGTGTCCCTGTCCGGGATCCAACTGGGGGCCGCGCGCAGCGCCTCGATTGGCTACTGGATTGATCACGGGCACGCCGGGTTTGGCTACATCCCCGAGGCGGTGGCCCTGGTGGGGGACTACGGCTACGCAAAGCTGGGGCTGCACCGGCTGGAAATCAATATCCGCCCCGAAAACGCGGCCAGTCTGCGGGTGGTGGAAAAGCTGCGGTTCCGTGACGAAGGGGTGCGCGAACGCTTCCTGCACATCAACGGGCAGTGGCGGGATCACCGCACCTTCGCGCTGAACCGCGAGGACTTCAGCGGGACACTATTAGAACGTATCAACGAATCCCGGCCCGAACCGCAGCCCTGAGTCGTGGTTTGCGCGCTGATGTGAGGCAACTGGGCAGAAAACTTGTAGACACACCGCGACATTTGACCAGCGCCGCGTGATCGGTTGCATAGGGTTAAATCGAGAATCCCTGACCTGGATTCAATGTTGACCGACCGGAATCGGTGATGGAGGAATCAATGGCTGCCACGTCGCAGGGTGCACCGCAGAAAAAAGTTTCAGCTGCCCAGCCAAAACTTCGCCTGCGCTATGGACGGTTGAGCGTGGCCCTCGTCGGCTTGCTGGCCCTGGTGGCGACACTGCTCACCGCGGTGCTGGCCCCGTTCACCTCGATCGGTTTCGGCCTGGTGTTCTTCCTCTTCGCCCTGGGAGCGGCCAGCTTCGCCACCCTGCGCACCATGGCCGTGCGTGACCGCAACCGCAAGCTGCTGCAGCGCATGGAAGCGGTACGTGAGCAGGCCCTGCACACCCCGGCCTTCGAGGACTCCAGCAACCAGGTCATCGCCAAGTCCGCGAAGGATGAGAAGGTTTTTGACGCCCGACCGGATTCCGGCCGTCGGGCTCCCTCGATTACCGCAGAGGAACTGCGTGCCGAGGCCCTGCGTGTGGCCCGCGGCGACGGTGGCGTGAAGCAGCCGGCCACCTGGGAACCGACCGAGGTGCCCAAGCCGAAGTACGTTGCCGTTCGCGAAGCCACCGAGGCCACCCGTCAGCAGGTCGCCGAGCAGGTTCGTCCCGAGCCGCTGCCGAAGGCCGAACCGCTGCGCCCCAGCGCAAAGATCAGCCTGAAGGCCTCCGAGGAGGCCCGCGAGATCGCCAAGCAGGTTTCCGCGGCAGACAAGGCGGCCATCGCCAAGCTTGACGCCGCCCGCGGCACCGCCGAGGAAAAGGCCGCCGAGACCCCGGTGAAGCCGGCCGCCAGCGAGGAAGCCGCCAAGGCTCCGGCAGCCAAGGCCGAGAAGGCCGCCCCGGCGCCCAAGGCGAAGACCGAGGCCGAGGGATCGAAGCAGCGGCTGAACCTGGACGCGGTGCTGCAGCGCCGCCGGGCCTAGCACTTCACCGCACCACGACACAGCAACGGGCTGGGAACCACTGGTTCCCAGCCCGTTGTCGTAGGTTTTAGCCGATGTACGGCTACAGCTGTTCGTCCTCACCCAGCAGCGGCCCACCGCTGCCCTTGTGGTGGCCAAAGACCAGCGTGGTTTCCGTGTGGCCCACCGACTCGTCCGTGGCCAGGTTATCCAGCACCCAGTCCCGCAATTCCTCGGTGGAGCGCACCGCAATGTGCAGCAGGTAGTCGGTGCCCCCGGAGACGTGGAACATGGACAGCACCTCGGGAAGCTGCGGGATGCGTTCACGGAAGCGGTCAATCTTCTCCCGGTCATGGGCCCGCAACTTCACCGAAATCAGCGCCTGCACGGTGCGGCCGACCGCGGTGAGGGAAATCTCCGCGTGGTATCCGGTGATGATGCCGCGCTCCACCAGCGAACGGGTGCGCAGCAGCGCCGTGGACGGGGCGATGCCGGCCCGCTGGGCCAGTGTGGCGTTGGAGATGCGCGCATTGCCGACCAACTCATCGATGATAATTCGGTCAATCTCATCAAGTTCGGTGTTCGGGTGTGAATCGGAGTGCGAAGACATAGCAACATTTCATCACACTCCCGCTTCCCCGGAATCCACCGGCCAGCCGCCAGCTGCCCGGCTCGACTGCCGGCCGCAGGATCCAATGTGCTTAAACGTTGCGGGTGCGCCGGAGGAAAACCAGGGTGGCGGATCACTATATTTGAACCTATGACGCGACAATCAGAATTCACCGGCGAGCTCTACGACACCCGGCTGGCCGCCTACTGCCTGGTGGAATCGGAGGGCCGTTTCCTGCTGACCCTGTGGGACATGCGTCACCGTGACAGCCACTTCATGCCGCGCTGGTCACTGCCCGGCGGGGGAATTGAACTGGGGGAGGACCTTGAGCAGGGCGCGGCGCGCGAGGTCTTTGAGGAGACCGGCTACCACGTGAAGGACCTGGTCCTGCTCGATGCCTCCACCGGGGTGATCCCGGCCGCCAAACGCTACGTGCAGACCGCGCACGCCATGCAGACCGTGGCGATTGTCTACCGGGCCAGCATCGGCGGCGGGTCGCTGCGCCACGAGGTCGGCGGCAGCACCAGCCGCGCCGAATGGTTCACCCGCGAGGAAATCAGCAAGCTGCCGCGCATTGAACGCGTCGACAGGATGCTGCGCCTGTACTAGAACACAGCGTGTGACCCGGCCAAACACCGGGTCGTGGCATAGGCTAAGGGAAGTATGAAACGTCGCAAAGTGTTGCCGGTCCTCTGCACCGGCGCGGTGCTGGTCCTGGGTCTCAGCGCCTGCACCGGCAACCCCCAAGACCCCGCACCGCCCACCGAAGCGGTCGAATTGCGCATGGCCACCCACTCCGAGCCCACCTACCGGGCGCTGGGGGCCATCTACGCCGACCAGCTGGAGCAGAAGGGCTACCAGGTCACGCTGCTGGACCCGGTGGCGGACCCGGCCGCTCAGGTCCTGGCCGGGCAGGCCGACCTGGTGATCACCAGCGCCGGCACCGCCGCCCACCAGGTGGCCCCGGCCAGGCCGGATACGAAGAACACCGACAGCGCGGTGCTCAGCCGTGAGCAAAGCGCCAAGATGATCGCCGGAGCGCTACCCGAAAACGTCCGCGCACTGGATGCCAGCCCCGGGGACCTGGGTTCGGTGCTGGTGATGAGCCGGGCGCAGCTGGCCCTGCAGGACGTGGAGGACTACAAGGAGCTGGCCCAGAAGTGCCCGTCCCTGAAGCTCGCCGCCCCGCAGGCCTCGGCCACCCTGCTGCGTGAGGGGCTGGATGGGGCCAACTGCTCCGCCGCCAAGGTGGAGGCCACCACCGCGGACCGCCTGCCTGGCATGTTGCGCAACGCCGAGGTGGACGGTGTGGTGCTTTCCCAGGCCGACGCGCTGATCGCAGACGAGGGCTTTGTGTCCGTGGCCGGCACCGAGGCGCTGTTTGACAGCGAACCGGTCCTCGCCCTGGGCGATGCGGACGTGGATGAGGGCGCGGCCCGCGCCATCAACGAGGTGACCGCGAAGCTGGATGAGGATACGCTCACCGCCGTGTCGCGCATGGCCCACGGCACCGAGCCGGCCAGCGCCGAGGACGTCGCCGAACGCTGGCAGTGGCTCTCCCAGTAGCCGCCCGGGCCGGTGCCCAACAAAGTTTGAAATGGAATTACGCGCCGCGAGACTTGCACCGTTGCGGCGTGAGAAAGTAGGGAACATGCCGGAATTTAAGCAGTCCACCAAGCTTCACAACGTCCTGTACGACATTCGTGGACCGCTGCTTGAGCACGCCCAGCGGATGGAGGCCGAAGGGCACCGCATCCTGAAGCTGAACATCGGCAACCCGGCCCCGTTTGGTTTTGAAGCCCCCGACGCGATCCTGGTGGACATGATCCGCAACCTGCCCAACGCCCAGGGCTACTCGGATTCCCGCGGCATCCTCTCGGCGCGCACCGCGGTGTCCCAGTACTACCAGACCCGCGGCATCCAGACCATTGGCGTGGATGACGTGTACCTGGGCAACGGGGTGTCCGAGCTGATCACCCTGAGCCTGAACGCGCTGCTGAACAACGGGGACGAGATCCTGATCCCGGCCCCCGACTATCCGCTGTGGACCGCCTCGGTGTCCCTGGCCGGGGGCACCCCGGTGCACTACCTCAATGACGAGTCCGAGGGCTGGCTGCCGGACATCGAGGACATGGAATCAAAGATCACCGCCCGCACCAAGGGCATCGTGATCATCAACCCGAACAACCCCACCGGGGCGGTGTACCCGAAGCAGACGCTCGAGGCGATCCTGGAGCTGGCCCGCCGGCACAACCTGGTCGTCTTCTCGGATGAGATCTACGAAAAGATCCTCTACGACGAGGCGGTGCACGTGAACACGGCCTCCCTGGCCGACGACGTACTTGTTTTGACCTTCTCGGGGCTCTCCAAGGCCTACCGGGTGTGCGGTTTCCGCTCCGGGTGGATGGCCATCTCCGGGCCGAAGCAGCAGGCGCGGGACTACATTGAGGGCATCAACCTGCTGACCAACATGCGCCTGTGCGCCAATGTTCCGGCCCAGCACGCCATCCAGACCGCACTGGGCGGGTACCAGTCGATCAATGACCTGATCCTGCCCGGCGGCCGGCTGCGCGAACAACGCGATGCGGCCTACGACCTGCTGACCGCGATCCCCGGTGTTTCGGTGCAGAAGGCCAAGGGCGCCCTGTACATGTTCCCGAAGCTGGATCCGCAGGTGTATCCGATCCACAACGACGAAACCTTCGCCCTGGAACTGCTCAAGGCCCAAAAAATCCTGGTGACCCAGGGGACCGCCTTCAACTGGGTGCGCCCGGACCATTTCCGGCTCGTTACCCTGCCCTCGGTCCGCGACCTGCAGGACGCGGTGGGGCGCATCGGGGAATTCTTGGCAGACTGGCGTTCCCACGCCTGACCAACTACCTGGAAGTGGTGCAACCATGAACGGCAACGTCGAAAACAGTGACCTGATCCTGGGGATGCGGGTTGGCGGCGAACCGCGCCTGGCCGAGCGCCAGACCGGCCTGCCGCGCTGGTGGCCGGTGCAGGCACCACAATCCAAGGCCGAGGGGAAGAAGGCCCTGGAGCACCTGGGCGAGCAGCTCTCCGATGATCAGGAAAAACTGTTCGCCTCGGCCATCGCCGGCGGCTCAAAGGATTCGGTGCTGCTGATCCTGCAGGGGATGGACACCTCCGGCAAGGGCGGCATCGTCCGCCATGTGCTGGGACTGGTGGACCCGCAGGGCGTCTCCCACCACTCCTTCAAGGCCCCGACCCCGGAGGAACAGGCCCACGACTTCCTGTGGCGCATTGAACGCCAGGTACCGCAGGCCGGAATGATCGGTGTCTTCGACCGTTCCCACTATGAGGATGTGCTGGTTCACCGGGTGCGGAAGCTGAGCACCGCCGAGGAAGTCGAATCCCGCTACGGGCGGATCAATGACTTTGAACAGCGCCTGGTGAACCAGGGCACCCGGGTGCTGAAGGTGTTCCTGCACCTGAGCCGGGAGGAGCAGTACCAGCGGCTGATGGCCCGCCTGGATGACCCAACCAAGCACTGGAAGTTCGCCACCGGGGACGTGGATGACCGCCTGCTGTGGGACGAATACCAGAGCGCCTACGAGATCGCGATCAGCCGGACCAACACCAAGGTGGCTCCCTGGTACGTGGTTCCGGCCGACCACAAGTGGGCCGCCCGGTGGTGCGTGGCCAAACTGCTGCAGCAGGTGCTGGGGGAGATCAACCCGCAGTGGCCGCAGGCCACCTACGATGTCGCCGCACAGCGGGCGCGGCTGGAAGCGGCGCACTAGCCAGCAGGCTGCCGCCGGAGTGCGGATCCGCGCCCCCCAGGCTGGCTCTGCCCGGCCGGGCAGCGGGGTGGTGGTGTGCCTCGAAGCAGCGCGCAGGTTGGTGGGTGGGGAACCTAGTCCTCGTCCTCCATGTCCTCAACCCGCCGCCGCGCCTGCTCCAGGCGCTGGGAAACGCCGTTGAGCCAGTTCTCGCAGTGCAGGGCCAGCGCCTCACCGCGCTCCCACAGCTTCAGGGACTGCTCCAGGCTGGCGCCGCCGGTCTCCAATTGGTTGACCACCGAGACCAGTTCCTCGCGGGCCTGTTCGTAGCTGAGCTGGACGATGTCTTCGGGGAGCTGCTGGGTCATTTTCATATCCTTGTCATTCACGGGCGTCTGGGAAGTTTCACATGGGGCGGCGCCAGGCGGGACTACGCCTCACGAGGTTCCGGGTGGACATCGCGCACCTGGGCGTCGAACCGGCCGGCCGCGACGCGCACCCGCACCGCCGCCCCCGCCTCCAGGACCGCGGCATCACGAATGATGGCTCCGGACGCGTCCTGGGCGACCGCGTAGCCGCGGTCCAGGGTTTGCTGGGGTGAGAGCGCCCGCACCTGGGTGGCCAGGTGGCGGATCTCGTCCCGTGCCCGGTCCACCCGATGGCCCAGCAGCTGAGTGGACCGCTCCCGCCAGCGGGAGAGGTCCTCGCGGCGGGTGGTGATCATGGTTTCGGGGAACGCCATGACCGGGCGGGCACGCAGCGATTCAAGCAGCTGGGCCTCACGCTGCAGCTGGTGGTTGATGGCCCTGTCCAGCCGGTCCCGGGCCTGGGCCAGCCCGGCAAACTCCTCCTGCAGATCCGGCACGATGCGCTTGGCCGCGTCCGTGGGGGTGGAGGCCCGAAGGTCGGCCACGTCATCCAGGATCGGGCGGTCCGCCTCGTGCCCGATGGCGGAGACCACCGGGGTGGTTGCGGCGAACACCGCGCGCACCAGCTCCTCACTGGAAAACGGCAGCAGGTCCTCCAGCGCGCCACCGCCGCGGGCAATGACAATGACATCGATTTGCGGGTCCGCATCCAGCTGGGCCAACGCCGCCATCACCTGGGAAGCGGCGTCGCGGCCCTGCACGGCGGTGTTGATGATCCTAAAGCGCGCCGCCGGCCAGCGCAGCGTCGCGTTGCGCACCACGTCCTTCTCCGCATCCGAATCGCGCCCGGTGATCAGCCCGATGGTGCGTGGCAGCACCGGCAGCGGCTTCTTGTGCTCCAGCGCAAACAGCCCCTCCGCGCCGAGCGCCTGGCGCAGGCGCTCCAGCCGGGCCAGCAGCTCGCCGAGTCCCACCGGGCGCAGGTCGGTGGCGTTCAGCGACAACCGTCCGGTCTTGGTGTAGAGATTCGGCTTCACCCGGGCCACCACGCGGGAGCCCACCTCCGGCTTGGTGGCCAGCCCGCGCATCACCGAGGCCCACACGGTCACCGAGAAGGAGTAGTCCGCATCCACGTCGCGCAGCGTCAGGTAGGCGTGCCCGTTGCGGATATTGGCCTCCAGCAGCTGGCCCTCCACCCAGGAGATGGGGGAGTTCTCAATATGGGCCTTCAGCTTCTCGGAGAGCACGCGCAGCGGCCACGGGTTCTCCGGGCTGGTTTCACGGGCCGTGAGCGGCATCGTGTCCGGGGCACGGGATTCCATTCGCGCTTCTCCTCACCTGGGTCCGGGGCGAATAAGGCCTGGACCGGCCCCGTTCGCACCTGTGACGCTACACCACCGCACCGACAATTCCCTGCCGCACGGCGCCCTGGTCTTGCCTGGCAGAGGCCAACCTCACAGGCCCGTGGCGGTGGTGCGCATCATATGAGCATGGGCTTACTTGCGTCCACTTCGTAGACTAGTGCCATGGCTACTTCCACTTCCATTCCGGTTTCCCTGCCGATGCCCCGCATCCCGCGGACCCGACGTTCACCTCAGGAGATCGCCGACGCTTCGCCGAATGTGAACCAGCGCAAGGTGCTGTTGGCTGCCCCGCGCGGCTACTGCGCCGGGGTGGACCGTGCCGTGGTGGCGGTGGAAAAGGCGCTGGAGCACTACGGCCCGCCGGTGTACGTGCGCAAGCAGATCGTGCACAACCTGCACGTGGTCTCCGAGCTGGAGGCGCGCGGGGCGATTTTCGTGGAGGAAACCGATGAGGTGCCCGAGGGCGCCCTGGTGGTCTTCTCCGCCCACGGCGTCTCCCCGGCCGTGGTGCGCTCCGCCGAGGACCGTGGTCTGCAGACCATCGACGCCACCTGCCCGCTGGTGACCAAGGTGCACCGCGAAGCGGTGCGCTTTGCCAAGAATGACTATGAAATCCTGCTCATCGGCCACGAGGGCCACGAGGAGGTGGAGGGCACCTACGGTGAGGCGCCGCACGCCACCACCATCGTGAACAACCCCGAAGAGGCCGACACCGTCCAGGTGAAGAACCCGGACAAGCTGATCTGGCTCTCGCAGACCACCCTGAGCGTGGACGAGACCATGGAGACCGTGCGCCGGCTGCGGGAGCGTTTCCCGAACCTGCAGGACCCGCCCAGTGACGACATCTGCTACGCCACCACCAACCGACAAGTGGCCATCAAGACAATTGCCCCCAAATCAGATCTGGTGATCGTGGTGGGCTCCTCAAACTCATCCAACTCGGTGCGCCTGGTCGAGGTGTCCCTTGACTACGGCGCCAAGGCCGCCTACCGGGTGGACTTCGCCCACGAAGTAGATGAGTCCTGGTTCGAGGGAGTCTCCACCGTGGGTGTGACCTCCGGGGCCTCCGTGCCCGACGTGCTGGTGCAGGAAGTGCTGGAGTTGCTGGCCGAATACGGTTTTGGGGACGTGGAAGAAATCACCTTGGCCGAGGAGGACATCGTCTTCTCGCTGCCCAAGGAAATCCGCGGCAAGCTCAAGGAAGCTGGGGATGACTCCCGCGCCCTGGGCGGACGCGGCACCCCCACCACCTCGCGTTAAGCGCGCACTGCCCGCCCGGCTCCGCCACGCATCAAAAGGTGCGCGGCGCACCCAGTTCACCTCTCACCCCTAGCAAAAGGTAGAATCGTCTCCCGTGGCTCTTACTATCGGAATCGTCGGACTGCCCAACGTCGGCAAGTCCACCATGTTCAACGCGCTGACCCGTGCCCAGGTGCTGGCGGCCAACTACCCCTTCGCGACCATCGAACCCAACGTCGGTGTGGTCCCGCTGCCCGATGAGCGGCTGAAGGTGCTGGCCAAGATCTTCGGCTCCGAGCGCATCCTGCCCGCGACCGTGTCCTTCGTGGACATCGCCGGCATCGTCAAGGGCGCCAGCGAGGGTGAAGGGCTGGGTAACAAGTTCCTGGCCAACATCCGCGAGGCCGACGCCATCTGCCAGGTCACCCGCGCGTTCGTGAACGACGACGTCATCCACGTCAACGGCAAAGTGGACCCGGAGTCGGACATCGAGACCATCGCCACCGAGCTGATCCTGGCCGACCTGCAGACCATTGAGAACCAGCTGCCCCGCCTGGAGAAGGAACTGCGCGGCAAGAAGATCGACAAGTCCTTCATGGACAACGTGCTCGCCGCGCAGAAGGTGCTCGAAGAGGGCAAGACGCTCTACGCCGCCGGCGCCGCGGCCGGAGTCGACCTGGAGGAAATCGCGTCGCTGCAGCTGATGACCACCAAGCCGTTCATCTACGTGTTCAACACCGATGAGGCGGGCTTGGCCGACACCGAGATGCAGGCCAAGCTCTCCGAGCTGGTGGCCCCGGCCGAGGCGATCTTCCTGGACGCCCAGTTCGAGGCCGAGCTGGCCGAGCTGGAGGAAGACGAGGCCGTGGAGATGCTCGAAGACGCGGGCATCGAGGAATCCGGGCTGGACAAGCTGGCCCGGGTTGGCTTCGATACCCTGGGGCTGCAGACCTATCTGACTGCCGGCCCGAAGGAAACCCGTGCCTGGACCATTCCCAAGGGGGCCACCGCACCGGAGGCCGCCGGGGTGATCCACACCGATTTCCAGCGCGGCTTCATCAAGGCCGAAGTGGTCAGCTTTGATGACCTGGTCGAGGTCGGCTCCGTTGCCAACGCCAAGGCCGCAGGCAAGGCGCGCATTGAAGGCAAGGACTACATCATGAAGGACGGCGACGTCGTGGAGTTTCGGTTCAACGTCTAGCGTCTGGAAACAAGAAGTAAGCAACTTTTGAGCAGTGCGAGTCTACTTGAGTCTGCCCGGCGAGTACGGTGAGCACAGTTGTCGCCGATCTCCGTGCCCGAGGTGACTCGACAAAGGTGAGTGGTACCATAAATAAGTACCACTGGTCCAAATGGGGAGGATGCCATCATGTCCATCAGCGCAAGCGAGGCGCGCAAGACCTTGTTCCCTCTCATTGAGCGCGTAAATGAGGACCGTGATGCCGTTGAGATCGTTTCCCGTAAGGGCAACGCTGTTCTGATGTCGGCCGACGAATATGCTGCGTGGCAGGAAACCGCCTACCTGTTCCGCTCGCCGGCCAACGCCCGCCGGCTGCTCGATGCCTACGAACGTGCCCGCGCCGGAAAGCACGAGGTTCACGACCTGGATCGCGCCGACGAGGAATCCTGAGTGCGTCTAGTCTGGGACGAGTCAGCTTGGGAGGACTACAAGCACTGGCAGACTGCCGACCGGAAGATCCTGAAGCGCATCAACACTCTCATCGATGCCTGTTTGCGCGAACCGTTCTCCGGGATCGGCAAGCCCGAGCAGCTAAAGTACGGAGCGCAGGGCTCGTGGTCACGGCGCATCACCGATGAGCACCGGCTCGTCTACCTGGTGGAGGATGAGGACCTCGTGATTCTTCAGGCCCGCTACCACTACTGACCCAGTGACTTTACACGAGGGCACATAGCGAAGTTACGGTCCTCAAACTGATTCGACGCTCGCCGGGATCAGTGGGAGATAGCTCTTTGCGCGGCGGGACGGCCGGGCGGTTCACTTGCTTGCCGTGAAGATCTTGGGGCCATCACACGCAGACGATTGGTACGCGTGTACGAGGCCCTGCTATGAGAAATTCGGCTTCCTCTCTCCCATAAAGAAGAGCCTAAGAGGTGAGGGTACGCGGTTCCTCGGCACGCTGAACACGCTGCTGCCGTTAAGAAAGAGAGTCCGGGCGTAGTCGTTGCTACGTTAAGGCCCGGAAGTAATTCGATCGCATTCACGGCCACGGTTAGTTCATGACGACGCGTATAGCCAGTCGTCGATGGCTTTGGGCCGGGCTCCGGAGTTTTCGCCGATCTGCAGCGATATTGCAGATGAAAGCGCTCCGATGACAGATGATGACGTGCGTCTCATGATACCGGTGGCGCAACTCACTAGGATGGGTGGTTGATCCAGTGGATCAGCCCACGTCCGTTTATCTCGAATCTAGGAGCCTTGAATAATGAGTTTCAACGTCTATCTTTCCGGAGAGATCCACACTGACTGGCGCGAGGAGATCCAGCGCGGTGCCGAAGCAGCCGGCTTGGACGTCGTCTTCACCGCACCGGTGACCGACCACCCGGCCAGCGATGCCGCCGGCGACTATCTGGGGGAGACCTCCAGCCAGTTCTGGCGTGATCACCAGTCCTCCAAGATCAACGCTATTCGTACCCGCACCCTGATTGAAAAGGCGGACTTCGTCGTCGTTCGATTCGGCGACAAGTACAAGCAGTGGAACGCAGCCTTCGATGCCGGTTACTGTGCGGCGTTGGGCAAGCCTTACGTGACCCTGCACGATGAGGATATCGTCCACCCGCTCAAGGAAGTTGACGCCGAGGCCCAGGGCTGGTGCAAGACCACCGACCAGGTAGTGGAAACACTGCGCTACGTGCTCCAGGACTGAACCGGGGAATGACTCCGCGCGGGGTAACCAACCTGCCCCGGGCAGAGCGGTGATCTCAGGCGCCGGCCTCGTTCCACGATTGACGGACCTGGGTCCTGGGATAACACCCTTGGGCGCGACAGTGTTCGAGCGCTTTCCCGCCCGGCTGATGCCGGTGATTGGGGCGGGGCGCGTTTGAAGCTGTTCGGCGTGACGCGTGGCCTCAGAACAGCGGCCAGGGCACTGCCGGCATCTGGCCGCGTGGGGCTGGAAACTGTCCTGCCATGCTGATCTGCAGGCATCGCCTCGCCAACGCGGCGATCTCCTCGGCGCTCAACAGTCCCTCCAGCCTTTGGCCGAGTTCGCCGGAAAGCGCCTGGTTCACTCGCTTGATCCCCGCCACCTCTTCAGCGCTCAGGGATTCACCCCACCAACCCCACAGGACCGTGCGCAGCTTGTGTTCATGGTGAAAGGTGAGTCCGTGATCCACACCGTACCGGTGTCCATGGGGCATGGCCAGAATGTGGTTGCCCTTGCGGTCGGCATTGTTGACGATGGCGTCGAATACCGCCATGCGTCTTAGCTCGGGGGTGTCCTCGTGGATGAGCACGATGATCTGTCCGCTCTCATCCTGGCCCTTGAGAACGTGCTTCCAGCCGTTCTGCGATACTTGATGCTCCGGCAGTAGGTCTACGGGGCTCTGCTCGGGATCGGGTTCTTTCCACAGCTGCACCATCCCCTCGCCCAGCGGCCCATCGCGCAGCCAGGTGTGCGGCACGACGTCCCACCCGAGAGTTTGTGAAATCAGGTAGGAGGCAACCTCCCTGTGGGCCAGCGACCCTTCAGGAAAATCCCACAGCGGCTTTTCTCCTGCGATGGGTTTATAGACGACCTGCGTCTTGCCGATGCTGCCCAGGAACGTGGCGTTCGATGCGCTCGTGATGCGGCCGGTGAGACGCAGCTCGGCTTTCACCAAGTCCGGTGTAGGCATCAGAGATCTTCAGGAGCGCAGATGTGCCCCTCGGGATCCATCGGGTAACCACAGCGAGGGCACATCGGCCGGCCGGCCGCCACGATCTCGCGGGTGCGTTTTGCGAAGGCACGGGCCGTTCCAACCGGTATGCGTACGAGCAACATTTCTTCCTCTTCAGCGCTCTCGTCCTCGCTCAGTGGGTGGAACTCCATGACAACTTGGGCTGTGGAGGGGTCCCAGCCCAAAGTAATGGCACCGAGGCGGAACTGCACCTGGACGTCTTCTAGAGGCTCATTATCGACAAGCTCGATGGGAGTCCCCGACGGCACACTGAAGCGATTGCCTGCAACCGTGCTCAACTGGTCAAGGACCTCGTCAATTTTTTCCGCGAGCGCAGCTGATTGCTGTTTCTCCAAGGCCACGGACACCAGTTGCCTACCGGCGCGCACCTGCAGATAGAATGCACGAGACCCCGGCGAACCGATGGCGCCAACGACAACACGATCTGGCCAAGAAAACTCGTGAACACGTGTAGACATGTGTGTATTCTAGGCCGATTTGGTCGATGATGTCTGGTGTCCCGAGCCGCCACCCACCGCAGCATCGCCGGCGCTGATTCCCTTGGCCAACCAAGACAAATCGCCAGCCTCGGTATTGATCGCGTACACGCTTGGGCGAGGCCCTCCGTACCGCACAATGGAGACCGATGCCGGGCCCACGTTGATGCGCTGGAACAGGTCCAGATGCATGCCCAGCGCGTCGGCGAGCACCGACTTGATGATGTCGCCATGACTGACTGCCGCCCAAACGGCATTGGGTCCATGCTCGGCCTCGAATGCCGCATCATGGCGACGGATCGCGGCCACCGAGCGCGACTGCATCGCGGCTAGGGACTCGCCATCCGGAAACGTCACGGCGGAAGGTTGCGACTGCACCACCGACCACAGGTTTTCGGTCACAAGCTCGCTGAGTTGGCGGCCCTGCCACTGGCCGTAGTCACACTCGGTCAAGTCGGGATCAACGGGAGCATCCGGTGCCTGGCGTTGGCGATCAAGGATGAACTGGCTGGTCTGCCGGCACCGTTCGAGGGGACTGGACACGACTGCGGCAAGGGGGACCGCTGCCAACCGTTCTCCGGTCAGGGCCGCTTGATCCCGTCCGGTTTGGTCCAAGGTGACGCCATCCATCCGTCCGGCCAACATCCCAGTGGCGTTGGCTGTGGAGCGGCCGTGCCGCACGAGTAATACTGTCGCCATGCCTTCAGCCTAATCATTCGGTGCGCGCAAACCCACCGGCATGCAGATCATGCCAGCGTGGCTGACTTGATCGGTCGCCTGCCGTGGCGGGCAGCCGACAGGGCACAGCTCTAGGAATCGACGTGGCATCACGAACGTCTCCTTTTGCCGAGCCGGCTTTTGGAGGACAATCGACGAATAAAGTCTCTGCAACCATTGGAACAGGCGTTTTCTGAGGAAAGCAGGAACCCCATGGGCCCCGGTGTCTCCGATGCCAACCTTGGCTGTGGCTCCTCGGGGCCCTTGGCGGCAGTGGTGGGCAAGAGAAGGCCCCCGGCATTGCATGTCATGAGCTGGAACATTCGGCGCCGCATGCAGTACCTCTTCCAACGCGAAGCCGATCAATGGAGGGTGAGGGCGCCTCGACTTCGCGCACTGCTGGAAGCGGAGCAGCCTGCCCTACTGGGGGTGCAGGAGGCCCTTGCCGATCAAGTGGATTTCCTCATCGAATCCTTGGGCGGGACCTATCGAGCGATCGGTCATGGGCGGGATCGTCGACGAGCAGACGAACAAGGCCCGATCATCTACGATGCCCAAAGAATGGAGCTGCTTTCCTGGGAACAAAAGGCCCTGTCGAATCACCCGGCCCAACCCGGCTCGATGTCCTGGGGAAACCTTGTTCCCCGGGTACTCATCGAGGCACTTTTCCAGGACCGTGGAACCGGCCAGCGCCTACAGATGATCAACACACACTTCGATCATCTGTCCGCGCATTCTCGGCTCCGCTCCGCTCAGGTGATCGCCCGGCTGGTGAGGGGCAGCGAGCACCCGACGGTTGTCACCGGTGACCTCAATGCACGTCCTGGGTCGGCGCCGTTGGCCCAGTTGCTCTCCGAAAATACGCTCCTCGATGCGCTGGACGCCGCACCACGACGGGTGGCTACACAGTGGGGAACGTTCGCCGCCTACCGTGCACCGACATCCCGGCGTCCCCGGGTTGATTGGATCTTGGTGTCCCCAGATCTTCTGGTCCACTGCGCAGGCATCAACGGAAGGCAACACGGCGGGGGATGGGGGTCTGATCATCTGCCCGTGCAGGCGGTAATCGAAGTGCCCATTGCCGGCCTGCCGCATCCCCACCCTGAGCCTGGCCAGCACCAAGCCTGAACCTCACCGTCGGTCTTTCTTGGTCGTTGGACGGAACGGCACTGTCTCCGGCGGGACGCTGGGCCTTCCGGTTATCGCTCTCTTGAAGAAAGCTGCGAGCGGCTATGCCTGCGCTGAAGCCAGGATAGGCTGTGCACTGTGCTGGACATTCTGTTTGCCGCACAGCAGCGGCTCTTCGACCTAGACAATCCGCGGGATGTCGCGGTCGCGACCATTGTCGCGGTCCAGGGCTCCGCCCCTCGGCCCATCGGAACCTCCATGCTCGTCGACTCGACGGGAGCAGTCCGGGGTTCCCTGAGCGGAGGGTGCGTCGAGGGCGCCGTGTTCGAGGCCTGCCAAGACGCCTTGGCCAGCGGTGAGCCGGCCGTACACACCTTCGGGTACAGCGATGAGGACGCCTTCGCGGTTGGCCTGATGTGCGGCGGGGCCATCGAGGTCCTGGTGCAGCCCTTCCGCGCCGGGGGGTGGGGCCTGGCCCGGTCGGCCAGCCAGGCCGACCCGGTGGCGGTGATCATGCCGCTTCCCTCCGCAGACAGGGAACACGCCAGCCACGCCGTTGAAGTTCGGGCCAACGACGAGAACGAGCTGCTGGCCGCTTTGGAACCACTGATTCCACCCGCGGCATTGCCTGCGGCTGTCAGTCAGACGGCGGCCATGATCCGTAATGAGCGGACGGGAACCGTGCGGATCGCCGTCCCGGGGGATAACCGGGTACAGCTCGAGCTGTTCGTTGAAAGCCGGGTAACTCCGGCACATCTGGTGGTTGTCGGGGCGAACGCCTTCGGGCAGGCGCTGGTGGAGGCCGCCCGGCCGCTGGGCTACCGGATCACCGTGTGTGATCCGCGCTCCGCGTTCGCCGATCCCGCGGCTTTTCCCGGCGCCGAGGTGGCGCAGGCCTGGCCGCACCATTTTCTGGCTCGGGCCGCCGACGCCGGGGACTTGGAAGCACGCAGCATGATCTGCATTCTCACCCATGATCCAAAAATCGACATTCCGGCGTTGCAGTTCGCGTTGGGGCTGGGGGTCGGCTACGTCGGGGCGATGGGCTCACGACGCAGTGACCGCGACCGGCGCTGCGCCCTGCGGCAGGCGGGCGTGGATGACCAGGCACTGGAGCGCTTGCATTCCCCAATAGGACTGGGATTGGGCGCACAGACCCCCGCCGAGGTGGCCGTCTCGATCCTGGCCGAGATCCTGGCCGTTCAAGGCGGGCAAGCGCAGATCCTTCCGCTGAGCCACGGAACCCAGCCGCTACACCCCAGTAATCCCGGGGGTTGAAGCCGCGCCCGGGGATCCGACCCACCGCGCAAGATCCGCCGGGACGTCCAGGTCTGCACCGTCCTCCAGGTCCGAACAGTCAATGAGGTCGACCACGTCACCGCGCTGGCTGAGCAGTTTGCGGGCTCCCACGTCGGCGTGGGCCGCGGCGCTCGCTGCAGGGCACCAGGACGCGTCGAAAAGAACCGGGTGGCCGCGGCGCAGCCGCCCGTCCGGATCCTGGTGGGCCGCCGCAGTGATCCGCCCGAGCCGGTGGGCGGCGATGATCCGGCCGACTTCCGCGGTAGTGATACCCGGACGGTCCACGGGGGTCACCATGACATTCCGGTGAGATCCGATGGCCTGCAGCCCGCAGCGCAGGGAGGTGCCCATGCCCTGCCTCCAGCGGGGATTGTGGACCGTGCGCACCCGGGCCTCGCCGGCCAGGGCCTTCGCGACGTCCTCGGCTCCGGCGCCGGTGACCACCACGATCTCGGAACAACCCCCGGCGAGCAGGGTTCCGGCCAGTGCGGCCACCAGCGGAACCCCGTCGATCTGCAGCAGGGCCTTCGGCCCCCGGCCCAGGCGACGGCCTGCCCCGGCGGCCAGCACGAGCCCCACCGGGCCGGGCGGTACCGGAGTCAGGCCGGGCCCACGGCGCGGCTCATCGCGGGAGGAACGCATCGCCAAACAACGGAAGCTCCCTGACCCGCACCCCGGTGGCGTTGTAGGCCGCGTTCGCGATGGCGGCGGCCGCGCCCACTATGCCGATCTCGCCAATGCCGCGGGCACCGACGGGGCCGGCCAGTGGATCCTCCTCATCCAGCCAGGACACCTCGATTTCGGGTACGTCCGCGTTGACCGGGACGTGGTACTCGGCCAGGTCGTGGTTCACCACGTGTCCAAACCGCGGATCCAGTTCACTCTTTTCATGCAGCGCCATGCCCAGACCCATGGTCATCCCACCGATGAACTGGGATCGGGCGGTGCGCGGGTTCACGATCCGCCCGGCCGAGAAGACACCGAGCATCCGGTCCATCCGGATTTCACCGGTGGATTCTTGGATTCGCACCTGGGCGAACTGGGCGCCGAAGGAGTGCATCGCCCATTTTTCGGCTGCCGGGTTCTTCTTGGCCTCGCCCTGGGCCTCGGCCCCGACCGCCGGGTCGCGGCCGTGCTCGGTGCGCAGCGCCTCGGCCCCGGCGAGGACCGCGGCGCTCCAACTGGCCAGGCCGGTGGAACCGCCGGCCACCGTGGCGTTGGGCAGGCTGGTGTCACCGATCTGCAGCTGAATCTGCTCCAGTGGAACCTGCAGGGCGTCGGCGGCGACCTGTGTGAGAGCGGTCCAGGTACCGGTGCCCAGGTCCGCGGCGCCGATGGTCACCTGGTAGCCGTCCTGTACACGCCGGATCCGGGCGACGGATCCGGGCTGTCGGCTGGCCGGGTAGGTGGAGGAAGCCACGCCCAACCCGATCAGCCACCCGTTCTCCCGCCGGGTGCCCGGCTGTGCGCTGCGCGCGGCCCAGCCAAAGCGCCTGGCACCTTCGCGCAGACAGTCCACGAGCCGGCGCTGGTTGAACGGCAACCCGGTGTCCGGGTCGGTCTGTGGGTCATTGCGCACCCGAAGCTCAATGGGATCGATGCCGCAGGCCACGGCCAGCTCGTCCATGGCAATCTCCAGGCCCACCATGCCCGGAGCCTCCCCGGGGGCGCGCATCCAGGACGGGACCGGCACGTCCAGGGGGACCACACGCTGGGTCAGCCGGCGATGCTCCCCGGCGTACATCATGCGGGCCGGTTTGGACGCCTCCTCCGGGAATTCCTTGGTGTGGGAGGACATTGACAAGGCATCAAAACCAAAGGCGGTGATTTGCCCGTCGGCCCCGGCACCCAACCGGATGTGCTGCAGGGTTGGGGCACGGTATCCGGTGATGGAGAACATCTGCTGCCGGGAGACCGCATACTTCACGGTGCGTCCGGGCAGTGCGCGGGCGGCCTGCGCGGTGAGCATCATGTCCGCGTGCGGCACGCCCTTGGACCCGAATCCGCCACCCACGTGCGGGGAGATGATGCGGATCTGTTCCGGGTCCAGTCCCAGCACCGGGGCAATCGCCGTCCGGGCGGGGTGTACGCCCTGGGTTGAGGTCCACAGCGTCAGCGCGCTGCCGTCCCATTTGGCCACCGTGGTGTGCGGCTCCATCGGGTTGTTGTGTTCCATTGGCGTGCTGTACCAGGCGTCTATGCTCACCTCGGCCTTGGCGAAGGCGGCATCGAAGTCGCCCTCGGTGACATCACCCCCGCCGGACTGCGGCTTCTGCGCCCCGGGATGGTCCTTGCGCAGTTGGACGTCGTGGTCTTCGCGTTCATAGCCGACTTCGATAAGGTCCGCGGCGCTGCGGGCCTGCTCGGGGGTGGTGGCGATGACCGCGCCCAGGTACTGCCCCCGGAAACGGACCTCGGGGGACTGCAGGATCGCCAGTTCACCGTCTTCCGTGTCCTTGAGGGCCGGAGCGTTCAGGGCGGTGAGTACGTGCACCACGCCCTCGGCCGCCTCGGCCGCCGCAGTGGACAGGTTCACCACCTTCCCACGGGCGATTTCGGCCTGGACCGGGTAGAGGAACAGGGGGTCTTCGACTTCATGCTCGTAGGCGTAGGGGGCGCGGCCGCGCACCTTGTCCGGGCCGTCCAAACGCACCGGTTGGGTCCCGATTGAGGAAACCTTCAGCGGATCACTCATGGTCGGCCTCCTGTACATCCGTCAGTTCTGCGAGCACCGTGGTGATGGCCCCACGGGCCATCTGGACCTTGAAGGCGTTGCCCGCTACCGGTTCGGCGCCTTGAAGTTCGGCGTCCGCCGCCCGCCGAAAAGCCTCCAGGCTCGGTTCGCTGCCGCGCAGGATCGCCTCGGCGCGTTCGGCACGCCATGGCTTGTGCGCCACCCCGCCCAGGGCAATGGCCACGTCGCGGATCAGCGGGGTCGACCCGGAGTCATCGACGTCAACCAGAGCGGCCACCGATACCAGGGCGAAGGCATATGAGGCGCGGTCGCGGATCTTTCGGTAGGTGGAGCGTGCACCGGAGGGCGGCGGCAGTTCCACCGCGGTAATCAGCTCCCCGTGCTCCAGCACGGTGTCACGTTCGGGATGATCTTCGGGCAGGCGGTACAGCTTGCTGATCGGGATGCGCCGTTCCCCGTCCGGCCCCCACACCACCACGGTGGCATTCAGGGCGGTCAGGGCGACCGCCATATCCGAGGGGTGGGTGGCAATGCAGTGTGGTGAGGCACCGAGGATCGCGTGATAGCGGGTATACCCGTCCAGGGCAGAGCAGCCGCTACCCGGCTCCCGCTTGTTACACGCAGTGGATAGGTCCTGGAAGTACACGCAGCGGGTGCGCTGCAGCAGATTCCCGCCGGTGGTGGCGGCGTTGCGCAGCTGTCCCGAGGCACCGGAGAGCAGCGCCCGGGAGAGTACGGGGTAGTTCCGGCGGATCAGCGGGTGGGCGGCCGCGTCGCTGTTGCGCACCATGGCGCCCAGCCGCAGGCCCTGGTTCTCCAGTTCTTCCACCTCGGTCAGGTCCAGGCGGCTGATGTCCACCAGCAGTTCGGGGGTGGTGATTCCCAGCTTGAGGTGGTCAACCAGGTTGGTGCCGCCGGCCAGGAACTTCGCCTTGGGATTCCCGGCCAAGGCCGCCACGGCTTCGTTGGGGTCGCTCACGCGCTGATACTCGAAGGGTTTCATCGCGGATCCTCGGCAGCCTGGCGAACCGCGGCCATGATGTTGATGTAGGCCCCGCACCGGCACAGGTTCCCACTCATCCGCTCGCGGATTTCCGCGTCGGTAAGTTCCACCGGTGCCTGCAGGTCCTCGGTGACCACACTGGGCGCCTGGTCGGCGGCCTCCTGAATGACCCCGGCGGCCGAACACACCTGTCCGGGAGTGCAGTAGCCGCACTGGAAGGCGTCCTGTTCCAGGAACGCCCGGTGCAGTCCGGAGAGCTCACCTGCCTCGGTCAGGCCGTCGGCGGTGGTGATCTCGGCTCCGTCGTAGGAGAGCGCCAGCGCCAGGCATGAGTTCAGCCGCCGCCCGTTGACCAGGACCGTGCACGCGCCGCACTGACCGTGGTCGCACCCTTTCTTCGCAGACATCACCCCCAGCCGGTCGCGCAGTGCGTCGAGCAGGGTGGTTCGGGGGTCCAGGGGCAATGTGTGCTCCTGGCCGTCGACTGTGAAATGTAACTGATGCCCCACGGAAAGTGCCTCCAGACGGCGTCGTCGAATGCTGATCAATCTAACGCCTCGGAAGCTGCCGGGCAAGGGTGGACGGACAAGCCGCAGGGTTCTGCCAGTCGCACCCCGGCCGGCTGGCCGATCTGAGCAACAAGTCCGGGCGGTCAACGGCGGTTTGGCGGTGATGACCTGTAGCTACGTGCGTACCCCGTATGGAAGCCGAGCCACATCAAGTATGTTCAGGAACCCCAAGCTGGAGAGCCACCAACACCCACTGGTATCACTTTCATAAATCTCCATCGATCCACCATGGCCAAGATCACCAACATGGAATCTTCAACTAACACGTGTTCGTCGTTCGGGCTCACCGTGGGTAGCCATGGTCCGAGGCATTCAACGGGGCTACCCTCACGCGACATTTCGTGGATCGCGGCTCGGTGAAATCGTGCAGTGTTCCGGTAGGGAACCCGAGAGTCGCCGGTTACGGATCAGCGCAAACAACCAGTCCGTCCAGACTCAGCAGTCTCACAGCTTGTCGCGTCGATGGACGCAGCATCGTAGGAACCGCCGAGGTCGGTGGAGCAGACGCCAGTCTCAGGCAGATTCAGCTCGACGGTGGTAGCAGCGGTGGTATCCCCGGCGAGGTGTGCGCTGATGGATCGGACCTGTTCGTAGCCGGTGGCCATAAGGAACGTGGACGCACGTCCGTAGCTTTTCATGCCGACGATATAGAAGTTCGGTTCAGGGTGTGCCAGCACCTGTTCGCCGTGGGCGCTGACCGTGCCGCAGCTATGGAATTCGGGGTCGATGAGCGGACCAAGCTGCCGAGGAGCCTCCACCGCCGGGTCAAGTTCCAGGCGCAGCTCAGAAAGGATGTTCAGATCGGGTCGGAAACCGGTGGCAGGGACAAGGTAGTCCACGTTCAGTTCTCGTCCGTCAGCGAGCTGCACGTGCAGTCGCTCGCCCGGAGTCAGGCCGGTGATGGCCGTGTTTTCCAGGAGAGTGACTTGTTCGGTGTCTACCAAGCGGCGCACGCTCGTACCGAGCTGCCCGCGAGCGGGCAGCTGATCGGCTGCGCCGCCGCCGTAGAGCTTGGTCGGGTTCGCGATCCCGCGCAGACCCCACAGGATCTGGGTGTCCTCCTGTTCTCGCTTGAGCCGTCCCAGGGAGATGAGGGTGTTCGCGGCCGAGTGACCTGCCCCGAGCACCAGGATGGTTTTTCCTGCCAGCAGTTGCCGGTCAGCGCCCAGCGGATCAGGCAGCGGTGAAGTGATGTGGCCCTGAGCATGAGCTTCCGCTTCTCCTGGGGCGCTGAGTCCTGCGCGTCCTACTGGGTTGGAAGTATTCCAGGTGCCGGAGGCGTCAATGACGGCTCTGGCGGTGAAGTCCTGGACACCTTCTGGGGTCTGGGCGCGGACCAGGAACAATGCTTGCTCGCGTCCGTTCGTACGGCTCCTATCCAGTCCGAGCCCGGTTTCGGTGAGGCGGGAGACCCCTGTGACGCGATGCTGATAACGGATTGCCGGGGCGAGCTCGGGATGGGCAGCCAGTGGTTTGAGGTAGTTTTCCACTAATTCTCCGCCGGTGGGCAACGAGGTTTCGCGGGGCATCGCCCAGTCACCGGGGTGGCTATTGGTGGGGGTTTCTAGCAGTCGGCGTGCTGCTGCATCGACGTTGTATTTCCATGGGGAGAACAGCTTGATGTGTGCCCACTGGCTCATGGCAGCTCCGGCATGCTCACCGGATTCCAGGACGAGGACATGCTGATCGCGTTCGCGCAGGTGCGCGGCGGTGGCCAACCCGAGAGGGCCAGCACCGATAACCAGGACGGGATGATCAGTGATCATGAGGGATTGTTCCTAACGCAGGGGAAGTAGTTCACCGATGAGGGTTTCAACGCGGGTGCGGATCTCATCGCGGATTGGCCGTACCGCCTCCACGCCTTGACCGGCGGGGTCATCGAGTTTCCAGTCCTCGTAACGTTTGCCCGAGAAGATGGGGCAGGTGTCGCCGCAGCCCATGGTGATCACCACATCCGAGGCTTGCACCGCTTCGGTGGTCAGGATCTTCGGGATTTCAGTGGACATATCGATGCCTTCTTCACGCATCGCTTCCACCGCTGCGGGGTTCACCCGATCGGTCGGCATGGACCCGGCGGAGCGGACCTCAACCTGACCTTCGGCAAGGTGTTGGAGGAAGGCTGCGGCCATTTGCGAGCGGCCCGCGTTGTGAACGCAGACGAACAAGACGTAGGGCTTGGTGTTCATGGTTTAGCCCTTCAACGGCAGAGATGCGGTGGGGAAGAATTTGCGCGACCAGAGCGCCACATAGACCAGGGCGACGAGGATCGGTACTTCGATCAGCGGGCCGACGACACCGGCCAGGGCTTGGCCGCTGGTGGCTCCGAAGGTCGCGATAGCCACCGCGATGGCCAGCTCGAAGTTGTTGCCGGCTGCGGTGAAGGCCAGGGTAGTGGTGCGTTCATAGCCGAGGTTCAGTGCGCGGCCGATGATCATCCCCGCGCCGAACACCACCACGAAGTACACCAGCAGCGGCAGCGCCATGCGGGCCACGTCCCAGGGTTTGCTGATGATGGTGTCCCCTTGCAGCGCGAACAGCAGCACGATGGTGAACAGCAGCCCGTAGAGTGCCCAGGGGCCGATCTTCGGCAGGAAAGTGTTCTCATACCAGTCGCGTCCCCTGGCCTTCTCGCCGAAGGTGCGGGTGAGGAATCCGGCCAGCAGCGGGATCCCGAGGAACACGAGCACCGACAGGGTGATGGCCCCGACGGAGAATTCGGCGCTGGTGGTGGGCAGGCCCAGCCAGCCGGGCAGGACCTGGAGGTAGAACCAGCCCAGCAGGCCGAACGCGAAGACCTGGAACACCGAGTTGACCGCCACCAGCACCGCGGTCGCTTCCCGGTCGCCGCAGGCCAGGTCGTTCCAGACCAACACCATGGCGATGCAGCGTGCCAACCCGACGATGATCAGCCCGGTACGGTATTCAGGCAGGTCGGGAAGGAAAACCCAGGCCAGCAGGAACATGAAGGCTGGGGCCAGTAGCCAGTTGATCACCAGGGAGGTGATCATCAGCTTCTTGTCCGCCAGGACGTGTCCGGTTTCGTTGTAGCGCACCTTGGCCAGGACCGGGTACATCATCACCAGTAGTCCTAAAGCGATGGGCAGGGAGACTCCGGCGACCTGCACCGAATCCACGGCTTGCCCGAAAGAAGGGATGAGTCGGCCCAACCCCAGTCCCAGGCCCATGGCCAGCAGAATCCAGACGGGCAGGAAGCGGTCAAGGGTAGAGAGTTTGCCGGAGACTTGTTGAGTCTGCGACGTGGTCGGTGAAGACACGAACACATCCTTACGCAATATTGATATTCATCGATATTCAGTTTCGGTTCGAGTATGATTGTTTGCATCGAAGATTGTCAATCTAGATGGAGTGCGCTTGCATGACCGCAACATCCATGAGCGCGGCGGCCGCTGAGGCCGCGTGCTGCGCTGCGCCTGCCGTTGAGGTGTTGAGTGAAGTCGCTGCCCAGGAACGTGTCCGGGTCTTGAAAGCCTTGGCTGATCCTAACCGGTTGCGCCTGCTCTCGATCGTGAAGAACGGACCGGCGGATGGCACGTGTGTTTGCGATCTGACCGAGCCGTTGCAGCTGGGTCAGCCGACTGTCTCACACCACTTGAAGATCCTTGTTGATTCCGGTCTGCTGGCACGCGAAAAGCGCGGAACATGGGCCTATTACACGCTTATTCCGCTAGCTTTGGAGAACGCTGCCACACTGATCACTGGACTTTAAGAGCTCTCCTGTCGATCAGTTTCTCGCTTCATCGGTCAACCACATCTCTCCGGGATGACGCGGACCGCGCGGTGCTTGCCGCCAACACCTGGCGCCACTTCTCGGCAAGGCTCGCCGTTGTTTCGTGAGCATTCAGGCCGCTGGGGTTGGGCACCACCCAAAGCGGAACATTCGTGGGCCAGCGGTCAATGACGGAGACGTCCTGTTCGCCCAGTTGGGCCCGTGGCAGTTCGAACGCGGCCCGAAATGCCGTGATGCCCAATACGGCAACGGCGCTGGGACGCAGCACCTGCACCCGTTCAACGAGCCGAGATGCCCCCTCGCGCAGTTCAGCGGCCGCGAGCTCGGCGGCCCGGGCGGTGGGCCGCTCGACCAGATTGGTGATGCCCAACCCCAGCTCGGCCAGCATCCGCTCATCTTCCGGGACCAGGCCCCGGGAAGCATCCACCAGCCGACCGGTTAGGCCAGCGAGGTGCAAGGAGGGCCAAAACCGGTTTCCCGGCCGGGCAAACGGCGCATTGACGGCGGAGGTCCAGGGGCTGGGATTGATGCCCACCATGAGCAGCTGCAACATCCCGGCGGACTGCTCGTCCGTCGGGTAGGGCAGCACATCGTCCCTGCCTAGGTCGGAGCGAAGGGCATGCTCAAGATCGGACCGGTCGGGCCGGCGGCCACCCAGTGGAGAGGGCGCGCGCCAGGCAGACCAATCGGCGGGAAGAATCGGGCGCATTCTCATTAGCCTACATTCCTGGGGCCGGCGCCAATACCGGCCGGGCCGGGCCACATACGCGGCGCACTAATCTGCGACCAGGCTGCGCATCCACGGCAGGAGTTCATCCAGGACGGCCACGTGTCCGGAACTGTGCATCTTGTGAATCCTGGCCTGTGGGATCATCGAGGCGAGCAGGTCCACGTGATGCAGGGGAATGATATGGTCGTCCACTGCCTGATAGAGATCCACCGCCCCGCACACCCCGGCCAGGTCCACGCCCCAGGGCGAAACAAAGGCGAGATCATCGTCAATCTCCCCATCATCACTTTCGTCGGCTGCAGCTTGTGCCTGCTGACCTATGCTGGCCCAACGGCCAGACAGGGCCTGCCAGTCCGCCGCGGTGAAGCTGTCCGCAGGGAATTCGGCGGTACTCTGGTACGCCGTTCTGGCCTCAACACCTTGTGCTGCTGCCCGCAATCCGGCACCCCCGCCGGCCATGCCTTTAAACCAGGAAGGTGCCGGATCAAAAGGCGCCGGGCTGGCGAACGCTGCCGTTGCCGTGACCCTTTCGCCGAGCAACGCCGCCAGTGCGAGCGCATGGGGCCCGCCACCGGAATATCCGGCGGTGGCAAAATGCTCAATCCCCAGTTCGTCGACTACTTCGATGACGTCTTTGGCGCTGTCGGCGACGGTGCGTCCGGTCCGACGTTCAGCCCCGGGGAAACCAGGCCGTGTCACCGAGACCAGACGGAGCTGGAGATCGGTAGCGCATCCTACGAGGGGTGAAGGGTGCTGCCCGCTATGCGGCGTTCCATAATGCATGACCAGCGTTCTTGCTTCCGATTCCCGGGATCCAGAGAAATGAATCTTGGTACGGCGTCCGTCGCGCAGCTGGAAGTCTTGGGCAGTGTTCACGGGTCACCCTTATGCCATTTGGATTCGAGCCCGTCGGTCAGCGGCGCGCTCGCCGGTCGTCTCAGGATTATCGCACCGATTATGTACGAACGGCAGGGTGCGCGCGGTTCAGGCTGAGTCATCCGAGTCTGACCGCGGCGGTGCACTTTGAATAACGAATCCTAAGCTCGGGAAGTCTGCTGGCGCGGGGCCGGACTCAGCGCCTACGTCTTGGACTGTTCTACCTGGTGCCGCCACCCGGGATGGCATTGGATTCCTCGCGGATTGCCTTGAGCCCTTCACTGTAGGTAGTGACCTTATAATCCGGGAAGCGCATGATGAACTTTGTTGTCTCAAAGATATTGTCGGTGGCGTGGCAACGCCGGACGGCAAAACCCCGGTGGTCGATGAGCTCAGCCTGGGCCTGGCTGGCGGGCTGCCTTCAACAACCAAGAAGATGCGCCGGAACCTGGCCCGCGTGTCTGCAGTCCTGGAACAGCCGGTGGATCTTGAGCAGGTTTCCGCTGATGACTTCGACCTTGTCTTTTACCCCGGAGGCCATGGTCCGATGGAGGATCTGGCCTACGACCATCGATCTGGGGAACTGCTGCGGGAACGGTTGGAGTCCGGTCGGCCTTTGGCACTGCTTTGCCACGCCCCGGCCGCGGTCCTGGCGACCGTCGATGAGGCGGGACATTCTCCCTTCAGGGGACGGCGGATGACTGGGCTTTCGAACCGTGAGGAGCTGTTCAATAGCTTCGCCCGCAAGGCTCCTTGGCTGTTGGAGGACAAGCTGAAGGAAATGGGGGTGAACTACAGCAAGGGACGGTTGCCGTTGCGGTCCTATGTTGTGGTTGACGGCAACTTGTACTCTGGGCAAAATCCAAAGTCCGCTGCAGAACTGGCACAGCGACTGGTCGCGGATTTGAGTCGATAGGGGAGGGTTTGCCATGGTCGGGCTGCAGGAATGCGGCGCAGTGAACCGGGAGGCTGCTGACGTCGTCCTATGATGGCGCCTGCGTACCACGATGTCGTGATCCGGCAGGAGTGGGAACTCGAAGAATTCGCGCAGCGGGTTACCGTGTGGCGCAGCGCCGTTGCGGCAACCCATGAGTTCTTGCTGTCCGAACACCGGCAGAGTATCGAGCTGGGATCGGCCGAGCAATATGTGCCGCATGTGCTCCTCGTGGCCGTGGTGTGGCACCGGGCCGGTTGGCGCCATATTCCCCTGGTGGGCCGGCTGGTAGGCTGACGATTGTTGAGCCAACTGAAGGAGAATCAAATGTCCGACGTAACACGGCTTGCTCAAGTATTCGCCGATGCCCACGCATCCAACGAGCTGATCGTTTTGCCCACGGTGTGGGATACGTGGAGCGCGAAGATGGCTTCTGATGCCGGCTTCAAGGGACTGACCGTCGGAAGCCACCCCGTGGCCGACGCGATCGGAAGTTCCGACGGGGAGAACATGGACTTCCAGGACTACCTGGCGGTGGTCAAGCGCATCGTTGACTCGGTCGACCTGCCGGTGAGCGCCGATGTGGAATCCGGATACGGTCTGGAGCCGGCTGAGCTGATTCAGCGTCTGCTGGAAGTCGGCGCCGTGGGCGCCAACATCGAGGACGTGGTGCATTCGGAAGGAAAACGCGTCCGGGAACGCCAGGAACATGCGGACTACATCGCCGCAGCTCGACAGGCCGCCGACGAGGCAGGGGTCGCGTTCGTGATCAACGGGCGCACCGACGCGGTCAAACTTGGCACCGACGTGTTCTCCGATCCGCTGGCAGAGGCCGCCGAGCGCATCAAGCTCATGGAACAGGCCGGTGCCCGCTCGGTCTATCCGGTGGGGCTGAGCACCGCCGATCAGGTCCGCAAGCTGGCGGAAGCCGTGAGCGTGCCTCTCAACGTCACCGCCGATCCAGTCAAGGGCCATGGCGCGGGTGACCTACCGGCCTTGTCTTCCCTTGGAGTGCGCCGTGTGTCCTTCGGTCCACTGTGGCAGAAGTGGCTGGCCGGGGTCTCAGCAGACGCCCTGACCAAGTGGATCCGGTAGCCGTACCCCGAACAACCTTCCGCTGATCGGCCTTGCTTACGCCAGCGTCGATCGTAAGGGAAAATGCCTGAATCAAGGCCCTTTCCGTGAGGAGAAGCGGCCACACATTCCATTCTGGAATGGGTGGCCGTTTTTTTGCGCATTGTCCGCAGTTGTATTGAAGAACGAGCTTCATGCTCTCGACGTGCACGGCGTAGTTGTCATTTGGGTGGCCATGGCGGCATCACCAAACGGCACAGACCCCGAGGCCCGTTCCTTTGAACCTGTCGCCGGAGAAACAAGCCAATGGAAGTACTAACTTTCTGACTTGGCAGGGATTGGCGACACGCCATTGCTGCCGCCTCTTCGGCTCTTATTCCAAAGCATCCGGATCCGCTGGGAGCTTCAATGCCCGGAGGTCACGGGGTCGTTGCGGTCACGTCATCTTCCTGAAGTCCCTGTGCTTGTTTGGTAGCGTATTGGGAAGTTTTGCCACTATGGATGGATTTATTAAGGATGTGGTTTCATGGGCAACTCATCACTCGCTTCCTGGGCTCCGGCGATCATCATCGGAGTCCTGGTGCTTCTCATCATCGGATGGGCCATTGCCGTCTACAACCGACTGGTGACGAAGAGGAACGCCTCCACAGAATCCCTGCGAGGGATCGATATTGCGTTGGAAAACAGGTTTGATCAGATCAAGGCGCAAGCCGACGCGGTCGCGGGAGTGGTAAAAAAAGAAGTGGACCTCATCTTGGGGAGCACCTCACTGCGCACCGGTCGCACCATCGAGCAGCTGAGTGTTTCAGAAAAAACGGAACTAAACGCCGCAATGGATGACGCACAGCAAAAAATCGTGGCGGAGGCAGGGAAGCCTCAGGGGCTGGGCTCCGGGCCGGGATCCCTGGCGTCACTGGAAAACTATCCAGAGATGAAAACCACGCAGAACGTGGAACTGTTGCAGCGCACCATCAACGAGACCGAGGAGCGGTTGCAGGCAGCTCGCCGGGTGTACAACCGGGCAGCAACGGACTACAACACGTCGCGCCAGGTCTTCCCGACGGTGATTATTGCCAGGCTTTTGGGCTTTGGCGGGCATGACCTGTTTGAGCTCTCGGATCAGCGCAAGCGCAACCAGTACGACCTGGAAGGGTTTCTTGAGTCATGAGCGAGCAAACTCGAATTTCAGTTCCGGACTTCGAAACGGTCTGGGCCACGGTGCAGGAGTCGGCCGGGGAACTCTCTCAACGAACCGCGTGGATGGGGCGCTGGGGAGGCAAGAGCCTGCTGTTGATGATCCCGATCATCATCGCTCTGCTGCTGTTCGTTGTGGCCCTGGGCTCCATGTTCATCGGCGACGGGCTCGTAGGCATGATTGCATTCGTCCTGGCGATCGTGCTCGCCGCGCCCTCGGTTATTTACGGCATTAGGCATTTCGAGGCAGCTTCGGAAGAACACGCCCAAGAAGTGGTGGCACCGATGGTCGAGCAGCTGGTGCAACAGTTGCGGGTTTCTTCAGTGACCGGCTCGGAAGCGGGTCTGAGCGCCAAGTACACGCCGGAGGGATCGATGCCGGTCAGCGTCCTGAGCAACGCCGGATTCATTCGTGATGCTAGGGCGCCGCAGGAGGATTTCATCATCGGAACTCTGGGGCAAACCCAGTTCATGCTCTCGGACGTCAAATGGCAGAGTTCCAAGGTCGAGCTCAGCGAAGAGGCCCAGCAACGGCTCGAGCGTCAGGCCCGCAGAACTCGAGAGCGTAAACTCCGGGAGCAATACGGACGTGACTGGAAACTGCACCAGAGCGACCCATTGCAGAACTCCTCCCTGTTGAGTTTGGTTCCCGCCTCGGTCAGAAAGACCGTGAAGGAAAAATACGCGCAGTTCGAAAGCTCGGTCGAGAAGATGGGTCCGTCGATGATCGTCTTCGCGGCGGACTTTCACAAGGAGTTCACCTCCAGAACCTATTTGCTGCCGCGCCGGCCGGTCGACCTGGCCATCCGGAACTTCACCGAGGAAAGTGCCGCGAAAACCGGTCTGGCGCCGATGACGTTGGAGGATCCCGGCATCACCGAACGCTTCGTTGGCTGGACCACCGACCAAACCGAAGCGCGCTATCTGATCACCCCGCAACTGATGCTGGCCATCAGCGATGCGGCTGCGCGGATGAACTCCGAACACATCGCCGTGTCGTTTCGTGGCTCGTGGATGTATTTCGCGGTCGTGCTTGACGAGGACCGCTTCAGTTTTCAGGTCGATAAGAAGAACGACGGAGGCTACGCGGTAGCCAAGGCCATCTATGAGGACCTGGTCGCCTTTTTGTCCCTAGTCGAAGACTTCAACCTGAACACGAGAATCTGGTCCAAAGCCTAGAGCGTTGTGCTCATCAGCAGGAGCCAAGGTGGTGTGCGCCGCAGACACCTTGGCTCCTTGGCATTTGTGGAGGACACCCCTCCCGGCCCGCGCAATCCGGGCCTGGGGTATTAGTGATCAGCAGCCGGCTGAGCGCCCAAGGTGGCCCTGTCTTGCTGAAGATCGGGGGAGTAGGGTGAGCTCATGTTCTTGGAAAATATCGTGATCGACGCACACGATCCCCAGCGGCTGGGCAGATTTTGGCAAGAGCTGCTGCAGGCAGAACAGCTGACGGACTCGCCATCGGGCTTCGAGACCCGCACGAGATTCGCCGACGACGCCTACCTGGACCTGTGCTTCCAGCCGGTTGCCGAGGCACCGCTCGCGCGGCCACGAATGCATGTCTGCGCTGTGTGGCCCGGGACTGGCGCCCAGGCCGAACAGTGGATTCTTCACCGGGGTGGGAAGCCAAGCACCCCAGCCCAGGCACCGGGTCATGCAATCGGGCAGCACGCCACCCGGTGGTTTCTAGATCCGGAGGGAAACCCTTTTTCGATTGAACCATCGGAGGCAAGAGACAACAGCCGCGGCGGCTTGGCAACGGTGGTGCTGGCCTCGGCCCAGCCGGGGCGCGATGCTGAGTTCTGGGCGTGTCTGACCGGATGGAAACGGCCGGCGAATTCAGCGCACGACCAACTGCGGCACCCATCCGGCCGCGGCCCGACGCTGGAGTTCGCAGCCGAATCACAGCCCAAGGGGGAGCAGAAGAACCGCTGGCACCTGGATATCCGGTTGGATCCTGGAGAGGATCCTGCAGTCCTGGCGGGCGTGATTGGTCAGAAGGGCGGCAGGGAACTGCACCCAGACTGGGGAGAACTGCCCTGGCGGGTCTACCAGGACCCGTCCGGCAACGAATTTTGCGTGCTGACTAGTCACTAGTTATTTACCCGGGGATCTATTGGGGTGCCTCGTCACCGAAGTAGGATGAGGGACATGGACCTACCTCACGTGCCCCGTCTGATACCTCCCGTGGCCGCCGGTCTGGCAGTGGCTGCGCAGCGGTTGCTGCCGCGCTCGTCCCAGCCCAGCCGCACCATGAAGATCGCGGCGACTGGGCTGGCCGCCTGCGCAGCAGCCGTAGCCGGTGCCGCGGTGGCAAGGTTTCGACAGTCCGGAACCACCCTGGATCCCGCCCAGCCGGAGGAATCCAGCGTCTTGGTCACCGACGGGGTCAACGCGTTCACCAGAAACCCGATGTATCTGGGACTAACCGGTGTGGTCACCGCTCATGCACTATGGCGCCAAAACCCCTGGGGGCTGCTGCCGGCTGCCGGGCTGTGGGTGTGGCTGGACCGAAAACAGATCCCGGCCGAGGAACGGGCCCTGGAGAAAATTCACCCCCAGGCCTACCGTGAGTACCAGGAATCCGTGCCGCGCTGGGTGGGATCGCGCAGCTTTGGGTGCGGGGAAATTTCCGGGAAGCACCGGCTTTGCGACGGTGTTCGCGGCCGGTCAGGTTCGGGTTCCGCAGCTTCACGGCTCGCACCGGGAGTCTGGGTTGGTGTTGGTGCGCTTGGTCTATGCAGCGCACTGCACCTGGGGGTGCAGATCTTTGAACCCGACGGGTTGCTGGCCGATGCGACCCAAATACTACTGATGCCTGCCCTGGCTGCCGCCTTTCATGCCGCCACCGGCGGTCACCAGCACCGATTGGTGCCGCTGGTGAGCGCGGCACTGGTCTTCTCCTGGTTGGGGGACACCATCCCACGCTTTGTGAGGGCAGAACCCGGATTTCTCGCACTGGTCCTGTCCTTCCTGGCCGCACAGGGCACCTACATCGCCGCCTTCTGGCCCTACCGGGCGACCTCGCTGCTGTGCCGGCCATGGGGTTTGGCGCCCTACGTCCTGGCGCTGGCCGGTTTGGTCGTGCGATGCGCACCACAGGCCGGCCAGTTCCTGCTCCCGGTGCTGCTTTACGGAATCTCCCTGAGCACCATGGCCGTGCTTGCTACCGGGCTGGGCCCGCTGGCTGGTGCCGGTGCGGCGAGCTTCCTCGCCTCCGACGCGATGATCGTGTTTCGTTCCTTCACCGATCTTCAAATCCCGGTCTCCGGGTTTTGGATCATCTCAACCTACGTACTCGGCCAAAGCCTGCTGGCGTGGGCGGTGGCCCGAAAAGTCCAAGAAGACAACCAGGCAACTGAGCCCGCTAGACTCCATGCCGGATAGGCCGCCAGAGGCAACCTTCGGGCAGGGGGCGGGGCAGGAACCTGAGCTGGTCATCGTGCACGGCAACGGGCTGGATCACCGAAACCTGCTGATGCTGGATCAAGCCTTTGCCGCCGAGCCGGCTTTCCGCCGGCACTACCTGGATTTGCCCGGATACGGCGCGACCCCGTCCCTGCACTCCCCGGGAGGTCTGCCCGAGCTGGCCGACTGGCTGGAGGACTGGGTACACCGTCATTTGGGGCGGCGCCGGTTCGTGGCGTTCGGGCAGTCAATGGGCGGGCTGCTCTGCCAGGAACTGGCGGACCGGATGCCGGAGCGCATCCTCGGGCTCGGGCTGCTGGCCCCGGTGGTCTTTCCGCGCACCGAAGAGCGCACCCTGCCGCCACGCACCGTGCTGGAAGAAGATACCCAGCTGCTGGCCCGCCTGCCTCTGCCGGCACGTGAAAACTTTCGGACCATGACAGTTCTGCAGAACGAGGCAACATGGCGGCGCTTCGCCGCCCAGATCCTGCCCGGAACGGAATCCGCGAACCTGCGGGCCATGGCGCGCCTGGCCAAGCGCTATGACCTTGACCCGGTCCCCGTGCGGCGCAGGACCCAGCTCAGGGTCCCGGTCGTTGTGATAAGCGGCGCGCAAGACCATATTGTGGGCAGTCAGGACGCCCGGCTCTTGCAGCGCCGCTACCCAATGATGAGCCACCACGTCATTGAGCGGACCGGACACAACGTCCATGTGGAACAACCGGCCGCGGTGGTGTGCGCGGTACGGCACTGGCTGGGAGAAGTTAAGCGGTGGCAGCAACAGGAGGGGCAGCGATGATCAGTACACGCGAGATCGCAACGGTGGACGAGGTGCCGGGGCTGTTGGAGATTTGGCGGGCTTCGGCTGCAACCGGACGCGAGTTGGTCTCTGCCGCCGACATGGATCGGCTGGCCCAGGCGCTGGAGGCCGTCTACCTGGGCAACGCCCGCGTGGTGGTGGCCGAGCGCGAGGGGCAGGTTGTTGGAACACTGGCCCTGGAGGGGGCGCGGCTTTGCCTGCTCTGGGTGCACCACGAGCACCGCCGCCGTGGCGTGGGCCGGGCACTTATCGGCCACGCACAAGGCCTCAGCTTTGAGCTGCACGTCGAGGTGGGTCAGCCGGAGCATGCCGTCGCGGCGTTCCTGCGCGCGGTGGGGTTCGCACCGGCGGAAACCACGGACGGTGTACCCCACGGTACGGTGCTGCGGCTTGCCGGTTCCGGTTCCGACCCCAGCGGGGACAGTGGCAGGATGGAGTCATGAGTGAAGAGAAACGAGAATTACGTGCGGTAACCGTCGAACGCACCACCAGCCGCCAATACCGCGCCACCAGCACCGAAACCGGAGCCAGCATCGAATTCGGGCAGGGCGAGGGGCTGCTCAGCCCGGTCGAATTGCTGCTGGCCGCCATTGCCGGCTGCTCGTCAATTGACGTTGATGTGGCCACCACCCGGCGCAGCGAACCGGAGACCTTCAAGGTGGAGGCCGCCGGATACAAGGTGACCGAGGATGGGGCCAGCCGCATGAAGGACATTTCCATGTCCTTCGACCTGAAGTTCCCGGACACCGAGGAGGGGCGCAAAGCCGCTGGAATGGTTGACCGGATCATCAAGCTTTCACACGACAAGTACTGCACGGTCTCACGCACCGTGGAATTGGGCACGCCGGTGACCAGCACGCGGGTCGACAACTAGGAACGCGAGGGGGCGCCGCCGGCTGATGCCGGTGGCGCCCCCGTCTTTTCTGGGCCGCGCACCCCGGCTTGGGGCCAACCGCGGATACAGCGCAGCTATGCCTCGCCCGGAGCCGGTTCCAGCTCCAGGGCGGCGATGGCCGGGAACGGGTCGCTGCGCAGCCGTCCAAAGGTCAGCACATCCACCCGGGCGCCGTCCATGACGAACTTTTCGCGTTCCACACCCTCCTGAATGAAGCCAGCGGCCCGGGCCACCCGCAGGGACGCGGGATTGTTCGCTCGCGCCCCCAGTTCCAGCCGGTGCACGCCGCCACTGCTGAGCAGGTGATCAGCCACGGTGGCCGCGGCCCGGCTGGCCAGCTGCCGGCCGCGGTATCCGGCGGCCACCCAGTACCAGAACCAGCTCAGCGTGTTGGCCCGGTCCAGGCTCGCGCACACCAGGCCCACCAGCGTCCCGTCCACGTCGATGGCGTAGGGGCGCTGCTCCTGCGGGGACGCCAGCAGCCGGTCGATGTAGGCGTGGGCTTCATCCAGGGTTCTTACCGATCCCTGGCGCTTCATCTGCGCATCCGAGGTGAACGCGGCCAACACCGCCGGGGCGTCGGCGGGGCGCAGCGGGCGCAGACGCGCCCTCGTCGCTTCCAGTCCTGCCGGGGCTGGGGCCGGGCGTGGCGCCGGGGTCGAGTGCTGCTGCGCGCCAACGGCACTGGCGGTGCCCTGGTGGTACAGCAGCTGCCAGCGTCCCCGCTCCAACTGCCACAGGGAACTGCGGTGGGCGGTACGCACCCCGGTGCTCTGCCAGCGCAGCAGCACCTGATGCTCGGACAAGGCCAACAGGCTCGGGGCGTGCAGGGCGGCCGGGGGATTATCGGTGCGCGTTTGGGTGGCCAACAGCGCGATGATCTCGTCCTTCGTGTAGTGCCGGCCCGAGACCCCCACCTCCTCAAACATCTCGTGCAGCAGCACAGCCAGCTGCTGCGCAGCCCCCCGGACCGCTGGTGAGAGCAACTGCTCTTCCAGGGCCAGCAGCTCTTGGGCCAACGGGTCGCTGCGCTCCAGGAGCCGGGGGTAGGACTGCGCGTTGTGGGTGGTGCCGGATGCGTTCATGCCTCCCAGTGAACCACGGGTTGTGTGTGCGGCGGCCCGCCGGCGGGACCGGCCGTCATGCAATTGGTGTTTGTGAGCTGCACCATGCCTATAATCCTTCTAACTCCGCGGGAGCCTGCGCGATCTGTTGATCCGGGCTGAGAGGGCTTCGTGCCGACCGCTACACCTGATGCGGGTCATGCCGCCGTAGGAAGGAAAGTGCCCTGATGCATGTCGTGATCGTTGGTGCCGGGATCGCCGGACTATGTACCGCTTTTGAACTGCGCAGCCGCGGGGTGCGCGTCACGCTCTGCGACCCTAACCCCGCCGGGGGCGCCAGCCATGCGGCGGCCGGCATGCTCGCCCCGGCCGCGGAAATCGTTTGGGGACAGGACCGGCTGCACCAGATGATGGCCGACTCGGCGCAGCTCTACCCGGAACTGGTGGCGCGCGTGCAACAGGCCACCGGAACGACGGTGGCGTACCGGCAAAACCCGACCATGGTCGTCGCCGCCGAGGCCGCCGACCGCCAGGCGCTGGCGGAGCTGGAGGAGGTCCGCCACCGGCTGGGGCTGCCCACCCAAATGCTGCTGGGCTCCCAGGCGCGGCGCAGGGAACCGGCCCTAGCCGGCAACATCGCCGGAGCTCTGGTATTCCCCGAGGACCACCAGGTCGATCCGCGCTCACTGACCGGCATCCTCATCGAGCATTTCAGGCAGGACCTGATCCGGGAGCAGGTCAGCGAAGTGGAGCTCTGCGGCGCCACGGCGCGGGTGCACACCCAGACCGGGCGGGTGCTGGAGGCGGACCAGGTGCTGCTGGCCACGGGCCTGGGACAGGTGCCCGGCACCCCGCAGCTGCCGTTGCGGGCGGTGCACGGCGACATCCTGCGCCTGCACTTGCCGGCCCACCTACGCCCGCTGCTCACCCACACGGTGCGCGGGGTGGTGCACCGGCGCAACGTGTACCTGGTGCCGCGCAGCGACGGCAGCATCGTGCTTGGCGCCAGCAGCCGCGAGGACGGCAACGACCTGGTCAGCGTGGAGGCGCTGTACACCCTGCTGGATGATGCCCGGCGCCTGGTGCCCGGGATCATGGACGCCTCCCTGCGTGAGGTGGTCGCCCGGCCCCGGCCCGGCACCCCCGATGACCGGCCCATCATCGACCGGGTGGACGCACACACGGTGGTGAGCAATGGGTTCTTCCGCCACGGCGTCCTGCTGGCACCCCTGGGCGCCCGGATCGCCAGTGACCTGCTGCTGGGCGCCGACCCGGGGACGCACCGTGGGCTGTTGGGGCTGCACCGCTTTCCGGTCGCGGCCAGCAGCACCAGCCGCTGATCCCGGTCACCCGATCAGGCGGCCCTGTCCGCCGCGCATCCGGCCCCGAACCCGGGCAGCCGCAGACATCCGGCGCCGCCCGCCACCCCGGTGAGCGCCACCAGCCAAAGCCAAAGCAACCAGAAAGAGAGGCACGAGAGGCAATGCCTGAAATCACCGAGATCGAGGTGCAGCTCAACGGCCAGAGACTGAAGCTGCCCGACGGGGCCACCGTGCGTGACATCGTCGCCGGGCACACCAAAAAGCTCATCAACGAACAAGGCCTGGCCGTGGACGGCTCACGGCTGGGAATCGCCCTCGCCATCGACGGGGACGTAATTCCGCGCAGCGCCTGGGCCAGCCACACGGTGGCGCCCGGGGCACGCATCGACCTGGTCACCGCCGCACAGGGAGGATGAGAAAGATGACCCAGAGCAACGAAGCACCCCACACGCCCGAAGATGTCTTCAGCATTGCCGGGGCACAACTGCGCTCCCGCCTGGTGATGGGCACCGGGGGAGCGACCTCCCTAAGCACCCTGGAAGAGGCCCTGGTCGCCTCGGGCACCGAGGTCACCACCGTGGCCATCAGGCACTATGCCGCAGCCGGTGGGGATTCGGTGTTCGCCATGCTCCAGCGCCTGGGCGTGCTGGCGTTGCCGAACACCGCCGGCTGCTACACCGCCCGCGATGCGGTGCTCACCGCCAGGCTGGCGCGCGAGGCCCTGGAAACGGACTGGATCAAGCTGGAGGTGATCGCCGACGAGCATACCCTGCTGCCGGATCCGATCGAACTGTTTACCGCCGCCGAACAGCTGGTGGCCGACGGGTTCCAGGTCTTTGCCTACACCAATGACGACCCGGCCCTGGCCCAGCGACTGGATGATGTGGGAGTCGCGGCGATCATGCCGGCCGGCGCCCCGATCGGTTCCGGGCTGGGCATCCTGAACCCGCACAACATCGCCACCATCGTGAACCGGGCCAGCGTCCCGGTGATCCTGGATGCCGGGGTGGGCACCGCCTCGGACGCGGCCCTGGCCATGGAACTGGGCTGTGAGGCGGTGCTGCTGGCCAGCGCGGTAACCCGGGCGCACAACGCCCCGCTGATGGCCACGGCCATGCGGGACGCCGTCAGCGCCGGACGGGCCGCCCGGCTGGCCGGGCGCATCCCCAAACGGGACTTGGCCCTGGCCTCCTCCCCGGTCGAGGGCACCATGCAAAGCCTGGCGGGACAGTTCTCATGAGCCCGTTGGAACCGTTGGTGGCCCCGGGCCCCGAACTGACGCCGGACCAGCTGGCCCGCTACTCCCGGCACCTGACGCTGCCCGGGGTCGGGCCCGAGGGCCAGCGCCGGATCCGCAACGCCAGGGTGCTGGTGGTGGGTGCCGGGGGACTGGGCGCCCCCATCATCAACTACCTGGTCGCCGCCGGGGTGGGGCAGCTAAGCGTCATCGATGATGACGTGGTGGAAGCCTCCAACCTGCAGCGCCAGGTGGTCCACCGGCACCAGGACCTGGGCCGGGCGAAGGCGGAGTCGGCGCGCCAGGCCGCGCTGCGCCTGGATCCGCAGGCCAACCTCACCGCCGTCGTGGACAAGCTCACCCGGCACAATGCGGTGGAACTGTTCGCCGCCCACGACCTGGTGTTGGACGGGACCGACAACTTCGCCACCCGTTACCTGTCCAATGACGCCGCGGAGCTGAGCGGCACCCCACTGATCTGGGGTACCATTTTCCGCTTCAGCGGCCAGGTGTCAGTCTTTGCCCCGGGCCGCGGCCCGATGCTGCGCGATTTGTTCCCGGAAATCCCCGACGCCGACTCGGTGCCCAGCTGCGCCGAAGGCGGGGTCTTCGGGGCGCTGTGCGGGGTGGTGGGCTCCACCATGGCCGCCGAGGCGCTGAAACTGATCTGCGGAATCGGTGAACCCCTGATCGGTCGCTTCTGGCGCTACGACGCCCTGCAAGCCACCACCGACATCCTGCGTTTTGCCGCGGACCCGCATCGGCAGCCCGTCACCGAGCTGCAGGACTACGAGCACGGGTGCGCCCTGCCGGCCACGGTACGGCAGATTGATGCCGGGCAACTGCAGGACGGGCAGGGACGAAACCAGGTGCTGGTGGTGGACGTGCGTGAAGCCTGGGAACGCGAAATGGGAAGCATCCCCGGCAGCGTGCACATCCCCCTGGAACGGCTGACGGAGCAGGGCTGGGCGGCGCTGGACGGGCTGGCCACGGCGGACCAGCTGGTGCTGGCCTGCAAGTCCGGGGTGCGTTCCCAGCGTGCCGCACGCATCCTGAGCGAAGAGCGCCCGGATGCGCAGGTCTTCAGCCTTCAGGGCGGAACCGTGCAGTGGTTCGAACAGGTTCGGGGCCGGACCCTGGTCTACTAGTGCCAGTGAGCCGGCAGTGTTTCACCGTCTGCCGGCCCCTGCCCGGGGAGTCATTGCCTTGCGCCGGCGAATCCAGGTGGCGACCGCGGCGGGCAGGTGCACAAACACCAGCGGAGCGAAGCTCTAGGAAAACAGAGCCGCGGAGCCGATCAGCACCGCGGCGAGCACACAGGCCGCCAACAGCACGGCACTCAGGATACGCATCCAAGCCTGTTCCGGGCCACCGGCCAAAGCGATCAGCAGACCGGTGCCGGTGGCAAAGGGAATCAGCAACCAGGTGTGCGGGCCCGGCAGCGCGAGGGCCAGCAGGTAGCAGCCCAGGGCCGAGGCGGCACTGAGCACCAGCATCTGGGTGGCGGCAGGAACCCGCGGCCGCTGCCCGATATCGGGAATCGTCATGCTCCCGCTCCTTCCCGGTGCCCTCCGTGCCGGCAGATGCGCCGCCATTGTGACCAGTGTGGGTGCAGAAATTCGACGATTCAAGGCCCGGGCGCGAATAATGGCTGAATGGAGAACGCAATGTCCTGGAAGGTCAGACCATTCGAGCTGGCCGATGAGCAGCAGGCGCTGGCCGCCCAGGCCGAACTTCAGGCCGATGACTTCGACTTTTTGGTTGGCCGAGGGGCGAAGGAGAGCTGGGCGGACTTTGTGGACAGGTTGGAGGCCAACCGCCAGGGGGTGGGGCTTCCCGACGGGTGGGTCGCCTCGGGCACCTTCGGTGGTTTCATCGGCGGACGGCTGGTCGGGCGTGTCGGAGTGCGCTATGAATTAAACGACTACCTGCGAGAATTCGCCGGACACATCGGCTACGGGGTGCGACCGGGTTTCCGAGGCCAGGGGGTGGCCACCAGGCTCTGCCGTTTCGCGCTCGCCGAGCTGGCCCAGCGTGGGATAAAGCAGGCGCTGATTACCTGTAATGAGACAAACGCCGCGTCCCGGGCTACCATCGAACGATGTGGGGGAGTGCCCGATGCGGCGCAACCCGCCGTCGTCTACAACGGGGACACCACGGTGCTCAGGTTCTGGGTCCCGACCGCCTGAAGCGTGGTTCCCGAAGTTTTTTTGTGTTCAATACGCCACAGAAAACCGGAGGACTTCTCGGCAGCGCGTAAAATAAATAGCTGGGTCAAAAGTGGCCCCGATCCCTATGACCCGAAATTCCTCGGACGGAAGTGAGCCTTCACGCATGTCAGAAAACACCACACTTCGCGAAGATCTTCGCAACGTTGCCATTGTGGCGCACGTTGACCACGGCAAGACCACCATGGTCAACGCGATGCTGCAGCAGACCGGTGCGTTCGACAGCCACGGCGAAACCGAAGACCGCGTGATGGACTCCGGTGAGCTGGAACGCGAAAAGGGCATCACCATCCTGGCCAAGAACACCACCGTGTTCTATGAGGGCCCGGCCGCCAACGGCCACAAGATCACCATGAACATCATCGACACCCCCGGGCACGCCGACTTCGGCGGCGAGGTGGAGCGCGGCCTGTCCATGGTTGACGGCGTGGTGCTGCTGGTGGACGCCTCCGAGGGCCCGCTGCCGCAGACCCGCTTCGTGCTGCGCAAGGCGCTGAGCGCGAACCTGCCGGTGATCATCGTGGTCAACAAGACCGACCGCCCCGATGCCCGCATTGACGGGGTCATCTCCGACTCCATGGACCTGCTGTTGGGCCTGGCCTCCGACCTGGCCGACGAGGCTCCGGACCTGGACATCGACCAGATCCTGAACGTGCCGATCGTCTTTGCCTCGGGCAAGGCCGGCTACGCCTCCACCAACCAGCCCGGCGACGGCGAACTGCCGGACAATGACAACCTTGAGCCGCTGTTCAAGACCATCATCGACCACGTCCCGGCCCCGTCCTACACCCCGGGCGAAGTGCTGCAGGCGCACGTCACCAACCTGGACGCCTCACCGTTCCTGGGCCGCCTGGCGCTGCTGCGCATCTTCAACGGCACCCTGCGCAAGGGCCAGCAGGTGACCTGGGCACGCCAGGACGGCACCTACAAGCAGGTGAAGATCACCGAGCTGCTGGCCACCGAAGGCCTGAACCGTGTCCCGGCGACCGAAGCCGGGCCGGGTGAAATCGTGGCCGTGGCCGGCATCGAGGACATCATGATCGGTGAAACCCTCACCGACCTGGAAAACCCGAAGCCGCTGCCGATGATCACCGTTGACCCGCCGGCCATCTCGATGACCATCGGGATCAACACCTCCCCGCTGGCCGGTAAGGTCAAGGGCGCCAAGGTCACCGCCCGTCAGGTCAAGGACCGCCTGGACCGCGAACTGATCGGCAACGTGTCGCTGAAGGTGCTGCCGACCGAGCGTCCGGACGCCTGGGAGGTGCAGGGCCGTGGCGAACTGGCCCTGGCGATCCTGGTCGAGCAGATGCGCCGTGAGGGCTTTGAACTGACCGTGGGCAAGCCGCAGGTGGTCACCCAGGTCATCGACGGCAAGGTGCATGAGCCGATGGAGCTGATGACCATTGACGTGCCCGAGGAGTTCCTGGGCGCCGTCACCCAGCTGATGGCCGCCCGCAAGGGCCGGATGACCAACATGACCAACCACGGCACCGGCTGGGTGCGCATGGAGTTCATGGTTCCGGCCCGCGGCCTGATCGGCTTCCGCACCCGCTTCATGACCGAAACCCGCGGTGCCGGCATCGCCGCCTCGCTGGCCGAGGGCTATGAGCCGTGGCACGGCGCCATCGAATACCGCAACAACGGTTCGCTGGTCGCCGACCGCGCCGGTGTGGCCACCCCGTACTCGATGATCAACCTGCAGGAACGCGGCACCTTCTTCGTGCAGCCGACCTCCGAGGTGTACGAGGGCATGATCGTGGGTGAGAACTCGCGCTCCGAGGACATGGACGTGAACATCACCAAGGAAAAGAAGCTGACCAACATGCGTGCCGCATCCTCGGACAGCTTCGAGAACCTGACCCCGCCGCGCACCCTGACCCTGGAAGAGTCGCTGGAATTCGCCCGTGAGGACGAATGCGTGGAGGTCACCCCGGAGGCGATCCGCATCCGCAAGGTGATCCTCTCGGCCAACGACCGCGTCAAGGCCTACCGTGCCCGCGCGCGCAGCTAACCAGGGCCCCTTCCGCGGATCACTGCCCGGGGCCCTGTGGCGGGCGCTGGTGACAGCGCTCGTGGCCGGGCTCCTGGGCAGCACCATCCACGCCTCCCTGTTCTACGCCGGGGATGTCCCGGTGTTCTGGGGTCTGGCACTGGCCTGGCTGCTGTTGGGCCTGCTGGTCTACTGGGCCAGCGTGGCCAGCGGCAAGCTGCTGGGCGGTGCCCTTGGTTTCATCGGATGCTACGTGGTGGTCGGGGTGTTGACCTTCAACGGCAACGACCGGTTGATCACCCCGCTGAGCCTGTACGACTACATGCCCGGCCCGGCCCTGGCCTCGACCCTATGGGTCTACGGCATGCTGGTTCCGGCGGTCGTGGCCCTGCTGTTGGCCCGGCGCAACCTGCGCCGGCCCGCACGCGCCGCGATTGGCGCCCGGCCCTAGAGAACAGCAACAGACAAGCAGCGGTCCCCGCGTCCCCGCCACTGCCGGCGGACGCGGGGGCCGCTGTTGGTTTTTGGGTGGGAGCCAGGCCGCACCGGTGGCGCGTCAGTTGCCGGTGATGTCCAGGTGGTGGGCCATGAACAGGGAGGTCGGCACCCCGTCGGCTTCGGGCTCGCGCAACGCGTAGTCCTCGATCACTTCGCGCAACCGGCCAATCATTTCCTTCTGGGTGGCTTCGGAGAGCTTCAGACCCACCCGGATGACCTGGATCTCCTCCGGATCCAGCCCGTTGATCTCCTGCAGGAACGTGTCAACGAGCATCGGCGCCGCATCCGGGATCCGGGTGCCCCAGGATTGCCGGGTGCTGCGGTAGGGGACTTCCTTCGCCCCGCGGTTGCCGCGCCGCGGCTCCTCGGCGGCCAGGAACCCGTTGCTGACCAGCGTGCGCACATGATGCAGCGAGGTTGCCGGGTTCAGTTCAAGGATGTCGGCGATCTCCTTGTTCGTGCGAGACTCATGGAGACACAGGCGCAGAATCCTCAGCCGCAGGGGCGAACTCAGGGCCCGCGCCCGGGCCTGGACTTGCTCATCGGTTGGCATACAGCCAGCATACGTGATTTTCCGTCAGTGATTGGTATCTTCAAATCACATCGCGTTTCGCGCTCCTCCACGCCGGTCGGCGGCACTGCGCTATTGCTGCTGGGGGCGCCGGGCGCGGCGGGGCGGCGGCGGGGGAACCCGCTTGGCGTGGGTGATGCGCGAACGCTGCACCGTGACCACTTCGCGCCGGGTCTGCACGCTAACGCTGGTTTCGGTGACGCCCACTATCTCACCCAACGCGTCGGTTAGCGTTTCTCCGTGCCCCGTCGGTGTGGGCTGGTCAAGCCGATACCGCAACACAACCCGGTCCCCGGGTCTTAAATCGTCAATGTTAAGCACCGTGCAGCTCCAAGATTTCCAAAAATTTCATTTCGAGACCGTTGCGTCCGGTGGCCTCGGTCGGTTACGTCACAGCGGGCCTCCGGGAGCTTCCCACATTGCACAACAGGACTAGACTGGTATCCAGAAAGCCAGATATGCGTTCCGCCCATAGGCCGGCAATGCGCTGGTGACTAGACGTTGAAACTATCAAAAGTGCAAGGAAAGGTCTCGGGTCCGTGACTTACATCATCGCTCAGCCGTGCGTGGACGTGAAAGACAAGGCGTGTGTCGAAGAGTGCCCGGTCGACTGCATCTACGAAGGTGAACGCTCCTTGTACATTCACCCGGATGAGTGCGTGGACTGCGGCGCGTGCGAGCCGGTCTGCCCGGTAGAGGCCATCTACTACGAGGACGATGTCCCGGAGCAGTGGGCCGACTACTACAACGTTAACGTTGATTTCTTCGACGAACTGGGCTCGCCCGGTGGTGCGGCTAAAATTGGCAACACCGGCACCGACCACCCGCTGGTCGCCGCCCTGCCGCCGCAAAACCAAGACTGAGGTTCATCACCGCATGCTCCAGCTTCCCGATTACCCCTGGAACCAGTTGGCCCCGTACCGCGAGGTGGCCGCCAAGCATCCGGGGGGCAGTGTCGATTTGTCCATCGGAACCCCGGTGGACCCGACCCCGGAACTGATCCAGGAAGCACTGCGCGAAGCCAGCAACGCGCCGGGATACCCCACCACGCACGGCACCACCGAGGTGCGCCAGGCCATCGTGGAGTGGTACGCCCGGCGCCGCAACGTCACCTCACTGAGCACCGACGACGTCATGCCGACGGTCGGTTCCAAGGAAATGGTGGCCTGGCTGCCGTTGCTGCTCGGGCTGGGGCCCGGGGACGTGGTGGTGCGCCCGCGCATCGCCTACCCGACCTACGACATCGGCGCACAACTGGTCGGCGCCACCAGTGTGGCCACCGATGACCTTTCCAGCCTGGACGAGCAGCAGCGGGCGAACCTGAAACTGGTGTGGGTCAATTCGCCGGGGAACCCCACCGGCAAGGTCCGCGACATTCACGCGTTGCGTGAACTGGTCTGCCAGGCCCGCGGGCTGGGGGCCGTGGTGGCCTCCGATGAATGCTATGCGGAGCTGGGTTGGGATGAATACGAGGACCAGGTCCCCAGCATCCTTGATCCGCGGGTGTGCGACGGAAACATCGATGACCTGCTGGCGCTGTACTCCCTGTCCAAGCAATCCAACCTGGCCGGGTATCGCGCCGCGTTCGTGGCTGGGGCCCCTAACCTGATGCCGGCCCTGATCAACAACCGCAAGCACGCGGGAATGATTGTCCCGGCACCCGTGCAGCACGCCATGGTCATCGCGCTAAACGATGAGGCGCATGTCCGTGAACAAAAAGACATTTATCGGGCCCGGCGCGACGCGCTGCGCCCGGCGTTGGAGGGCTTCGGGCTGCGGATCGAGGACTCCGTGGCCGGTCTGTACCTGTGGTGCACTGAACGCCGTTCCAGCTGGGACACCCTGCAACGGCTTGCCGAGCTGGGAATCATTGCAGGTCCCGGCGCTTTTTACGGTTCTGAAGGCGAAGCGCACGTACGGATCGCGCTCACTGCCTCCGACGAGCGCGTCGCCCAGGCCGTGGAGCGGTTGACCTCTGCCGGCCAGGGCTGAAATGATCCGCTGATTAGCGCGGTGAGGCCAATTGGCGGTATGTTCGACGATGACGACTGACCTTTCGGAACTACAAGCTTTCCGGTTAGGAGAAGCAATGACAGAGATCAATTCTGCGCAGCTCACATATGGGCAGACGAACCTGGAACTACCAGTGGTACCGGCCGCCGAAGGCAACCAGGGGCTGAGCGTGGCTCCGCTGCTGAAGACCACCGGTGCGGTCACCTACGACCCGGGCTTCATGAACACCGCGGCCACCAAGTCCGCGATCACCTACATCGACGGGGATGCAGGGATCCTGCGCTACCGTGGTTACCCCATTGAGCAGTTGGCGGAGAAGTCCAGCTTCGTTGAGGTCAGCTACCTGCTGATCTACGGGGAGCTGCCCACCGCCGAGCAGCTGGCAGACTTTGACAACCGCCTGCGCCGCCACACCCTGCTGCACGAGGAGCTCAAGGGCTTCTTCGGCGGCTTCCCGCGCGACGCCCACCCGATGCCGGTGCTCTCCTCGGCCGTGTCGGCACTGTCGACCTGGTACCAGGACTCGCTGGACCCGAACAACGACGAACAGGTCGAGCGCTCCACGATGCGCCTGCTGGCCAAGCTGCCGGTGCTGGCCGCCTACGCGCACAAGAAGTCGATCGGGCAGGCACTGCTCTACCCGGACAACTCGATGAACATGGTCGAGAACTTCATGCGCCTGTGCTTCGGCACCGCCGCCGAGCCGTACGAGCTGGACCCGGACATGGTCAAGGCCCTGGACCTGCTGCTGATCCTGCACGCAGACCACGAGCAGAACTGCTCCACCTCCACCGTGCGCCTGGTCGGCTCCTCCGATGCGAACCTCTTCGCCTCGGTCTCGGCCGGCATCAACGCCCTGTTCGGTCCCGCCCACGGCGGCGCGAACGAGGCCGTGCTGAAGATGCTGCGCGAAATCCATGCCCAGGGCATCTCCCCGGAGAAGTTCATGGAGAAGGTCAAGAACAAGGAAGACGGCGTGCGCCTGATGGGCTTCGGGCACCGCGTCTACAAGAACTACGACCCGCGCGCGAAGATCATCAAGAAGACCGCCCATGACATCCTGGCCAAGCAGGGCAGCAACGAACTGCTGGACATCGCCATGAGCCTGGAGGAGAAGGCGCTGAACGATGACTACTTCATCGAGCGCAAGCTCTACCCGAACGTGGACTTCTACACGGGCCTGATCTACAAGGCGATGGGCTTCCCGGAGAAGATGTTCACCGTGCTGTTCGCCATCGGTCGCCTGCCCGGCTGGATTGCCCAGTGGCGCGAAATGATCAAGGACCCGGACACCAAGATCGGCCGTCCGCGTCAGCTGTACATCGGCGAGACCGAGCGCAACTACCCGGGCCTCTAAACCCGTGTAGCGCCAGTCTCTTGGCACCGGCACCCCCAGGCCCCCAGCGGGCCACGGGGTGCCGGTGCCCTTTTTTAAGCAGTGGGTACGGCGTATCGTGGAAGGTTATGGGGGATGTGCGTCGATAGGCAAGGTGGTGCGCATGTATTTCCGGCAGGGGAATAACTGGTCAATTGGTGTTTGCGCCAACCCGCAGCTGCTGATGGCCCTGTACCTGCGCGAGCTGGGGGGAATCAACCCCCACGAGCTCGGCCCCAACTGTGCACTGGAGCAGCGGGGACGGTTGCGCCCCCTGCAGCCGCCGGCCTCCCACGGACAGATCCGCCAGGAATGGTATTCGTGGTGGGAAAGCCTGGTCAAAGACGGGCGCTCGCTGCAAAACGGACATCACGTGGGCGGGATCCCGGACCTGGATGCTCAGGGCTACCCGGAGCTGGCGAAGCTGGCCAACGCCCACTATGGGCAAACCACGTTGTTTGCCCATGAATGCCTTGAAGACTTTGTGCTGCGCAGCGCCCAGTATGTTCCCAAGCGGATGGATGAGATCGAGGTGCTGCTGGCCGACCGGGGCATCGAGCACCTGGCCGGGCGGGAGGCGGCGCACATGCAGCTGGTGGAGGTGCCGCTGAACGAACCGCGCGCCTGGCTGATGGGTCAGGCCACCGTGGTGGCCAGCAGTTCCCTGATGCGCGACGGCAAGGCCTTCCACGGGTACATCGAGCCGATCGTGAGCATCATCTTCATGTAGCGCCCACCAAGCGGAAGAGCCGGACAGGATCCTGCCCACCCTTCCCGTCGTCGAGCTTAATGGGGATAATGAGAGCCAAGCCGGGTCACGGGGCGAGGTCTTTGCTTCGGTGGCGCATCCCGGGGGAGGGAGAACATATGAACGATTCGCGACCTGAACTTCAGTAGCCCTCGGCCGTCCTTGCGGTCGGCCGATGCGGCAATACGGCAGGATGGAGGACATCATGGTGTTCCATGGAGCAATCAGCCACCCGCGACGCAACACGCGTGGTCTGGCCTTTGCCTTCAGCGGACTGATCTTTACCTTGGCATTTGCGGCATTCCTGTTCCTGGTCCCGCAAGGCCATGAGGTGTCACGCAGTCCGCTGTGGATCCCCGTTATCTGGGGCGTGATGGTGATTGTCTACGGTTGCTACCGCCTGATCCGCGGAGACAGCGATCTGGACCACGAGCGCGGAGGCACCCATGCTGATTCCCGGTAGCCTTCCAACGGATCACTGACCCAACGGAATCAGATCAACCACAGGCCGTGGCCGCCCACCGGTGAAAGGTGGCGGCCACGGCCTGTGCCGCGCGGGGGCAGCCCGGCTTCGGGGCTGGGCGCAGCCTGATCAGTTCTGGTGCAGTTCGGTGTTCAGCTCCACCTTCCCGCCGGTGCGCGCCAGCGCCTCGACGGCGCCGGTCACCGAGTTGCGCCGGAAGAGGAGGCCGGGAACCCCGGAGAGCTCCAGGGCCTTCACGGTGCGGTTATCGGGCAAGCTCACCCGGGTGCCGGCGGTGACATACAGCCCGGCCTCCACCACGCAGTCATCCCCGATGGAGATCCCCACCCCGGCGTTGGCCCCGAGCAGGACGCGCTCACCGATGGAGATGCGCTCCTTGCCGCCGCCGGAGAGGGTCCCCATGATGGATGCGCCGCCGCCGACGTCCGAGCCGTTGCCGACCACGACCGAAGCCGAAATCCGGCCCTCCACCATGGAAACGCCCAGTGTTCCGGCGTTGAAGTTCACGAACCCCTCGTGCATGACCGTGGTGCCGGTGGCCAGGTGCGCGCCCAGGCGCACCCGGTCCGCGTCGGCGATGCGCACACCGGAGGGCACCACGTAGTCGACCATGCGCGGGAACTTGTCCACCCCGTACACCGTCACCGCTCCGCGTGAACGCAGCCGCAGCCGGGTCTTTTCAAACCCCTCGGCCAGGCAGGGGCCGAAGTTGGTCCAGACAATGTTGGGCAGGTGGGAGAAGATCCCGTCCAGGTTGATCGAGTTCGGGGTGACCAGCCGGTGCGAGAGCAGGTGCAGGCGCAGCCACACGTCAGCGGTGTCGGCCGGGGCGACATCCAGGTTGATGGTCAGCGAGATGACTTCCTGTCGGGTGCCGCGGGCCGTATCCTCCACGGCCAGGGCCGCCAGCTCACCGGTTTGCGGCTCCAGGTCGTTGAGCACTCCCAGGCAGGGGCCGGGGTACCAAACATCCAGGACGGTGCCGTCCAGGGTGATCGTGGCCAGGCCGTGCGCCGACGCCAGGCGGACGGGAGGATGGGTTGAGTCAACTGCTGAAGTCATGAAGATATCGTACCGGCGTATCCTGCCGGTATCGTGGGCAAATGACGTTCCCATTACGCAATGAGCAGCAGGAATGAGTAGGTTGAACCCGATGGAATTGAACCTGGAAGCGGATGTCGCCCAGCTGACCGCGACACTCATCGACATGGAATCGGTCTCCGGCAATGAGCGCGCCCTGGCCGATGCGATCCACCGCGCCCTCGAAGCCTGCCCGCACCTGGAGCTGCACCGATACGGGGATGCGATCGTGGCGCGCACCAACCTGGGCCGGGAACGCCGGGTCGTGCTGGCCGGACACCTGGACACGGTCCCGTTGCCCACCGACCCGCTGGCCCGCGGCGGCGTGCCCGCGCGCGAAATCGATGGGGTGCTCTACGGGCGCGGCGCCACCGACATGAAGGGCGGGGTGGCGGTGCAGCTGCACCTGGCCGCCGCCTTGCGCAACCCAACCCACGACATCACCTACATCTTCTATGACCATGAGGAGGTGGAAGCGGCCAAGTCCGGACTGGGCCGGCTGCAGCGCGAGGCCCCGCACCTGCTGGCCGCGGACTTCGCGATCCTCCTGGAGCCCACCAACGGCACGGTGGAGGGCGGCTGCAACGGCACCAGCCGCTTCATCGTGCGCACCCACGGCCGGGCGGCGCACTCTGCGCGCGCCTGGATGGGGCAGAACGCGATCCACGCCGCCGCCCCGATCCTGCAGCGCCTGGCCGACTACCAGGCCCAGACCGTGGACGTGCAAGGCCTGGCCTTCCGGGAGTCGCTGAGCGCCGTGCGGATCAGCGGCGGCATCGCCGGCAACGTGATCCCGGACCTGTGTGAGGTGAGCGTGAACTACCGCTTTGCCCCGGACAAGACCGTGGAGCAGGCCGAGGCCGTGGTGCGGGAGCTGATGGAGGGCTTTGAGGTGGAGCGCACCGACGGGGCGCTGGGGGCCACCCCGGGCCTGGACCAGCCGATCGCCGCCTCACTGGTGGCCGCCGTGGGCCAGGAGCCCAAACCCAAGTACGGCTGGACGGATGTGGCCCGGTTCTCGGCCATGGGCATCCCGGCCGTGAACTTCGGTCCCGGGGACGCGCTGTTGGCCCACACCGATGATGAGCACGTGCCCCTGGAGGCCATCCGGCGCTGTGCCCAGGCGCTGCGCAGCTGGCTCCAGGAGTAGCGCCGGAAGCGTTACGGGCCTTTACGGACAGGCCCTGGCGCCGGGCACGAAAAAACTGCAGCGCTGGCGAGGGGTGTTCCATCGCCGGCGCTGCAGTGCTATTCGGGGGAGTGGCAAGGGGCAGGCCCCTCATCCCTAGTTGTTTCCCGCGGCCGGGATCCCCACATCCGGCGGCATGGTGGCACTGGGTGCCGGGGCCGCCTTCTTGTCCCGCGGAACCCGGCTGCTCAGCCGGCGGGAGACGATCTCCGCCAGCTTCGACAGGGCGAAGTTCAGCAGGATGAAGATCAGCGCACAGATCACCAGCGCCTGCAGCATGTTCGAGTTGCCGGTACCCACCAGCTTCGAGTTGAACAGCAGTTCGTTGAAGTTGATGATGTAGCCCAGCGCCGAGTCCTTCAGGATCACGATGAACTGGCTGATCAGTGCCGGCAGCATCGCGGTCAGCGCCTGCGGGATCTCGATCAGGCGCAGCGACTGGCCACGGGTCAGCCCGATGGCGATGCCCGCCTCACGCTGGCCCTTGGGCAGCCCATGCACGCCGGAGCGAATCAGTTCGGCCACCACGGACCCGTTGTAAAGGGTCAGCCCGATCACGACCGCGACAAACGGTGAGCTGGCCGGTTCAACCCAGCCGGCCCGGGCCAGCACGATCCACAGGAACAGCATCATCAGCAGCACCGGCACGGCGCGGAAGAATTCCACGACCACCGAGCTGAGGAAGTTGATCAGCTTGTTGTGGGCCAGGCGTCCCATGCCGAAGATGAAGCCAAAGACCAGGGAGGTCACGATCGAGATCGCCGCGGCCTTCAGCGTGTTCAGCAGGCCCGGCAGCACGTAGTTCGACCAGATCGAACCCTTGGCAAAGACCGCCCAGCGTTCGGGGTTCAGCTGGTCCTTGCTGTTCATCACGTACAGGATGTAGCCGATCAGGGCCAGGGCCAGCAGGATGCCGATGATGTTCAGGACCATGATGCGCCGGCGCGCCTTGGGCCCCGGGGCATCGAAGAGAACCGATTGTGCGTTGCTCATCGTGCCACCGCCAGTTTCTTGGACAGCCAGGTGGTCAGCGCTCCGATCGGCAGCACGACGATGACGAACATCAGTGCCACGGTCAGGAAGATCAGGATGCCCACGTCGGCGCGGTACTCCAGCATCGTCTTCATCAGCCCGGAAATTTCGGCGACTGATCCGGCGATGGCCACGGTGGTGTTCTTGATCAGTGCGATCAGCACGTTGCCCATCGGGGCGATCGCCCCGCGGAACGCCTGGGGCAGGATGATGATGCGCGCCGCCGGCAGGAAGCTGAGCCCGATGGCGCGGGCCGCCTCGGCCTGACCCAGCGGCACCGTGTTGACCCCGGAGCGGATGGCTTCACAGAAGAACGCGGCATGGTAGATGCTCAGGCCGATGATCGCGATCTGGAAGAAGTTCAGGTTGAAATCCGAGCTGAGCTTGAGCTCAAAAACGCCAAAGAGCACCAGCACACCGAAGGTGAGGATGATGGTCAGCGGGGTGTTTCGGAAGATGTTGACGTAGGCGGTGCCAAAGGCCCGCAGGCTGGGGATGGGGCTGATCCGCATGATGGCCAGCAAGGTGCCCAGCACCAGCGATGCCAAGGCGGCCCAGAAGGTGAGTTGCAGGTTGGCCCAGAAGGACTCCAGGATCCGCTCACCGTACTCATCCCAAAGACTTAAATAGCCTTCCACGACGTGTTCTCCTTGGTCGGTGGATGGGGTGGAAACCGGTGGTGCCGTGCCCGGTGCGAACCGAAACACGGCACCACGTCGTTAGTGCGCTGGCCTGACTAGCTGCAGGCCTCGAATTCGGTCGGCGGGTTCAACTCGGCGTTCGGCTTGTAGCCGGTGCCTTCGGTGTTGGCGTTCAGCGCCTTCTCCCACTCGCCCTCATCGATCATTTTCTTGATGGCGGTGTTGATGTCCTCGCACTTGTCGTTTTCCTTGTTCAGGCCCACGCCGTAGGGCTCTTCGCTAAACGGTGCGCCCACGACCTTGAACTTGCCCTTGTTCGCCTCGGTGGCGGCCAGGCCGGCCAGGATGATGTCATCGGTGGTGATCGCGTCCACGCCACCGGTCTCCAGCAGGCCCAGGCAGTCGGCGTAGCCCTGCTGCTCGACCAGATTGACGCCCGGGATGTCCTTCTTCACGTTTTCGGCCGAGGTGGAACCGGTGACCGAGCACAGGTTCTTGCCATCGAGCGAGTCCTTGCCCGTGATCGTGGAATCATCGGTGCGCACCAGCAGGTCCTGGCCGGCCACGAAGTACGGGCCGGCGAAGGCCACGCGCTCCTTGCGGGCGTCATTGATGGTGTAGGTCGCGAAGATCATGTCGACCTGGTTGGTTTCCAGCAGGGTTTCGCGGTTGGCCGAGGGGGCGGAGACGAACTCGATGTTGCCCTCGTCGTAGCCCAGCTCCTTGGCGACGTACTTGGCGACGTCCACGTCAAAACCGGTGTATTCATCGCCTTCCTTGAAGCCCAGGCCCGGCTGGTCGAACTTGATGCCGATGCGCACCTTCTCGCCGCCACCGTCGCCGCTTCCGGCGTCATCGGAGCCCGATCCGCCGCATGAGGTCAGGGCCAGGCCTGCCACCGCGGCCATGGCGAGAATCGAACCGAAACGTGTCTTACGCATGATGTTCTCCTACTTGTGATGCGGGTGTGTGTATCAGTGGTTGGTGATGAGCTTGCCAAGGAAGTCCTTGGCCCGGTCGGTTTGCGGGTTGGTGAAGAAGTCGTTCGGTGCGGCCTGTTCGACGATCTTTCCGTCAGCCATGAAGATCACCCGGTCCGCGGCCTTGCGGGCGAAGCCCATTTCGTGGGTGACCACCAGCATGGTCATCCCCTCCTTGGCCAGGGTGACCATGGTGTCCAGCACCTCGTTGATCATTTCCGGGTCCAGCGCACTGGTCGGCTCATCAAAGAGCATGACCTTCGGGCGCATGGCCAGTGCCCGGGCGATGGCCACACGCTGCTGCTGGCCGCCGGAGAGCTGGGCCGGCAGCTTGTTGGCCTGGTTGGCCACTCCCACCCGTTCAAGCAGCTGCATGGCCAGCTTCTCGGCTTCAGACTTCTTCATGCCCTTGACCTTGATCGGGCCCAGGGTGACGTTCTCCAGAATCGTCTTGTGCGCAAACAAGTTGAAGGACTGGAAAACCATCCCGACATCGGCCCGCAGGTTGGCCAGGGCCTTGCCCTCTTCGGGCAGGGTCTTGCCATCGATCTTGATCGTGCCGTCATCGATTGTTTCCAAGCGGTTGATGGCACGGCACAGGGTCGACTTCCCTGAGCCCGACGGACCGAGGATCACGACTACTTCGCCCTTGGTAACTTCAAGGTTGATGTCGTTCAAGACATGCAGGGCACCGTAATGCTTGTTGACCGTGGTCAGCTGAACAATCGGGCCGTCATATGAAGATTGAGTCGCAGGATCTCTTTTCATAGATTAGACATTAGCCCATGTGACCGGGGTAACGCGATACGAATCACACTCGTCCAGAAGTTGTTACCAAATGGTAACGCGCACGTCGCAGCGGGAATGGCGCAAATTCGGAGTGCAAAGGCGTGACCAGGCCGGTGCCCGGGCAGGCTCCTTGCGTGCCGGTGGTCCGAGCGATGCACGCACGGTGAACCCAGTCTGAGCTGCCAAGTGCGGTGAAGGCATCCGCCAGCAGCGGAGTGGGTGCGGAGGTACCTGCCCTGGGGTAGGGGTGTGGCGCCGGATCGGGAGCAAGGGCGTCATTTGTTCGCTAACAGGATGCAATGAAGCAGCCCATAGTGGTGGCGGGACGGATAGAGTGAAGTCATGGCCCACAAAAGCAAGAGTGAACAAAACGCACGAGCCGGCAGAAAACTGCACGTCGAAGCCTCGTGGCCCGGCAAGACCCCGGGCATGCAGCTGGACCGCTACCTGCTTTCCGGGCCGCAGGAGGACTTCACCCACAATGACGTGTGGCGCGTGCTGCGGATTCAAAGCGAGTTCGTCTCCGGCTTCGGCACCCTGGCGGGGATCGGCCCGGCCGTCTCCGTTTTTGGTTCGGCCCGCACCGGGGAAGACAGCCCCTACTACCAACAGGCAGAGCGCATCGGACGCCGCCTGGCCGAAGCCGGACTGATCACCATCACCGGCGGGGGCCCGGGCATCATGGGGGCGGCGAACCGCGGCGCGAGCGACGCCGGGGGAGTCTCGGTGGGGCTGGGCATTGAGCTGCCCTTCGAAACCGGACTGAACCAGTGGGTGAACAAGGGAATCAACTTCCGCTACTTCTTCGTGCGCAAGACGATGTTCGTGAAGTACTCCCAGGGCTTCATCGTGTTGCCCGGCGGCTTTGGAACCCTGGATGAGCTCTTCGAGGCGCTGACCCTGGTCCAGACCGAGAAGATCACCAGCTTCCCCATCGTGCTGGTGGGGAAGGACTACTGGGGCGGCATGGTCGACTGGCTGACGAACGTGGTGGCCGAGGAGCGCTGCATCTCGCCGAAGGACCTGAACCTGTTCACCCTCACCGATGACCCGGACGAAGCGGTTGACGTGGTGATCAGCGCGCTGATTGATGCAAACTCCTCGCATAACTCGGAAGGGATCTGATGTCCTTCCTGCTGGTGGCGCTGGCGATTGTGCTGTGTGGTGCGGCGGCGTTCTACCTCAGTGCGCTGCGCCATCCGGCACGCTCCGCGGGGCGGCGCTTCGAGGTGCCGCGCGAACCGGTGGCCGGCCTGATTGAGCCCGAGGCGTCACTGCCGCCGGTGCTGCTGCCCGATGAACCCTCGGCCCGCGACGTGGATGCGGTGCGTTTTTCCATTGGGCTGCGCGGCTACCGGTGCGACCAGGTGGACGACGTTCTGGATCAGCTCGCTGCGCGCATCAACCGGCTGGAGAATAAGATTCATGACATCGAGTCGCGGCGTGTGATTAGCGACACGGGTGAAAATTAGGAATAATGGAGAGTATAGAGTCTCCAAATCAACAAGGTAATCCCAGCTGATTGAGCGGACTATAGGACGGCTCGGGCGTTGAACCGGTATGCGGTTGAACGTTCCGGTCACTGACGAAGGGAACAACGTACATGGCGGCGATGAAGCCACGCACCGGTGATGGGCCAATGGAAGTCACCAAGGAAGGCCGAAGCTTGATCCTGCGCCTGCCCATCGATGGCGGCGGTCGCCTGGTGGTCGAATTGAATGCAGATGAGGCCACCGAGCTGCGTAATTGTCTGGTAAACGTCACTGAATAAGGATTCTCAGGGCCGGCATTCGCCGGCCCTTTGGTCTGTCACCAGCCCGTCGCGCACCCGCCGCGGCAGGCGGCCCCGTTCCTCCTGCGTCCTACGGACGTACTAGTGCTTGGCTGCCGCGATGAACAAGCCCTGTTCGGTGGGCAGCAGGTGGCACAGCAGGTTCGGGTCCTCGCGCAGCATCCGCATGGCATCACGCATGGCCACCGTGGAGGCCTTGCGCACGGCCGGCTTGGCCAGGCGGTGCTCGTCAAAGGCGTTGCAGATGATGATGACCCCGCGCTTGCCGATCAGGCGCTTGGCCTCGGCGACGTAGTCCAGCAGGTTCTCGTGCTCGGCATCGATCAGCACCATGTCGTACGCGCGATCGGTGAGCCGGCCCAGTACCGTGGCGGCGCGTTCGGTGATGATGCGCGCCCGGGCGCCCAGCACCCGGTCCTCGCGCAGCGCCTCGCGCAGCGCCCCCACGTTCTCCAGGTCGCTTTCGATCACGGTCAGGGTGCCGTTGGTTCCCATGCCGCGCAGGATCGACAGGGAGGCGACCCCGACCCCGGCGCCGATCTGCACTGCGTTGCGGGGGCTGTAAAGATTGGAGAGCAGCTGCAGGATGGACGCGCCGGCCGGGTCGATGGTGTGCGCTCCCAGTTCGCTGCCGCGCTCCCGGGCGCGGGTCATGACCTCATCTTCGGTCACGGCGTTCTGGGCATGGGTCCAGCTGGCAAACAACTCGGTGTTCATCGACGGCATGTGGGTGCGTTCCTCATTCCATGAAAATGGCGGCCACCGTCCATCGTAGCGCTCTTTGTCACAGAACCTTGAAGTCCCGGCGCTGATGCGACCGCGGGCGTTCCCCGCAGTGGCTTATCCGGGCCGGGGCGTGCTGCCCAAGGACAACTGACGGCTTCAGCGCAGTGGATTCTTAGCTTGTGCTCAGCTGGAGAGCCGAGACTTAATACGTGAGCACTACACGCAACGAACTCGCCGCCCCCGCCGATCCCGCACCCACGTGGGATGCCATGGTGCGCGAACATGGGGATCGCATCTTCCGCCTGGCCTACCGGCTGACCGGTAACCGCCAGGACGCGGAGGACCTGTCCCAGGAAGCGTTCGTGCGCGCCTTCAAGGGCCTGGAGAACTACACGCCGGGCACCCTGGGCGGCTGGCTGCACCGTATTACCACCAACCTGTTCCTGGACGGGGCGCGCCGCCGCTCCAAGATCCGCTTCGACCGTTTCGCCGAAGGGGCCGAGGACCGTTTGGAAGGCACCGCGCCGGGCCCCGAACGCGGCTTTGAACTGAACAACCTGGATGTGGACGTGCACAACGCCCTGAAGGCGTTGCCGCCGGAGTTCCGAGCCGCGATCGTCCTGTGTGACCTGGAGGGGTACTCCTACGAGGAAGTCGCCAACGCCCTGAACGTGAAACTGGGCACGGTGCGCTCACGCATCCACCGTGGACGGGCGATGCTGCGTGATGCGCTGGCACACCGCAACCCCGCCAACACCAAGGCCCCGCTGACGGTTTCGCTGCCGCGCATCGCCGGCAAGATCATGCCCAGCGCCAGCTAGCACGCCGGGGCACCGGCTCTCGACACGGCAGCGCGCTTAGGCCGATGCCCAGATGACAGGGTAATCTTTCTATCGTGGAGTTTGCAGGTATCAACGGTAGCGAGTTCGTCGTTTTGGCGATTCTCGCGGTGGTGATCTTGGGCCCCGAAAAGCTTCCCGAGTACGCCCGGAAACTGGCGAACCTGGTCAAGGAACTGCGCCGCATGGCCAACGGGGCCAGGGAGCAGCTGCGGGAGGAAGTGGGCGACGAAGTCGCCGACATGGACTGGAAGAAATTGGATCCGCGTCAGTACGACCCGCGGCGGATCATCAAGGAAGCCCTGGTCGACGAATTCGATGAGGCGGTCACCGCCGCAAAATCCGCCCCGGCCGCCCCGATCCGCAAATCCGTGGCCCCGGCGGCCACCGACCGCCTGGCCCCCGGGGAACCGGCCCCCTTCGACGACGAGGCCACCTAGCCTGGAGGCTTCCCCCAACAACACAATCCCCTGCCCCGGTATGAGCCCGGCAGCAGGGGATTACTTGTTCCTGAAGCCGGACACCGGTTCGCTGCCGGTAAAGGGCGAACCGGCATCCGGCCGGAGAACGGCTAGCTGTACTGGATTACCGGGGTGGACAAATCCACCAGCGCCCGCGCGTGGCGGCGGTGCTCATGGATCAGCGCCGGCAGGTCCAGTCCCGGGATGGCACCGTCCAGCACCCGCCACCGCCCGGCGACCATGACCCGGTCGGCCTTGTCCGCACCGCACAGCAGCAGGGCGGCCAACGGGTCGTGGCTGCCCGAGAAGCGCAGCTCATCGGTCTTGAAGAACGCCAGGTCCGCCTGCTGGCCCACCGCGATGCGGCCAATGTCCCTGCGTCCCAGCACCCGCGCCGACCCCTCGGTGGCCCAGCGCAGCGCGCGTTCCACCGGTACGTCCGCCCCGTAGCGCAGCCGTTGCAGGTACAGGGCCTGACGGGCCTCCAGGATCATGTTCGAGCCGTCGTTGGAGGCCGAACCATCCACGCCCAGCCCGACCGGGACCCCGGCCTGCTCAAGCTCCAGTACCCGGGCAATGCCGGAGGACAGGCGCATGTTCGAGGTGGCGCAGTGGGCCACGGCGGTGCCTGCCGCGCCCAGCTGGCGGATCTCGGCGTCATTGAAGTGGATGCCGTGCCCCAGCCACGTGTGCGGTCCCAGCCAGCCCACGCTGTCCAGGTAGTCCAGTGGCCGCAGCCCGAACCGGCTCAGGCAGAACTCCTCCTCATCCAGGGTTTCGGCCAGGTGCGTGTGCAGGCGCACCCCGTAGTGCCCGGCCAGGCGCGCGCTTTCGCTCATGGCCTGGGTGGTCACCGAGAACGGGGAGCAGGGGGCCAGGGCGATCTGGATCGTGGCGCCCTCCCCGGGCTCGTGGTAGGCCTCGATCAGCCGCTGGCTGTCGGCCAGCACCACATCCAGCTCCTGCACCGTGGACTGGGGCGGCAGCCCTCCGTCATCCTCTCCCAGCGTCATCGACCCGCGGGTCAAGGTGGCGCGCATCCCAAAGTCCCGCACCGCGGCGACCTCAATGTCAATGGATTCATCCATGCCCGCCGGGAAGAGGTAGTGGTGGTCGGCGGCGGTGGTGCAGCCCGAGAGCAGCAGTTCGGCCAGCGCCACCCGCACCGCGGCGTCCAGGGCTTGTGGGGTCAGCCGCGCCCACACCCGGTAGAGGTTCTGCAGCCACGGGAAGAGCGGGGCGTTGGCCGCCGGTCCCCAGGCGCGGGTCAGGGTTTGGTAGAAGTGGTGGTGCGTGTTGACCAACCCCGGCGTGAGCACATGGTTGGCCGCGTCAAAGACCTCGGTATACGCGGTGGTGGGCTGCGCCCCGCAGGGGACCAGTTCAATGATCAGATTGTCCCGGACGACGATGCCGTTGCCGGCATCGGTGTCGCTGAGGATGCCTTGCGGGTTTTTGATCCAAAGGGTGCTCGGGTGCGGCATGGCCGACATTCCTTTCGTTGAAAAAGTAAAATGCCAGCTCAGTTTGCCTGTCTGCTGATCCAGGACGCCGCAGCGTGCTTAGGACACTAGCAGCGCCGCGGCGCCGGGGCAAGACGCTGCGCGATGCCGGTCCACCCCGTGACCGGCCGCGGACTACACGTTCAGCGGCAGCGGGCGCCCGGCCAGGCCACGGGGCCGGTGCACCAGGGTGCGGGAGATCTGCCGCAGCCGCCGGGATACCTCCGCGTCCGGGTCAGATAGCACCACCGGCACCCCGGCGTCCGAACCCTCGCGCAGGGATTCCTCCAACGGCAGCTGCCCCAGCAGCGGCACCGGGTAGCCCAGCTGTTCACCCAGCGAGTCGCTGAGCACCTGGCCGCCGCCGGAGCCGAAGATTTCCATGCGTGTGCCGTCCGGCAGCTGCAGGTAGCTCATGTTCTCCACCACGCCGATGACCTTCTGCTGGGTCTGCAGGGAGATGGTGCCGGCCCGCTCGGCCACCTGGGTGGCGGTGGACTGCGGGGTGGTGACCACCAGCAGCTGCGAGTTCGGCAGCAGCTGGGAGACCGATATGGCGATGTCCCCGGTGCCCGGGGGCAGATCCAGCAGCAGCACGTCCAGGTCCCCGAAGTACACGTCGGACAGGAACTGCTCCAGCGCCCGGTGCAACATCGGTCCGCGCCAGATCACCGGCTGGTTTGAATCCAGGAACATGCCGATGGAGATCACCTTCACCCCGTGGGCGACCGGCGGCAGGATCATCTCATCGACCCGGGTCGGGTTCTGCCTGGTGCCCATCAGCGCCGGGATGGAGAACCCGTACACGTCGGCGTCGATCAACCCGACCTTCAGCCCGTCCGCGGCCATCGCCGCGGCCAGGTTGGCGGTGATTGAGCTCTTGCCGACCCCGCCCTTGCCGCTGGCCACGGCAATGACCCGGGTCAGGGAGTTCGGGTCGGAGAACGGGGTGCGCCGTCCGGCCAGCGAGTCGCGCAGTTCCTTGCGCTGTTCCGGGCTCATGACGCCCAGCTCAAGGTCCACCTGGCTGATCCCCGGCACGCTGAGCGCCGCGGCGCGCACGTCGGCCTCGATGGTGGAGCGCATCGGGCAGCCGGCGATGGTCAGCAGCACGGTCACCCGCGCGGTGGTCCCCTCCACGCTGGCGTGGGGGACCATGTTCAGTTCGGTGATGAATTTGCGCAGTTCCGGGTCGATGACCTTGGACAGTGCGGTGCGCAGCTGCTCGTTCGTGCTCACTTGCCACCTTGGCTCTCATGCGGGCCGGGGCCCTGGTCGATTTGCGGGATCAGGCCGGTGTGCTGGGCCGGCTTGCGGCGCGGGTTCTTCGCCCGCAGGTGCAGCTCCTCACCCTCGCTGGTTTCCAGCAGCTCCTCCAGCACGTTGCGCAGTTCGGAGCGCACATAGTCGCGGGTGGCCACATCCTGCATGGCCAAGCGCAGGCTGGCCAGCTCACGGGTGAGGTATTCGGTGTCGTACAGGTTGCGTTCGGCCCGGGCCCGGTCCTCGGTGAGCGAGACCCGGTCGCGGTCATCCTGCCGGTTCTGGGCCAACAGCAGCAGCGGGGCGGCGTAGGAGGCCTGCAGGGAGAGCATCAGGGTCAGCGCGGTGAAACCCAGCGCGGCCGAGTCAAAGCGCCAACCGGCCGGGGCCCAGGTGTTCCAGATGAGCCAGAACGCGCAGAAGATGGTCATGTAGACCAGGAACTGCGGGGTGCCCATGAAGCGGGCAAACTTTTCGGTGGTGGAGCCGAAGGCGTCCGGGTTCGGGCTGAATCGGGGCAACAGCCTGGCGCGGGCCGACATCGGGGTGTCCAGGCCGGTGGCCTGACGCTGCTCTGGCATGCGTGTTGCTCCTTCGATCGGGAACGCGGTCCGCGCTGCGGCGGCACCGGTTCGGACGGTGTGCGTGCGGTTCCCGGGCCGGGGCGGCACCGGGCCAAGCGTGGTCTAGTGCTGGCTGCGCCAGTCCTCGGGCAGCAGGTGGTCCAGGACGTCATCCACGGTGATCGCCCCCACCAGGCGGCCATCGGAGTTGACCACGCCCAACGAGGTGAGGTTGTAGGTGGCCAGGTGGCGCACGACCTCCGAGACGCTGGCGTTGTCCGGGATGGGTTCCAGCTCCTTGTCCAGGATGTCACCCAGCGGCTCCGGGGGAGCGGCACGCAGCAGCGCCTGGATGTGCACGGCTCCCAGGTACTTGCCGGTGGGGGTCTCCAAGGGCGGGCGCACCACGTAGACGGCCGAGGCCAGGGCGGGGGAGAGCTCCTCGCGGCGCACGGCGGCCAGCGCCTCGGCCACCGTGGATTCGGGGGTGAGGATCACCGGCACCGGGGTCATCACCGAGCCGGCGGTACCTTCGGGGTAGGCCAGCAGGCGGCGCACGTCATCGGCCTCCTCTTTGCTCATCATGTCCAGCAGCTGGACCTTGGTGTCCTCGTTCAGTTCACCAAGCAGGTCCGCGGCGTCATCCGGGTCCATCTCCTCCAGCACGTCCGCGGCACGCTCCAGGCCCAGGGCGGAGAGGATCTGGACCTGTTCGCGGTCCGGCATTTCCTGCAGCACATCGGCCAGCCGGTCATCCTGCAGGTGGGCGGCGATCTCCAGGCGGCGCTTGGCGTTCATCTCATGCAGCGCGTCGGCGAAGTCCGCCGGCTTCATCTCATCGTGGGCCGCGACGAACGTGTCCGCGGATTGTGGCTCGTGGGCGCCGACCGGGATCACCTGCTCCCAGGAGACCAGCACCCGGTGGCGCCGGTTGCGGCGCAGGCCCAGCAGGCTGGAGCCCGGTTCGGCGCGCTGCACGAAGTACTCGTTGACCTCCCAGTCGCCCATACGGGTCTGGATCAGGCCCACGTCTTCGACCACGCCGTGCCCGGTGCCGTCCCGGAAGGCGATCTTGCGGTCAAAGATTTCCGCGGCGATGAGGGTTTCGGCCCCGCGCTGCTGGAAGCGGCGCATGTTCACCAGACCGGAACAGATGATCTGGTTCGCCTCCATGGACTGGATGCGGGTCATCGGCACGAAGACCCGGCGCTTGCCCGGGACCTCGACGACCACGCCCACACAGGATTCTGACTTCTTGGGCCCGCGGGAGACCACGACCACATCGCGCAGCCGGCCCAGCCGGTCGCCGAGGGGGTCAAAGACGTCCAGCCCCAGCAGGCGGGCAACGAAGATCTTGGAAACAGTGGAGCTCACCACCCCAGCGTATCGCGGTCAGCTGGTGCAACGGGGGCAATTGTGATGCGATTGCCCGGCGTGAAGCTTTCACCCTCAGCGATAGCTGGGCACCATATGGGGGTTTGCACAGCAAATGCATGCACAATATAGGTATGACCCAGCCGCTTGGAGCCAATATGCAAAGTGCCGGGGGTTTGCCGCGGGGCGAACTGCTAGGCCGCTACACCTCATACCTTGATGCCCAGAAACTGGTGGACTATCTGGCCGACAATGACTTCCCGGTCTCCTCGGTCACCATTGTGGGCAATGACCTGCGCACCGTGGAACGGGTCACCGCCAAGCTCTCCTACCCGAAGGTGGCGTTGGCCGGTGCCGCGCAGGGCGCGATGATGGGCTTCTTCGTGGGCCTGCTGTTGTCCCTGTTCAGTCCGGACGGCGGGCTCTACCAGATCCTTTCGGCGATCGGGCTGGGCATGGCGATCTGGATGATCGCCGGGGTGGTCAGCTATTCGATGCGCCGCGGCAAGCGCGACTTCGCCTCCTCCAGCCAGTTTGTGGCCACCAGCTATGACGTGGTGGTGGACTTCGCCAACGCGCAGAAGGCCCGCGCCCTGGCCTCGCAGCTGCCAATGCACCCGGGCCAGGCTCCGGTGGCACAGGCCCCGGCTGCCCAGCCGCCGGCCCCCCAGCCGTCGGCGTCGCAGCACCCTCCGGCCTCCACCGGGGCCACCTCGGCGGCCCCCGGTGCCCCGGCCGAACCGCAGGTCCCGTCCTCCGGTCCCAGCGGCACCTTCCCGGATTTGCCCGATGGGCGCCCGCGCTACGGGGTGCGGGTGAATCAGCCGCAGGCCGCGCCCGGCGCTGAGCAGCAGCCCGGCCAGGAGCAGCACCCGGAAGGCCAGGCCCCGCAGCACACCGAGCCCGGTGAACGCGACGAGAGCCAGGCCGAACCGGTGGTGATCCGCCCGGAAAACGAGGCAACCCCCAGCGGCGAGCCACAGCCCGAATCCAAGCACCCGGGCAACCCAGGACATCCGGGGGAACCGGGCACCCCGGGCAGCGGACCGCAGAACGAGGGACGCTAGCTGCCGGACACCGGCGCGCACCACGGCGTGCCACCCGGTTGCCGGTGAAAGACCAAGCGGTGGGCCACGGAAGGAATTCTTCCGTGGCCCACCGCTTTTCGCTGTCCTGCCCTGGCGTCGCGCCGGCCGGCTTAGCCGCGCAGCTTGGCCATCCAGGCCTCAACCTCATCCGGGTCGCGCGGCAGCGCCGCCGAGAGGTTCACCCCGCCCTCGGCGGTGACCAGGATGTCATCCTCGATGCGCACCCCGATGCCGCGGTACTCCTCGGGGATCGCCAGGTCCTCGTTCTTGAAGTACAGGCCCGGCTCGATGGTGAAGACCATGCCCTCCTGCAGCTCGGCGTCCAGGTAGAGTTCCGCGCGGGCCTGGGCGCAGTCGTGCACATCCAGGCCCAGGTGGTGGCTGGTGCCGTGCGGCATCCAGCGGCGGTGGTGCTGCCCCTCCGGGGAGAGCGCCTCCTCCAGCGGCACCGGCAGCAGGCCCCAGGAGTCCAGGTTCTCGGCCAGCACGCGGGTGGCGATGTTGTGCAGGTCGCGGAACTTCAGGCCCGGCTTCACCGCGGCGAATGCGGCGTCGGCGGCATCCAGCACGGCCTGGTAGATCTTGCGCTGCACGTCGGTGAACTTGCCCGAGACCGGCAACGAGCGGGTGATGTCGGCGGTGTACAGCGAATCGGCTTCCACCCCGGCGTCCAGCAGCAGCACTTCGCCCTCGCGCACGGTCCCGTTGTTGCGGATCCAGTGCAGGATGGTGGCGTTGTTGCCGCTGGCGGCGATGGTGTCGTAGCCCAGTTCGTTGCCCTCGGCCCGGGCTCGGGCAAAGAAGGCGCCTTCGACGATGCGTTCCCCGCGCTGGTGGGCGATGGCCTTGTCCAGGCTGCGCACCACGTCCTCGAACCCCTCAATGGTGGCGGCCACCGAGTGCTTCAGTTCCTTGATCTCGTATTCGTCCTTGACCAGACGCAGTTCGGAGACGAATTCGGCCAGTTCGTTGTCCAGGGCGTCGGAGGCCTGAAGGTCCTGGCCGGTGTTGATGCGGGAGGTGTCCACCAGGGCCTCGACGTTCAAATCGACCTCGCGCACCAGGCGGATGCGGATGCCGCCCAGGGCCTGCGGGCCGGAGTTCTTGGTGATCGCCATTTCCAGCTGCTCCAGCCCCTCGGTGGGCATGCCGGTGCGGGCGGACATCTTGGACAGCGTGGGGCGCGGGCCGATCCAGAATTCCCCGGACCGCGAGTTCTGGTAGAACTCGGTGGAGTCCCGTCCGGCCATGGGGGCGAAGTACAAGGTGGCGCTGTGATTGCCGCCCTCATCCCCGGCGCCCTCGTCGGTGGGTTCCAGGATCAGCACGGCATCCGGCTCATGGTCCACACCCAGCCCGGTCAGGTGGGCGAAGGCCGAGTGCGGGCGGAAACGGTAGTCGGTGTCGTTGCTGCGCACCTTCAGCGGCCCGGCCGGGATGACCAGGCGCTCACCCGGGAAGCGCTCGGACAGGGCCTTGCGGCGCTGCGCGGCATAGCTGGCGGCCTCATCGGCGTCGGGCAGCTCGGAGGTGTCCGGTGCCCAGTTCGAGGCCATGAATTCCTTGAAGGCCCGCGAGGTGGGTCGCTGCGAGCGGTTGTTGACGCGGTCTTCCAGTGGTTGATCGTTGCCGGGGGTGTTCGATGCATCAGTGGTCATAGTTCCCATATTCTCACCTGCCGCCGGTGCGCACAAAGCGCGGGGCGACCGGATAGTCTAGAGCCATGCTGATCGACCTGCACGCCCATTCGAATATTTCCGATGGCACCGAACCTCCGGGCCAGTTGATTGATTCGGCGGTGGCGGCGGGGCTGGACGTGGTGGCGCTGACCGACCACGACCAGACCACCGGGTGGCACGAGGCGCGGGCGCGGGCCGTGGAACGCGGGATCGGGTTCGTGCCGGGGATGGAGATCACCTGTCATTCGCGCACCGGGATCAGCGTGCACCTGCTCAGTTACCTGCATGACCCGACCTACAAGCCGTTGCTTGATGAACTGGAGGTCACCCGCACCGCCCGCGAGTACCGGGCGCAGCGGATCGTGGGGCTGCTCTCGGAGGACTACCCGATCAGTTGGGAGCTGGTCCAGGAACACACCCAGCCGGGCACCACGGTGGGCCGCCCGCACATCGCCGACGCGCTGGTCACCGCCGGGGTGGTCGGCACCCGGGAAGAGGCCTTCGCCAGCATGCTCTCCTCCCGGTCGCGCTACTACGTCTCCCACCCGGCGGTGTACCCGGTGGACGCCGTGCGCCTGGTGCGCGAGGCCGGCGGGGTTCCGGTCTTCGCCCACCCGATGGCCTCGGCCCGCGGACGAGTGGTGCCCCCGGAGGACTTCGAGGAGCTGATCGAGGCGGGGCTGGCCGGCCTGGAGATTGACCACCGGGACAATTCCGAGCCCGGGCGCAAGTTCCTGCGCGAGTTGGCCCAGCGCCATGACCTGATCATCACCGGGTCCTCGGACTATCACGGGGCGGGCAAGCCGAACCGGCTGGGGGAGAACAGCACCGACCCGCAGATGCTTCAGCGGATCTTGTCCGCCGGCACCGGCTCCCCGGCCTCAATGTAGCGGGTTCCCTCGCCCAGGCGGGACTGCATGACCTCAATGGCCTGCGGGTTCTGGTCCACCAGCAGGAAGCGGCGTCCAAGCTTCGCGGCCACCGCGCCGGTGGTGCCCGAACCGGCGAAGAAGTCCAGCACCCAGTCATCGGGGCGCGAGGACGCGGTGATGATCCGGCGCAGGATGCCCTCGGGCTTCTGGGTGGGGTAGCCGGTCTTTTCCCTGCCGGTGGGCGAAACGATGGTGTGCCACCACACGTCGGTGGGCAGCTTGCCGCGTTCACGTTTTTCCGGGGTCACCAGCCCGGGAGCCATATAGGGTTCGCGGTCCACCTCGGTGGAGTCGAAATGGTAGGCCTTGGGGTTCTTCACATACACCAGGATGGTGTCGTGCTTGGAGGGCCAGCGCCGGTTGGTGCGCGCCCCATAGTCATACGCCCAGATCAGTTCGTTCAGGAAGCAATCGCGGCCGAAGATCTCATCGAGCAGCACCTTGACATAGTGCACCTCACGGTAGTCCAGGTGCACGTACAAGGTGCCGTCCTCCGCCAGCAGCCGGTGCGCCTGAACCAGGCGCGGGGCGATGAAGCTCAGATAGTCATCGAAGCGGTCCTGGTAGGAGCGCGCCTGGCCCAGCTCGGTGATGTAGTCCAGGCCCTTGAAGCCAATCCGGTCGCCTTCCCCGGCGGCGGCACGCACCGTAGTGCGTGCCGCGCGGGTCTGCTTGCGTCCGGTGTTGAACGGCGGGTCGACGTAGATCAGGGAGAAGCTGGCGTCGGGCAGCAGGCCGAGCACATGCTGGTTATCGCCGTGCACCACCGTGTTCGGCCCGGCCGGGTCGAAGAGCGGTGGGTGTGCATCGAGCGTCGGCAGTGTCACGTGCGCGGTGTTCCTTCCATCAAAGCGTTGCTGCTGCCTGAGTCCGGCAGGCTAGTCGTCCTGCCGGGGAGCCGAGTCCTGGCTGCGGGTGCGGCGGCGGGTACGGCGCCGGCGCGGGGCGGTGCGCCCCTCTTCCTGGTTCGCGTCCCGGGTTTCGCGGTGGCGTTCGGCCTCCCGGGCCGGGCGGTCCTGCTTGCCCTTGGAATGCCCGTGCCGGTCCGCACCCTCGGCAGCGCGCGGGTTGCCGGAGGTGTCCTCGCGGCGGGTGCGCTGGCGGTTGCGCGAGGAGTTGCGCGAGCCCTCGGAGCGGGCGCGGCGCGGCTCCCCGCCGTCGGCGGTGGCCTGCTTGGCCCGCGGCAGGCGTCCCTTGGTGCCCTTGGGGATGTTCAGGTCGGCGAAGAAGTGCGGGGAGGAGGAGTAGGTTTCCACCGGCTCGGGCACGTTCAGCCCCAGCGCCTTGTTGATCAGCGACCAGCGCGGCACCGAGTCCCAGTCCACGAAGGTCACCGCGATGCCGGTGTTCCCGGCGCGTCCGGTGCGCCCCACGCGGTGCAGGTAGGTGTTCTCGTCATCCGGGCACTGCAGGTTCACCACGTGGGTGACGTCGTCCACGTCGATGCCGCGGGCGGCCACATCGGTGGCGACCAGGATCTCAACCTTGCCGGAGCGGAACGCCTTCAGCGCCTGTTCGCGCGCGCCCTGGCCCAGGTCCCCGTGCAGGGCCCCGGCGTTGAAGCCGCGGTCGATCAGCTCATCGGAGAGCTTGGCGGCCGACCGCTTGGTCTGGGTGAAGATGATCGTCTTGCCGCGGCCCTCGGCCTGCAGCAGGCGGGCGACCATCTCGTCCTTGTCCAGCGAGTGGGCGCGGTACACCAGCTGGCGGATGTTGCGCTTGGTGATCGAGTCGTCGCCCGGATCCGCGGCACGGATGTGCATGGGACGGGACATGTAGCGCCGGGCCATGGTGATCACCGGGCCGGGCATGGTGGCGGAGAACAGCATCGCCTGGCGTACCGGGGGCAGGGCGGCCAGGATGCGCTCCACGTCGGGCAGGAAGCCCAGATCCAGCATTTCGTCGGCCTCGTCCAGCACGACGGTGGCGATCTGCTTCAGGTTCAGCACGCGCTGGCGGTTCAGGTCGATCAGGCGCCCGGGGGTGCCCACCACCACGTCGGTGCCGGCCTTCAGGGCCGCGATCTGCTCCTCATAGGGACGCCCACCGTAAATGGTGGTGACCCGGACGCCGGCGTGCCGGGAGGCCTGGGCCAGGTCCGCGGAGACCTGCAGGGCCAGTTCGCGGGTGGGGGCCACGATCAGTGCCTGCGGGGCGCCGGGGAATTCCAGGCGCTCGTAGCCCTCATCGGATTCGCGCACCACGCGCTGCAGCGCGGGGATGCCGAAGCCCAGGGTCTTGCCGGTGCCGGTCTTGGCCTGGCCGATGATGTCATTGCCGGCCAGCGCGACCGGCAGGGTCAGCGACTGGATCGGGAAGGGGTGAATGATGCCGGCTTCGGAGAGCGAGGCGACAATGTCCTGGCGCACATTGAAGTCGGCGAACGTCTTGGGTGCTTCTTCAGGCGCCGCGGCGGCGTCCTGGGTGGTCGTGTCAGTCACGATGTCCATATTCTCGTTTCACGTTGGCGTCCCGGCCTGACCTGGGCCTCCGGCGAACGGTGCCCGGGAACGGTGTCCCGGCGGGCAGGGGAACGCGGTCCAGCGGAGCCGATCGCTACATGCACCACCGCGGCGTAGTGGCGGTGGGGGATGGTGACCGCTGGGAAGTCACCACGAAAACTGTTGTCTCTCGTTTAGCGCGGCGCGACCGGGCATCCTAAATAACTTTGTCCTTCTAGCATATCGGGTTTTGCCCCCGGACGTCTCATGGTGTGACTTTGCTCGCCACCTGGCTGAAACGGCAGCGCCGGGTCAGCGGGTCGGCCTCCTCCAGCCGCACCGAGACCAGGCTGGCCGCCGGAGCGCTGCCGGTGAAGGATCCGGTGATTGCCTCACCGAGCAGCTGGACCTGTCCGGGACGGAGCTTGCCCTGGCCATTGGCGGTTGCGGCGGTAAGCACCACCGCGTCGAAGTGCTCACCCACCCGGTGCTGCAACACCCAGGCCTCGATCAGGGCGATGCTGGCCCGCCCGGCCGCTGCGGCCTCCGCGGAGCTGGTGCGCATCAGCCCGGGCAACTCTTCCAACGCCTCCAGCAGTGGCTGCGGGATGGGACGCTGCCGGCACAACAGGTGACAGGTGAGCAGCACAAAACGGTCCACCAGGCGGCGCAGCGGCGCGGTGGCGTGCGCGTAGGGGGCGGCCAGTGCCGCCTGCACCAGCTCGGTGTCGGGTTGGCCGTTGATCACCTGATAGTCGGCGCCGCGGAAGAGCGCGGCCGCCCGATGCATGAGCACCAGCTGGGCCGGGTCGCAGACATCCAGGGTGCGCAGGAACTGCCCGTAGTCCAGGTGTTCCTCCCAGCGGTGGCCCAGCACCCGGCTTTGCATCCGGAACTCGGCCAGGTCCTCGGGCCGCGGCGGCGGCATGGTGCGCAGGATCCCCACCTTGTGCTGCAACATCAGCTCGGCGGCGGCCATCCCGGTCAGCAGTGAAATCTGGGCGTTGTAGTCCTCCACCGGCAGGGGAGTGCGGCTGACCAGCGTGTAGTTGCCGTGGGCGTCGACCTGAACATCCTGTTCGGGCAGGTTCAGGCTGGCACCGCGCCGGCGGGCCTCCTGGCTGATGCGCAACCTGCCGATGCGCTGCAACAGCACCAGCTGCGCATCAGGGGCGCCGGAGTCCAGCTGCTGCTGGGCGGTGAGGTAGTCTCGCTTGGCCCGGGAGCGGATCATGGAGCGGTGCAGGGCGGTGTGCCGCAGTTGGCCCTCCGCGTCCAGGTCCAGCACCCAGATGAACGCCCGCCGGGGGCGTCCGGGCAGCAGCGAACCGTGATCCTCCCCAATCACCTCGGGATGCAGCGGGATGCGCCGGTGCGGCAGGTAAATCGTCTGCCCGCGTTGGCGGGTGGCGGCGTCCAGCACACCGCCCAGCTCCACCAGGGCCGGCACATCGGCGATGGCGTAGTGGATACGGTACCCGGTGGCGGTTTCACTCAGGTGCATGGCCTGGTCCAGGTCGGTGGAGGTGGCCGGGTCCAGGGTGAAGAAGGGCAGATCGGTGTGATCTTCGGGGGCCGGGGCCAGTTCGGCCACAGCGCGTTCGGCGGCGGCGAGCACCGGGGCGCTGAAGGGCCCGGGCAGCTGGAACTCACCCTCCAGCTGCTCAAGCAGCTGTTGCAGGGTGGTGCTGCGGACAGGGGCGGGGACTTGGACCTGACGATTGAACACAAGCCCAGCATAATCACCGGCGCTGGTGCCAGTCATGGAAAACGCCGGTGGCCCCCGGCGCGCGGAACGCGGCGGGGGCCACCGGCAGGCCGGTCTGCGGCCGGCGAAAAAGATTGGGCGCTACTGGGCGAAGCCCACGCGACGCACCTGGTCCGGACCGATCTCAACGTAGGCGATGCCCGGAACCGGGACGATCACGTCGCGGCCCTTGTTGTCGGTCAGTCGCAGCTGCCCGCCGTCATTCAAGGCCTTGGCAACGATTTCGGAGATTTCAGCGTTGTCCTTGTCGGATTCGAGCACGACTTCGCGGGCGACATTCTGGATGCCAATACGGATTTCCATGGAGTTCTTGATCCTCTCGAAGGTTCATTGACTGCCCCGTGCGGGCGCCTGCTGCGCCCATACGCTGGACCTAGAACCAAATCTAGCTACTTTTCTTTCGGGAACCGCGCAATTCCGCGCCAAGCTAAAAGCGAGATCAATTCGATCGCCGTCTGCTGCGGCACGGCGCTGTCGGTGGTCGCCCAGTAGCGGGCGGAGACCTGGGAAAGCCCGGCCAGGGCCCGGCCCAGCAGGTTGCCCTCGTCCTCGGTGAGCGGGGTATCGGCCACCACCACCGCGGCGATGGCCTCCGAGAGCTGGGCGTTGAACTTCTCAATGCGTTCGGAGATCAATGGGTCGGCCAGCACATCGGATTCGAAGATCAGCCGGTAGGCCTGGGATTCACGGCTGATGTACTGGTAATACGTGTCGATCGTGTTGTAGACGCGCTGGCGGTTGTCATCGGTGGAGGAGATGGCGGTGTCCAGCAGTTCGGAGAATTCGGCCAGGTGCACGTCCAGCAGCGCGAGGTACAGTTCCCGCTTGCCCGGGAAATGCTGGTAGAGCACCGGCTTGGAGACCTCGGCGACCTCGGCGATCTCATCCATGGACGCCCCGTGGTAGCCGTGGGCCACGAAGACCTGGTGGGCGGCGGCCAGCAGCTGGCGGCGGCGGGCCTCGCGGGGCAGGCGTTGGGTGCGTGTCCCCTTGCGTTCATCGGTACCCGACATCTCGTGCCTTTCAGCGTGGTGGCCCGGGCTCGCGGCTCCCCTGGTCAGGGGCAGGCCGGGAAGCCTCCTTGTGTGTAGTATTCCACGTTGCGTTGCAAAAGTGGCGCTCTTCGCGGTGGCCAGAGCCCTGAACGGGAGGGGCCGGCGAGGCGCGGCAACGCGGTGGGCTAGGCGCTTCGGGTGTCCTGCTGCAGTGGGCAGCTGGCCGGCTGCACCGCCGGGGAGGGGGTGGGCTGGGCCGCCGGGGCCGGGGCGCCGGCCTGCGGCAGTTCCAGGCCGTAGAGGGTGTTCAGCGCCTGGACGTACTCCTCGGTGCGTCCTTCGGCGGCCAGTTCGCGGGCCCGCACGGTTGGCACATGCAGCAGCTGGCGCATCATCCGGCGCATGGCCAGTTCCACCTCGTTCGCTGCGGCGGTGCACCCGTGCTGGGAGCGGACCTTGGCGACCTCGGCTTCCAGCACCTGCTGGGTGTGCCGGCGCAGTGCCACGATCGCCTGGTCGGCGTCGCGTTCACGCTGGGAGGCGTCGAATTCCTCGGCGGAGCGGGCCACGATCTTGCGGGCCTCGTATACGGCCAGGGACTGTTCGTCCGGCGCGGCCATCCGCACCGATTCCAGGGTGATCAGCTCAACATCGGACAGCTCGGCCAGGGCCGGGTCAAAGTCGTGGGTCAGGGCCATGTCGATGGCGATCAGCGGGTGGCGCGGCACGCGCAGTGCGGCCAGCCGCTCGGCGGCCAGCTGGGTGCCGCTGCCGCTGCAGCCCACGAGCACGTCGGCCTGGCGCAGGGCCTGCTCCAGTTCCTCGGTGCTGATGGCCTGCACGCCGCGCTTCTGCGCGAAGTCCGCCGCCCGCCCGGAAGTGGAGTAGACCTTGATGTGCTTCACGCCGCGTTCACGCAGCAGCGCCAGGGTCACCCCGGCGTAGGCTCCGGTGCCAAAGAGCACCACTTCCTGGTCCTGCCAGGAGCGGTTGGCCTGCATCAGGTCATCGGCCAGGTCCAGGGCCACGGAGACCACGGACTTGCCCTGGGCGCCCAGTGCGGTTTGGGAACCGACGTCCTTGGCGGCGCGGGTGGCCGATTCAAAGAGGCGGGTGAGGTTGCCGGTGGTGGTCTTCTGCTGCTGGGCCTGGGTCAGGGCGCGGCGCACCTGTCCGGCGATTTCGCGTTCACCGACCACGGCGCTGTCCAGTCCCGCGCCCACGGAGAAGAGGTGGTCGATGACGGCTCGTCCCTCGAAGCGCAGCAGCTTGCTGTCCAGCAGGTGGGCGGGTACGCCGCTGTGGGAGGAGAGCTGGTGAACCAGTTCGGTGGCCGCGGAGAGCGGGGAGGCGACATCGGCGTAGATTTCGAACCGGTTGCAGGTGGATAACACCACGGTGCCGTTGATGTTGTCGCAGGCCTGAAGGGTCGCGGGAGCCAGCTCGGTGGCCGCGGCGCTGAGCTGTGCCACGGTTTCCAGATCGAGCTGCGAGTGAGATGCAACGAGAGATAGGTAAACCACAGTGATACCTAGATTAGGCCTGGGTACCTGTTTCGACAACGAAGGTGAACCTATCCTCGAGGCCGTTTTCGACATTTTGTAGAAAAGTTTTCGACGAGTTGTAGAGGTTTTTCGACACGTCGTAGAGGTTATCTTGCTCACCTCGTGAGCCTGCTCACCCGGCGGGGTGGGCATTTGTTGCCAAGACTTGGCAGAATTGGGCACATGACCCTGCCTGCACACCATCCGATGGTTGATGGACGTACGAGTAATTCCGACCTGATTACCGCCCTGCGCGGCGGCACCCCGCGCCGCACCCCGGTGTGGTTCATGCGCCAAGCCGGGCGCTCGCTGCCCGAATACCGCGAACTGCGTGAGGGCACCACGATGCTCGATTCGTGCCTGAACCCGGCGATGGCAAGTGAGATCACCCTGCAGCCGGTGCGCCGGCACAAGGTGGACGCGGCAATCTTCTTCTCCGACATCGTCATTCCGCTGCGCCTGGCCGGAATCGGGGTGGACATTGTCCCCGGGGTCGGTCCGGTGCTCAGCGAGCCGGTGCGCACCGCCGAACAGGTCGCGGCCCTGCCCGAACTGACCGACGAATCCCTGGAACCGATCCGCGAGGCGGTCGCGCTGACCGTCGCCGAGCTGGACTCCACCCCGCTGATCGGCTTCGCCGGCGCCCCCTACACGGTGGCCGCCTACATGGTCGAGGGCAAGCCCAGCCGCGACCACCTGGGCCCGCGCACCATGATGCACGCCGAACCGGAGGTGTGGAAGGCGCTGATGGACTGGGCCGCGGACGCCTCTGGCAAGTTCCTGCGCGCCCAGGTGGAGGCCGGCGCCTCGGCCGCGCAGCTGTTTGACTCCTGGGCCGGCTCCCTCCCGCTGGCCGACTACCAGCAGCACGTGGCCCCGGCCTCGGTGCGCACCCTGGATCATGTGCGGGACCTGGGCGTGCCGCTGGTGCACTTTGGCACCGGCACCGGGGAACTGCTCACCGCCATGCGCGATGTGGGGGTGGACGCGGTGGGCATCGACTACCGCATTCCGCTGGATGTGGCCGCCCAGCGCCTGGGGGACACGGTTTCCCTGCAGGGCAACATCGACCCGGCGCTGCTCTTCGCCCCCTGGCCGGTGCTTGAGGCGCACGTGCGTGAGGTGGCCCGGCGCGGTGAGGCCGCCCGTGGGCACGTGATGAACCTGGGTCATGGGGTGCCGCCGAACACCGACCCGGAGGTGCTGAGCAAAGTGGTCGAACTCATTCATTCGCTGTAGCCGAGGGGGACTAAGCTGGTGGCGGGCGCCGTGCGGTTCCCGCCACCGGCACCGGCCGCCGGCAGCGCCGCACCGAACGCGGCGCCCAAGATCAAGTGGTAACAACACGCCGAAACAGGCAAGGGGTTAGCGTAGGAACATGATTGACGAGCGTGGCCAGCAGGCCCGGCACAATCCATCGACGACACGGGTGCGCCGTGACATCGCCACCGACGCCGCCGCCCATGCGTTGCGCCTACTGGAGAAGATCCGCACCTCCACCCAGCGTCCCGGCCCGGACACGGCCGGCGAGCAGGCGGGCAAACCGCATGCGATCGTGATCGGCGGCGGGATCTCCGGGCTGGTGGCCGCCCACGAACTGCAGCAGACCGGGCACCGGGTGACCGTGCTGGAGGCCGCCGCCGACTTCGGTGGGTGCCTGCGCCGCATGGAAGTGGCCGGGCTGCAGCTGGATGCCGGCGCCGAATCCTTCGCCGTGCGCTCGAACACGGTGGCCGAGTTCCTGCAGGAGCTGGACATGGGGCAGAAGATCGTGCCCACCAGCGGGATGAGCGCCTGGCTCACCCAGCAGCGCGACGAGCACGTTGAATCCCACCCGATGCCCGCCAGCTCCCTGATGGGCATCCCCGCCCAGGTGCGCAGCGACGAGGTCCGGGCCCTGATTGGCCGTCCGGCCGTGGTGCGCGCCGCCGCCGACCTGGTCACCCCGATGCCCAAGAAGTGGGCCACCGAGAAGCTGAGCGTGGGCGAGGTGGTGCGCCAGCGGATGGGCTCGGCCGTTCTGGAGCAGCTGGTCGCCCCGGTGGTGGCCGGGGTGTACTCCACCGACCCGAACCAGGTGGACATCGACGCCGCCGCGCCCGGGCTGCGCCAGGCGATGCAGGACACCGGCTCGCTGGCCCGCGCCGTCGCCCAGCTGCAGGGCCAGGCCCCGGCCGGTTCCCGGGTGGCCGGGCTGCAGGACGGCATGTACACGCTGATCACCGAACTGACGGCCCAGTTGCGCGAGGCCGGGGTGAACCTGGTGCGCAACGCCCCGGTCACCGCCCTGGCCCATGATCCGCAGGCCGCCGAACCCTTCACCGTCACCAGCCATACCGAGGTGCTGCACGCCGACAAGGTGGTGGTGGCCACCCAAGCCGCCGCCGCGGCCCCGCTGCTGCAGCCGCTGCTGCCGGCCGGCACCCTGGCCGGCGCCGGACGCGAGTCGAACTCCATTGCCTTGGTGATCCTGGTGGTGGACAAGCCCGAACTGGACGAGGCCCCGCGCGGCAGCGGGGTGCTGGTCACCGAGGGCTCGACGATCAAGGCCAAGGCCCTGACCCACTCCACCGCCAAATGGCCGTGGCTGGGGGACGCCACCGGACCGGGCACCCACGTGGTGCGGCTGTCCTATGGGCGCATCGGGCACCGCGAACCGCTGGTGGAGGCCGGCAACGACGCGGCGCTGACCAGCCAGGCGATAGCCGACGCCGCCACCATCCTGGGCGTGGACGTGGGCGAGGACGACGTGCTGGGCAGCGCGATCTCCCGCTTCAGCGACATGGTGCCGCTCACCGGCAGCGCCCAGCGCCAGGCCAACGCCCGGCTGGATGAGGCGCTGCAGGACCTGCAGGGGCTCAGCGTGGTCGGGGCCTGGCGTTCGGGCACCGGCCTGGCCCGGGTCATCGCCCACACCAGGGCCCAGGTCGCCATCAGCGCCAGCTAGCCCCACCCCGACCCGCCGGCCCGGGACCCATGCGCCGGCCACCAAGACCATTGACCGAGAATCCAACCGAGGAGAGAACCATGACTGAACGTCCAGAGAACAACTCACCGGTGCTGCGTGACCGCGAGGCCGCCGGCAACGCCACCATGTATTACACCCTGTGGACCGTCTTCAAGCGTTCGGTCCCGGCCGAGCGCGGGCAGGGTGCGGCCGAGTTCGAAACCCTCGTTCAGGAGCTGGCCGACCAGGGCGTGAGCGTGCGCGGGCTCTACGACGTCTCCGCGATGCGCCAGGACGCCGATGTCATGGTGTGGATCCACGGCCCGGCCGCCGAGCTGCTGCAGGCGGGCATGCGCCGGATCCGGCGCAGCGCCCTGTTTGCCGGCACCGAGATCGCCTACTCCACCATGGCCGTGCACCGCGAGGCCGAATTCGCCAAGGACCACTCCCCGGCGTTCGCCCGCGGCCTGGACGCCAAGGAATGGATGACCGTCTACCCGTTCGTGCGCTCCCACGACTGGTACACCCTGGACCCGGCCTCCCGCGGCAAGATGCTGCGCGACCACGGCATCCTGGGCCGCGACTTCCCCAACGTGCTGGCCAACACCGTGGCCGCGTTCTCCTTCAGCGACTACGAATGGCAGGTCTGCCTGGAAGCCGATGACATGATCGACCTGGTCGACATGATGCGCCACCTGCGCTACACCGAGGCCCGCCACCATGTGCGCGAGGAAACCCCGTTCTACACCGGCCGGCGCATCAGCGCCGCCGAGGTTGCCGAGGTCCTGCAGTGAACCAGGACTTCGACCCGCGCACCGGGTATGACGCCAACGGCACCATGACCCCCAAGCCCTACGACGCCCTGCTGCTGGCCAGCTTTGGCGGACCGGAGGGCCAGGAGGACGTGATCCCGTTCCTGCGCAACGTCACCGCCGGGCGCGGCATCCCCGATGAGCGCCTGGAGGAGGTGGCCGTCCACTACCGCACCAACGGGGGCGTGTCCCCGATCAACGCCCAGAACCGGGCGCTGAAGGCGGCCCTGGAGGCCGAGCTGGAGGCCCGCGGCATCCAGCTGCCGGTCTACTGGGGCAACCGCAACTGGTACCCGATGATCAACGACACGCTCAAGCAGATCGCCGCGGACGGGCACCGCAAGGTGCTGCTGCTGGGCACCGGCGCCTACGCCGGGTACTCGGCCTGCCGCCAGTACCGTGAGGATCTGGGCATGGGGCTGCGCGAAACCGGGCTGGAGGGCGTGGTGGAGGTGGACAAGGTCCGCCAGTTCTTTGACACCCCGGCCTTCGTGGAGCCGTTCATCGACGGGGTGAGGCAGTCCCTGGCCGACGTGCGTGAGCAGCTGGCCGATCGCGGGAACCCGGAGGGACGGATCAAGATCGTGTTCGTCACCCACTCGATCCCGATGAGCGACGCGAACGCCGCCGGGCCGGCCGCCGAGCACGAAAACTACCCGGAGAACCTGTACACCGCCCAGCACCGGGCGGTCGCCGCCCACATCCTGGCCCACGTGCCCGAGGCCGAGGGCCTGGAGGATTCGCTGGTCTACCAGTCGCGCTCCGGGGCCCCGCACATTCCGTGGCTGGAACCGGACATCAACGACGCGCTGGAACAGGACGCCGCCAACGGCGTGGCCGGCGTGGTGGTGGTGCCCATCGGCTTCATCTCCGACCACATGGAGGTGCTCTGGGACCTGGACACCGAGGCGAAGGACACCTGCGCCGAACTGGGCCTGGCCTTCTGCCGGGTGCCCACCCCCGGCACCCACACCAAGTTCGTCTCCGGACTGATCGACGTCATCGAGGAACGCCTGACCGGCCCCGACGGGGCCCCGCGGCGCACCGGGCGGGTCAGCGCCGTGGCCGGCGGGCCGTGGTTCGACGTGTGCCCGGCCGCGTGCTGCGTGAAGCCGGCCCAGGACGGCTCCCTGCGCCCGACCATCGCCGGGATGGACTCCGAGGTGGGGGTGCCCCAGCCATGAGCGAATCCTTCACCGTGGGAACCCGGGGCAGCGCCCTGGCCACCACCCAGACCGCGTGGGCCGCAAACCAGCTGGCCGAGCTGAGCGGGCTGCGCGCCGACACCGTGCTGGTGCGCACCGAGGGGGATGTGGTCACCGGATCCCTGGCCACCCTGGGCGGCACCGGCGTGTTCGCCGCCGCACTGCGCCAGCACCTGCTGGATGCCGGGTGCGATCTGGCCGTGCACTCGCTCAAGGACCTGCCCACCGTGCAGCCCCAGGGCCTGGTGCTGGCCGCGATCCCGGTCCGCGAGGACGTGCGGGACGCGCTGTGCGCCCGTGACGGGCTGAGCCTGGCCCAGCTGCCCGACGGTGCCAAGATCGGCACCGGCTCCCCGCGCCGCGCCGCCCAGCTGCTGGCCCACCGCAAGGACCTGCAGATCGTGGACATCCGCGGCAACGTGCCCACCCGGCTCGGCCGGGTCAAGGGCGTGGGCGAAACCCTGGATGACGGCAGCGTGGGACGCACCGTGCAGGGGGATCTGGACGCGGTGATCCTGGCCGCGGCCGGGCTGCACCGGCTGGGGATGGAACGGCACATCACCGAATACCTGGACCCGGCGATCATGCTGCCGGCCCCCGGCCAGGGGGCCCTGGCCGTGGAGGTGCGCTCCACCGGCAGCGGCGCCCCCGAACTTGATGCCGCACTGGAACGCTTCGATGACACCGCCACCCGCTGGCAGGTTGCCGCCGAACGGGCGCTGCTGAACACCCTGGAGGCCGGCTGCGCCGCCCCGATCGGGGCCCTGGCCCACTTCGAGGGCGAACAGCTGGTGCTGGAGGCCGTGGCCTGCCGGCCCGACGGCACCCAGATCATGCGCCAGTCCCACGCGGCACCGGTTCGCGATGAGGCCGGGGCGTTGGACGTGGGCCGGGCGCTGGCCCACCGGATGCTGGAGAACGGCGCGGCGGTCATCGCCGGGCTGGCCTAGGCGCCCATGGCCCCGCACGCGATCATCCTGCGCGCCGCCCACCGGGCGGCGGCCACCGTCGCCGAGTTCGCCCGGCTGGGCATCGACTCCAGTTGCACCCAGCTGATCGAAACGGTGTGGCCGCAGGATTTGACGGCGCTGGATGAACGCGTGGGACGGCTAGCCGCCGGGGAGTACCAGTGGGTCATGCTCACCTCGGTGAGCACCGTGCACGTGCTCGCCCAGCGCCTGGCCGGCCGCCCCCTGCCCCCGCACACCCGGTTCGCGGCGGTGGGTGCCAGCACCGCGGCGGCCGCCGGTCGGCTGCTGGGGCGCGAGGCGGACTTCCTGCCCGCCGAACAGTCCGCCGCCGGGATGGTGCGCGAGTTCTTTTTACCGCCGGGCACCCGGGTGCTCTACGCGCACGGGGACCTGGCCAGCCCCACCCTAAGCCAGGGGCTGCGCGGCTGGCAGGTGGCGCTGGATGAAGTCACCGCCTACGCCACCGTCCCGGCCGGCGGCGACCAGCATCCGGTGCACGCGCTGCCGGCACCGGACGGGGTGCGGGTCCTGGACCCGCAGCAGATGCTCGGCGCGCTGCCGCACAGCCAGCTGGTGGTGTTCGCCGCCCCCAGCATCGTGCGCCGCTTCGCCGAACTGGCCGGAACCAGCCTGGCCGCCGGGCTGGGCACCATCGCCATCGGTGCCCCCACCGCCCGGGCCATGGAACAGGCCGGGATCCGGGTGGACGCTACCGCCGCGGACCCCACCCCCGCGGGCCTGGCCGACTGCGCCCGCCGGCTGCTGCAACGCGAACCGGAGCCTGGCCAGCACCGCCCACACACTTAGCCCGGACCGTTTCAGGTCCCGAACCGATGGAGGAAGTTGCCATGTCATTCCCGCAACACCGGCCACGCCGGCTGCGCCAGAACCCGGCCATGCGCCGGCTGGTCGCCGAACATGAACTCAGTGCCCGCCAGCTGATCCTGCCGGCCTTCGTGCGCGAGGGGATCAGCGAACCCAACCCGATCGCTTCCATGCCCGGGGTCGTGCAGCACACCATGGACACCCTGAAGTCCGCCGCCACCGAGGCCGCCGAGCGGGGCCTGGGCGGCATCATGCTCTTCGGCGTGCCCGCGGTGCGCGATGCGACCGGCTCCGGGGCCATCGCCGAGGACGGGATCCTGAACCGGGCGATCGCCGCGGTGCGCGCCGAGGTCGGGGACGAACTGGTGGTCATGTCCGACGTGTGCCTGGACGAATTCACCTCCCACGGCCACTGCGGCGTGCTGGACGCCCACGGTCAGGTCGACAACGACGCCACCAACGCCATCTACGCGCAGATGGCGGTGATGCACGCCGAGGCCGGCGCCCACGTGCTGGGCCCCTCCGGGATGATGGACGGGCAGATCGCCGCGATCCGCCAGGCCCTGGAAGCGGCCGGGCACACCAACACCGCGATCCTGGCCTACGCCGCCAAATACGCCAGCGCCTTCTACGGCCCGTTCCGCGAGGCCGTGGATTCCCAGCTGGTCGGGGACCGGCGCACCTACCAGATGGACGCGGCCAACCGCCGCGAGGCGCTGGTGGAGGTCGAACTGGACCTGGCCGAAGGCGCGGACATGGTGATGGTCAAGCCGGCCATGAGCTACCTGGACATCGTCGCGGACATCGCCGCGGCCTGCAGCGTGCCGGTCTCCGCCTACCAGATCTCCGGGGAGTACTCGATGATCGAGGCCGCCGCCGCGAACGGCTGGATTGACCGCAAGGCCTCGATCCTTGAATCCCTGCTGTCCATCCGGCGTGCCGGGGCGCAGCAGATCCTGACCTATTGGGCCGCCGAAGTGGCTGGCTGGTTAAACGAAGGAAAGAAGTAGATGTCGAAATCAGATGAACTCTTCGCCCGGGCCCAAGAGGTCATGCCCGGGGGAGTGAACTCCCCGGTGCGGGCCTTCGGCTCCGTGGGCGGGGTGCCCCCGTTCATGGCCAGCGCCAAGGGCGCCTACCTCACCGATGTGGACGGCAACGAGTATGTGGACCTGGTCTGCTCCTGGGGCCCGGCCCTGCTGGGGCACCAGCACCCCGAGATCCAGGCCGCCGTGCACCGCGCGGTGGACCAGGGGCTGTCCTTCGGGGCCTCCACCCCGGATGAGGTGAAGCTCGGTGAGCTGATCAAGCAGCGCATGGGCGGGGTGGAACGGGTGCGGATGGTCTCCACCGGCACCGAGGCCACGATGACCGCGGTCCGCCTGGCCCGCGGCTACACCGGGCGCGAGCTGATCATCAAGTTCGCCGGCTGCTACCACGGGCACCTGGACGGGCTGCTGGCCTCGGCCGGTTCCGGGGTCGCCACCCTGGCGCTGCCCGGCTCGGCCGGGGTGACCGCCGCGACCGCCGCCGAGACCCTGGTGCTGCCCTACAACGACCGCACCGCCGTGGAGGAGGCCTTCGCCGAGCACGGGCAGAACATCGCCGCGGTCATCACCGAATCGGCGCCCTGCAACATGGGCGTGGTGACCCCGCAGGAGGGGTTCAACAAGTTCCTGAAGGACACCACCGCCCAGCACGGCGCCCTGCTGATCCTGGATGAGGTGCTCACCGGCTTCCGGGCCTCGGACGCCGGGTACTGGGGGCTGACCGGCCGGCAAGAGGGCTGGAACGCGGACCTGTACACCTTCGGCAAGGTCATCGGCGGCGGGTTGCCCACCGCCGCCCTGGGCGGACGCGCCGAGGTGATGGATTACCTGGCCCCGCTGGGGCCGGTCTACCAGGCCGGAACCCTTTCCGGGAACCCGGTGGCCATGGCCGCGGGGATCGCCCAGCTGACCCACGCCACCGACGAGGTCTACGCCCACCTCGCCAAGCAGTCCCAGGCCCTGGAGACCGCCCTGGTCAACGCGCTGAACGAGGCCGGGGTGAACCACTCGATCCAGCGTGCCGGCACGCTGTTCTCGGTGGCCTTCGGCACCGCGGACACCGGGGTGCAGAACTACGCGGAGGCGCAGAAGCAGGAGGCGTTCCGCTACGCCCCGTTCTTCCACTCCATGCTGGACTCCGGGGTCTACCTGCCCCCGAGCGTCTTCGAGGCCTGGTTCGTCTCTGCGGCACACGATGATGCGGCCATGGAACGGATCATCAACGCGCTGCCGGCCGCGGCCCGCGCCGCCGCCAACGCCAGCGCCTGATCCGCCCACGCTGAGCCCGAACCCGCCGGAAGCGGGCAAGGCAACGGCCCGCCTCCCCACGAGGGGAGGCGGGCCGTTGCCTTGCCGGTGTGCGGGTGCTGGCGCCGGGCCGCGGAACCGGTTTACTTGTTGGTGGCCGGCAGCACGCTGCCGTCGCTCCAGGTGTCCTCGATGTACTTGTGCACCTCATCGGAGTGCAGCAGCTCTTCGAGCTTCGCGATCGCCGCGGTTTCCTCACCCTCGCGCCAAGTCAGGAAGTTGGCGTTCGGGTTGTTCTCGGCCGATTCCTGGTACAGGATCTCCTCCGGGTTCAGCTTGGCCTGGACAATGTAGTTGCCGTTGACCAGGGCAAGGTCCGCCGACTTGCCGTCCTTGTAGAACTGCGGCACCTGCTCGGAGTTGACCTCCTCGAACGTCAGGCCCTTGGGGTTCTTCTCGGCATCGCCCTCAACGGTCAACGCCGAATCCCCGTCGGCCAGGTTCTTCAGCAGACCCGCCGACTCCAGCACGCGCAGGCCGCGCAGCTGGTTCACCGGGTCGTTGTTCAGCACCACGCGCGCCCCGTCGGTGACATCCTCGGGCTTGTCGAACTTCTGCGAGAACGCGGTCAGCGGTTCGACATGCACGCCCTCGCCATGCTCAAACTTGTAGCCCTTCGCCTTGACCTGGTCGGCCAGGTAGGCCTCGGTCTGGAAGTAGTTGGCGTCAATGGTGCCGTCTTCCAGGGCGATGTTCGGGGTCTGGTAGTCATCGATTTCCGTGATGTCCAGGTCGATGCCGGCATCCTTGGCCAGGTTGGCATCGATGTACTCCAGGATCTGGGCGTGCGGCACCGCACTGGCGCCGACCTTCACAACGGTCGGGTTCGCCGGGTCCAGGCTCGCGTCGGCGGCCGGTTCCGGGGAGCTTCCGCCGCCGCAGGCGGTCAGGGCCAGCACGGTGGCGACGCCGGTGGCGGCAAGTGCGAGTTTCTTGCGCAGCATGGTGTTGTCCTTTGTTCGGTTGATGCCCGCCGGGTTTTCGGCGGCGGGCGGGGTTTGCGGGTTGTGGAGGGGCTGCGGCCGATTAGCGGTGGTCGACCCTGCGGGCCAGCCAGTCGCCCAGCAGCTGCACGATCTGCACCAGCAGCAGGATGATCACCAGGGTCACCAGCATGATGGTCGGCTCGTAACGCTGGAAGCCGTAGTTGTAGGCCAGGCGGCCCAGCCCGCCGCCGCCGACCAGGCCGGCCATCGCCGAGTAGCCGATCAGCGTGACGATTGTGGTCGTGGTGGCGGCCACCAGGCCGGGCAGGGCCTCGGGAACCATCACCTTGCGGATGATCTGCATCTTGGTCGAGCCCATCACCAGGGCGGCGTCCACCTTGCCGGAGGAGACATCGCGCAGCGCGGTCTCCACCAGGCGGGCAAAGAACGGCACGGTGCCGATGGTCAGCGACACCGAGGCCGCGATCGGCCCCAGCGCCTGGCCGACGACCAGTGCCGCGAACGGGATCAGGGCCACCATCAGGATGGCGAACGGGATCGACCGGGTGATGTTCACGATGATGCCCGAGAGCACCACATTCAGCCAGCGCACCGGGGTCAGCCCGCCCTTGTCGGTGGTGTGCAGCAAGATGCCCAGCGGCAGGCCGATCAGCACCGTGAAGATCCCGGAAATCGCGGTCATCTGCAGGGTTTCGACGGTCGCCGGCCACATGGCCTTGGTGATCCCCGGGTTGGTCAGCAGGTCGTTGAAAAATTCGTTCACTTTCCGCTTCCCTTCAGAGCCACGGCGACGTCAATGGATTCGAGGTAGGCCACCACTTCTTCGGTGTTGGCGCTGGCCGGCAGCTGGATGCGCAGCCGGGCGAACTGGTGCTCGCCCATCTGTTCCACCGAGCCGGCCATGACGTTGACGTCCATGTCGAAGTGCCGGGACAGCCCGGACAGCACCGGCTCGTTGGCCTGGGCCCCGGAGTAGATGATGTCCAGCACCGGGCCCTGCCCGGCGGCCTGCGGCGCTTCGCCGGGCAACGGCAGCAAGGTGGCCGCCAGGGTGGAGCCGGGAGTGTTGATCACGCTTTCCAGGTCCCCGTGCTCCACGATGCGCCCGGCCTCCAGCAGGGAGACCGAATCGCAGGCCTGCTTCACCACGTGCATTTCGTGGGTGATGATCAGCACCGTGATGTTCAGCCGGTCACGCAGGGCCTTGACCAGGTCCAGGATCTCATCGGTGGTCTTCGGGTCCAGGGCGCTGGTCGGCTCATCACACAACAGCACGTCCGGGTCGGTGGCCAGGGCGCGGGCGATGCCCACGCGCTGGCGCTGCCCGCCCGAGAGCTGGGAGGGGTAGGCGTTGCTGAACTTGCCCAGCCCCACCAGCTCGAGCAGTTCGCGGACCTTGTGCGCGCTGTCCTTCTTGGACATCCCGCTCAGTTCCAGCGGGTAGGCCACGTTCTGGGCGGTGGTGCGTGAATCGAAGAGATTCGCGTGCTGGAACACCATCCCGATGCGCCGGCGGGTTTCGCGCAGCTGGCTGTCACCGATGTTGGTCAGCTCCTGGCCGTTGACGGCAACCGTTCCGCTGGTGGGTTGGTCCAACAGGGTCAAACACCGAACCAGGGTGGATTTGCCGGCACCGGAGTGTCCGACAATGCCGTGGATTTTCCCGGTGGGGACTTCGAGGCTAACCCCGTCAAGGGCAACAACGGTATCGCTGCCTTGGCGGTAGACCTTGCGCAGGTCCTTGATCGTAATCACAGGGTGGTGGTCCTTCAATTCTCAAGGGTAAAGAGAGTACCCCCAATTGAATCACCGTCGAATATTATCGACCGAATCGCCCTGCACAGTCGGTAATGCTCCGTAAAGCTCCGCTATCTCACGGATGAGGTCGAAGAATCTTTGAGTGAACATCATTCACAAAAAAGGATGGACGCCCGCCGGGCTCGTGGCGGCCATCACGAGCCGCTGGGCACGGCTGTGAATTAGGTCTCGAAGCGCCTAGGAATCCTTGATGGGCCAGGCGCCGTCAACGACCGCCTCGGGCCTGGTGCGGCGCAGGTACTGCTGGAAATTCTCGGCGTGCTCCCGGGCCCAGCGGATCTGCTGGCCGTGCAGCTCGGCCGGATCCACCAGCAGGTCCGGGTAACGGGAGGCCAGGGCGCGGGCCACCCCAACGCAGGCGACCGCATCCGCGAAGGAGGTGTGCGCGTTCTCCAAGACCACCCCATAGTGCTGGCACGCCGCCTCCAGGGTGCGCTTGCCCTTGCGATAGCGGTCCATTTGCCGGTCCAGGACGTAGGGGTCGATCACGTTGCCCGGGATGAAGGGCACCAGCTCGTGGCGCAGTGCCTCGGTGTGCAGGACCGAGAAGTCATAGGAGGCATTGAAGGCAATGATCGGTGCCTGCTGGGACGCGAACTGCAACAGGTTCAGGATTTCGCCAACCCCCCGCGCGGCCGCGACGCCCTCGGCGCGCGCCCGCTCGGTGGTGACCCCATGTACCGCTGTGGCCGCCTCCGGGATCTCCACTCCGGGATCCAGCAGCCACTCGCGTTGGTTCAGGATCTGCCCGGAGGAATCCAGCAACACCACCGAAGCGGTCACGATGCGCGCGGTATTCGTGTCAACACCGGTGGTTTCCAAGTCAAAACCCAGGCAGGGGCCGATATGCCATTCACTCATGCAAATAACGCTACCGTCCCAAGGTGCGCTGACGCGGCGTGACCCACCGGTTGGGGACAGAAGCATGGGCCTTGGCACAATAGGGGCATGCACCTGCCGCCCCTGTCCCCGCCGCCGCTGGACTTCGAAGAGGCCGTCCACCAACTGGCCGGCCTGGTTCCCGCCGGGCGGATCCTCACCTACAAGGACGTGGCGGAGCTGCTTGGCCGCGCCGGCCCCCGCCAGGTCGGCAAGGCGATGCAGGGCACCGCGCCGGGCACGCCCTGGTGGCGGATCATCCGGGCAGATGGCAACATCACCGCATCCCTGCTGGAGCAGGCGCGCGCCCACTGGGATCAAGAGCGCATGCCCCGGCGCGGGGGCAGAGTGGATGTCGCCCGGGCCCGTTGGCAGCCCAATGACCGGCAGTGGCGCCAAATCCAGGAACTGACCGCCAGCCTCGACGGGCCGCGGACCTCCAGGGCGGATGAAGAGCGGCCGCGCACCGACCCAGCCTTCGGGCAGCGGGCGGGCCGTGGAACCAAAACGTCGGAGCCGCGTGATGGGATGGAACCATGAGCGAATCGGCAGACACGGCAACGGGCACCACAGAACTGCTGGATCACCTGGTCACCTCGCGCCAACCCTCACTGGTCGCCGGCGCCCCGGGAACCGGAAAGTCCACGTTGCTGGTTGAAGTCGCCGTGCAGCGCCTGCGTGCCGGGCTGGACCCGCTCTCCCTGCTGGTGCTGGCCCCCACCCGCAACACCGCCGCCATGTTGCGCAATGAACTTAGCGCACGGGCCGAGCAAACCTTTACCGAACCGGTGGTGCGCACCTGGTCCGCCTACGCCTTCGACCTGATTCGCCGCGCCCGGCTGCAGGGGCTGCTGCCCATGGTGGAGCGGGCCCCGCGCCTGCTCTCCGGGCCGGAACAAGACACCTTGCTCGGGCACCTGCTCGAAGGCCACGAACAGGGGCTGACCCCATCCCCGCCGTGGCCGGAGGAACTGCGCCTGGCGGTGGGCACCCGGGGTTTTCGCAAGGAGGTGCGTGAGTTCTTTGACCGGGTCTCCGAACTCGGCCTGGAACCGGACGACATCGCGCAGCTGGGGGAGCAGGCCGAACGCGGCGAATGGGTGGCCGCGGCCATGTTCTACCAGGAGTACCGGGATCTGCTGGACCTGGGCAGCGCCGAGGCCTTCGACCCGGCCGGGCTGATCACCCGGGCCGCGGAACTGCTGGAATCCAACCCCGAATTCCTGGCCGCCGAACAGGATCAGCTGCAGCTGGTCCTGGTCGATGACCTGCAGGAGGCCAGCCTTTCCCAACACCGGCTGCTGACCCTGCTGGGGCGTGGCCGAAACCTGGTGGCCTTCGCCGCCCCCGACAATGTGGTGCAGGGGTTCCGCGGCGCCCGCGCCGCTGAGCTGGCACAGTTCACCCAGCGCTACTCAACGCCCCGCAACCCGGCTCGCATCTACGAACTGAAAACCAGCTACCGGATGGGCCCCGCCATCGCCCAGGCGTGGAAACGCGTGGTGCGCCGGGTCCCGGTGGCCGCCGGGCTGCACGGCCGAACCCTGGAGTTCGGGGAAGATCCCCACCCGGCAACGGTGCAAACACATCTATTTGAAAACTCCACCCAGGAGGAGCGGTTCCTCGCCCAGCACATCGTGCACCTGAACCTCTACGAACACCGCCCCCTGGCGGAGATGGCGATCGTGGTGCGCACCGGCTCCCAGGTGCGCAATCTCAGCCGCTTCCTGGAAGGCCAGGGAATCGCGGTAACCACCCCTCCGGCGGAAGTGCCGCTGAAGGAGGAGAACGCGGTGCGCCCGCTGCTGGACCTGCTGGCGCTGGCGGTGAACCCCGAAGCCAACGAGGACCCGCTGCGCATGCAGTCGCTGCTGCTCTCCCGCTACGGGATGAGCACCGCGCTGGAAATCCGGCGGCTGCGCCAGCTGCTGCGCCAGAAGGACAGTGCCGGTGGAGGCCGGCGTTCGAGCCAGGAACTGCTCGAAGCCACCCTGCATGAACCGGAGCTGGCCCAGGACCTAGGCCCGGTGGCCCGTGGGCTGGAACGCCTCCTGGGCATGTACCAGCGCCTGCGCGAAGAACTGGCCACCGGCAACGCCACCCCGGAAACCGCCCTGTGGGCGTTGTGGGAGGCCAGCGGCCGGGCCGAGGCCTGGCGTACCGAGGCATTGGGCACCGGACCGGCGGCCCGCCGCGCCGACCACGACCTGGACGCGGTGCTCTCCGTGTTCCAGGCGGCTGAACGCTTCGTTGACCAGCTGCCCGGGGCCAGTGTCGAACAGTTCGTCGAACACATCCTGGAACAGGAGCTGCCCATGGACTCCCTGGCCAGCCGTTCGGCCAGCGACCAGACCGTCACGGTGCTGACCACCGCGGCAGCCGCCGGCCGGCAATGGCCGGTCGTGTTCGTCCCGGGGCTGCAGGAGGGCTCCTGGCCCAACCTGCGGCTGCGCGGTGAACTGCTCGGCTCCAACGCGCTGGCCGAGGCGGTGGAACACGGGGTCGGTTTCCTTGGCACCCGCACCCCCAGCCGGCTGGTGCGCGAAATCCGCAACGACGAGCTGCGCTCCTTCTCCAACGCGATCTCCCGCGCCAGCCAGTCACTGATCTGCACCGCCGTGGCCAGCGAGGAACAGCAGCCCTCCTCCTTCCTGCAGATCATCGACCCCGCCGCGGGCCAGCAGGGCAGCTACACCGCGGTGCCCCGGATCCGGTCCCTGCCCTCCCTGGTCGCCGAGCTGCGCTGCGAGGCCGAAAGCCACATCGCCGCCGCCATGGGCGCCTGGCAGCAGGACTCCTCCCAGACGGTCTCCGCGGTCGCCCAGGATGCGGTGGCGGTCCTGGGCCAGCTCACCGCGGCACAGCCGGCGGTGCGCGGGGCGGCCCCGGCCACCTGGTGGGGATTGGCGCCGCTGAGCACCCAGGCCCCGGTCTTCCCCCAGGACCAGCCCATCCGGGTCTCGCCCTCCAAGGTGGAGGCGGTGCATGCCTCGCCGCTGAACTGGTTCGTGCAGGCCGCCGGCGGGCAAAACGCCGTGGACTTTGCCGCCTCGCTGGGCACCTTGATCCACTCCATCGCCGAGGAGCACCCCGACGCCGCCGGCAGCGAATACCTGAAGGTGCTCGATGAGCGGTGGCCGGAACTGGAAATGCCGAACAACTGGGAAGGCAGGCGCGACCATGACCGGGCCGAGGAGATGCTGAAGAAGCTGGCCCTGTACTCGCTGCAGATGCGCTCCGAGGGACGCGCCCTGGTCGCCCGCGAACTGCCGTTCAACGTGCCGGTGCCCCATGAGGGGCGGGAGGTGGAACTGCGCGGGGTCATTGACCGCATCGAGGTGGACGGGCAGGGCCGGCCCTATGTGGTGGATTTGAAGACCGGGGCCCGGATGCCCTCCGCCAAGGACGCGCTAACCCACCCGCAGCTGGGCGTCTACCAGGCCGCCATCACGCTCGGGGCCCTGGACTCCACCCCCGAAACCAGCCACCTGCCGGCCGAACCGGCCGGGGCGGCCCTGGTGTTCGTGGGATCCAACACCAAAAAGCCGAGCCTGCGCACCCAGCAGGCCCCCACCGATGACTGGGCGCAGCAGCTGATCATCGAGGCCGCGGCCCTGATGGGCGACGCCGAGTTCGTGACCCGGCACGATGCCTCGCGCGGCTCCGGGTTCTCCAGCGGGTGCGCCCTGCCAGACATCTGCCCCTTGTGCAGCGAAGGACGACAGGTGACCGAACCATGAGTGAGATCCGCTTTACCCCCGAAGAGCTCTCCGCCGCCCTGGGCGAACAGTTCCCGCCCACCGAACAGCAAAGCCGGATCATCTGCGCCCCGCTGGAACCGATGCTGGTCATCGCCGGGGCCGGTTCCGGGAAAACCAAGACCATGGCCGACAAGGTTGTCTGGCTGGTGGCCAACGAGCTGGTGCGCCCGGAGGAAGTGCTCGGGGTGACCTTCACCCGCAAGGCCGCCGGGGAACTGTCCGCCCGCATCCGCGCGAAGATCGCCGCCCTGGTGAACACCGGCCTGCTGGATGGGCAGGCCACCGAGGACTACCTGGACCCGTCCGTGTCCACCTACCATTCCTACGCGAACACGCTCGTGCAGGACTACGGGCTGCGCCTGGGCATTGAAGAGGACAGCGCCCTGCTGGGGGCCGCCCAATCCTGGGAATTGGCCAGCGAGGTCCTTGAGGCCTACACCGGGGACTACGAACACCTGGGCAGCGCCACCAGCACCCTGATCAACGCGATCGTCAGCTTCTCCTCCGAGGCCTCCGAACACCTGGTGGGCACCGCGCAGGCCGAAGCCTGGCTGCGGGACCTGGAGCAGCGGCTGCGCCACCTGCCCATGTACCCGGACAAGGACAAGGCGCAGACCGCGGTCGCCGGCAAACTCATCGACAAGATCGCCTCGCGGGCCACCATCGCCGAACTCAGCCAGCGCTACGCCGAGGAGAAGGCGCGGCGCGGGGTCATGGACTACGGAGACCTGGTCGCCCACGCCGCACGCATCGCCGAGCAGATCCCGGCCGCAGCGGTGGCCGAACGCTCCAAGTACAAGGTGGTGCTGCTTGACGAGTTCCAGGACACCTCCCACGCCCAGATGGTGCTCTTCTCCCAGCTCTTCGGCGACGGACACCCGGTCACCGCGGTGGGGGACCCGAACCAGTCCATCTACGGTTTCCGCGGAGCCAGCGCCGGACAGCTCTTCCACTTTCCCAACGAATTTCCCATCGTCGAGCCGGACGGGCAGCGGCGCAACGCCCACGTGCGCCACCTGACGATCGCCTGGCGCAACACGGTCAACGTGCTGCAGGCGGCCAACCTGGTCTCCGGCAGCGAACAGCAGGCTCCCGGCCCGGTGGCCGTCAAACCGCTGGAGGCCTCCGCCCACGCCCAGCCCGGGCAGGTGGTGCTCAACCGCTGTGCGACCGACCGGCAGGAAGCCGAAGCGATCGCCCAAACGATCGAGACAGAAATCCTCCAACGCCGCTCCGCAGGCCAGGAGACCACCGCTGCGGTGCTCAGCCGCAACCGCGCCCAGCTGAGCCTGATGGCCCAGGTGCTTTCCGAGAAGGAAATCCCGTACCAGCTGGTGGGGCTCTCCGGGCTGTTGAGCACCCCGGAAGTCAACGACCTGGTCTCCTGTCTGCACGTGCTGGTGGACCCGCTGCGCAGCGACAAGCTGATGCGGCTGCTGGCCGGCGCGCGCTGGCGCATCGGCCCGGCGGACTTGATGGCCTTCGCCGACTGGTCCCGTTTCCTGGCCCGGCGCCGTGAACACGCCCTGACCGGAACCCTCGAAGCCCAACTGCTGGTGCAGGACGCGCAAGAAGATGAGCAAACCCTGGCCCGGGCGGAGGTCAACGACGCCGCGAGTCTGATTGAGGCGCTGGACTTCCTGCCGCCGGCTGGCTGGACCAGCGCCGATGGGCGGACACTGAGCGAGACCGGGTACCTGCGGCTGAGCAGCCTGCGCGATGAACTGCGCCGGCTGCGGCTGCTGGCAAACGACGACCTCGAGGCCCTTGTCAGGGAAATTGAGCGCGCCATGAACCTGGACATCGAGGTCGCGGCCCGGCCCTGGGTGGAGCCAGGGCAGCGGCGGGCCAACCTGGGCGCTTTTGCCGATGTCATCAAGGACTACTGCCGCCACGCGCCGCAGGCGGACCTGACCGGGTTCCTGTACTGGCTGGAGCAGGCGGCCGACAAGGAGAAGGGGCTGCCGCTGCCGGCCCAGGACGCCGACCCAAACAGCGTGCAGCTGCTGACCATTCACGCCTCCAAGGGACTGGAATGGGACATCGTGGCGGTGATGTCCATGAATGAGGGCGTGTTCCCGGACCGCACCTCGGACCGCTGGACCAGCGGGGACGCGGCCCTGCCCTGGCCGCTGCGCGGTGACCGCCGTGACCTGCCGCAGTGGGACACCGACCAGGCCTCCTTTTTTGAGCTGCTCGAAGCCGAGAAGCAGTTCGCCGCCGACGTGGCAGAGCACAATGAACAGGAAGAACGCCGTCTGGCCTATGTGGCGCTGACCCGCGCTAAATCGCTGCTGATCTGCAGCTGCAGCGTCTGGTACGGGACCCGCACCAAACCCTCAAGCCCATCGATCTTCATAGAGCAGCTGCTGCCGCTGGCCGAGGGCCCTACCCCTGGGGCCGAGATCGGGGTGTGGGTGCAGGACGAGCAGGCGCCCGAAGCCAACCCAACCCGCTCGCAACCGGTTGAGGCGCGCTGGCCCTACGACCCTTTGCAGGGGCCGGAGGTCACCGGGGGCAACCCACGCACCGTCTACCCGTACTCGCGCCGCGAAGTCCTGCAGACCATGGCCGAGGGGGTGCTGGGGGCGGCCCAAACCCCGCAGGAGGCGGTGATGCAGACCGAGCAGGGCCAGGCCTGGGCGGAGGAGGCTGCACGGCTGCTCGCCCAACGCCAGTTCGCCGCCCAGCAGGAGCACGGTGTGCACAAGCCCGAACACGTGCGGGCCTCCCTGTTTGTGGAATTGGCCGAGAACCCGCAGGAGGTGCTGGAGAACCTGCGCCGTCCGGTGCCGCGGCGCCCCGGCATGGCGGCACGACGCGGTACCGCGTTCCACGCCTGGCTGGAGGAATACTACGAACAGACCCAGATGCTGGACCTGGGGGAGATCCTGGAACCGGCCGACGCGCTGATCGACGACACCCTGGACCTGGAGGGGATGAAGCAGGCGTTCCGGCAAAGCGAATGGGCCGAACGCCAACCGGTGCACGTGGAAGTGCCCCTGGAAACCCGCATCGGGGATATTGCGGTGCGCGGCCGGATCGATGCGGTGTTCCGCACCGCTGAGGGGCATTGGCTGCTGGTGGACTGGAAGACCGGGCACGTGCCCAGCGGCAAGTCATTGAAGGACAAACTGGTGCAGCTGGCCGTGTACCGGTTGGGCTGGTCGCGCCTGCACGGGATTCCGCTGGAGGAAATCCAGGCCGCCTTCTACTATGTGGGGGCCGGGATCACCATCCACGCCCAGCAGCTGCAATCCGAAGCGGAGCTGGAACAGATGATCGGCGCCGCGTTCGAGCAGCTGGACGAACCAACCCGGCAGGGCTGAACGAAGCAGCGTTCAACCAGGCAGGGGTAACGCCACGGGCCCCGGCCGCAGCAGCATCCAAGGGTGCCGCCGCGGCCGGGGCCCGTGGGCCATGACCTATTTTGTCGAATCCTGCTCCGGTGCCGGGGGCTGCTTGGCCGCGGTGGAGCCGGTGTGGGTTCCGCCGGTTTCGGGGGCCACAGTTTCCTGCTGGTCCGCCTCCCGGCCCGGCTCGGTCTCATCCTTGGCTGCCTCATCCCTGGCTGCCTCATCGGCCCCGGCCGGCTGCGCCTGCGCAGGCTCGGGCAGCTTGGAGACCCGTTGGGAGGAATCCGGCGCGTTGGCGGTGTTTGAATCCTCGCCGTGCGCGGTGCTGCCCTGCTCGTTGGCCGGGTCCTGCTCCTGCTGCGGCTTGCCGAACACGGAGCTGACCGGTCGCGGCTCCTCAACTACGGACAGCGGCTGGCCGCCGTACTCGGCAATGTTCTCATCCAGCTCGTGCAGCATCTGCTCGGCGTCGGCGATGCGTTCATCGTCCTTCGAATCCAGGGACTTCACCAGCCACTGGGCCAGGGCGAACTCGGCGTTCAGCGCCGCGCGGCGCATGATGTGCGGGTCGGCCTTGTCGGCGCGGGCCTGCATGTATGCGGCAAACACCTTGTCTCCGAACTCGTGATCCTCCACCGCCGAAAGCCAGGCGAAGTCCTCGGCCGGGTCGCCCACGTGCAGGTCGGTCCACCCCTTCACGGCGGTGATGCGGCTGCCCAGCACCTGCAGCTGCTCCTCATCGAAGGAGCCGTGGACCACCGCGGCATTAAACCGCCACAGCGACACGTCTTCCATCGCGTGCTCCCAACGGCGCAGCAGCCGGCTGGGCACCTTGCCGGTGGCGGCGGCGGTGTCCAGTTCGTTGAGCTTGCGCTGGCGCACCTCGTCGGCCGTGTAGGTGGGCAGCCCGGCGACCTCCACCGATTCATCCGGGATCTTGTGGATCGCGGCCATCGTGTTGCCCAGGTCCCGGGCCAGCGGTTCACCCAGCTGCACCAGGTCCTCCAGCATCACCCCGTGCCCGGGCAGGTCCTTGTAGACGAAGGTGCGCAGCGGTCCCTGGCGGACGGTGCCGGCTATGGCCGGCAGCGCGAAGGGCAGCGCGGCGCGGACCTTGGCCGAAAAAGCGCGCAGCGCCGACAGCTCCGCCTCCAAGCGCATGCTGGCCTCATCGTGTTTGGGCGAACGCACCCGCCAACGGTTTTTCTTGTCGTCGATGAGCAGCGCCGAATCAAAATCTTCGGGGTCATCGGACAACGCAGCGTAGCCAACCGGGCAGAGACCGGGCACTGCTGCGGTGGCAATTGCGGCGAGTTCCATGGCAGAGCGTTTCACATGTTCCACCGTAAACTACCGGCACAGTGCTGATGGCCAAAGACTCACGGTATGTCACCGCAAATCGGTGGGGCGCCGTGCGGCCCTGGGGGAAGCAGGGTGGGGTCGCCCACACTCCGGGGCCCGGGGCCACCCGTATTTTGACAGCACGCCTAAAGTTGTAGATATGGCGCTTGCAGAGAAATACCACCTGCCCCTGGAGGACCTGAGCTTCGCGGAGGCCCGGTTCGAACGGCAGATTATCGAATATGATGAACCGGATCTGCTGCAACAGGTTCTGCAACGTGAGAGCACCCTGGTCATGAGCATGGTCGAGGGCAGGGCCCTGGCCGATGCCGGCGGGCTGGCGCTGGTGCCCGGCCCATCCTCCACCCTGCCCGAGGGCGGGGAGTACATCTACCTGGGGCGCGCGGCGCAGCACGACTACGTGGTGGCCCTGCTGCCGCAGCAGGTGGCCCCGGCCCACCACGAGCTGCTGGACCTGCGCACCGCGTTCACCCAACTGCGGCCCGAACACCAGCACCTGATGCTGATCGCCCAGGCGATCACCAACTGGCGGCGCAGCTACAACTTCTGCCCCGAATGCGGTTCCCCCGTGCGCCCCACCACGGCCGGGTGGGTGCTTAAATGCGTGAAGAACAGGCATGAGCTCTTTCCCCGCACCGACCCGGCGGTGATCGTGGCCATCATCGATGACCAGGACCGGATCCTGCTCGGGGCCAACGCCCGCTGGAACACGGCCGTGTACTCGGTGCTGGCCGGCTTCGTTGAGGCCGGGGAATCCTGCGAATCAGCGGTGCGGCGCGAGGTTTTCGAGGAATCCGGGGTGCGCGTTGATGAATGCCACTACCGCGGCTCCCAGCCCTGGCCGCTGCCGCGCTCGCTGATGCTTGGCTATACGGCGCACGCCCAAACCACCGACCTGGTGCCCGACGGGCTGGAAATCCTGGACCTGCGCTGGTTCTCCCGGGCGGAACTGGGCCGGGAACTGGCCGTCGGCAGCATCCAGATCCCGCGCGGGGTCTCCATTGCCCACGCCCTGATCCGCGACTGGTACGGCCAGCCCCTGCCGGAGGCGGGCGCCCGATGAGCGAGCAGTCCAGCGTGAGCCCGGATCTGCTGGCGGGCCTGGACGCCGAGCAGCGCCGTGCGGCCGAGAGCCTGACCGGACCGCTGTGCATCCTGGCCGGAGCCGGCACCGGCAAGACCCGGGCAATCACCCACCGCATCGCCCACGGGGTCTATACCGGGGTGTACCAGCCCAACACCGTGCTGGCCCTGACCTTCACCACCCGTGCCGCAGCGGAGATGCGCACCCGGCTGCGCCACCTGGGCGCCAACGGGGTGCAGACCCGCACCTTCCATGCTGCGGCGCTGCGCCAGCTGCAGTACTTCTGGCCGCAGTCCATTGGCGGCACCCTGCCGAACCTGATTGAGCACAAGGCGCCGTTGGTGGCCGAAAGCGCGCGCCGGTTGCGCATTTCCAGCGACCGGGCGATGGTGCGCGACCTGGCCTCCGAAATTGAGTGGGCGAAGGTCTCGATGCATTCGGTGGAAACCTACGCCAAGGTGGTCGAGGGCCGGGAGCTGCCCAACGGGCTGGAGCCGGTGACGATGGTGCGCATCTTCCAGACCTATGAGGAGCTGAAGGACGACCGCCAGGTCATCGACTTTGAAGACGTCCTGATGCTCACCGCCGCCATCCTGGAGGACGATGAGAAGGTCGCGGCCAGCGTGCGTGCCCAGTACCGGCACTTCGTGGTGGATGAGTACCAGGACGTTTCCCCGCTGCAGCAGCGCCTGCTCGATTTGTGGCTGGGGGAGCGGCGGGACATCTGCGTGGTGGGAGACGCCTCCCAGACCATCTACTCGTTCACCGGGGCGACCTCCGACTACCTGCTGAAGTTCCGCCAACGCTACCCGGAGGCCGACGTGGTCAAGCTGGTGCGCGACTACCGTTCCACCCCCGAAGTGGTGGCCCTGGCCAACAAGATCCTGGCCACGCGCCGCATTGAAACCTCCGTGCCGGACCGCACGGTCACCTGGCCTGAACCGCTGGAGCTGATCGCCCAGCGCGAGCACGGCCCGGAACCGGAGTTCTTCGAGGCCAGTGATGACGCGCACGAGGCGGAGGAAGTCGCCCAGCGGATCAAGGCACTGCTGGGCAACGGCCAGGACGTCAGTGAAATCGCCATCCTGTACCGCACCAACGGCCAGTCCGAGGCCTTCGAACAGGCCCTGACCGCCCACTCCATCCCGTATGTGATGCGCGGCGCCGAACGCTTCTTCTCCCGCACCGAGGTCAAGGAGGGGATGCTCGCGCTGCGCGCGGCCCTGCACGTGGAATCGGAGATCCCGGCACCCCAGATGGTGCGCGACGTGCTTTCCTCCCACGGCTACGCCCCCCAGCCGCCGGCGGCCGGCGGGGCCCAACGCCAACGCTGGGAATCGCTCTCGGCGCTGGTGCGCCTGGCCGACGACATGGCCGCCGCCCGCGACCAGGGAGGCGAGCAGATTACCCTGCGGGAGATCATCACCGAACTTGAGGAACGCGCCGCCACCCAGCATGCGCCCACGCTGAACGGGGTCACCCTGGCCTCCTTCCATGCGGCCAAGGGCCTGGAATGGGATGTGGTCTTCTTGGCCGGGCTCAGTGACGGGCTGGTGCCGATCACCTATGCCAAGGACCAGGCCGGCTACGACGAGGAACGGCGACTGCTGTACGTGGGGATCACCAGGGCCCGGCTGCAGCTGTTCCTCTCCTGGTCGTTGGCCCGCACACCAGGAGGACGCGCCCACCGCCAGCCCTCACGCTTCCTGGACGGGATCCGCGCCGTGCCCCGTTCCTCGGCCCGCCAGCCAAGCCGGCGGCGCAAGGAACAGAAACTGACGCCGGCCGTGTGCCGGGAATGCGGCTCGTTCCTCAGCAGCGCCCGTGAACGCAAACTGCGCCGGTGCTCGGACTGTCCGGCCGCCTACGACGAGCAGCTCTTTGAGACACTGCGCGGCTGGCGCAGTGAGGTGTCCCAGGCGAACTCGGTTCCCGCGTTCGTGGTGTTCACCGATTCAACGCTGATGGCCATTGCCGAGGACAAACCCGGTACGCTGCAGGAGCTGGGCCGGATTTCCGGGGTGGGCAAATCCAAACTTGAACGCTACGGGCAGGCCGTGCTGGACCTGGTGAACCAGGGCTGAGAGCCGCCGGCCCGTACCGTGATGCGGTAACGCGCTGCGGGGCCGCGGCCAGCCGGTCTATCCCCAACCGGTGACCCGCATCGCCCGGGACGGTGAGTGCGGGCCTAGGGTGGGGCTCCCACGTCCGGCAGCCCGGGCACGAACTTCTAGAATCGGAGGCTTGGCATGCCAGCGCATCCCACCACAGTGGATTTCTATGCCGAGGATGACATCCCGGTACGCATCGTGCGTTCCACCAAACGACGCAAGACCGTCTCCTCCCAGTGGAAGGATGACCGCTTTGTCGTCTCGGTCCCGGCGGCATTGACCGAATCGGCCGAACGCACCTTTGTCGAGGAGATGCTCAAGAAGTTCCGTCAGCGCAAGCGCACCACCGACTGGGCGCTAAGTGATGAGGCGTTGATGCAGCGGGCCATCGCCCTGGACCGGCACTACACCGGGGGTTTGGCCGCACCGGTCTCGGTGCGCTGGGTCAGCAACCAGACTAAGCGCTGGGGTTCGGCGACCGTGTACGAGCGCCGCATCCGGCTCTCCACACGCCTGCAGTACATGCCGCAATGGGTTCAGGACTATGTGCTGTTGCACGAACTGTGCCACCTGGTGGAACCGGCGGACGGGCACGGGCCGCGCTTCAACGGGCTGCTGAACCGTTTCGAGCGGCGGCGCGAAGCCGACGAATACCTCAAGGCCTTTAGCGCCGGCTACCGGGCCCACGCCCGGGAGATGGGGCGCCCGGATGATCAGCTCGAGGACCTGGATGAGGGTGGGGACGTGGAGCACGGCTAAGCGGTCCGCCGGCGCTCGCCGTCCTTCCGGGGCTGCATCCCTTGAGAAACGGGCTGGGCCCCGACGACCACGGTCGTCGGGGCCCAGCCCGTGATCGAATGAGGCGGTCTGCCTACGGCTTCGGCTCCTGCGGGCCGTCAGGGTCTTCTGGATCCTGCGGATCATCGGTGGCCTCAAAACCGCCGTCGAGCAGCTTGCCCAGCTGGGCGTCAAAGTCCTCGAACTCCGACGCCGCGGTCTCCCGGCGGCTGGTGAAGCTGGCCGGATCATCAAGATCCTCGGCGGTGGGCATCAGGTCCGGGTGATCCCAGACCGCGTCGCGGCCCTCGGTACCGCGTTCGGCATCCAGGTGCTCCCACAGGGCAGTGGCCTCGCGCAGGCGGCGGGGACGCAGCTCCAGGCCCACCAGGGAGGCGAACGTGTTCTCCGCCGGCCCGCCCGAGGCACGGCGGCGACGGAAGGTTTCTCGCAGGTGCTCGGAGAACGGTAGGTTCTTCGCGGCCAGGGAGACCACATGGTCCACCCAGCCCTCGATGAGTGCCAGGGTCAGTTCCAGGTTCTTCAGCGCCCGTTCCTGCGCCTCGGTGCGCTGCGGGGTGAACAGGCCCTCGCCGAGCATCTGCTGCAGGGACTCCGGGTTTGACGGGTCGACATCGCGCACCGCCTCTTCGATGCGGGACATGTCGATGTGGATGCCCCGCGCGTAGCTTTCCACCGCGCCGATCAGCTTGGAGGACAGCCACGGGACCCGCTGGAACAGACGCACATGGGCGGCCTCACGCAGCACCACGTACAGCAGGATTTCCTGCTCGGGGATCTCCAGCCCCTCGCCAAAGGCCTGCACGTTGGTGGCCACAAGCCCCGGGGTATTCCCGGCCAGGGGCAGACCAATGTCCGTGCCGCCCAACACGTCCTTGGCCAGGGTGCCCAGCGCGGTGCCCAGCTGGGCGCCGAACATGCTGCCGCCCAGGTTGCGGAAGATCTGGTCGGAATTGCCCAGCATGCCCTTGATCTGTTCGGGCAGCTGCTCCTGCATCGAGGAGGTGATCGCCTTGATCACCGATTCGGCGATCGGCTCGGTCAGCTGCTTCCAGGTGCCCAGGGTCTTGTCGAACCACTTGCGGCGGGTCCACGCCTCCAGCGGCATGCCGGTGCCTTCAAAGACGGTCGCGTTATCCAGCCACATGCCGGCCAGGTGGGAGGCGTCGGCGATGGCGCTGCGCCGCGATTCGCTCACGGCCGGGTCTTCGCTGGCGTAGGCCTGCAGGGCGGTGTCCGAAGCCAGCTTCCAGTTCACCGAGCCCTCGGCGGGATTGGACTGCATCATCGCCGACATGAAGGCCTGGGCCTGTTGCATCATCTGCTGCATTGCCGCGGGATTGTTCGCCTGGTCGCCCAGCGCGGCCCGCAGCTGCGGTGGAAGATTGTTGGGATCGAATCCACCACCGAAGAGTTGTCCAAACATCGCAGCAAAAGGATCCTGTGGGTCATTCTCGTCGTCCGACCCGTGCGGTCGATTATTTGGTGGGTTCTGTGCCATGTAATAAAAGTACCCGTTCGAGCTGAGCGTTGACATAGATCCACGCCCCAGTTCGCTTTCGGCACACCGAATATACCTCTGTGTGCGGATGAAGTTCCCTGGGCTTATTCAGTAGGCTAGGAGTGGTCGTTTGTCCCCAAATGGCCGAGCCACAACTTTTATGTCCGCGGCGGGAGCGACTTACGTGCAAGAGATGGAACCACTGCCAGGAGCTGACCCAGCCCAAACGCGGGAATCCGCAACCACCAGCTCCCCTCGGCCGCGGGGGGCCATCGCCGGAACCATTGCGCTGCTGCTGGTGGCGGTGATTTCCTTCCTGCCCACCAACTTTGTGGTCGAATCACCGGGTCCGGTGGTCAACACGCTGGGCGAGCTGGACGGACATCAGCTGTTGAGCATCAAGGACGCCAAGACCTTTGAGACCGAAAGCCAGTTGGACATGACCACGGTCTACGTCCAGGGTGGCGGGCAGCACCGGGTGACCGTCCCGGTGATCCTGGAGGCGTTGGTGAATCCCACCAAGGACGTGGTGCAGGAAGAGACCGTGCTGCCGCGCGGGGTGACCAGCGATGAGCTGAGCCAGCAGAACGATTCGCTGATGGCCTCCAGCCAGGAGCTGTCGGTGGCCGCGGCCCTGAATGAACTGCAGATCCCCTTCACGACCACCCTGCAGGTGGTGGGCTTCGGCGATCCGCTCAACCAGGGCGCCCTGCGTGAGGGGGACGAGCTGGAGAAGATCAACGGTGAGCCCATCAAGGACCTGGCCCAGCTGAAGCAGGCCCTGACCCGCCAGGGGACGAAGCCGTCCACACTGACCGTCAAGCGTGAGGGTCAATCGGTGGACGAAGAGGTGAGCACCGCCGCGGCCGAGGACGGGACCCGGCAAATTGGCGTGTTCCTGAAGCCGGAATATACCTTCCCCATGGACGTGAACTTCGGGGTGGAGGACATCGGGGGACCCAGCGCCGGGATGATGTTCGCCCTGGCCATCATCGACCAGCTCACCGAAGGCTCCCTGGCCGGGGACACCCACGTGGCCGGCACCGGGGCGATCACCGATGACGGCAAGGTCGAACCCATTGGCGGGATCGCGCAGAAGATGGCCGCCGCCCAGCGCGCCGGCGCCGAGGTGTTCCTGGCCCCGGCCGATAACTGCCCCGACGTGCAGGACCGGGTCCCCAAGGACCTGGACGTGGTGAAGGTGTCCACCCTGGCCGAGGCCCGCCAGGCCCTGAGCCGCATCGCCTCGGGAACCGACCCGCAGCAGCTGCCCACCTGCACCTTGAAGTGAGCCCCGCGGCGGGTTCCGCTAGCCAAACCCCCGCAGACCAGATACCAATGTAAGTAAATACACGCGTCTCGGCACGAACTTTGCTCACCGGGACCTTGAGTGTGAGGAAAAAATAGTGTCATTCGGACCTGACAGTCCATTCGGAGGGCCCCCGCGGGGATCCGATGAACCCAAGCGCCCACCGAACCCGCCGAATCGGAAAACCTCGCCGCTGACGTTGACGATTTTCGCGGTGGGTATCCTCGTCGCGCTGTTCGTCTTCTTCTCGAACTTCTACGCCGACATCCTCTGGTTCAACCAGCTGGGCTACTCGGAGGTGTATTGGACCGAGAAGATCGCCAAGGTGGTCATCTTCATCGTTGCCGCCGCCCTCATGGCCGTGCCGATGTGGCTGTCCATGCGCAGCGCCTACAAGCACCGCCCGGTGTACGCGCCCAGCTCAAACCGCCCGGACATGATGTCCCGCTACCAGGCGCAGCTGGAGCCGATCCGCCGCTTCTTGATGATCGGCATCCCCGTGGTGATCGGTGTGTTCTCCGGAATCGCGGTGGCTGGCCAGTGGCAGACCATCCTGCTGTTCATGAACCAGCAGGAGTTCGGCACCACCGACCCGCAGTTCAACATGGACATCAGCTTCTTCGTGTTCACCCTGCCGTTCATCGGACTGATCAACGGGTTCCTGATTTCGGTGGTCCTGCTCGGCGGGGTGGCCGGGCTGCTGACCCACTACCTCTACGGCGGGATCCGCATCGAGGAACGCGGGGGAGTGACCATCGGCAAGGCCGCCCGGGTGCACACCGCCGTCGTCGTGGCCGTCTTCCTGGTGCTGCAGGGCGTGAACTACTGGATTGGCCAGTACGAGACGCTCACCGACCAGTCCGGCCGCGTGGCCGGTGCCCTGTACAAGGACGTGCACGCGGTCATCCCGGCGCGGATGATCCTGGCGATCATCGCCGTGCTGATTGCCATCACCTTCATCATTGCCGCCTTCACCGGGCGCTGGCGCCTGCCGCTGATCGGCACCGCGATGCTGGTGGTGACCATGATCGTGGCCGGGGGCATCTACCCGTTCCTGGTCCAGGAATACCAGGTGCAGCCTTCGCAGAAGTCCCTGGAACGCGAATACATTGACCGCAACATCAAGATGACGCGGGAGGCCTATGGCCTGCAGGATGTGGAGGTGACCCCGTATGAGGCGAAGGTGACCGCCGAATCCGGTGCGCTTGCTGCCGAGAAGGCGACCACCACCAACATCCGCCTGCTGGATCCGAACCTGGTGTCCGCGGCGTTCGCCCAGCTGCAGCAGTTCCGCAGCTACTACGCGTTCCCCACGAACCTGAACGTTGACCGCTACGAGATCGACGGCAAGACCGAGGACACGGTCATCGCTGCCCGTGAGATCACCGTGGACCCGAACGATTCGTGGATCAACCAGCACATCACCTACACCCACGGCTACGGCCTGGTGGCAGCCTACGGCAACCGCGTGGCCGCCGGCGGACGCCCGGACTTCATGCTCGGGGGCGTGCCGACCAGCGGTGAGCTGGCCAGCGATGAAAGCTACGAACCGCGGATCTACTTTGGTGAGCGGTCCCCGGACTACTCGATTGTCGGTGGCCCGGAGGACTGGCAGCCGCGTGAACTGGACCGCCCCAGCACCGGCTCCGAGGGTGAGGACGTGCGCTACACCTTCGAGGGCGACGGCGGGCCGAACATCGGCAACTTCTTCAACCGCCTGGTGTACTCGCTGAAGTTCGCGTCCACCGACCTGCTGCTCTCGGATGCGGTGAACGCCGAATCCCAGATCATCTACGACCGCAACCCGCGCGAACGCGTGAGCAAGGTCGCCCCGTACCTGACCCTGGATTCGAACGCCTACCCGGCGATCATCGACGGTCGGGTGAAGTGGATCGTGGATGGCTACACCACCTCCAACGCCTACCCGTACTCGCAGCAGCAGCAGCTGGAATCGGCGGTGACCGATTCGTTGACCAACGCCTCGGAATTCGACCGGCTCTCGGGCCGGGTGAACTACATCCGCAACTCGGTCAAGGCCACCGTGGACGCCTATGACGGTTCGGTGGACCTGTACGCCTGGGATGACCAGGAGCCGATGCTCAAGGCCTGGCAGCAGATTTTCCCGACCTCGGTCAAGCCGATGTCGGAGATGTCCGGCGAACTGATCGAGCACGTGCGCTACCCGGAGGACATGTTCAAGGTGCAGCGTGAGGTGCTGACCACCTATCACGTGACCAACCCGGACACGTTCTACGAGGCCAACGACGCCTGGGCCGTGCCCAGCGATCCGACGGCCAGTAGCGGGGACGTGAAGCAGCCTCCGTACTACATGTCGTTGAAGATGCCGACCCAGGACGATGCGACGTTCTCGTTGACCACCACGTTCATCCCGGCCGCTTCGCGCAACGGGCAGCAGCGCAACGTGCTGTTCGGTTTCCTCTCCGCCAACGCTGACGCCGGCGGGGAAGCGGGCGTGAAGAACGAGGACTACGGCAAGCTGCGGCTGCTGGAGCTGCCGCGCGACACCGCGGTCCCCGGCCCCGGCCAGGCACAGCAGAACTTCGACACGAACACCCGGGTCACCACCCAGCTGAACCTGCTGCGTCAGGGTGCCTCCGAGGTCAAGGGCGGCAACCTGCTCTCGCTGCCGGTGGGCGGCGGTGTGCTCTACGTGCAGCCGGTCTACGTGCAGTCTTCGGGCCAGACCAGCTTCCCAACCCTGCGCAAGGTCCTGGTGGCCTTCGGTGACGAGGTCGGGTTCGCTGACACCCTGGGCGAAGCCCTGGATGAGATCTTCGGAGGCGACTCCGGAGCGGTGACCCAGGAGCATGATGGCGCCGACCCGGGCGACTCGCCGGATGATGAGCAGCCCAAGGCCCCGGAGCAGACCGACTCGGAGAAGCTGACCCAGGCGCTGAAGGACGCGAACGAAGCCATCAAGCGCGGCCAGCAGGCCCTGTCCGATGGTGACTTCGGTGCCTATGGCGAAGCCCAGAAGGCCTTGGAGGACGCCCTGAGCCGGGCGCTGGAGGCCGATGGGACCGAGGCCCCGGCCCCGGAGGAAAGCGGCGCTCCGACCGAGCAGCCGCAGGACGGGAACTAGTCCCGGCCAGCCCCAGGCAGCCCGATTTGCATTCCGCTCCGCGATGATGAAGAATAGTCTAGTCATCGCGGGGTGGAGCAGTTCGGTAGCTCGCCGGGCTCATAACCCGGAGGTCGAAGGTTCAAATCCTTCCCCCGCCACATAAGACAAAAAGGTGGAAACAATTCGTTTCCACCTTTTTGCATGTCCGGACGATTTGATGCCCTCCAACCCGGGCCGTGTCGCAAGGGGCGCAGGAATGGCCCGGTGGCCCTAAAGCTTCCCAACGCCGGACGGCGGTAGGCGCTATGGCCGCTTCAGGGCTCACCGCGCGGTCCGGATGAGACTTTGTGTCCAGCAAGGCCTGCCGGCTCATTTACGGGATCGCAAGGGGCGTGCACGACTTCGGGGACAGTGGTTCCGGCAGCCCCCGCGTTGGCGGGGGCTGGATTCTCTGACAGGCATCATTCAACAGTGGCGGCATAATCCAACCAAGTCGTCCCGGGCAGGGCGGGAAAGCCTCCGGTGACGAAGGTCACCGGTCCAGGATTAGCCATGGAGTTCAAGGATTGGTAATGTTGTATTTACCGACGCGGGGTGGAGCAGTTCGGTAGCTCGCCGGGCTCATAACCCGGAGGTCGAAGGTTCAAATCCTTCCCCCGCCACGAGATAAGAGGAGATCCGAAAGGATCTCCTCTTTTGCTTTATCCGGCGCAATCGCTTGGCCGGTTTCCGGGCCTGGCGCGCAGCCTCAAGCGGACCAGATAAACCCGTGGCCGCCACCAGAACGGTGACGGCCACGGATGCTGTTGCTGCCTACAGGTGCTAGTTCTCCAGGGCGCCGGTCTGCTTGGACTTCAGCGCCGCGAGACGAGCCTCAATTTCGGTCTGCTCTCCCAGGTCCTCCAGCTGCTCGAACTGGGAGTCCAGGCTGGAAGAAGCCAGTTCGGAGGCGCCGCGGACCCGTGCCTCCTCGCGGCGAACCTTTTCCTCGAAGCGGCTGATCTCGCTGGTGGCGTCCATGATGTTCACGGACTTGACCGCTTCGTTGATCTGGTTCTGGGCGGCAGCGGCCTTCGAGCGGGCCGTCAGCTCGTCCCGCTTGGAAACCAGTTCGGTGCGCTTGCTCTTCATCTGCTCCAGGCCGGTCTTCAGCTTCTCAACAATTTCACGTTGTGAAGCGATGGTCGGCTGCGCGCTCTTCATTTCGCTTTCGGCCTGCATCTGGCGCTGGATGGCCACCTTGGCCAGGTTGTCGAACTTCGCGGCGTTGGCGTCCTCCCCGGAGGTGCGGAAGTCCTCGGCCTTGTTCGAGGCGGCCAGGGCCTTGGTGCCCCACTCGCTGGCGGCCTGCTCGTCCTCCCGGTAGTCGTCTTCCAGCATCCGCAGGTTGCCGATGGTCTGGGCCACGGCCTGTTCGGCCTCGGCGATGTTGTTCGTGTAGTCGCGGATCATCTGATCCATCATCTTCTGCGGATCCTCGGCTGAATCGATCATGGCGTTGATGTTCGCCTTGGCCAGCTGGGCAACACGGCCAAAAATGGACTGCTTGGTCATGATGTGAACCTTCCTATTGGTTGTAAAACAATGGTGAATCTGAACAACAGGGTCGAACCGGTAATGACGCCAGGGAAGTTAGAAGCTGCCACCTCCGCCGCTGAAGCCGCCGCCCCCGCCGCCGAAGCCGCCGCCTCCACCGCCGAAGCCGCCGCCCCCGCCGCCGAAGCCGCCAAATCCGCCGCCACCAAAGAAGCCGCCGTCGGAATGGCCGCCGGAGGAACGTCCCCCGTGCAGGATCGAATCAATCAGGATGCCGCCGAGCACGGCCCCGCCCAATCCGTCGAACGGACCGCGTCGTCCCTGGCTGTAACCGCCATAGCCGCCGGGGCCTCCGAAGCTATCAACATCGCTCTCGGCCATGCGCGCGGCCTCCTCAGCCAGGCGAATGGCCCGCTGGGCGGTGGCCAGGGCCTGGATGGGATCCGAGCCGGAGAGCCGCACCGCATCCTCATGGCAGCGTCGCGCTTCGGCCAGGCGAGTGCGGGCCGAGGAACGCACCCCGCCGCGGCGGGCCCGGATGTAGTCATCGGTGCCGTTGATCCGCGATTCGGCGGTGCGCAGCACCGACTGCAGCTGGGAGCGGGCGTGACGTTCCTGCTCATCCTTCTCACGCAGGGTTCCCAGCTCATTGCTCAACGGCTGGCCCGCCTCGTCCAGGGCTGCGATCAGGGCCAAGGGGTTGGGCTTGCCCTGCTGCATGGAGTGCTTGACCGATTCCAGGGCAGTTTCCAGGGCTGCTATCGGGGCGGCCAGCCGCTGTCCGCCCTGCGCGCCCGTGAGCGTTTTGGCCTGGGACAGCTCCTGCTCGGCCTCGGCCACTGCCGCCCGCAGATCCGCCTCGGCGTTGGTCAGCGCCTCGTTGGACTTGGCAATCGCATCCAGCAGGCCGGTGGCCTGATCGTGGGCTTCCTCCGCGTTTTGCACCAGCACCGCGGCCTGGGAACGTTCGCCGTTCTGGATCGCGGTCCGGGCCTGGTTCAGCGCCGAGCGGATGAAGCTGATGCGCTCGGAGGTCTGCGAGGCATTATCCAAGACCTGGGAGGTGGCTTCCGGGGCGTAGCGCTGGGAGAGGTCCTCAAGCAGGGCAACGCTCTGGGACAACCGCTGATTCAACGGCTCCAGTCCTGCCTCCAGCTCGGAGATGTGGCTTTCCGCATTGGTTTCCAGCTTACGCAGGGACTTGAAGTCCGCGGCATGGGCTTCCAGGCTCGAATTGACCTCCTGGCACCTGCGGATGATCTCGTTGAGCCACGAACGCTGCTCTTCTTCGGTGTCCGGGATCTCGTCATCCAGCTGCTGCTGCAGCTTGAAGGACTCGCGCAGGTGCTCCTTGGCCTTGGACAGGTCCTGGGTAAACGTGGCAATCGCCGCGGAGCCGTACTGCGCCTCGGCGAAACCCAGTTCCTGTTCGGAGGAGCGGATCGAGTCATCGGCCGCGACCAGCAGGTGGTCGGCCTGCTTGCGCAGCTGGTCCAGGGGGATGGCCGGCTGGACCGGCTGGTTGGGCTGGGCCTGACCGCGGCGGACCTGCTTCTTGCTGCGGCGGGACAAGACGAAGTAGCCGATGACGGCCACGCCGGCGAAAACCAGCAGGATCGGCACCAGGGAGAAGCCCGAGCCAGAGGATCCACCGCGCGAGCCGGTGCCCCTGGCGGCATCCTCAATGCCGTTGATGGCACCTTCGGCCGCGGCCAGCCAATCGAGGTTGTTCAGTTCCGGGGCAATGTACTGGGTATAGATTTGCTGACCGGCGCCGCCCAGCGGTCCGCTTTGCGAGGTCAGGAACTGGGCCTGGCGCTGCTCGGTGGCCACCGCCAAAATCGTGTCATTGCTGCCCATGTTCTTGCGTTCGGCCACGTCGGCGGCCCATTGCTGCGGATCCTGCGGATTGCTGAATTGATCGACGAACACCACGAACAGGCTCACCCCGGTCTCGGAGCGCAGCTTGGAGATCTCTTCCTCCAGCTCGTTGGCTTCACCGCCGCCCAGCACCCCGGAGTTGTCCACCACGAAGCTGCCCGGAGGAATATCCACCGGGGATTCGGCATGAGTGGGCAGCGCCAGAGCAAACAACATGGCCACGGCGGTCACGACCGCCGCCAGTAGTCCCCGTGCGGTACGTCGCATTTTCGTCCTTACTCAGATCTGCATGCGGATATGAGTTACACAATACCCGTGCCCGTTCGGCGAATTCAGGACCGTGCCACGAATTTTCGTGATTCCATAGGGTAAGACCGGTAAAGCCCGGGTTGGCCGTGTTGACTTGCGCCGAACTCACAGCGGCTGCTCAGTTTCTCCCGCTTAAGGCCACAGTTCGCATCGGAATAATAATTACCAAGAGATCGAAGAGAACTAGAGAGGCAACCATGAGCCAGTCACCGAGTGATCCCAGGGAACCGGGCCAGGGCGGGGACCACGAACCGCGCGTGGGCCAGCCGGCACACAACGCCGGGGAACCGGTGACCCCGCAGGATGCCAACCAGTCAAACCCGCGCTCGGCAGTCGGCTCCCCGCACGACAGCGGCGCGCCCACCACCCAATACCCCACGGCCAGCCACTACTACTCGGCCGCTGACCAGCAGCACTCCGGGGCCGGGCAGAACCCGTATGGGCAGGGGGACTTCCACCCGCACCAGTCGCCGCAGGCTCCCGAGCGCAAGCCGCGCAAGCGCTATGCCGGGACCACCCTGATCTCCGGCATGGTCGCCGCCGCCCTGATCGGCGGGGTCACCGCCGCCGGGACCACCTACCTGATCAACCCCAACTCCAGCGGCACCGCCCAGGTGCAAAGCCCGCAGGACGGCGTGGTCATCAACAACCCGGAAACGGTCACCACCGCCACCGCCGCGGCCGCCAAGGCCGCGCCCAGCGTGGTGACGATCGAGGCTTCCGGCAACGGTTCGGCCGGCTCGGGTTCGGGCATCGTGCTGGATGATCAGGGGCACATCCTGACCAATACCCACGTGGTGACCCTGGGCGGGGCCACCGGCAATCCGCAGCTGAATGTGCGACTGAACAACGGCAAGGTGTATTCCGCGGAGCTGGTGGGCACCGACCCGATGTCGGACCTGGCGGTCATCAAGATTGACGCCGAGGGCCTGGTTCCAGCGACCCTGGGCGAGTCGAGCAGCCTGAACGTCGGGGACACCGCCGTGGCCATCGGCGCACCTCTGGGACTGAGCGGCACCGTCACCGACGGGATTATCTCCACGTTGAACCGCACGATCTCCGTGGCCTCCTCCGCAGTGCCGGAACAGCCCAGCGACGGCGGGGGCGATAGTGAGTTCAACTTCGAATTCCCCGGCGCACCGCAGCAGAAGAACAACTCAGGCTCCATCTACATCAATGTCATGCAGACCGATGCGGCGATCAACCACGGAAACTCCGGTGGCGCCCTGGTTAATGCGAAGGGCGAGATCATCGGGGTCAACGTCGCCATCGCCTCCTCGGGGGACGAAGATTCGGGATCCATTGGCGTGGGCTTCGCAATCCCCATCGACTACGCCAAGCGCATCTCCAGCGAACTGATTGAGAACGGCTCGGCCACCCACGGGCTGCTGGGTGCCACCGTCCAGGCCGCCGCGGCACGCACCGGTCAGCAAAGCTCCGGGTTCAGCACCGGGGCGAAGATCGTGGACATCAGCTCCGGTTCGGCCGCCGCGGAAGCGGGGCTGAAGTCGGGGGATGTGATTACCGGTGTCAACGACCGTCCCATCCAGGATTCACAGACCTTGACCGCGGCCATCCGTGAGGTTCCGGCCAAGGGCCAGGCGAAGATCACCTACATCAGGGACGGGCAGACCAAGGACGTGGAGGTCACGGTCGGCACCCTGGAAGACTAGAACCCAGCAGGCACTGCTTCACACTTCACCCTCCTATAGGGGCGAAGTGTGAAGCAGTGTTGAAGAAGTTGACGAAGACCCCGGCCGGCCGCGCAGCGATGCGCGGCGGTGGAAGCAGAATGTGAACCGGCAATGAGGCCACGGCGGTACGTGTTACGACATGCAAGGACATGCGTCACGTACCGCCGTTGGATTTTTCAAAAGGTTCTGGCGTATTGCCGGTGCGCCGATACGATAAGGGTGGAAGAGATCCTTCCACGGTCTTTACGACAGCGAAGACACTTTGCATGAAAGGCGAGAATGAGCGACGCGAGTAGCACGCCACTGAACATCTTGGTACTGGTCAAACACGTACCGGACGCTCAGTTTGACCGTCACATCGACCTGGACACCCTGCGCATCGACCGCAGCGAGTCAATCCTTTCCGAGCTGGATGAATACGCCGTGGAGGCGGCCCTGGCGATCGCCGAGGACCGCGGCGGGCCCAAGGCAGGCAACCAAGTCATTGCGGCCACCATGGGAGGACCCAAGGCGGTGGCTTCAGTGAAGAAGGCCCTGCAGATGGGCGCCACCAGCGGACTGCACCTGAACGACGAGGCCCTGGCCGGCTCCGACGCCGTGGCCACCGCCAACGCCCTGGCCGCGCTGATCAAGTATGCCGGGGACATCGACCTGGTGGTCACCGGCATGGCCTCCACCGACGCCGAAACCGGCATCGTGCCGGCTCAGCTGGCAGAACTGCTGGGCTTCGCTGCCCTGACCAACGCCTCGAACGTGGACTTCGATTCGGCGTCCGGGACGCTGAGCATCACCCGCGATCACGGCGCCGACTCCCTGACGCTGCGTGGCTCGCTACCGGCCGTGCTGTCGGTGACCGACCAGGCCAATGAGCCGCGCTACCCGAACTTCCGCGGCATCATGGCGGCCAAGAAGAAGAAGGTGGAAGAGGTCAGCGCCGCCGACCTGGGGCTGGACGCGTCCAGCGTTGGCCCAGCCGGTTCGCCCACCCGTGTGCTCTCGGCCAACGCCCGCCCGGCGCGCGGGGCCGGTACCGTCATCACGGACAACGGCCAGGCCGGAATCGCGCTGGTCGACTACCTGGCCGAACAGAAGCTGATCTAAGGACTGAACCACATGACTTCCGCATTAGTATTCTTTGATGCCCTGGGCCAGGAACCAACCAAGGCCCAGCGCGAACTGCTGACCCTGGCCACTCGTTTCTCCCCTGCTACCGTGGCGGTGGTGGGTGAGGTTTCGGCCCCGGCCCTTGAGGTCCTTGCTGGCTACGGGATCACCAGCGTCCTGCAGGCTCCGGCCGCTGACTCCTTCCAGGACCACGAGGTGGCCGCCCTTGAAGCCGCAATCAGCTCGGTGAACCCCGAGCTGGTGCTGCTGGCCAACGACAGCTTCAACCGCGAGGTCGCCGCCCGTGCCGCCATCCGCTGCAACGGCGGGGTGATCACCGACGCCGTGGATGTGGCCGGTGACGGCACCGTGACCAAGGACGAACTGGCCGGCTCGTACACCACCCAGGCCAATGCCGCCTCCGGTGTGCTGCTGGTCACCGTGAAGCCCAACAGCATTGAGGACGCTCCCGCTGGCGCCGGGCAGCAGCCGCAGGTGCAGGACCTGCAGGTCGCGGCCGCCAACAGCGCGGTACAGGTTGTCGAGCGCCAGGCGAAGGTTTCCACCGGACGCCCGGCCCTGTCCGAGGCACGCATCGTGGTGGCCGGCGGGCGCGGCGTCGATGGCGACTTCGCACCGATCGAGGAACTGGCCGACGCGTTGGGCGCGGCGGTGGGTGCCTCGCGTGCCGCCACCGATGCCGGCTGGATCGACCACGACTACCAGGTGGGGCAGACCGGCACCACTGTCTCCCCGCAGCTGTACATTTCGGTGGGCATCTCCGGGGCCATCCAGCAGAAGGCCGGGATGCAGACCAGCAAGTACATTGTGGCGGTGAACAAGGACGAAGACGCGCCAATCTTTGAGATCGCCGACTTCGGGATCATTGGTGACCTGCGCCAGGTGCTGCCGCAGGCCGCCGAGGAGATTCGCCGCCGCAAGTCATGATCGATACCCTGCCATTTATTCAACCATCCACCGCCCGCGTGCTGGCCTTTGCCGCGCACCCGGACGACTTGGACTTCGGGGCCGCCGGCACCGTCTCCGCCTTGACCTCCGCCGGGGTGCAGGTGGAATACTGCATCATGACCGACGGGGACGCCGGTGGCTTTGATGACCGGGACCCACAGGAAACCGCCCGGCTGCGCCACCTGGAACAGCGCGAGGCCGCGGCCAAGGTGGGCGTGCAAACGGTGCACTTCCTGGGCGAACGCGACGGCTTCTTGGAGCCGAACCAGCGGGTGATCCGCGAAGTAGTCCGGCTGATCCGCCAGGTGCGCCCGAACATTGTCATGGCCATGCACCCGGAACGGGCGTGGGACCGCCTGCAGCGTTCACACCCGGACCACCTGGCCTGCGGTGAGGCGGTGACCCGGGCCATCTACCCGGCGGTGGAGAACCCGTTCAGCTTCCCGGAGCTGATCACCGAGCAGGGCCTGGAAGCCTACAAGGTTCCCTGGCTGTGGCTCTACGGGGCGCCGAAGGAACGGGAAAACGCGTTCGTGGACATCACCGAGCACTTCGGACGCAAAATGGAGGCGCTGCGTTCGCACTTCACGCAGCACCCGGATGTGGGGGCCATGGAGAAGTTCGTCGAACAACAGTGCCGGGAGAACGCGGTGCGCGGCGGGCTGGAGCAGGCCCGGCACGCCGAGAGCTTCCACGCGGTGGCAGTGAACGCCGATGACACGATTGCCGGGTTCTAGCCGCACCGGCTTGAACTGCGGCCGCGCAAACGGCCCAGCATGACGAAGGTCCGTGAACCCCAGCGGGGATTCACGGACCTTCGTTGCTGCTCGTGGACGGACGCTAGGCGTCGTCGCCGTTGGTGGTGCCGTCTTCCTGCGGCGCGTTGGGATCCAGGGGCAGATCCACCGAGGCCTCGGATTCGCTGGTTGGCGTTTCCGGGGTGGGCGTGGTCTCGACGGTGACCAGGATGGAAGCCAGGGCCGGCTTGTCCTTCACCCCGGCCTGGTCCGCGCTCTTGGCGGTTTCCAACAGCACCATCGTGTTGCCCTCGTCATCGATGCCCCACACCACGTAGCGCTCGGACTCGTCCAGGGCCGGCAGACCCGAGAGTTCCACGGCGACCGCTCGATCGGATTCGGAGGTGGTCACCGTCGCCTTGCCGCCGCTGCGCAGTTCCAGGGTGTTGGACACGGAGTCCTTGGCCTTCAGCGCGGAGGTGTCGTTCGTCGCCCCGGAGTTCAGCAGGGAGAACAGCACCAGCGCCAGGACCGCCAACACCACGACACCCACCACGGCAAAGATCCAGCCGCGCGGTTTATGGGACTTCTCGGCCCGGGAGGTGCTGGCAAGTTCGTCAACGATTCCCAGTCCCAGGTCGTCATCGTGCTGTTCGTTGCGGCGCTGATCGAAGCTACCGTTCATGGTGATGGAGTCTCCCGAGAGTTTCGTCGGTTGTGTCTGGTCCAGCCGGAATTCCGCTGCACCGCGTTAACTGAGCCTACTGCACAAAGTTGTTATCAACCTGTGACTGAAGGGTGTCGAGGCTGAATGTCCTATACGGTGGCGAAACCGTGCTGCCGCCATGCCTCAAACAACACAATGGAGGCGCAGTTGGCCAGGTTCATGGACCGGCGCGCCGGCAGCATTGGCAGGCGCACCAGGTCGCTGACCCGCGGGTGGGACTTGTCCTGCGCGGAGAGCCCGACCGACTCCTTGCCGAAGAGCAGGATGTCGGTGGGGAGGTAGTCGATATCGGTGTAGAGGGTCGTTCCCTCACTGGTGTAGGCGAAAACCCGGCCCTCACCCAACGCCTGGAATGCGGCATCCAAATCCTCATGGATGCTCACCACCGCCAGGTCATGGTAATCCAACCCGGCACGGCGCAGTTTCGCGTCATCAAAGTCAAAACCCAGTGGTTTGACCAGGTGCAGCTCGGCGCCGGTTACCGCGGCGAGACGAATGGCATTACCGGTGTTGCCCGGAATTTCGGGGGCGTTAAACAGGATTCGAAACACTCACCCAATTGTAGTGCTTCAGACCCTGCGCAACGGTGATTTGTGGGCATGGATCTGGTGCTCAGTACATGCCGGCCAGTAGGCGCGCCAGGGTGGGACGGTCCACCAGGTTGGGCTGCGGGCCGGAGCCCAGGAACAGTTTCAGCTCGCGCACCAGCCCTGCGGCGTTCAGCACGTTGGGGGAGGCGGCCAATGCCGGGGCGCCCTTGCGGCCGTATTCAATGACCGGCTCATGGGGATTGTCCCGTCCGGTGAGCACCAGCGTGTAGGGCACCACGTTCAGGTTCATGAAGGCGCGCTGCAGGCCGGAGATCTGCAGGACCGGGGGCTGGGTCATCCGATTGCCGTGGCGCAGGACCTGCCCGTCAAACATGTAGTACCCTTCGGGCAGGGTCATGGTGCCAATGACCGCCATCCGGTACCCGGCCAACAGCACGTGGTCATAGTGTCCGCCGCCGGGGGAGTGCACTCCATTGATCAGCCGCGCCGCGGGCAGCACCGACAGGACGTTGCGCTCAAGCAGCGAAATGGTGGCTGCCTCCCGTTCAAGCCGCGAGCGGGAGGTGAACAGCCCCCGCTTGCGCGGCTCGCCGTGGACCTGGTGGCGCGAGAGCTGGGCGGAAAGGTCGGTAAAACCGGTATCCTCCAGCGGCGGAACGTACTGCACCTGCATCTGCGCCTTGGGCTGGGTGGAGGTGCGCACGCGCTCGTCAAAGGGACGCGAGCCGGTGCCGGCGGAGGCGGCGGATCCAGTGGAGCGGGTGTCGGGGGCCTGGAAGGAGCGGTCATAGCGCGACCGGTCCGCCTCATCCGAGAGCAGCTGGTAGGCCCGCTGCACGGCACGGAACCGTTCGGCGGAGCCGCCCAGGTCCGGGTGGGACTCGCGGGCGGCCTTGCGGTAAGCCATCTTGATCTCGGCCTGGGAGGCGGTGCGCGCAATGCCAAGGACTTCATAGGGACTTGGCGAGCTCATGGTCAGGAGCAAGTCCTTTCAACGATGTGGGGCAGGGCGCGAGTGAAGCTGCGGTGTAACAAGCATAAATGCCCCCGGCGCTTTTCCGCCCACCGCCCGCCCATGGGTAGGCTGTGAGGCTATGAACACCCCGCGCGGGTATCACCGCGTTTCCATTGTCTTCCACCCCGCCTCCGGTCACGGCCGCGGCCTGTCCCGGGCCCGGGCGCTGCACGCCACCCTGCAGGACGCCGGACGGAACCCGCAGCTGGTGGACACCTCGCAGGTGCCGCGCAGTGACTTGCCCATCCGGCTGCGCGGCAGTGACGCCGTGGTCATTGTGGGAGGTGACGGGCTGGTGCACTCCTGCCTGCCCGCCCTGATCGACCTGGGCATCCCGATGGGGATTCTTCCGGCCGGCAGCGGCAACGACGCGTGGCGGATGGGCCGGGCCTCCTCGGTGCGCTCCACCCGGGAGGCGATCCTCGGGTTCCTGGCCGGTCACGGCAGGATCCGCACCAGCGACGTGTTGGAGGTCAGCTTCGCCAACGAGCCGCAGCGCACGCGCTTCGTGCTCGGGGCGGTCTCCTGCGGTTTTGAAGCGCTGGTCAACGAGGCGGCCAACGCCCTGCCGCGCTGGCTGGGGGCCACCCGCTACGGGTTGGCGCTGCTGCTGTGCCTGCCCCGGATCAAACCCCGGCAGCTGAGCATCAGCGCCGACGGGTTCTCCTTCCGCGGCGGCGTGTACCTGGCCAGCCTGGCCAACATCCGCACCCTGGGCGGCGGCATCGGTCTGTTTCCCGCAGCCCGGGACGATGACGGGCGCATGGACGCCATGATGGTCACCGCCGCCCCGCTGTACCGGGTGCTGCCCCGGATCGTGCAGATCCTGACCGGGCGTGAACACCGCTATCGGCGTGCCGGGGTGTTCAGTACCGCCCGGGTGGAATTTGCCGGAACCAGCTACGGGGACGGGGAGCAGCTAGGCACCGGGGACTTCAGGGTTACGGTGCGTCCGGGGTGTCTGTCGCTGATGGACGTGAGCGCCGGTATTCGGTGAGCAGCATCCCTTCCTCGTGCAGCACCGAATGCAGCTGCAGCGCCTGGGGGTGTTCCCCGGTGCCGGAGGCAATGCGCGCCCCCTGCCCGCCAATGAGCTGCGGGCTGATGCTCAGGCACAGTGAATCAACCATCTGCTGGTCGATGAACTGGCCAAAGATCGTGGGACCGCCCTCGGCGTGGATGCACTCCAGGCCCCGTTCGGTCAGTTCCTGGACCACGTGCGTGGCGCTGATCAGCCCATTGAACTGTGGGACCTGGATCAGCTGGACATGCTGCGGGTAGTGCCGGGCGGTCTGCGGGTCCACGCTCACTGCGGTGAACAGCAGGATCGGGGCCGGGCTGTTGCGCACCACCGCGGAGGTGGGGGAGATGTTCAGCCCGTTGCTCAGGATCGCCAGCACCGGGTGGCGGCCAAGGCCGTTGGCCTCGCGCCAAATCTGGGATTCGGGGTCCACCAGCGGTCCGTCATACCCTTCGGCGCGCACGGTTCCGGCCCCCACCAACACCACCGAGGCCTGCCGGCGCAGCAACTTGAACAGGCGCTGGTCCGCCGCACTGCCCAAGGCGGCCGAGACCCCGCCGACTTGGGCGCTGCCGTCCAGGCTGGAGACAAAGTTGAACCGGACATAGGGCCGGCGATCGATGGCGTAGCGCTCCAGCAGCTGGGTGTCGCTCAGTTCGGGCGTGGGTTCCGGGAAGATTCCGTGCATGCAGATAGCTCCTAGTTGCGGCTGTGTTCGGGGTGGGCCGGGGGATTGATGTCCGACATGTTGTGGACCTGGTAGGCCGGCGCGCGCCAACCGGCGGCCGCTTCGATCAGGTGCACGGTCTGCACCGCCTCGGGAACATTGTGCATCCTGATGATCCGCGCCCCTCCCATGATGCACATGGTGGCCGAGACCATCGACCCGACCATCCGCTCCGATTTGGGCAGGTTGAGGGTTTCGCCGATGAAGTCCTTGTTCGACACCGCGGCCAGCGCCGGGTAGCCGAGCTCGGCGATGGGGGAGAAGTTGCCGGTCAGCTCCAGTGTATGGCGGGTGTTCTTGTTCAGGTCATGCCCCGGGTCAATGATCAGCTTCTGCTCACCGATCCCGGCCTGCACCGCCAGCTCGACCTTGCGCGCCAGGTAGTCACGCACCTCACCGACCACGTCCGCATAATGCGGGCGCGGGTACACCGTACGCGGCTTGGCCAGTGAATGGGTAAGCACCAGGTGGGCGCCGCTGTCCGCCACGACCTGGGCCATGCCGGGTTGTGACAGGCCCGTGGTGTCGTTGATGACATCGGCCCCGGCCTGGATCGCGGCCTGCGCCACCTGCGGCAGGAACGTATCCGCGGAGATCAGCACATCGCTGCGCTCACGCACGGCCCGGATCACCGGAACCACGCGTTCGGCCTCCTCCTGCCAGGACAGTGCCGGGCCGGGGGAGAAGGGCACCCCGCCAATATCCACCCAATCCGCCCCGTCCTGCACGGCCTGCATCGCCGCGGCGATGGCCTGATCCAATCCGAAGGTTGAGCCGGCGTCAAAGAAGGAATCCGGGGTGCGGTTCACGACCGCCATCACCGCGATGCGCTGCGAAAAATCGATGCTCCGGTGCGAAAAATCGTGTACGGGGTATTTCAGATCCGGCAGGAACATCGCTATCTAAACCCTTACTGCAGATTTTTCGGGGACAACTCTCACTTAATACATACCACTGAACCCCCAGCCGGAACCGGTGCCCCGAGCCGGCGGCCCCACAGCCGTCGCCGCGCAAACAGTAGGCTGGTGACATGGACATGCCACATCTTCCCGCCCAGACCGGGACCTGGATCCGCCAGGCCATCGACAGCGCCGCCCCCGGGACCATTGCCGCCCAGGTCCCCGCAGGCTATGCCGCCTACGCCCGAATCCTGCACCCGGCCATGGACGAGGACGGGGCCCCGGTCAGCTGGGGCGGCATCGCGGCCCTGCGCGGGCACCGGTTGCAGGGCGCCGACCTGTTCGAGGACGTCTCCGGGCTGGACGAGCACGGCGACCCGCAGCAGGAGGATGCCTGGGTGGACGGGGACGTACCGGCCTACGAACTGCCCATCGACCAGTGGGGCGCCCTGGTGGAGCTGTTGTCCGGGCACACTGAACCAGGACCCGCCGCAGCCCCCTATGTGGCCGGGCTGTGGGGCGGGTACGCCTTCATCGAGGGAGGCGAACGCATCCAGATCGACTTCGAGCCGGACCCCAACGCCGACGCGGAACACAACCGCCAGGCCCATGCGCGGGCGCTCGCCGAGGCCCAGCGCCCGGGACTGCCCGCAGCGGTCCGCACCGCGCCCCGCCTGGATTTGGGCGGCGGCTACCGCAACTACCTGCTCTTCGCCCTTAACCGGGAGCAGCTGGCCAACCCGCTGTGGGCGAGCACCACCGCCGGAGAGCAGCGCCAGCGTCCCTCCCTGGCCTTCCCCCATGACCATTCCTGGATGCTGTCCACCGAACCCTACGATGACTCCACCATCCTCGGCGGCAGCCGGGCACTGATCGATGCGGTGCTGGGCAGCGACGCGCTGGAGGCGCTGGAGGTAGGAGAACTCACACGAATCGGCCATTCAGCCTAGGGGCGGCGAACTCGTACCATTGAAGGGATGAACACTTCGGCCGTATACCTGGATCACGCCGCGACGACGCAGCTGAGCGGTGCCGCCCTGCAGGCGGTCACCGCCCAGTTCGCGCGCACCGGCAACCCTTCCTCCCTGCACGGGGCCGGGCGCGCCGCGAACCGGGTGGTGGATGAGGCCCGCCAGCAGATCGCCCGGGCAGCCGGCGCTCACCCTTCCGAGGTGATCTTCACCTCCGGGGGCACCGAGTCGGACAACCTGGCCCTGAAGGGGCTGTACTGGAACCGGGTGGCCGCCAACCCGCAGGCCACCAAGATCCTGCTCTCGGGCATTGAACACCACGCGGTGCTGGATACCGCCGAGTGGCTGGCCGCACACGAGGGCGCCGAGCTGGTGTGGATGCCGGTGGACCGGGACGGCGTGCTGGATTTGCCCGCCGCCACCGCCCTGCTGGATGAGCACCACGAACGGATCGCCCTGGCGACCCTGATGTGGGCGAACAACGAGGTCGGGGCCGTGCAGCCGGTGAGCGAACTGGCGCGGCACGCCGCCGGCTACCAGATCCCGGTACACACCGACGCGGTCCAGGCCTTCACGGCCGTGGCCACCGACTTCGCCGCCAGCCAGGTGGCCACCATGGCCATCAGCGCCCACAAGATCGGCGGGCCGGTGGGCATTGGCGCGCTGCTGGTGCGCCGCGACGTGGTGCTCACCCCGGTGCAGCATGGTGGGGGACACGAACGCAAGCTGCGCTCGGGCACGCTGAACGCTGCCCTGGCCGCCGGGTTCGCCGCCGCCGCCCAGGAAGCGGCCGCGCAGCGCGAGGCCGAATACGAGCGGCTGGCCGGCCTGCGCGACTACGCGGTCGCCGAGATTTCGCGCAGCATCCCCGAGGCGCAGCTGAACGGCCCGGCCGATGCCGGGCACACCCAGGCCCGGCTGCCGGGAAACCTGCACTACACCTTCCCCGGCTGCGAGGGGGATTCGCTGCTGTTCGTGCTGGACATGCTGGGCATCTGCTCCTCCACCGGCTCGGCCTGCACCGCCGGGGTGCCCCAGCCCTCCCACGTGCTGCTGGCCATGGGCCGCGATGCGCGCAGCGCGCGCAGTGTGCAACGCTTCACATTTGGGCATAGCACCACCCGGGCCGACGTTGACAGACTATTGGAAGCACTGCCCGAGGCCTACGCCCGGGCGAAGAAGGCCGGAATGGCGGCCGACGAGAGCAGTATCCATACTGCGGGAACAGGATTTACACGATGAAGGTCTTAGCAGCGATGTCCGGCGGCGTTGACTCGGCGGTGGCCGCCGCCCGAGCCGTCGAGGCCGGGCACGACGTGGTCGGGGTGCACCTGGCCCTGTCCCGGATGCCGGGCACCCTGCGCACCGGCTCGCGCGGCTGCTGCACCATCGAGGACTCCTCGGACGCCTGGCGCGCCTGCGACAAGTTGGGCATCCCGTTCTACGTCTGGGACTTCTCGGACCGCTTCGCCGAGGACGTGGTCGATGACTTCATCAGCGAATACGAGGCCGGACGTACCCCGAACCCGTGCATGCGCTGCAATGAGAAGATCAAGTTTGCCGCACTGCTGGAAAAGGCGCTGGCGCTGGGCTTCGACGCGGTGTGCACCGGGCACTATGCCAAGGTCATCCGCGATGAGGCCGGCAACCCAGAACTGCACCGCGCGGCGGACTGGGCCAAGGACCAGTCCTATGTGCTGGGCGTGCTGACCCACCAGCAGCTGGAGCACTGCATGTTCCCGCTGGCGGAGACCCCGTCCAAGGCGCAGGTGCGGGCCGAGGCCGCCGAGCGCGGGCTGACCGTGGCGAACAAGCCCGACAGCCATGACATCTGCTTCATCCCGGACGGGGACACCCGCGGCTGGCTGGCCGAACGGATCGAAATGACGCCGGGGAAGATCGTGGACCAGGACGGCAACGAACTGGGCGAGCACACCGGCTCCCAGGCCTTCACCGTGGGACAGCGCAAGGGGTTGCGCCTGGGCCGCCCGGCAGCGGACGGCAAGCCCCGTTTCGTGTTGGAAATCCGGCCCAAGGACAACAAGGTGATCGTTGGCCCCGAGGCGCTGCTGGCCGTGGATGAGCTGCGCGGCATCCGCGTCTCCTGGGCGGGGCGGCCCATCAGCGAGGTTGGGCTCGGCACCGAGTTCGACTGCATGGTCCAGGTGCGCGCCCACGGGGATCCGGTGGCGGCGGTGGCCCACGTCGAGCAGCAGGCCGATGGGGTGTGCCAGCTGGTGACCCGGCTGGTGGAGCCGATGCGCGGGGTGGCACCGGGCCAGACCATGGTCATCTACCAGGACAGCCGGGTGCTGGGCCAGGCCACCATCGACTCGGCCCGCTCCACGGCCTGGGACCCGGCCAAGGTCAGCTGACGTAGCCGCTGGCGGGACCGCCCCGGGGGCGCTAGTTGCGCACCAGCTTGAGCTTGAAAACCTCCGGGCCCTGCTGCAGGTAGCTGACCTCGAATTCGCCCGGATGGCGCTCATCGAGCTGCCTGAGCAGCGGCAACGGGTTGTGTGTTGCGCTGAGCACCAGCCCCGACCCGCTGCGCAGTGAACCCAGGGCGCCAAAAATTGCCGCGTGGCGCACCGCATGCGGAATCGTCTGCACATCCAGGACAGGCAGCTGCTCGTCATGCCCACCGCAGGCGCAGGTGCCTGCCGTCGTCTGCTTCAGCGCCTCTTCCCGGGTTGCTGAGATTTCAATGTTCTCGGCCATCACCGACTCCTTCACTCTGATCCGCCAGGTGGCGGGGATGCCACATGGCATGCCCGCCACTATTTTATTACAATTAACTCAGTGGAAAATAGTGGTTTCGGCAACGGAGACCGTCACGGTGAGGGGAAAGCATTGACGACTCGGCCACGCAGTCCGCGGGAAAACCGGCGCAGCGGCGCCGGCCGAATGCATTCCCCCTCCCGCGAACTCATCCTGCACCTGCTCCAGGAGGCAAACGAGGCACTGAGCATCCCGCAGCTGGCACAAGCTGCCGGCATGCATGAAAACACGGTGCGCGCCCAGCTGGAGGCGCTGTTGCGCGATGGCTACGTGCGGCGCACACCCGCCGCCGTCACCGGCCGCGGCCGTCCGCCCTGGATCTGGTCGCCCGCCCCGACTCCCGAGAGCCCCTATGCCACCCTGGCCAGGGTGCTGGCCCGGCAGATCGCTGCCAGCAGCGCCGACCCGGTCAGTGCCGGTCTGGAGGCCGGCACCAGCTGGGGCCGGGAACTGGCCCGGGAACAACACGCAGACTCGACCCAGGACCTGAACCCTCAGGCCAGCGCGGCCCAGCGGGTCCTGCCCGTCCTGCGGCGCATGGGATTTGACCCCAGCCAGGTGGCGGACGGACAGATCAGGCTGCAGGCCTGTCCGCTGCTGGGCGCCGCCCGCGAACACCCCGAGGTGGTGTGCAACGTGCACCTGGGCATCGTGCGCGGGGTGCTGGGCCAGGAGGCTGACCCCCGCCCGGCCGAGAGCACCGCGATCACGCCGTTTGCCGGCCCGGGGTACTGCCTGCTGCGCCTGGATGATGCGCAGGACCGTGACTCATGAGCCACCCGTTGCGCAAGCCCGGCCCGGTCCGCCGCAGCGGGCGCTGGCGTCTGCTGCTGATGATCCCTGCGGGCCTGTGCCTGCTGGCCGGATTGGATGCGGGGTTGATCCTGCTGGATGTGCATGCGCCGCTGCCCGTCGCCAGTTGGGGCCAGGCCCACGGAATGGTCTTGGTCTTTGGATTCGTCGGCGCCCTCATTGCCCTGGAGCGGGCCGTGGCACTGGGCAGGGCCTGGGGCTACCTGGCCCCCTTGCTGCTCGCCCTGGGCGGGCTGGGCCTGCTGGTTTCCCTGCCCCGGATCCTTGCCGGGACGCTGCTGCTGGCCGGCATGGTGGCCACCGTGGCGCTCTACGTTCCGCTGTGGCGACGCCAACGGGCGGTGGCGGTGCTGATCCAAATGCTCGGGGCGGGGGCCGGGGTGGCCGCGGCGCTGCTGTGGCTGGCGGGCGTGCAAACCTCCCTGATCCTGCCCTGGCTGTGCAGCTTTCTGGTGATCACCATCGCCGGCGAGCGCGTGGAATTGGCCCGGCTGCATCTGGGCCCACGCTTGGAGATGGTGGCCCTGGTGTTGTGCTGCGCCGTGGTGGGCTGCGCGGCGGCCTCCGTCTTGTGGGTCTGGGCCGGCACCGTCCTGTTCGGTGCGGCGCTGGCGTTGCTGGTGCTGTGGCTGGTGCGCCAGGACGTTGCCCGGCGCACCATACACGCCCAGGGGGCACCGCGCTTCATGGCCGCGTGCCTGCTGGCGGGATACTTCTGGTTGCTGGTTGCCGCAGTGACCTGGTGTTTCGGGTACCCGGTGAGTGTTGCGGCGTACGACACGGTGGTGCACGGAGTGTTCCTGGGCTTCGTGATGTCCATGATCATGGCCCACGCCCCCACGATCCTGCCGGCGGTACTGGCCATCAAGCTGCCGTATCGGGCACTGATGTGGGTCCCCGCGGTGCTGCTGCACGCCGGACTGGTGCTGCGTCTGTGGCTGGGTGACGGCCTGGGGTACGAGCTGCTGTGGCAGGCTGGCGGGGTGTTGAACGTGGTGGCCGTGGTGCTGTTCGTTCTGGTGGCGCTGGCCAGTGCGCTGCTGGGGGAGCGTGCCCTGCCATGGTCGCCGGGTGGCGGCGCCGCGCACGCGCCCAAACGCAGCGTGCCGGTGCCTACCGGTAGGCCTGGGCATTCCATTGGCTTGCGTCCCGGGATGGCTCCGGCCCCTTCGACCGGCCGGGCCGGGGCCGGGAACCGAGAAGAACATGAAGGGAAACGTGATGAGTGAGGCATCGGCCAAGGTTCCGGGGCGGGGTTTCTGGCCGTTGCGGGATCTTCCCACCGCGATCTGGCTGATCCTGCTGGTGCTCAGCACGCTGATCCACCGCCAGCTGCCGGCCCCACGCTGGCTGATGATTCACCTGCTGCTGCTCGGCGCCCTGTCCCACGCCATCCTGGTCTGGTCCCAGTATTTTGCCACCGCCCTGCTCAAGCTGCCGGTCACCCAGGACTCCCGGCGGCAGCAGTCCCGGCGCCTGCTGCTGCTGAACGCCGGGGCCGTGGTGGTGATGACCGGCGTGCTTGGCGCCTGGTGGCCGGTCACTGCCTGTGGGGCGGGCCTGGTCGCCGCGGCCGCACTGTGGCACGGGGTGTGGCTGTACCGACGGCTGCGCGGCGCGCTGCCCTCACCCTATGGGGCCAGTGTGCGCTACTATGTGGCCGCCGCGGCGCTTTTGCCGATCGGCGCAGCGCTGGGCACCTGGATCTCCACCGGCCTGCCCTCCCCGCTGCATGAGCGGTTGACCCTGGCGCACGCGCTGGTGAACCTGCTCGGCTGGGTCGGGCTGACCGTGGCCGGCACCCTGATCACCTTGTGGCCCACCATGCTGCGCACCCGCATCGCCCCGCAGGCCGCCGCCCGGCTGCGGCACAGCCTGCCGGTGCTGCTGGCGGCGGTGCTGATCGCGGCGGCCGGGGCCGGGTTCGGTGTGCTTCCGGTGGCCGCCGCCGGGGTGGCCGGGTACCTGGTGGGGCTGGGCCTGCTGGCTTCCCCGTTCATCTACGCGGCCCGTAACAAGCCGCCGCGCAGTTTCGCCACGCTCTCGGTGCTCGCCGCGGTCTGCTGGTGGGTGGGCATGCTGGTGTGGATGCTGGTGGGGCTCGTGACCACCTCGGACTGGCGGGTCATGGGGCGCGCCTTTGACACCCTGGCGCCCTACCTGGTGGCCGGTTTTGCCGCCCAGGTCCTGCTCGGGGCGTTGTCCTACCTGATTCCGGTGGCGTTGGGCGGCGGGCCGCGGCCGGTGCGGGAAACCGCGACGGTGTTTGACCGGGGAGCGGCGTGGCGGGTGTCGATGGCCAACACCGCCCTGCTGGTGTGCGCCCTGCCGGTTTCCTCCCTGGTGCGTGTGGTTTGTTCGGTGCTCTACCTGGTGGCCATGGCCAGCTTCCTGCCCCTGCTGTTTGCCGCGCTGCGCACCCACCGGAAGGTGAAGGCCCAGGTGCAGCAGGCCAAGACGCTGCCGGTCGCCGGGCGTCCGCGCGGGCCGCGGGCCCCGGAAGGCGAACGCCCGGCCGGGCAACGCGCCGGCCAGGCGGTGGCCGGGTTCATGGCCGTGGTGGTGGCCATCGCCCTGGGGGTGGCCCTGGATCCGGCCGCGGCCGGGCTGCGCGAACCGGCCCCGGCCGCCGGGCAGCAGCAGTCCGCGGCGGAAGTGGACGCCCCGGTGCAGCGTGTTCAGGTCACCGCCCAGGACATGCGCTTCTTCCCGACTCGCATCGACGTGCAGGCCGGCACCCACCTGATCATTGAGCTGACGAACACCGACGCCGAGCAGACCCACGACCTGGTGCTGGGCACCGGGCAGGACAGCGGGCGGCTGGCCCCGGGCCAAAGCGCGGAAATCGATGCCGGGGTCGTTGGCGCTTCGGTGGACGGCTGGTGCTCAATTGTCGGGCACAAGCAGATGGGAATGGTCCTGGAGATTGTGGCCACCGGGCAGTCCTCCGCCGGCCCCGGGCAGCAGCAGGACCCGGGCGAGGGCGAGGCGCCCGCCCAGGACGGCTCCCACCACATGATGGGCCGCGAACCTCAGGAGCAGGGCCCGGCAGCACCCGACGCGGCCAGCGAGCTGGACTTCAACGCCGCCCCGCAGGACGGGTTCACCGCGCGCGAGGCCGAACTGGAGCCGCTGGCGAAGGACGCCGGCGAACCGGTCACCCACCGACACCGGTTCACCGTCAGTGAGCTGCAGGCCGCCGTCGCCCCCGGGGTCACCCAAAAACTGTGGACCTTCAACGGCACCGCGCCCGGCCCGGTGCTGCACGGCAGGGTGGGGGACAAGTTTGAAATCACCCTGTACAACGACGGCAGCATGGGCCATTCCATCGACTTCCATGCCGGTGCCCTGGCCCCGGATGAGCCGATGCGCACCATCGCGCCCGGCCAGAGCCTGACCTACCGGTTTACCGCCACCAAGGCGGGAATCTGGATGTACCACTGCGGCACCGCGCCAATGAGCGCCCACATCGCCAACGGCATGTTTGGCACGGTGATCATCGAACCCGATGACCTGCCGCAGGTGGACAAGAGCTTTGTGCTCACCCAGTCGGACTTCTACCTGGGCGCCCAGGGCGGGGAAGTGGACATGGACAAGCTGCTGGCCGGCACCCCGGACATCGTGGCCTTCAACGGCTACGCCAACCAGTACCTGCATCAGCCGCTCAGGGCCCGGGCCGGGGAACGGGTGCGGATCTGGTTGCTGGATGCCGGTCCCAACCGTCCCTCCTCCTTCCATGTCATCGGCGGTCAGTTCGACACCGTCTGGTTCGAAGGCGGCTACCGGCTGGATCACCGGCAGGACCCGCAGGGCGGAAGCCAGGCGCTGGCCCTGGCCCCGGCCCAGGGCGGCTTTGTCGAGCTGGTCTTCCCGGAGGCCGGGCACTACCCGTTTGTCACCCACTACATGTCCGACGGTGAGCGCGGCGCCCACGGCCTGTTCGAGATCACCGGGGAGAACCGCTAGCTGCATCTGGGCTGGGCGATCACCGGGCGCACCCCGGCCGGCGGGTGCTGCCCTTATCATGGGGTGATGGGCGACGCGTCGGGCAGCTTGCAACCTGCACTGGAGTTGATCGGCTGGCTGCTGCTGGCCGCCTGCTTCGGCTTCCTCTTTGCCGCCCAGGTCTCCAGGCGCTCGATGCGCAAATGGCGGCGGGCCGAGTGCGAGCTGATGGTCCTGGAGGGCCAGCCCTGCCTGGTGTGGAGCACCGCCGACGGCACCCGGCGCAGCACCCTGCACGAGCACGCGCTCACCGACACCGCCGCGCCCAGCGTCGTGTACTACCGCATCGGACACGAGCAGCACCCCCAGACCACCGAGCCGGTGTCCCACGCCCGGATGCTGGGCGCCATCGGGTGGTCGCTGCTGGGCGCCTGGGCGCTGAGCAACATCATTTCGGTGCTGCTGGCGATGTAGTCCCCGCGCCCGGGCGTCCCTTGCTTCGGCCCGGATCCTTCACACAATCGGCGTGATGCGCGACACAAAAACGTGAAAGAAGTGTCGTATAGTTGACTTGGGTGTGACCCTGAACACCCAATGGGGTCACTTGCATCACTATGCGAAGGATAAGAAATGTCATCAAAGTTTTCGCGCCTCTCGCGGGCCGCGGTCATCCTCTCGGCCAGTGCGCTGGCATTGAGTGCCTGCACCGGCCCTTCCGGTTCCCAGGAGGAGGGCCAGTCCGGGGAGCAGGGCAGCGGCAGCGCGGTTATCACGCTGGGCACCACCGACAAGGTCACCTCACTGGACCCGGCCGCGTCCTACGACAACGGTTCGTTCATGGTCATGAACCAGATCTATCCGTTCCTGCTGAACAACGAGCCCGGCTCCCCGGACCCGGTGCCCGCCATCGCGGCCAGCGCGGACTTCACTTCGCCGACCGAGTACACGGTCAAGCTCAAGGAGGGGCTGAAGTGGGCCAACGGCCATGACCTGGATTCCAAGGACGTCAAGCACAGCTTCGACCGCCAGCTGAAGATCGCCGACCCGAACGGCCCAAGCTCGCTGCTGGGCAACCTGGACAAGGTTGAGGCCCCGGATGCCACCACCGTGGTGTTCACCCTGAAGGTCCCCAACGACCAGACCTTCGCCCAGGTGCTCTCCTCCCCGGTGGGCCCGATCGTCGATGACGAGGTCTTCCCGGCCGACAAGGTCATCGACGACAAGGAAATCGTGGACGCCAAGGCCTTTGGCGGACAATACGTGATCGACTCCTACAACAAGAACACCCTGGTCTCGCTGAGCAAGAACGATGAATACCAGGGCGTGCTGGGTGAACCTGCCAACTCCCAGGCGGCCATCAAGTACTACGCGGACGCGAACAACATGAAGCTGGAAATCCAGCAGGGCAAGATCGACGTGGCCTGGCGTTCGCTGACCCCCACCGACATCGAGGACCTGGAGGGCCAGGATAACCTGACCGTCCACAAGGGCCCGGGCGGGGAACTGCGCTACATCGTGTTCAACTTCGACTCCATGCCCTACGGCAAGGAAACCGCCGACGCCGACCCGGCCAAGGCCCTGGCCGTGCGCCAGGCCGCCGCCAACCTGGTGGACCGCCAGGCGATCGCCACCCAGGTCTACAAGGACACCTACACCCCGGCCTACTCCTTCGTCCCGCAGGGATTCACCGGAGCCACCGAGCCGCTGAAGGAAAAGTACGGCAAGGACGGCGGCCCGGATGCCGAGGCGGCCAAGAAGGTGCTGGAGGACGCCGGGGTGCAGACCCCGGTCAAGCTGGCGCTGCAGTACAATCCCGACCACTACGGTCCAAGCTCCGGGGACGAGTACGCGATGGTCAAGAGCCAGCTGGAGGCCGACGGGTTGTTCGAAGTGGACCTGAAGTCCACCGAATGGGTCACGTACCAGAAGCAGCGCGTCACCGACTACCCGGCCTACCAGCTGGGCTGGTTCCCGGACTACTCGGATGCCGATAACTACCTCGCGCCGTTCTTCGCCAAGGACAACTTCCTGTCCAACGGGTACGACAACCAGGAAGTTGACTCGCTGATCTCCGAGCAGCGCGGTGAAACCGATGAAGGCAAGCGCAGCGAAATGATCGGCCAGCTGCAGGACATGGTGGCCGATGACCTCTCCACCCTGCCGCTGCTGCAGGGCGCCCAGGTCGCGGTCGCCGGCAAGGACGTGCAGGGCGTTGACAAGACCCTGGATGCCTCCTTCAAGTTCCGCATGGGCGTCTTGAGCAAGTAGGCCCCGGCCCAGGCGGCCTGAGATGAGCCAAAGGGGGCCTGCGGGCCCGTTGCAGGGAGAATCCGCCGCAGGCCCCTTTGGCATGCCCAACCCCCCACCGGGGCGTGGGCCGGCAGACCAAACACCTAAGAGGAACACCACCATGTCCATCACCCTGCCTGTGGAAGAACCCACATCCAGTACACCGACCAAGAAAAAGTCCAAGGGCGCCGGCGGCGGCTTCCTGCGCTATCTGATCACCCGCTTTTTGCTGATCTTCCCGACCGTGTTCATCCTGATCACCGTCGTCTTCTTCCTGATGCGCGTCACCGGCGACCCGATCACCGCGGCCCTGGGCGGGCGGCTGACCCCCACCCAGCTGGCCGAACGCATCGCCGAGGCCGGCTATGACCGGCCGATCATGGTCCAGTACTTCGAATACCTCGGCCAGATCCTGCGCGGGGACCTGGGCCGCACCATGAGCGACAACCGGGAGGTCACCGAGGTGCTCATCACCTACGGCGCGGCCACCTTGGAACTGTCCATCAACGCGGTCATTGTCGCCCTGCTGCTGGGCATCCCGCTGGGACTGCTGGCCGCCCGCTTCCGGGACAGCTACTCCGACGCCGCGCTGCGCATCTTCGCGATCCTGGGCTACGCCACCCCGGTGTTCTTCGCCGGGCTGCTGCTCAAGCTGATCTTCGGGATCTGGCTGGGCTGGCTGCCGATCTCCGGACGCGCGGACTGGCAGACCGAGCTGGAGCTGACCAATCTGGGCTCACCGACCGGCATCTACTGGCTGGACGCGCTGCGCAGCGGCAACTTCGAGGCCTTCTGGGCCGTGGTGCGCCACGCCCTGCTGCCGGCCATCGCCCTGGGCCTGCTCACCGGCGGGGTGTTCCTGCGCCTGGTGCGCACCAACGTGATCGGCACGCTGGGCCGCGAATACGTGGAGGCCGGCCGCTCCCGCGGGGTGGGGGAGTACCGGCTGCTGACCAAGCACGCCTACCGTCCGGCCCTGATCCCGATCATCACCGTGATGGGCTTGCAGATCGCCATGCTGCTCGGCGGGGCGGTGCTGACCGAAACCACCTTCGAATGGCAGGGGCTGGGCTTCAAGCTGGCCGAGTACCTGACCGCCCGCGACTTCGTGGCCGTGCAGGGCATCGTGGTGCTGCTGGCCATCATCGTGGCCGTCACCAACTTCATCGTGGACGTGGTCGCCGCGCTGATCGACCCGAGAGTGAGGTACTAGCATGAGCACCACCACCGTCACTGAAATCAAGGCCCACGCGCCCTGGTGGCTGCGCCTGCCGGTGATCTCCCACCTGCGCATGTCCTCCGGGCTGCAGCGCGGAATGCTGATCGCCGGGCTGGTGCTCTCCCTGCTGCTGGTGTTCACCGCACTGCTGGCCCCGGTGATCGCACCGTTTGACTTCGCCCAGAACCGGGATGCCTCGGGCGCGTTCCCGCGCCAGTCGGCCCCCGATGACAAGTTCATCTGGGGGACCACGGTCTCCGGGTACGACGTCTTCTCCCGCACCCTTTACGGCGCGCAGACCGCCGTGTGGGTGATCATCGCCGCGGTGGTCATGTCGATCTTCCTCGGGGTGTTCCTGGGGCTGGTCTCCGGGTATCTGGGCGGCTGGTTCGACCGGGTGATGGTGGTGCTCAACGACGCCATCTACGCCTTCCCCTCGCTGCTGCTGGCCATCGTGATGTCCATCGTGATCTCCCAGGGCCAGTCCTCCCTGTTCGGCGGCATCATGGCCGCGGCGGTGTCCATCACCGTGGTGTTCATCCCCCAGTACTACCGGGTGGTGCGCGCCGAGGTGATCCGGCTGAAGGCCGAACCGTTCGTCGAGTCCGCGCAGGTGATCGGCGCCAGCAGCTGGCGGGTCATGGGCACCCACCTGCTGCGCAACGCCACGCGCACCCTGCCGCTGATCTTCACCCTGAACGCCTCCGAGGCGCTGCTGACCCTGGCCGGGCTCGGCTTCCTGGGCTTTGGCATCGAACCGACCGCCGCCAGCGAATGGGGTTTTGACCTGAACCGGGCGATGAGCGACGCCACCGGCGGGATCTGGTGGACCGGGCTGTTCCCGGGCCTGGCGATTGTGCTGACCGTGCTGGGGCTGACCCTGGTCGGTGAATCGATGAACGACCTGAACGACCCGCGGCTGCGGCGCATCAGCCGCAAGAAGGCCAAGCGCATGATCCAGAAGGGGGCCGCGGCATGAGCCACACCCACAGCGAACCGAACCAGGTGCTCAGCGTCCAGGACCTGTCCATCGACTTCGTCACCGACTCCGGGCCGGTCCCGGCCGTGCGCGGGGTGGACTTTTCCGTCCAGCCCGGGGAGATCCTGGCGATCGTCGGGGAATCGGGGTCCGGCAAGTCGGTCACCGCCCGCACCGCCCTGGGGATCATGGCCGAGAACGGGGCGGCGCACGGCGCGGTCTACCTCAAGGGCCAGGACATGCTGCACGCCAGCGGCGCCCAGCTGCGCCGGGCCCGCGGCCGGGACGTGTCCATGGTGTTCCAGGAACCCTCCACCGCGCTGAACCCGGTGTACACGGTGGGCTGGCAGATCATGGAGGGCATCCGGGCGCACAACAAGATCGGCCGCAGGCAGGCCAAGGCCCGCGCCGTGGAGGCGATGCGCCAGGTCGGCATCCCGGACCCCGAACGCCGGGTGGACTACTACCCGCACCAGTTCTCCGGCGGGCAGAAGCAGCGCGTGGTGATCGCCGCGGCGCTGGCGCTGCGCCCCTCACTAATCGTGGCCGACGAACCGACCACCGCCCTGGATGTGACGGTGCAGGCCGAAATCCTGCAGCTGCTGCGCCAGGTGCGCGAGGAGCTGGGCACCGCGATCGTGATCATCACCCACAACATGGGCGTGGTCGCCGACATCGCCGACCGGGTGATCGTGATGAACCAGGGCCTGGTGATCGAACAGGCCAAGGCGCTGGACCTGTTCGAGAACCCGCAGCAGGACTACACCCGTTCACTGCTGGAGGCGGTGCCGCACCTGGGCCGCTCCAGCGCCTCGAAGGACCTGGAGTCCCGCGCCCACGCCGAGAAGCCGGTGCTGGTCGAGGCCCGGGACCTGAGCGTGCACTACCCGGGGCGGCTGGGCGCGCCGGGGTTCACGGCCGTCAACGGGGTGTCCCTGAAGATCCACGCCGGTGAGGTGTACGGGCTGGTCGGTGAATCCGGCTCGGGCAAGACCACCATCGGGCGCACCATCGCCGGGCTGAACCGGATGACCGGCGGGTCGCTGAGGGTGCTGGACTATGAGATGGCCGATTTCCGTGAACGCAGCTTCAAGCCGCTGCGGGAGCAGATCGGGTTCGTCTTCCAGGACCCGGCCGCCAGCTTCAACCCGCAGCTGACCATCGGGCAGTGCGTGGCCGAACCGCTGAACGTGCACCGCAGCCTGGGCCCGCGCGAAACCCGGGCCCGGGTGGGCGGGCTGCTGGAGTCGGTGCAGCTGCCGGCCGGCTACGCCGAACGCTACCCGCACGAGCTCTCCGGCGGCCAACGCCAGCGCGCCTCGCTGGCCCGGGCGCTGGCCCTGGAGCCGAAGCTGCTGATCGCCGATGAACCCACCAGCGCGCTGGATGTCTCGGTGCAGGCCAAGGTGCTGGAGCTGTTCCTGGAGCTGCAGCAGCAGCTGGGCTTCGCGGCCCTGTTCATCTCCCACGACCTGGCGGTGGTGGACATGCTCGCCAGCTGGGTGGGGGTGCTGCTGCGCGGCGAACTGGTCGAGGAGGGGCTGGGCTCCAGGGTGCTCAGCGCCCCGCAGCACCCGTACACGCAGCGGCTGATCGCTTCCCTGCCGGTGCCCGACCCGCGTGAACAGGCCAAGCGCCGGGCGCTGATCGAGCAGCTGAACCTGGCACAGTGAGCGCACCACGCGCCGCCACCAGCCCCCGGGGCCGGTGGCGGCGCGTCACTTAATGCGGGCCGTGGCCTAATCCCACGTAAACTGGGCGCATGAGCGAGCCGAACACGAACCCCCTGCCCACGGACTTCGACCCGCACGCCAGCTCCCTGCACGGCGAGGTCGACCAGGCGGTGCTCGATGAGCTGTATTCCATCCGCGGCAGCATCGACAACTTCGACGCCCAGCTGGTCTACCTGCTGGCCGAACGCTTCAAGGCCACCCAGCGGGTGGGCCACCTCAAGGCCGTGCACCAGCTGCCGCCCAGCGACCCGAACCGGGAAAAGGCGCAGATTGAGCGGCTACGCCACCTGGCCCGTGAGGCGCACCTGGACCCGGAGTTCGCCGAGAAGGTGCTGAACTTCATCATCTCCGAGGTGATCCGCCACCACCAGCACATCTCCAACGCGCACAACAACGAGTAACCCCATCCGGTGAGCACGATGAGTGAACGACAAGCCCTATCCGGCAACCAGCCCGCCGAACCGGGCCCGGCGGCAGATCCGGCCGCCGCTGCGGTGGCCGCCGCCGAGGCCGCGGTGCACGTCACCTGCCAGCCCCGCTTTGCCGGCACCGAAGCCGTGGAAGTGCACAAGGTGGTGCGCGGGGAACTGGGGGAACCGAACCTGGCGGTCTTCCCGCAGCTGCCCGACCGCGGAGTGTGGGCACGCCAGCAGGCGCGCAGCACCGCTATGATCACCGAGCTGGGCTTTGACCTGCAGCCGCACGGCTGGCGGATCGGGGTGCCGGACGGGATGGACGCCCGCCGCGCCCGCAGCCTGCTGCGCAGTGACGAGAACCTGCTGGCCGACGTGCTGGGCGCGGAGAAGAAACCGGCCGCGCGGATTAAGCTGAACGTGCTCGGGCCCTGGTCGCTGGCCGCCGGCCTGCACTTGGGCAACGGGGAACGGGCGGTGGCCGACCACGGGGCCCGGCGCGACATCATCGAGGCCTACGCCCAGGGGCTGGGGGACTGGCTCACCCGCCTGTCCCGGATCACCGCGCTGCGCCACTTCACAGTGCAGCTGGAGGAGCCGGCGCTGGGCGCCGTGCTGGATGGGGCGCTGCCCACCGCCAGCGGGTACCGCACCCTGCGCTCGGTGCCCCGCCAGGAGGTGCGCCAGCTGCTGGGGGCACTGGTGGAGCACGTGAACCAGCACCACAACGTGTCCTGGGTGGCGCAGCTGGCGCAGCAGGACGGGCGTTGGCGCGAACGGGTGGACCTGGTCCACCAGGCCGGGATCGATGCCCTGGTGCTGGACCCGGTGGGCCTGGACCATGCCGGCTGGGAGCGGGCCGCGGCGCTGGTCGAATCCGGGGGCCGGCTCTTCCTGCAGGTCCTGGAGCCCGGGCAGAAGCCGCCGGGGGTGGTGCAGGCGGTCAAGGACATCCTGCGTCCCTGGCGGATGCTGGGGCTGGGGCTGGAGCGGCTCGGGGCGCTGCGCCTGATGCCGCGCGGGGACTTCTCCGCCTCCGGGGCCGCCGAGGTGATCAGCTGCCTGCAGGCGCTGACCGGGTACGCCCAGGCGCTGGAGCAGACCCGTGTGGACGCCTAGGCCCGCACCCGGGAGTACACGCCCGGGGTGCGCCCTGACCGGGAGAAAGGCCCCGGAACTCATGTATCTTAAAGAGCAGCGGGTAAGTTTGCTGCCTGCCGTTTCGCTGGGCCGCGCCAGTAGCCGGCTTGTCGCTATTCAGGGGGAAATGTATGAAGGCTAAGATCCTGGTCGTCGATGACGATGAGGCGCTGTCGGAGATGATCGGCATCGTGCTGCAAAACGACGGGTTCGACCCGGTGTTCTGCTACGACGGTTCCGGCGCGCTGGAGGCCTTCCGCGAGGCGAACCCCGACCTGGTCCTGCTGGATCTGATGCTGCCGGGCATCGACGGCATTGAGGTGTGCAAGCAGATCCGCGGCGAATCCGATGTGCCCATCGTGATGCTCACCGCCAAGTCCGACACCGCCGACGTGGTGCGCGGGCTGGAGTCCGGGGCCGATGACTACGTGCCCAAGCCCTTCAAGCCGGCCGAACTGGTCGCCCGGGTGCGGGCCCGGTTGCGCCCGGCCGAAACCCACGCCCCGGAAATGCTGAACGTGGCCGATGTGACCATCGACGTGGCCGGCCACCGGGTCACCCGCGGGCAGAGCGTGCTGTCGCTGACCCCCCTGGAATTTGACCTGCTGGTCACCATGGCCCGCAAGCCCTGGCAGGTCTTCAGCCGCGAACAGCTGCTGGAGGCCGTGTGGGGCTACCGCCACGCGGCGGACACCCGGCTGGTGAACGTGCACGTGCAGCGGCTGCGGTCGAAGATTGAGAAGGACCCGGAGAAGCCCACGATCATCCAGACCGTGCGCGGCGTCGGCTACAAGGCGGGATCGGCAAGTTGAGTCAGCGCACCACGACCGGAAGCGAACTTGTCCCGGTCGACGTGCGCGACTCGGCGGTTCCCAAGGCCCCACCCTTCTACCGGCTGCGGCTGTGGCTGCGCCGTCCGCTGGCGGCGGTGCGCCGACGCTGGAACCGCCACCTGATGTACCGCACCGTGGCCTCCACGCTGCTGTTTTCCTCCCTGGCGCTGCTGGCGGCCGGGGCGTTCCTGTCCAACCAGATCGCCAGCACCCTGTTCACCGAGCGCTTCAACCAGGTCGCCACCGAGTCCGAGCGCGGGCTGACCCAGGCCCGGTCCATCTTCGAATCCGCGGCCACCACCGACCGGGTCTCCACCCAGTCGCTGGTCAACAGCACGCTAAGCACCCTGGAGGGCGACGGGGCCAGCGTGGTGCGCGACTTCGTGCTGATGCCCTTCCCGGGCGATGAGAACATCTATGTGGCCCCCACGGCCTCCGGGCAGCTGACCAGCCGGATCATCCCGGCGGACCTGTCCGAACGGGTCATGAACGATTCGGGGATCTACTGGCGTTCGGTGGAGATCCCCACCGCCGGCAGCCAGGCGCCGGGGATCATCTTCGGCACCAAGGTGCTGCTGCCCCCGGGCCGGGAATACGGCCTCTACCTGGTCTATGACCTCTCCAGCGTGCAAAGCACCCTGGAATTCATCAACCGCGCCATGGTGCTCACCGGCATGATCCTGCTGCTGGTGGTCGGGGTGATCTCCTGGTCGGTCAGCCGCACCGTGGTGCGCCCGGTCGCCGACGCCGCCTACGTTTCGGAGCGGATCGCCGCCGGGGACCTGGACCGGCGCATGCGGGTGATCGGCGAGGACGAGGTCGCCCGCCTGGGCACCGCCTTCAACCACATGGCCGCCTCCCTGCAGGACCAGATCACCCAGCTGAACCAGCTCTCGGCAATGCAGCAGCGCTTCGTCTCGGACGTGTCCCATGAACTGCGCACCCCGTTGACCACGGTGCGCATGGCCGCCGAGGTGATCCATGACGCCCGGGAGTCCTTCGACCCGCTGACCTCGCGTTCGGCCGAACTGATGTACAACCAGATCGAACGCTTCCAGAACCTGCTCAATGACCTGCTGGAGGTCTCCCGCTTCGATGCCGGGGTGGCGGTGCTGGACCGTGAATCCACGGACCTGAACGTGATCGCCCGCAAGGTCATCGACACCGCCACCCCGGTCGCCGACGAATACGGTTCGGTGCTGCGCCTCTCGGCCCCCGCCGAGGGCTGCGTGGCCGAAGTGGACCCGCGGCGGGTCGAGCGGATCCTGCGCAACCTGGTGCTCAACGCCGCCGAACACGGGGAGGGCAACCCGATCGACATCAGCATCGGCCAGGATGAGGACGCGGTGGCGATCTCGGTGCGCGACCACGGCATCGGGATGAGCGCCGAGGCCGCCTCCCACGTCTTTGACCGCTTCTGGCGCGCCGATCCGGCCCGCAAGCGCACCACCGGCGGCTCCGGGCTGGGGCTGGCCATCGCCAAGGAGGATACCGCGCTGCACGGTGGACGCCTGGAGGCCTGGGGCGAGGAGGGGGTCGGCTCGAACTTCCGGCTGACCCTGCCCCGTACCGCCGGGCACACGATCTCCAGCTCACCGCTGCCGCTGGAGCCCACCGTGCTGCCGGATTTGGGTGCCGCCGGAATCCCGGAACACTTCCCGCTGACCGGGGAGCTGCCCAAGATCGGCTTCGTGCCGCTGCTGCTGGATGAACCGCTGGACGATGACGTCATCGACCCGCGCGGGGCCTTTGGCACCCAGAAACCGGGCAGCGAACGGCCCGGCACCGACAAGCCGGGCAGGGACCTGCCCGGCGCCGCCAACCCGGATGCGGGGGATCAGTCATGAGCACACCGGCACCCCGCACCCCGCGGCCGAGGGGCACCTTGAGGTTCCCCGTCGCCCGGCTGTTGCACGCCCTGGTCCTGGCCCTGGCCGGGGTCCTGGTGCTCAGCGGCTGCGCCTCCATCCCGCGTTCCTCCCCGGTCCAGCAGATCCAGTCCCAGCCCGATGATGAAAGCGATGAGAACTACAGCTTTGACGCGTTGGGACCGCAGCCGGGCTCCAGCCCGCGCGGCATCGTGGAGGGCTTCTTAGAGGCCGGGGTGTCCCTGGCCCAGGACTACGCGGTGGCGCGCGAGTTCATGACCCCGCAGCTGCAAAACGCCTGGAAGGGCAGCAGCCGCACCCTGGTGTACGACGCCAGCTCGATCATCGAGGCGGGGGCGGAAAACCGCTACACCATCCAGCTGGAAATCACCGCCGAGGTCGACGCGAACGGGATCCGCACCGAATACCCCTCCCATTCCACCCGTGCGGTGGACGTGGAGCTCAGCGAAATCGACGGGGAATGGCGCATCTCCAAGGCCCCTGACGGGATCATGCTCGAAAGCAGCTTCTTCGAGCGGATCTTCACCCCGCGCACCCTGTACTTCTATGACGCCAGCTACAAGTACCTGGTCCCGGACATCCGCTGGTTCTCCTCCCGCAGCGGTGCGGCGACCTCCGTGGTCGAGGCCTTGCTGGAGGGTCCGGCCCCCTACCTGGAAAACGCGGTCGTCTCCGCGTTCTCCTCGGCCAGCTCCCTGGTGCGCCCGGCGGTCCCGGTCAAGGACGGCACCGCGACGGTGGACCTGAACGCCGAGACCTTCGTGGACAGCACCGACCAGGCCAAGCAGCTGATGCAGCAGCAGCTGGTCGCCTCGCTGGATGAACTGACCTCCGTGGAACGCGTGCAGATGCAGTCCGAGGAAGCGGACGTGAACCTGGAACAGGTGCCGCCGGAATTCGAGAAGGCCGAACGCAACCCCAGCACCCCGGACACGCTGATCGGCATCGATGAGGGGTCCCTGGTCTATGTCAAGGGCGGCAGCGTGATCCCGGTGGGCGGGGTGCCGGACTTGTCCGAATACTCGCCGCGCGACCCGGCGATGTCGCCGGTGGGCAACCGCTACGCGTTCCTGAACGGCAAACGCAGCGCACTGATGACCGTGGATGAAAACGGCCGGGTCCGCCAGGTCGCGACCGGCACGAATTTGCTGCGCCCCTCCATGGATGTGGCCGGGTGGACCTGGACCGCGGATAATTCCGCCAAGACCTCCATCCTGGTGGCCCCCGCCGATCCGGCGGTCTCCGGGGAAACCCGGCCGATCAGCGTGGACTGGCTCAAGGGCCAACAGGTGCAGTCGCTGCGGATCTCCCGGGACGGCGCCCGGGCGCTGCTGGTGGTGCGTGATGGTTCACAGACCCGGGTTCTGGTCAGCGGTGTGGTGCGCGACGCCGACGGGGTGCCCCGCGGACTGAGCGAGCATCCGATGGAGATCTTCCCCAGTGTTCCGGTGAACACCGCACTGTGGAACTCTGACCAGTCCATCATCGTGGCCAGGTTCAGCCGCACCGAATCGGTGGAAGCCGAGCTGCTGACCTTCTCCTCGGGCTCCGAACCGTTCTCCCCGCTGCTGGGCATGGTGTCCCTGGCCGCCGGCCCCGGCGATCGCCGCCCGGTCTACGCCGGAACCCCGGAGGACCTGCACACCCGGGTGGGCAACACCTGGCGCAAGCTCGATGACTTCGCCGCCGACGTGTCCTACCCCGGCTAACATCCCCAACCGGCCGCCGTGCTGGCACCTGCCGTGCCCGGGCAATGCACACTGGGCGCCATGGGTTCCTCGTTGGCGGCCTGGGTGGACCGGGCCCTGTCCTTGACCCCGGCGCGCGCCGCCGCCTTTGGCCTGCGCGAGCTTGCAGCCCTGCTGCTGCCCACCAGCTGCGCACTGTGCCAGGCCCCCGATCACCGGCTCTGCCCGCGGTGTGCCCGGCAACTGGTCGCCCAGCTGCATTTGCCTCCGCTGGGCCCGGCGCTGCGCTGCCGGCTGGAACTGCCCCAGCCCCAGGAACTGTTTCTGGTCTGCGCCGCCGGGCTCTACGCCAACGAGCTGGCCCAGGCGATCCTGGCGTTCAAGAACCGCCAGCGGGTATTCCTCGCCGCGCAGTTCGCGCCCTACCTGGCGGGCGCCGCCACCGCGCTGTCCCCACCGTGCGTTCCGGGGGAGCAGGTGTGGCTGGTGCCGGTTCCCTCCTCACCGGCCGCGCGGACCCGGCGCGGATACTGGCCGGTGCAACGAATCCTGTGCCGGGCCCAGGCCGACGGGCTGATCCCCGCCCGGCTGAGCTGCCGGGCGATCCTGCGTCACCGGTTCTCCCTGCGTCCTGCCGGGGCCCAGAAGGGCAAGAGCCGCTCCCAGCGGCGCAGCAGCGGTGGGGCACTATACGCCTTTGACGCCGCCCGGCCCGGACAGCAGGTGCTGCTGGTGGATGACGTGGTCACGACGGGTGCCACCCTCATCGCCGCGGCAAACGCCTGCCGGGCGGCCGGGTACCAGGTGATTGGAGCGATCGCCCTGGCCTTGACACCGCCACCGAGCACCGAAACGAGGTAGCCGCTGAAGCGTCGGTTTCGCTGAACGCGATAAGAAATCTGGGCAGTAAGTAGTGGAATCCACACGAAGTGGCATATGGTGAAGTATGGGTTGCATCGCAGATGCAGCGTAAGGCCCATCTTCAGTCCAGGGGCTGGAAAATCCCTGGATTGTTGTGTCACCCGACTCTATTTTGGAGGACACCATGGAGCTGAACTACAGCGGCCGTAACGTCACCGTTTCCGATCGTTTCCGCGAATACGTGGACGAGAAAATGGTCAAGATCGAGCAACTGACCAACAAGGTGCAGCGGATCGACGTCAAAGTCGTGAAGGAACCCCACGCCCGCAACCAATCCACCGCCTTGTCCGTGGAATTGACCGTGGTTGGCCGAGGACCGGCGATTCGCGCCGAAGCCACCGGCGCAGAAAAGTTCGCAGCATTCGACGTGGCCTTCTCCAAGCTGCTGGAGCGCCTGCGCAAGGCGCGGGACAAGCAGAAGGTGCACCGCGGGAATCACACCCCGGTCGCCGTCCACCAGGCCACCAGCGGCTTGCCGACGATAGGCGCCGGAAAGACCTTGGTCGAACAGGCCATGGAAAACCAGGCCGCCGAGGAAGCCGCGCAAAACAGCGAGGATTCGCAGTACACCCCGGTGGTGATTCGCCGCAAGGTCTTCCCTGCCGAGGTCATGAGCATCGACGACGCCGTGGACCGCATGGAACTGGTGGGACACCCGTTCTACCTGTTCATCGACGAAGCCAACGGGTCACATTCGGTGGTGTACCGCCGCCACCAGTACCAGTACGGCGTACTCACCCTGGATCCGTCACTGAACGAAGACGATGAGCTGCCGACCGAGGTCCGCGGCTACCGTGACTCCGAAGTGTCCACCGACGCCTAGCAGGCGGTGGAACACCACGTCATTATGACCATGGGCGGCCACAGCGACCTGAGCCTGCAACAGGCTCGACGGATCGCCGTGGCCGCCCAAGGCTTGTCCGGGCCACGCAGCCCCGCACGCAGCGGACGGGCAAAAATCCTGCAGGTCTACCAGCAGATCGCGCAAACCCAAATCGACTCGGTCAACGTCGTGGCCCGCGCCCACTACCAGCCGGTATTCGCCCGACTCGGGGACTACAGCCGCGCCCAATTGGACCGGCTGGTGGCCGGAGCGGCCAGCCCGGTCACCGAGTACTGGTCCCACGAAGCCAGCTACGTGCGCAGCGACCTGGTGGGGGACCTGCGGCGCTGGCGTCCGCGGCACTGGGCCGACGCCTCCCACCGCTTCACCCCCGAACAGCACCAGCTGGTCGCCCCGGTCCTGGAATTCCTGGACTCCAACCCCGGCTCCTCGGCCCGCCAAATCAGCCAGGCCCTGGACATCCCGGCCACGACGGACAAGGACCACTGGGGATGGAACTGGAACGACACGAAACTGGTCACCGAATCACTGTTCTGGCAAACCCGGATTCTCTCGCTGGGGCGCAACCAGCACTTTGAACGCCGCTTCGCCCCGGCCAGCACCGTCATCCAGGCACAGTACCTGGAGCCAGCCCATTCGGCGCAGGAATCCCTGCGGCGCCTGGTGCTGGCCGCCGTGGACGCGTTGGGGGTGGCCAGCCTGCACTGCATCAGCGAGTATTTCCGGCTCCCCGCCGCCCCGGTCAAAACGATGGTCCACGAACTGGTGCATGCCGGTGAGCTGCAACGCTGCCGGGTTGAATCGCTCACCGAAGATTTCTACCTGCGCCCCGGGCTGGTGATTGCCACCCGCCGGTCACGTACCACCCGCATCCTTTCGCCGTTTGACTCCATGATCTTCAACCGGCGCCGACTGCAGAAGCTGTTCGGATTCCATTACCGCATCGAGATTTATGTGCCCGAACCCAAACGCCGGTACGGCTATTACGTCTTTCCCATCCTGCACGGCGACGACCTGGTGGGCCGGGTGGATCTGAAGGCGGACCGCAAGCTCGGGGAGCTACAGGTGAAATCCGTGCATTTCGAAGCGGCCCCCACCGAATCGGTGTTGCAGGGGACCGACGCCGAACTGTGGCTGATGGCACGGTGGCTTGGACTCTCATCGGTTACCGTGGGAACTGAGCGGGTGCTGTGCAGCCCATGGCGGTTGTCCGCGAAACACCAGGCCTCGGTCTGAAATGAGTTTGCAGTTCAAATTACTCACGTAGACTGTAAACCGCCAGAATTTACTGTGCTTGAGATATTGGGAGCTACCACGTGGCATCATTGCTAGAACGTATTCTGCGTACCGGCGACAAGAAGACCCTGAAGAAGCTGCGGGTCTACGCTGACGCAATCAATGCGTTGGAAGGCGAATTTCGCGACATGTCCGATGAGGAACTGCGCGGGGAAACCGATAAGTTCCGGGCACGGTACGCCGAAGGCGAGACCCTGGATTCGCTGCTTCCCGAAGCCTTCGCCGCGGTGCGTGAAGCCGCCGACCGCGTACTGGGGATGCGCCACTTCGATGTCCAGCTGATGGGCGGTGCCGCCCTGCACCTGGGCAACATCGCCGAAATGCGCACCGGTGAAGGTAAGACCCTGGTCGCCACCGCACCGGCCTATCTCAACGCCCTGACCGGCCGCGGCGTGCACGTGGTGACCGTCAACGACTTCCTGGCCGAATACCAGTCCGACCTGATGGGCCGCGTCTTCCGCTTTTTGGGCATGAGCACCGGGTGCATCCTGGCCAACATGGATCCTGCCAAGCGCCGCAAGCAGTACGCCGCGGACATCACCTATGGCACCAACAACGAGTTCGGCTTCGACTACCTGCGCGACAACATGGCCTGGAGCAAGGAAGAACTGGTCCAGCGCGAACACCACTTCGTCATCGTCGATGAAGTCGACTCCATCCTGATCGACGAGGCCCGTACCCCGCTGATCATTTCCGGCCAAGCCTCGGGCGATGTCAACCGCTGGTACACCGAATTCTCCAAGATGGTCACCCGCCTGGAGCGCGAATCCGATTACGAGGTCGATGAGAAGAAGCGCACCGTGGGTGTGCTGGAGCCGGGCATCGAGAAGATCGAGGACTACCTGGGCATCGACAACCTCTACGAGGCGGCCAACACGCCGCTGATCGGCTTTTTGAACAACGCCATCAAGGCCAAGGAGCTGTTCAAGCGCGACAAGGACTACGTCGTGGTCAACGGCGAGGTCATGATCGTGGACGAACACACCGGCCGTGCCCTGCCCGGACGACGCTACTCCGAGGGCATGCACCAGGCCATCGAGGCCAAGGAAGGCGTGCAGATCAAGGCCGAAAACCAGACCCTGGCCACGATCACCCTGCAGAACTATTTCCGCATGTACGAGAAGATCTCGGGCATGACCGGCACCGCCCAGACCGAGGCGGCCGAGTTCATGGGCACCTACAAGCTCGGCGTGGTGGAAATTCCCACGAACCGTCCGGCGATCCGCGAAGACAAGTCGGATTTGATCTACAAGAACGAGATCGCCAAGTTCGACGCCGTCGTCGCCGACATCGCCGAACGCCACCAGAGCGGCCAGCCGATCCTGGTGGGCACCACCAGCGTGGAAAAGAGCGAATACCTTTCCCGGCTGTTGGCCAAGCAGGGTGTGCGCCACGAGGTGCTCAACGCCAAGAACCACGCCCGTGAAGCGGCCATCGTGGCGATGGCCGGTAAGAAGGGCGGGGTCACCGTGGCCACCAACATGGCCGGGCGCGGTACCGACATCATGCTCGGCGGCAACGCCGAGTTCATCGCGGTGGCCGAAATGGAACGCCGCGGACTGGACCCGCAGGAGAACTCCGAACAGTACGAGGCCGAATGGGACGAGGTGTTCGCCAAGGCCAAGGAAACCGTGGCCCGCGAAGCCAAGGAAGTCGCCGAGCTGGGCGGACTGTACGTGCTGGGCACCGAACGCCACGAGTCGCGGCGCATCGACAACCAGCTGCGCGGCCGTGCCGGGCGCCAGGGCGACCCGGGTGAATCCCGCTTCTACCTGTCGATGACCGATGACCTGATGCGCCGCTTCAATTCGGGCATGGCCGAGCGGATCATGAACAATCCCTCGATGCCCGATGACGTGGCCCTGGAATCCAAGATGGTCTCCAAGGCCATTGAATCCGCCCAGGCGCAGGTTGAAGGCGTCAACGCCGAACAGCGCAAGAACGTGCTGAAGTACGACGACGTGATGAACCGCCAGCGCGAGGCGATCTACACCGACCGCCGCCGCATCCTGGAAGGCGATGACATCCACGAGAAGGTGGAGCACTTCCTGGAGGACGTCGTCAAGGCGATGGTTGTCGAAGCCACCCAGTCCGGCAACCCGGATGACTGGGATCTGCGCCAGTTGTGGACCAACTTCAAACAGCTCTACCCCATCTCGCTGACCGTTGATGAGGTGGCCGAGGAAGCCGGCGGCGTCTCCCACCTGACCCCGGCGTTCATTGAGCAGGAAGTCCTCTCCGATGCGCGCCTGCAGTACCAGGCCCGCGAAGAGGCGGTCGGTTCGCAGACCATGCGCGAACTGGAGCGTCGCGTCGTGCTTTCGACCATTGGACGCAAATGGCAGGAACACCTGTACGAGATGGATTACCTCAAGGAGGGCATCGGGCTGCGTGCCATGGCACAGCGTGACCCGCTGGTGGAATACCAGCGCGAGGGCTACACCATGTTCCAGACCATGATGGAAGGCATCCGCGAGGATTCCATCGGCACCCTATTCCACCTGGAACTGCCCGCCGGGCAGAAGGAACCGGAGGCGATCGGCGAGGCGCTGGGCACTCCGGCGCAACCGCAGAACCTGCAGTTCACCGGACCGGATGAGGACGGGGAGGCCAGCACCACCCGCGAGCAGGCCAAGTCCTCCAAGCCCAAGGCCGCTGCCGGGGCTGGGGCCGGAAAGTCCAAGAAGAACAAGAAGCGCCGCTGACCTAGAGCACTTCCAGTTCCGTCACCTGCCAGCGTTCGTGCCAGGGCTCGATTCGAAGAGCCACGGCACGGACGCGGTGCTTAAAGGCCAGAACCGCAGCGCATTCATAGGCCCCGGACTGGGTTTGCTCCATCCGGATGGTGCGCACACAGCCGTGGGTGGTTCCCGGCTGCGCGGTGGTGGTGAAATTGCGGGTCTCGATGAGCATCTGCCGTTTAATCTTTTCAATACAGCCTGGCTCCATCGCGAAATTGAGCTGGCGGATGCTGCGGTACCCGGAAAGCACCTCGAAGACGGCGCGGGCCACGGCGTGGCACAGCTGGACCGCGGCCATTCTGCCGGTACGCGGTGCCGGGGCCCGGTGGAAGATCCAGTTCATGGGTTTGGCAATGGCCTGCGGGCTTTGATGGCGCGTCGGATGTGGCAACGCCGGGCCCTGCAGGCGCACCGTCAGGTGAGCAGCGGGTCGTTGTAGCCAGCTCACCGAGGTGACGCTGGGGTGGAGGGTGGTGGTGGACATGGTGATGACCTTTCAAGAGGATCAACCCGTGGGGCCGGGGCTGATCTGGGTATCAGGGTGTGGGCAGGTGCAGCACCATGCCGACCTGTAGAAGATCCGGATCGGCACCGATCACGTCCCGGTTGCGTTGATGGATGCGTGGCCAGTAGGCGGCCACGTCACCGATGGAAGCGCTTTCGCCCAGCCGGGTCCGGGCGATGTCCCACAGGGTGTCTCCGTGCCGGATAATCACTTCCTGCACCACGGGCCGGGACTGCGCCGCGCCCGGGGGAGTACCCAGGGTGCGGCCGAGGGGAATTGCGGTGCGCTGCGCGTTCCAGGTGGGCACCGGTACGCCCGGTTCCCTCCGGTCATCCGATGTCCCTGCACCGACAGGGAGGCCGGGACCGGGAATGGTATTGGCGGCGGCCTGAGCGGCCACGGCAGCGGTCCCCAGCGGCATGGCGGTCACCAGTCCAACCCCCAGCCCGGAAATGTAGAGGCGTCGCAAAAACCGCGGACCCACCCTTCCCAGCATCAGCGCCAAGCGCTGATGACCTCGAAGGGCCGCCGTGCGTGAGAGCAAGTGCGCGAGCCAGCCCAGGCAGAGCCAGAGCAGGTAGCCAATGAGGAACAAGGTCAGTGCGCGCAGGAACAGGCCGCAGGAGACAGGCAGGTGCCAGCTGCTCCACCGTTGCGGCTCAAGGCCAGAGAGCATCCGATGCAGCCAGAGCAGGCTGATCAGCGCCGCCGCCACAGCCACGGTTACCAGCGAGGCAGCCAGCCGTTTCTGCCACATCCCCACCACATCCTTTGTTGTTTAATGGCATTTGATGTCATTTGAATAAGATGATGACACTTGAAGTTGATTAAGGGAAGGCTCTTGTTGAAAATTGTGGAGGCCCGTAGGGTGTGGACATGCGATGGGAATCCTTGTTTGCGGATCTTGAATCCCAGCTGCAGGCACAGCTGGCAGAAGACCTGCGAGCGGAAATCGCCGAATCGGTTCGGGTGGAGCAGGCGCGGCAGACACTGGCCGAACGGCTGCTGACCTGCCAGGGCCGGCGCTTGTCGCTCCGGCTGGCCGGGGGCGAGGAGCTCACGGCACGGCTGGGGCCGGTTGGCAATGACTACCTGTGCCTGGAAGAGTCCGCGACCCGCTGGCTCATCCGCGCCGCCGCCGTGCAGACGGTAGCCCTGCCGCCCAAGCCTTCCGCGCACAGCGAGACGGTGAAACTTGCGGCCGCAAGATTCGCGGCGGTGTTGCGTGCCCTGCTACGCGACCGGAACCCGGTCCAGGTGCACGGGACTGATGGCCAACTCCTGGGGGAGGGGACACTACTGCAGGCAGCCCAGGACTTCATCGTGCTGGGCACCCACGCGCGGGACGAATATGCCCGCCCGCGCAGCATTACCTCCGAACTGCTCATCCCGCACACCGCGCTGGGCTGGTTGATGCTGGAACACCGGCACTGAGGCCCCGCCGGGTCCCTGCCAGCGCCCACGAAATCCACAATCCTGGATTCGCCCCTTCACAGTTGCCCGTTCTTCCATTAGGCTCACCGCACAACATGCAGGTTCTCAAATGAGGTGAACGCCGTGGTTGCCGAGGCGCGCAGCAAGCACCAGACGGTACCGGTCAGCCCCCGGGTGCGCCGTGCCAGATGGAAGGAACCGCGGCTGCTGCTGGGCCTGCTGCTGGTGGCGGCCGCCGTGACCGGCACCGTGGTGCTGGTCAACTCCATGGATGAGCGCACAGCGGTGTATGTGGCCAAGCAGGACATCACGCTGGGTGAGCCGCTGGGTGAAGAGAACCTGGAGGTTGCCCACGTGCAGCTGGGTGACTCCATGCAGCACTATGTGCCGGCCGAGGCGCAGCACCTGCAGGATGCCCGGGCGAACACCTTCATCGGCTCCGGGCAGCTGATCGCCCAGGACTTCGTCACCCGCAGTGAACTGGGTTCGCGACGGCCCATCAACATTGACCTGCCGGTGGACCTGTCCCCGGCCATCACCCCCGGCAGCAGGGTCGACGTGTGGATCGCCCAGCGGGAGCCGGGTACCGCCAGCTATGGAACCCCGGAACTGCTGGCGAACCTCGTGGAAGTTTCGGCACGCACCGAACGAGCCGCTGGACTGGTCGGGCAGAGTGCCGTCAACCTGGAGCTGCTGGTGGAACCGGCCTATCTTGAACCCCTGCTGCAGGCATTGGCCAATGAATCACGGATCATTGTGGTGTACAACCCGGCCGGTGAATCCTCATGAGCATCTCGGTGGTGGTCCTTGGCCAAGACCCCGATCTGGTGCGCCGGATCGAGAGCTACCGCGGGGAGCTGATGGTGGTGCGGGTCTGCCAGGAGATCCCCGAGGCGGTTGCGGCCTGCACCTCCAATCGGGTGGACGTGCTGCTGGTTGCCGAACCGGGCCTGATGCCGGCCATGGAGCAGGTCGACTACGTGCAGGAACGTGACGTGGTGCTGGTGCTGCTGGACACCGAGGTCTCCCCGATCCCCGGGGTGATTTCCGCCGCCCCCAGCGGCAGCGCCGCCGAACTGGAAACCCTGATCGCCCAGGGGCTGCGCGAGCGGGAGCTGGACCGGCCCTCTGGCGGCGCCCTGGGCCAGGGCCTAATGGGAGCGGAGTCAGGGCGCGAACCGGGAAGGGTGAGCACCTTCTGGAGTGGGGCCGGCTCCCCGGGGCGCAGCACGCTGGCGCTGAATTTCGCGGTGGAGGCGGCAGCCGCCGGCGAATCGGTGGTCCTCATCGATGCCGATACCTACGCCTCATCCCTGGCCATCCAGCTGGGAATGCTCGATGAGGCGGCAGCGGTGGCACAGTTGTGCCGGGTTGTGGACACCGGGCACTTCGATGCTGCCCGCCTTGAAGCGGTGTTGACCACAATCCAGGTCGGATCCTCCACCTTGAAGGTGGCCAGCGGAATCCCGCGCGCCAGTCGTTGGCCCGAGGTGCGGGCCGCCTCGCTGCGCCGGGCCGTGGCGGTACTGAAGGAACACCATGACCGGGTCATCCTGGACGTGGCCGCCCCGGTGGAAACCGACGAACAGCTCAGCTTCGACACCTACGCCCCGCAGCGCAACGGGGTCAGCGTGGAGGCATTGCGCTTTTCCGACGAGGTGATCATGGTCGTGGCCGCGAACAGTGTGGGCATTCCCCGGGCCATCCGGGCCCTGGATGAACTGGCCGAGGCGCAGCTTCACCCACAGTTGCGGATCCTGTTCAACAAGGTCGGCTCGGCTTCCTCCGGCAGGGCCCCGCGCCGCGGCATTTCGGAGGCCTGGGAGCGCTTCGGGCCCTCCTATCCCATCCTCGGTTTTTTGCCTGATGACCACTCGGTTTGCCAGGCTGCGGTGCTGGCCGGAAGCTCACTGTTGGAGTTGGCGCCACGTTGCGCACTACGCTCAGAAATCCGCGCCCTGGCCGGCAAGAAACTACCATTTCGGGCAACCACACCGAACCCGAAGCCGGGGCGCGAGAGAGTGTAGGAAATCGGCGGGAAAAACGCGATAGGCTGGTAGACATCGTGCATTCGCAATGGGGCGAATCGTTGATCTTCACTCTTGGAGGCGTTCAGTTGAACTCGTCGGAATCGGCCGTGTCAGAAGCATTTATGAATGCGACACTCACCAACGACCTGATCAGTGAGTACTATAGTCAAATCGCCAGGGAGGACTTTGCCGCCTACCAGCCCGGAGAGCTGGAGGAGCGGGTGGCGGCCCACCTGGATATCGGGTTCGTTAGGCAGCCGAAAACCGCGAATGTCGTGGTGAAGTCCACTGCCGGCAGCTCCGTGGTCTACATCGTCACCGACGACATGCCGTTCCTGGTCAATTCCGTGACCACCGAGCTGGTGCGCCAGAAATGCCCGATCCACTTGGTCGTGCACCCCACCTTCGTGGTTTCCCGCGATACCGAGACCGGTGAAATCAAGTCACTGACCCCCACCGACGCCCAGCATGTGGCCAGCGGCGACACTGCCGCGCTCGCCGACCTGAGCACCCTGAATCTGGCCGGGAGCAACACCGAGGTTGAATCCTGGATCTCCGTGGAACTGGACCACGAGATGAGCGAGGAGCAGGCCGAGGAAGTCACCACCGGCCTGCAGTCCGTGCTCAGCGACGTGCGCATGGCCGTCGAGGACTGGCCGAAGCTGATGGACCGTGCCCACGAAATCGCCGCCACGCTGCCCCAAACCGTGGGAGCCGAGGAAATCCCGGACCTTGATCAGGCCGTGGAACTGCTGAACTGGATGGCCGATGGCCGCTTCACCTTCCTGGGCTACCGCGACTACGAGCTGGTCACCGAGCACGGCGAGGACGTGCTGCGCGCCCGCCCGGGCAGCGGCCTGGGCCTGATGCGCGACGCCGATGACCGCGGCCCGCTGCACCTGACCAAGCGCGGCCGGGCCACGGCACGCGACAAGCGCGCCCTGGTGATCACCAAGGCCAACGCCCGCTCCACCGTGCACCGGGGCACCTACCTGGACTATGTGGGTGTCAAGAGCTTTGACGCCAATGGGGAGGTCAACGGCGAACGCCGCTTCATCGGCCTGTTCTCCTCCAGCCTGTACACCTCCAGCGTCACCGCCGTGCCGCTGGTGCGCGAAAAGGTCGCCGCAGTGCTCAAGCACGCCGGCTTCGCCCCGGACTCGCACTCGGGCAAGGACATTGTCACCATCCTGGAAACCTACCCACGCGATGAGCTGTTCCAGATCTCCGTGGAGGACCTGACCAACACCGCCATGGGCATCCTGCGCCTGCAGGAGCGCCGCCGCACCTCCGTCTTCCTGCGCCCCGATGACTACGGCCGGTTCATGTCCGTGATGGTCTACCTGCCGCGTGACCGCTTCTCCACCCTGGTCCGCCAGCGCATCGAGGATGTGCTCAAGCAGTCCTTCAACCCGGATTCCATGGAATACGACGTGCTGATGAGCGACTCGGCTCTGATCCGCCTGTTCTACCGGATCCGTCTGCAGCGCCACGGCCTGGCCCCGGTGGTGGACCGCAAGCACCTGGAGACCCGCATCGCCAACGCGGTGCGTTCCTGGGGTGAAGCGGTGCACGATGCGGCCCACGAGCGCCTGGAAGCCAACGAGGCCCGCAACCTGGCGCGGTCCTGGTCCGAGGCCTTCCCCGAGTCCTACAAGGTCCAGTTCGAGATCGAGGATGCGCTGGCGGACATTGAACGCCTGGCCCAGCTCGATGAGCCGGCCCAGGAAGGTCCGGTCGTCTCCTTCTACGCCCCGACCGACGAGCATGAGGACAGCCCGGTCAGCGTCCGGATGAAGATCTACGTCAACCGTCCGCTGATGCTCTCGCGCATCCTGCCGGTGCTGCAGGACCTGGGCCTGGAAGTCGTGGACGAGCGGCCCTTCGAGCTGCAGCCGCAGGACGGCGAACAGCGCTACATCTACGACCTGGGCCTGAAGGTCGATGAGGACATCGACTTCTCCGCCGTCCAGGACCTGCTGGCCGAAACCTACTCGGCGGTGGTGCGCAACGCCGCCGAATCCGATGAGCTGAACGCCCTGGTGCTGCGCGAGGGACTGCACTGGACCGAAGTGGCCATGCTGCGCGCCTACGCCCACTACCTGCTGCAGCTGGGGGTTCCGAACTCCACCGACTTCATCGCCAGCACCCTGGTCTCCAACGCCGAAGTCACCCACGGGATCGTGAGCCTCTTCCACGCCATCTTCGACCCGAAGCTCTCGGCCGAGGAGTCCGAGGCGGCCCGCGAGGAAGCCCACCAGAAGATCAGCGCGGCCCTGGAAAGCGTGCCGACCCTGGATGCCGACAAGCTGCTGCGCCGCTTCGTGAAGGTCATCGAGGCGACCAAGCGCACCAACTACTATGCCGCCGGGCACGCGCTGGGCTTCAAGCTGGCCCCGAACGAGATCGACTTCGCCCCGTTCCCACGCCCCAAGCACGAGTTCTGGGTGTACTCCCCGCGCGTGGAGGGCGTGCACTTCCGCTTCGGCGCCGTCGCCCGTGGCGGCCTGCGCTGGTCGGACCGCCGCGAAGACTTCCGCACCGAGGTGCTGGGCCTGGTCAAGGCGCAGATGGTGAAGAACTCGGTGATCGTGCCCACCGGCGCCAAGGGCGGCTTCTACGCCAAGCAGCTGCCGAACCCGGCCGTGGACCGCGGCGCCTGGATGGAGGAGGGCAAGGCCTCCTACCGGATCTTCATCCGCACCATGCTGGACCTGACCGACAACGTCATCACCGATGAGCAGGGCCAGCGGGTGGTGCCGCCGGTGGACGTGGTGCGCCGCGACGGGGATGACACCTACCTGGTGGTCGCCGCCGACAAGGGCACCGCGAGCTTCTCCGACACCGCCAACGCAATCTCCGAGGAAAAGGGCCACTGGTTGGGCGACGCGTTCGCCTCGGGCGGCTCGGTGGGCTACGACCACAAGGGCATGGGCATCACCGCCCGCGGTGCCTGGGAATCGGTCAAGCGCCACTTCTTCGAACTCGGCATGGACTCGCAAAGCGAACAGTTCACCGCCGTGGGCATCGGGGACATGTCCGGTGACGTGTTCGGCAACGGCATGCTGCGCACCAAGACCATCAAGCTGGTGGCCGCCTTCGACCACCGCGACATCTTCCTGGATCCGAACCCGGAGCCCGAGGCGGCCTTCACCGAACGCCAGCGGCTCTACGACCTGCCGCGCTCCAGCTGGGCCGACTACAACAAGGACCTGATCTCCGCCGGCGGCGGGGTGTTCTCCCGGTCGCTGAAGTCGGTGCCGGTCAGTGCCGAAGTCCGCGAGCTGCTCGGCCTGCCCGATGACACCACCGCGATGGCGCCCAACGACCTGCTCAAGGCGATCCTCTCGGCCAAGGTCGACCTGCTGTACAACGGCGGCATCGGCACCTACATCAAGGCCAGCACCGAAAGCCACGGCCAGGTCGGGGACCGCGCCAACGACGCCATCCGCGTGGACGGACGCCAGGTGCAGGCCCGCATCATCGGTGAGGGCGGCAACCTGGGCATGACCCAGCGTGGCCGCATCGAGGCCGCGGCCAATGGGGTCATCCTGAATACCGACGCCATTGACAACTCGGCCGGCGTGGACACCTCCGACCGCGAGGTGAACATCAAGATCTTCGTGGACCGCCAGGTCAAGGCCGGGGCCATCGACCCTGCCGAGCGTGCGGACTTCCTGATCTCGATGACCGACAACGTCGCCGACCTGGTGCTGGAGACCAACTTCAACCAGAACGTGCTGCTGCTGAACGAAAAGCACGCGGCCAAGACCTGGACCCCGGCCTACGAACGGCTGATGGACTGGCTGGAGGAGCACGCGGATCTGAACCGTGAGCTGGAGTTCCTGCCCTCGAACAGCGAACTGGAGGCCCGGCGCGCTTCGGGCGGATCCATGACCACCCCGGAACTGGCAGTGATCACCGCGTACGCGAAGATCCAGTTGGCCCAGGCGCTGGCCGAATCGGACCTGACCGAGGACGACTACTTCTTCGCCACCCTCAAGCGCTACTTCCCGAGCCAGCTCTCCGAGCGGTTCGGGGAAGAACTGGACAGCCATCCGCTGCGCAACGAGATCGTGGCGACCGTGGTGGCCAACGAAATCGTGAACATCGGCGGCATCACCTACATCTTCCGCGCCATGGAGGAAACCGGGGCCACCGAGGCGCAGATCGCCAAGGTCTTCTGCGCGCTGCGGGAGATCTACGAGTACGAACGCTGGTTCCAGGAAATCAACCTGCAGCCGGCCGGGCAGGACATCGGTTATTGGTCGCGCCAGCACCACGACCTGCGCCGTCTGCTGGACCGCACCACCCGCTGGTTCCTGAACCATGTGGACCTGGAACTGAGCGTCGGGGAAATGGTGGAACGCTACGCAGCCAAGGTGCAGAAGCTGCGCGCCCAGCTACCGCAGTTGCTGCGCGGGGTGGATGCCGCCCGCTTCGCCACCTGGCGTGAAGATGCCATCCAGCATGGGCTGACCGAGGAGCAGGCGATCCACTGGTCCGGACAGTTCGAGTCCTATGTCCTGTTGGACATCGCCGACTACATCTTCCGCAACGACGCCGACACCGAGCAGGTGGCCACCACCTACTTCGCGCTGTACGCCAAGTTCGAGGTCGACGCCCTGCTGAACCGGATCACCGCGCTGCCGCGCACCGACCGCTGGAAGGCACTGGCCCGTGCCGCGCTGCGCGATGACCTGTACTCCACGATCATTGACATGACCGGGGACGTGCTGGACGCGGCCGGAGACCTGCAGGACGCCGACGCGCGTGTTGCGGCCTGGGAGGAAGCCAACACGGCTAACCTTGATCGTGCGAAGAACATGTTCCAGGAGGTCAACAACCTGGAACGCGACGACATGGCCTCGCTGTCCGTCGCACTTCGCCTGCTGCGTTCCATCGTCCGGAGGAAGTAACACACCATGGCCCTCATCACCGAGCAACTGCGCGAAAATTCTCAGCTCGGGCCCGGTGATGAGGACTGGTTGCATCTGCTGGTGGGGGACTGGCAACTGGTCGCCGATCTTGCGTTCGCCGACCTGGTGCTCTGGTTCCCCACCGGGGACGGGTCCTACGTGGCCCTGGCGCACGTGCGGCCCTCCACCTCGCACACCGCGTTCCACACCGACTTCGTCGGGGAGCGGATCCGCAAGGACTTGCGGATCATGGTGGACGAGGCCTGGGCCACCGGGCAGTTGCAGCGTTCCGTGCAGCACCCGGCCGACCTGGCTGGGCAGAGTACCGTTCAGGCCGTCCCCCTGGTCCGCCAGGGACGGAAGGTCGCGGTCATCACCTCCCACTTCGACCTGGCCTCCAGCCGCACCCCCTCCAACCTGGAACTGGTCTACCGGCAAAGCGCCGATGACCTGCTGACCATGGGCACCCTCGGGCTCTGGCCCGACTTCGCCAGCCCGACCGGGTCACGGCGCGGCGCCCCGCGGGTAGGCGACGGCTTCATCCGAATGGACGCCGCCGGGGTGGTGGAATACGCCAGCCCCAACGCGGTGTCGGCGTTTCGCCGGCTCGGAGCCGCCGAGGTATTGCAGGGCCAGTCGCTGTCGGACCTGACCATGGCACTGGTCAGCGACCGGCGGGTTATTGACGAAACCCTGCCGCTGGTGGTCCAGGGCAAAATGCCGTGGCGCACCGAGATGGAGTACCGCGGGGTGAACATTTCGCTGCGTGCCATCCCGCTGCGCGACGAACGCCGCCGCTGGGGATCCCTGGTTTTGTGCCGGGATGTGACCGAGCTGCGCCGGCGGGAAAAGGAACTGGTCACCAAGGACGCCACCATTCGCGAAATCCACCATCGGGTGAAGAACAACCTGCAGACGGTGGCCGCGCTGTTGCGCATGCAGTCCCGGCGCATGAACTCGGCCGAGGGCAAACAGGGTCTGGAACAGGCCATGCGCCGGGTCTCAACCATCGCCTCGGTACACGATTTCCTGTCCAAGGGTTTGAACGAAACCGTAAAATTTGATGACCTGATGGACCGACAGTTCCGGTTCATCGTTGAAATCGCCAGTCCGAGCCAGCGGGTTCGCACCGTGCGCGAAGGGGAATTCGGGATGCTGCCGGCCGAACTGGCCACCCCGTTGTCCCTGGTCATCAACGAACTGGCCACCAACGCAGTGGAACACGGGCTGGCCGGCCGTGACGGGGAAGTGCGGCTACTGGCCGAACGATACCTGGGCCGGGACGGCCACAAGTGGTTGCGAGTCACGGTCAGCGACAACGGCCATGGGTTGCCCGAGGGGGAGTACAGCGAGGGTCTGGGACTGCAGATCGTGCGCACCCTGGTTACCAGCGAGCTGCGCGGCGAAATCCACTGGAACCAGGCAGCGAACCAGGGCACCGAAGTGGTCATTGAGATGCCGCTGGACTTGCGCAGCAACGCCCACTAACGCTGCGAGCCGATACCGCGCATGACTAAGGCGGGTGAATCCATTATGGATTCACCCGCCTTAGTCATGCGGCGTGCCGGTTAGCCAAGCCCCGTGCCCCCGTCCTGGCAGAACACGGCACCCGGCCACCGACTAGCGGTACTGCTTCATCAGCGATTTGACGTTGGCGACATAAACCTTGGTGTCGGAATACATCCCGTACTTCCGCACCCCGCCCAGGCCCTGGTAGTACGCGGCGATGGCGTGGTCCAGGCTCTCGGCGTTGTCGAGGTTGTACTTGATGGTGGCAACGCCGGCCGCGACGTTGTCCCGCGGATCCAACAGGTTCAGCTTGCGCCCCACCATGCCCGACATCCATTCACCGGTGCTCGGGATCACCTGCATGGCTCCAATGGCGTTGGCGGGGGAAACCGCGCGCTGGTTGAAACCGGATTCCTGCTGGGCGTGGGCCAGGGCCAGGGCCGGGTCAACCCCCATGCTCCTGGCAGTGCTGCGGATCAGAGCCTGCATCTCGGAGCGGCTGGGAACCGAGATCGAATCCAAGTAGGCCTTGTTCTCATTGGCGCTGCGCACGGTGGCATCAGGATAAGTGCGCCCGGCGAAGGTGTTGCCGATCTTCTGTGTCGGCTTCACGCCCGCGTTCGGCTTTACCGAGGAACCAGAAATCTTCAGCTTCGTGTTGATCTGCAACGGAGTCTGGGTGCTGACCTCTGGGTTCAGATCCAGCAGACGGCTCAGCGAAATCCCGTGCTTGGCAGCAATGCCGCCGAGGGTATCGCCGGACTTGACGCTGTAGCTGCTGGTGCCGCTCGACTTCGGGGCACTATTCGACTGCGAGGTCGGCTTCGGCGAGGAGGACTGGGCCGAGCCGCTGAGCTTGAGCTTGTCACCAGGGAAGATCAGCGACTTGGAGGACAAGTTGTTCATGCTCATCAGCTTGCTCAGGCTGATCCCGTTGCGGGCCGCGATCGCACCCAGGGTATCCCCGGACTTCACGGTGTAGCTGCCGCCGGTGGTCTTGCCGCTGTCCTTCTTGGGGCTGCTCTTGGATGGTGTTGAGGAGCCGCCGAAGTTCAGCTTCTGTCCGACGTAGATGCGGTCGCCGGAGGGGTTTCCTGCGGCCTTGCGGACCTCGGAGAGGGAGACGTCCAGGCGGTGGGCGATGTGGCCCATGGTGTCTCCGGCCTTGAC